>CAYQVB010000055.1:0-72620 GCA_964420925.1 uncultured Ectothiorhodospiraceae bacterium | reverse complement strand
CATGGAAGCGATCTCCTGGCGGTTGCAGCCGGGGAACCGGAACCCTCGAGTTCCGGCTCCGCACGGCGGAATCGACAGGAGAATGCGTCGCAGAATCAGTCATTTAGCACCGCAGGTGCGCGCATCGGTGTTCGGATAAGGCGAGAAATCGCCAAAGTGCGCGGAGATTGTTACTCGTTTGTCCTTCGATGCCACGATTCCACCGGGTGGATTTCCGCGCACCAAGGGAACGACGGGATCCGCACGGGGCGTTACCTACCGTCATTCCCGCGGAAGCGGGGATCCACGGGCTTGAAGGATCGCAGGTGCGACTCGCGACTGCGGTGTCAGCGCGACGAGGCAAGACCACGGCCCTTCGGCAACCGCCGGTGCCAAACGGGATCCAATCCCGGATTCGCCGTTCGGCCATTCCGTTGCGCACCCCGCCGCTCCGCAACGCGCCGGCTCAGGTGGGACGCTCCGCCCCGGCAGGGGCGGCACGGTTCAGCTCGGGGAGATACACCTGGCGCTCGAAGAGAGGGCCGAGGCGCGCGTCGTGGCTCGCGAAGAGCAGCGAGGCGCCTGCCTCGTCGCACTGCGCGAAGAGAAGCTCGAGGAAGCGCTCGCGCGCGCCCTCGTCGAGGGCGGAGGTCGGTTCGTCGGCGATGATCAGCTCCGGTGCCCCCATGAGCGCCCGCGCGACTGCGACGCGCTGCTGCTGACCGACGCTGAGGTCGCTGACCGCGCGGGTGAGCGCGTCCTCCCCGTCGAGTCCGAGCCGGGCGAGCAACCGGCGTGCCTCCGCTTCCGGGGTTCCCGATCGCGAGATCGCCCGTTCGCACCGCCGGCGCGAGAAGCGGCAGGGCAGCGTGACGTTCGCGATCATCGACAGGTAGGGGACCAGGTTGAACATCTGGAACACGAACCCGATGTGATTGGCGCGAAAAGCGTCTCGCCGGCGCGCCGGCATCTCGGAGACTCCGACTCCGAGGATGCGCAGCGTTCCTTGCCGTGGACTCGACACCCCGCCGAGCAGGCTGAACAAAGTGCTCTTTCCGCTGCTGCTCGGCCCTTCGATGAACACCCGCTCTCCGGCCTCTACCACGAAATCCGCGATATCGAGAACCTCGGGCTGGCCGGGTCTCCAGGCAAAGCGGAGGCGATCGATCTCAACCGTCGTCGATCGCTCCGCCCTGCCGCCGTGGCGGGTCACGGCGAAAGTTCGACCACCGTAGAGTCCGGATGCAGCTCCGTCGCCAGTTGCGCCGCCG
Source organism: uncultured Ectothiorhodospiraceae bacterium (assembly GCA_964420925.1). Taxonomy (GTDB): domain Bacteria; phylum Pseudomonadota; class Gammaproteobacteria; order HK1; family HK1; genus JAJEAD01. The sequence goes on along the minus strand of CAYQVB010000055.1, from coordinate 71,370 downwards.
GTGTCACCACGCGCACATCGATCTCCTCGGCGTCGTGCAGATGCTCGAACACGCGCACGTCGATCTCGGCGAGTCGCCCTGGTTCATGGCAATGGAAATGATAGGTCGCTCGCAGCTCCGAGTGCGCCTCGGAGACGGAGGAGTCGGAGTCATGCTCTTCGTGCCCATCATGCTCCTCGTGTTCCTCTTCCTCGTCGCCTTCGTGCTCCTCGTGACCTTCGCCTTCGTGGCCCTCGTCCTCCTCGTGGCCTTCGTGTTCCTCGTGATCGTCCTCCTTGTGGCCGTGGTCATCGTGATCGTCTTCCTGCGTCATGTCCAGGATCTCGGCCCTGGCTTCCTCGAGCTCGCATTCCGCCTCCGCCGGGAGCACGAACAGCGCTGCCGCGTCGCCGAAGGGCACGAGCGCCTGGCGCACCGCTTCGCGTTCCGCGTCGTCTCGCGGGGCGTGCTCGAAGCCGACCACGTTCACCCCGGGGATTCGAAGCTCCATCACCAGCTCTTCGCCCTCGACCACGATGTCGAGCGTTCCGTGACCATGCTCGTGGGCCATGTGCTCGCGGTGCTCGTCCTGTTGTTCCGCCAGCGCGGCGCACGCCAGGAGAGCGGGAGCAAGTCCCGCAATGCGCCCCACCCGGCGCGCAATACCCGGATTCCCAACGTATTTCACTGTTCGCCCTCCCCTTGCTTTGACCATGTGGCGTCGGTGCGTTCACCACTGATGAAATGTTATTGCATAACACCCACGAAAGCGAAAGACCGGGACGCACACGACGCCTCGCGCCCGCCTTGCTCCCCGGAGCGTGTCCCCGGGAGGGAGCGGAAACCCCGACCGGAAACAGCGGCGACCGCGCGGGCCGGCGCCGCGTTACTCGCTCGACTCGGCGGGCTTCACGAGATCCGCCACGGGCACCGTGAAGTAGGAACGCTTGTAGTCGGCGAGACGGAATTCCCATCCATCCCATGCCGTGTTCAGGCGCTCGACTTCTTCGCGCACTGCGTCCGCCGCCCGCAGTCCTTCGATCGCTTCGAAGTCGCCGGCCCCCGAGGCATCCATGCTGGCCGTGCGGTCCGTTGCGCCCCCTTCGGCGCCACCATCCGGTGCGTCCTCTTCCCCCGAGGGGCCGGCGGGTCCGAAGCGGGCGTCCACCGCCCCTTCGTCGAAGGCGGCGCGAATCCGCAGCCAGCTTCGATCGTCCTCACGCCACGTGTTCACATGCACCGCCAGGCCATCGAAGGTGAGCAGATCGGCGCTGAAGCCGGGTTCTCCCTCGGACTCGATCGCGGCGCGACGAACGTCCTGGAAGCGCAGGTTCGCCAACCCCCGGCCGATGTCGTTCACGCGCCACCGGCTGTCGATCTCGTGGCCGGGAGGGGCGTTGTCGAGCAAGAAGTCCTCGTCGTCGGGCCGCGCTCGGCTCACGTCGAGGCGACCGCCGTCGGCCTGGCGGACCCGCACCGCTCGCACGCGAGCCTCTTCGATGCGCAGCACTTCCCGCTCGAGCCATTCGACCGGGTCGCGGGAGACACTGAGCTTGCCCTCCACCAGCCAGGACTGCGCGTCCTCGGGCTCGCGCAGGTAGAACTCCGACAGCGAGAGATCGATCCTCGACGTCTCCCGGTTTCCGATGATGAAATCGGCGAGCACTTCCGCCGCATCGTCTTCGAAGGTGAAGCGAATCGAGCCCGAGCCGGCCTCCGCGGGGTCGTCGAGGCCGAGCCGCGAGTAGCGCGCCGGGTCCGAGGTCTTCGGCTCGCGGCGTTCGAGGCCGGCGGCGCCGACCACGAGCTTGTGGATGCTGTCGGGGACGGCGCGGTATCCGTCGCGCTCGGGCATCGTCCACCGCTCGCCGTCTTGGGCGAGCGTGAAAGTCTCGCCCTCGCTCACCGCCCGGATTCGGCGCACCTCGTCGACGCGAGAGAGCAGATCGGGGAATACGAGCTCACCTTCCCCGGGGATCGCGGAGTCCCCGGTTTCGGTCCTGACTGCGATGGCAGCGACCACCGCGGCGAGCGCGACCACCGCGAGAACTACCAGGGAGCGAATGCGTTTCATGGCCTTGAAACTCGGATCGCTGCGCTCAGGGCTCCTGGTCTCGCGCTGCGGCACACCGGTGTTCGGACAAGGCGAATGGCCAAAGCGCGCAGAGATGCCTGCTCGTCCGTCCTTCGATGCCGCGATTCCCGCCGGTGGATTTCGAAGTCATGGCCCTCACGCCGGACGCCGCCGGCGCAGTTGCCAGATCCCCGCCGCGAGCCCGAGCAGAGCGATGAGGATCGGCATCAGGCCGATGTTGACGAACTTGACCCATCCTTCCAGCGACTCGATGCTGCGGCGCAGCTCGCGGCGCACGTCCCGGAGCTCCCGGCGGACCGCGAGGCGCTCCTCGCGAAAGCGGGTGAGCTCGCCCTGCTGCGCGTCGGAGAGGATGAGAGCGTCTTCGCCCTGCTTCGTCTCCTCGAGCGCGAGCAGCCGTTCCTCGGTCTCCTCGAGCCGCAGGACGAGCTCCTCCTCCTTCTCGCGGAAGCGGGCCTCCGCCTCGCGCCGTAACGCGTTGATGCGCTCGAAGGGACGCAGGAAGGTGCCGCGATTGCGCACGTCGATGAGATCGCTCGATCCCGTGAGATTGTCGAGCGCGTTGATCACCAGCGAGTTGTTCGCCGCGGTGGGCACCATGAAGCGCGTGCCGAGCAGGCTCTGCACCTGCACCCAGAAGTGATCCGCGAGCAGGTCGGCGTCCGCGAACACGATGAGGTTGATGTCGCCGTCGGACTCGTTGCGGTGGGCGGACGGGTCCGCAGCCTCGCCCTGCGCGTCGCCGGAGGGGGGCGGCGCTCCGTCCGGGAAGGCGCTGCGGGCGGGCCCGGAAACCCGGGCGGCCAGCGTGAAGGGCTCGCCCTCCGGAGCGTAGCCGTCGAGCAGGGCCTCCGGATCGGAGAGCGCTCCTACCGCGCTCTGCGGGTAGCGCTTCGCCTGATCGCTGGTCCGGATCAGGGACAGGAATTGCGTGGTCGCGCCTTCCGTCGCCCGCAGCACCCCCGCTGTCCCGAAGGTGACGTTGCCGAGCTCTCCGGTCACGATATCGGAAGGATCCATCAGGTCAGGGCGCAGGTTCATCCACACCGGGTAGTCGAAGTGCACCACCCGGCCCGCCTTCTCCATCTGGACGGTGGGCGCGATGCTCAGGTCACCGACCACGGTGTCCTCCTCGAGCTCCACCCCCCATGCCGCGAGCAGCGGCCCGGCGTCGGAGCGGCGATCGGGCTCGCTCACCCCGCCCATCATCATCGACGGCTGCGACTCCGAGTGCGGGTCGACGAAGACGAGCGCCTTGCCGCCGCCCAGGACGAACTGGTCGATTCGGTAGAGCAGGGCGGGATCGAAGCCCTGGGGATGCACGAGCATCAGCACGTCGATGTCCTCTCCGAGCTCCGCGCCGGGATCGAGCTGGCGCACGTCGAAGATCTGCTGCATCTGCTCCACCACCGCCCACGGCACCGGCACCGCGTCCGGCGCCTGGTAGGGAGAGGACACGCCGAACACCGGCAGGGTGCCGAGCACTCCCACCACCGGCCGCTCGGGATCGGCGAGGCTGTGGACCATCCGGGTGAGGTCGTACTCGAGGAAGCGTTCCCGAAGGGGCGAGAAGTAGGGGATCACCTCTTCGTCGTCCACCGAATTGGTGCCGACGAGGCCGAAGTAGATGAGGTCCTGGCCCTGGCCCGCGCGGGCCGGCAGACCGCGCAGCCCGTAGCCCACCGCCCGGTCTTCCTCCTCGGAGAAGGGCTCGGGGTCGATCGCCTCGAGCGTGAGCTTGCCGCCTGACTCCCGCCGGTACTCTTCGAGCAGGCCGAGGATGCGCCCCGCGTAGGTGTTGATGCCCGGCACCTGCGCGGCGAGGCTCTTGGAGTAGTAGAAGCGCAGAGTGATCGGCTCGTCGAGCTTGGCCAGGGTCGCCCGGGTGCCCTCGGACAGCGTGTAGATCCGGTTCTCGGTGAGATCGATGCGCGAGGACGAAAAGAGCGCGCCGCTCAGGGAGTTGACCGCGAAGAAGAGCACCACGGCGAGCACGAGACCGCCGGCGCCGAGCAGACGTGCGGACATCTATCGCCCCTTCTTCATGTCGATGACGAGCGCGGTCGCGTAGAGCCAGAACGCGATCATCGAGACGAAGTAGACGACGTCGCGCAGGTCGATCACCCCGCGCGAAATCGCATTGAAGTGCGTGAGGAAGCTCAACGCGCTCACCGCCTCGACGACGAAGGCGGGCGCCCAGGCGCCGAAGAACTCGAGCACCAGGGGATAGCCGCTCAGCACGAAGGCGAGGCAGGCCGCCGCGCTCGACACGAAGGCGATGACCTGGTTCTTGCTGATCGCGGAAAAGCAGGCCCCGATTGCGAGGAAGGCGCCCGCCATGAGCGCGCTGCCGAGGTAGGCGGCGAAGATCACTCCGTTGTCCGGGTCGCCCAGGTAGTTGACGGTCAGCCAGATCGGCGCAGTCAGGGCGAGCGCGACGATGCTCACCGCCCAGGCGGCGAGGAACTTGCCGAGCACCGCCTGGGACATGGTGACCGGGAGGGTGAGCAGCAGCTCGATGGTTCCCCCCCGGCGTTCCTCCGCCCACAGGCGCATCGCAAGCGCCGGGATCAGAAACAGGTAGAGCCAGGGGTGGAAGAGGAAGAAGGACTGGAGATCCGCCTGTCCGAGCTGGAGGAAGTTCCCCAGGTAGAAGGTGAACACCCCGCTGAGCAGCACGAAGATGGTGAGGAACACGTAGGCGATGGGGGTGGCGAAGTAGCCACCGAGCTCGCGCTTGAAGATCGCCCGGATCGCGCCCACCGCCGTCTCCCTTCAGCTCAACTGCCCGCTGGTGACCTCGCGGAACACCTCGTCGAGGCGGCCGCGCTCGCCGTGCATCTCCGCCAGACGCCACCCTCGATCGCGGGCCAGTGCGCCGACCTCCTCGATGAGGGCTCGGCCGGGCCGCGGCAAGACGCGAAGCTCGGTGCGCGATTCCGAGCGCAGCGACACTTCCACCGAGGCCGCCGCGGAGAGGGCTTCGAGGGCTTCGAGGTCGACGGCGGACAGCGCCTCGTCGACCACGAGGCTGAGCGCGTTGTGAAAGCGCGAGCGTTCCATGAGCGCACGCGGCGTGCTGTCGCTGACCAGCCGCCCCCGGGAAATGATGATCGCGCGAGTGCACACCGCGTCGACCTCTTCCAGGATATGGGTGGAGAGGATGATGACCTTCTCGCTCGCCATCCCCCGGATGAGGTTCCGGACCTCGTGCTTCTGGTTGGGGTCGAGTCCATCGGTAGGCTCGTCGAGAACGAGCACGCCCGGGTCGTGGAGAATCGCCTGCGCGAGGCCCACCCGGCGCTTGAAGCCCTTGGAAAGCGTCTCGATGGGCTGGTTCAGCACCGAGTCGATGTGAACCATCTCGACCACTTCCTCGATGCGGGCTCGGCGCCGTGCCGCGGGAATGCCGCGAACCTCGGCGACGAAGCCGAGGAAGCCCCGGGGCGTCATGTCCGAGTAGAGGGGCGCCCCCTCGGGGAGATAGCCGATATCCGCCTTGACCGCGACCGGGTCTTCGGCGATGTCGCGGCCCCCGACCCGGATGCTGCCCGCATCCGGGGCGAGGAATCCGGTGATCATCTTCATGGTGGTCGACTTTCCCGCCCCGTTCGGACCGAGAAAGCCGAGCACCTCACCGCGCTCCACCGAGAAGGAGATGTCGTCGACCGCGGTCAGGGCGCGAAAACGCTTGGTCAGGCCCTGGATCTCGACCACCGGGTTCATGCTCTCCTCTTCGCTCACGTGCGCGTCGCGGGCCACCGGTGCGGCGGACTGGCGCGCATACATGTGGACCGCATCGGGTGATTTCAAGGCCGCGGAAAGCAGGTGGCGCGACCGTCATTTTCTCGCGTGAGCGGACACCCGCCAAAGACGGGAGCTCGGCTGAGTTGTCGGATGCTCGGAAATCCACAACTCGCCGGGGGCACTTCGAGCCACCGTGCGCACGTTAGCATACGAGGATCCGAGATTTCCCGGAGGAGCGTGATGAGCGGCCCCCTGTTCCACATGTTTTCCGAAGCGCCCCGACCGGTGGCGCCGTACAGCCACGCGGTCGAGACGGACGGATGGGTCTTCCTGACCGGACAGATTCCGAATCACCCCGACGACGACTCGGCCCCGATTCCGACGGGAATCGAAGCGCAGACCCGGCGCACCATGGACAATCTGGTGATTGTGCTCGGCGGGCTCGGGCTCGATCTCTCGCACGTGGTGGCCGCGCGGGTGTTCCTCACCCGTTTCGAGCAGGACTACGAAGCGATGAACGCGGTCTACGAGAGCTACTTCCCGCCCGAGCGCCGCCCGGCCCGTACCTGCATCGGGGTCACCGCGCTCGCGCGCGGCGCGCGCATCGAAATCGACTTCATCGCCAAGCGGCCCGATTCGAGGCACTCGTGAAGGCATCCTTCATGCGGAACCGTCCCAGCCCCGCAGCCGGGCATTCGGCAATGGGCTCCCGCTTGTATGGAAACCCCCCACTCGTGGATTCCCGCTTGCGCGGGAATGACGGGAACAGACGATTCGAACGCGCGTACTGCCTGGGTATTCCCTTCGCGACCGCGGGACCGGATCCCCTGGCCTTGGCCAGCTTGCGCGGGAATGACGGAAGCTGCGTCGTACGCCGCTTTGCGCCATGTGGGCATCGCGCAGCCCCCTTTCCGTCGTTCCCGCGCAAAGCCTGCCCTCGTGGAAAACGGGGACGAAAATCCGCGAACCACCAGCGGCCATGGCAAGTTCCGTCAGAGCCTTCCTGAAGAGACGGCGCTCCCTCATCGTCGCCTTCGCGATCGCGGCGGGGGTGAGCGCGTGGGTATGGTCGGGCGACCACGCGGGCAGCTCGTCGACGCCGCCGCCGGCCCACGAGGAATCGGCGCGGCAACGCCAGCGAGACCTCGAGGTGCGGGTGGCGGAGCTTAAGTCCCGACCGGTGAGCCGCACCGTCGTCCTCAACGGGCGCACCGAGCCGGCCCGTGCGCTCACCCTGCGCGCGGGAATCGACGGGCGCATCATCGATATCGGAGCCGAACGCGGCGCCCGGATCGCCGAAGGCGACGTGGTGGTGCAGATCGATCCGCGCGATCTCGCCGCGCGCCGGCGCGAAGCGCTCGCCCTCGCCAGGCAGCGGGAAATCGAGTTCGAAGCGGCGAAGAAGCTGTCCGCCCAGAACTTCCAGACCCAGCGCGAGCTCGCCGCAGCGGAGGCCAACCTGGAGGCGGCGCGGGCCGCCGTGGCGAGAGTGGAATTCGACATCGCGAGCACCCGACTGCGGGCGCCCTTCGCCGGCCGTCTCGATCAGCGCATGGTCGTGCTCGGCGACTACGTCAACGACGGAACTCCCATCGGTCGGATTCTCCAGGAAGATCCCATGCTGGTGGCCGGACACGTCACCCAGCAGGAGCGCCACCACGTCAGGATCGATGCGCCCGGCGAGGCCCGCCTGATAACCGGTGAGACGGTGCAGGGAAGGGTGCACTACGTCTCGTCGGAGTCCGACGAAACCACCCGCACTTTCCGGGTCGAGCTCCAGGTACCCAATCCCGAGGGCCGGCTGGTGTCCGGCATTTCCGCGGAGATCCACCTTCCCCTGCCGGCGACGGCCGCGCATCGGGTCTCTCCCGCCCTGCTCGCGCTCAACGAGCACGGGCGCCTCGGCATCAAGACCGTCAACGACGCAGGCGTGGTCGAATTCCACGCCACGGAGATTCTGCGGGCGGAGGCCGCCGGAGTCTGGGTGTCGGGCCTCCCCGATCCGGTCCGGGTCATCACGGTCGGTCACGGCTTCGTGCGCGAGGGACAGCGGGTCATCGCGGTGCCCGAGAGAGCAGGCGAGGGCGCTTCGAGTTGATTCGCGTCATCGACGCCGCGGTGCACAGGGCCCGGCCGGTGCTGCTGGTGCTGGCCCTGGTCCTCGTCGCCGGCTCCGTCGCCTACGTGACCATCCCGAAGGAATCGGACCCCGACATCGCGATTCCCATCATCTACGTCCTGATCCCGCACGACGGGATCTCTCCCGAGGACGCGGAGCGCCTGCTGGTGCGGCCGATGGAGCAGGAGCTGCGCAACGTCGAGGGCCTGAAGGAGCTGCGCGCCACCGCGCGTGAGGGCAGCGCCACGCTGGTGCTGGAGTTCGAGGCGGGATTCGATGCCGACCAGGCGCTCCGCGACGTGCGCGAGCAGGTCGATGACGCCAGGAACGAGCTCCCCGGCGATACCGAAGAGCCCTCGGTGCACGAGGTCAACGTGGCGCTCTTCCCGGTCATCGTGGTGACCCTCTACGGAGACATCTCGGAGCGGGTGCTGGTCGGCCTCGCCCGTGACCTGCGCGACAAGCTCGAAGGGCTCTCCGGAGTGCTGGAAGCGGACATCGCGGGAGATCGGGAGGACGTGCTCGAGGTGCTCGTCGATCCGGGGCGCCTGGAGAGCCTCAACCAGACTCCGGGCGCGCTGCTGCGCTCCGTCGCCCGCAACAACCAGCTCGTGGCCGCGGGCGCGCTGGACACCGGGCAGGGGCGCTTCGCGGTGAAGGTGCCGGGGCTCTTCGAGAAGACGGAAGACGTGCTCGAAGTGCCGATCAAGACGAGCGGCAATCGAGTGCTCACTTTCGGAGACATCGGCATCGCGCGGCGCACCTTCAAGGACCCCACCGGATTCGCGCGGGTGGACGGCCAGCCCGCCATCGTGCTCGAGGTCTCCAAGCGCATCGGCACCAACATCATCGACACCATCGCCGACGTGCGCGCGCTCGTTGCGGAGGAGCGCCGCAACTGGCCGGACGGCGTGCAGGTGCGCTTCTCGCAGGACAAGTCCGAAGACATCCGCAACATGCTGCGCGACCTGCAGAACAATGTCGTCGCGGCGATCGTGCTCGTCATGATCGTGGTGGTGGCGGCGCTCGGCCTGCGCACCGCGGGCCTGGTCGGGATCTCCATCCCCGGCTCCTTCCTCACCGGCATCCTCGTGCTCAGCTTCGCCGGCCTCACCATCAACATCGTGGTGCTCTTCTCGCTCATCATGGCGGTGGGCATGCTGGTCGACGGCACCATCGTGGTGGTGGAGCTGGCCGATCGGCGCATGGCGGAAGGGCACCCGCGGCGCGAAGCCTACGCGATGGCGGCCAAGCGCATGGCATGGCCGATCATCGCCGCGACCGCGACCACGCTCGCCGCCTTCATGCCCCTGCTCTTCTGGCCGGGGATCGTGGGCGAGTTCATGAAGTACCTCCCCATCACCCTCATCGCCACCCTCGCCGCCTCGCTGTTCATGGCGCTCGTCTTCATCCCCACCCTCGGGGGCGTGGTCGGGCGGCGGGCCCCGGACAGCGACTACCAGGTCGAGAGCCTGAGCGCGGCCGAATCCGGAGACCTCGACCGGATTACGGGCGCTTCCCGCCTGTATCTCGGGGTCGTGCGGGTCGCGGTAACCCATCCCGTTTCCGTGGTTCTCCTCGCGGGCGTGCTGCTGGCCGGCGTGTACGCCGCGTACGGGCACTTCGGCCGGGGCGTGGAGTTCTTCCCCGATGTGGAGCCGGAGAACGCGGTCCTGCACGTGCACGCCCGCGGCGACCTCTCGGTCGACGAACGGGATCAGCTCGTGCGCGAAGTGGAGCAGCGCATCCTCGACATGCCGGAGTTCGCGAGCATCTACGCGCGAAGCGGCACCCGTTTTCGCAGCGAGGAGGTCAGCGAGGACACCATCGGCATCATCCAGCTCGAGTTCATCGAGTGGCGCCATCGCCGTCCCGCCGCGGAGATCCTGGACGAAGTGCGGGCGCGCACCGCGGACCTCGCCGGCATCGTGCTCGAAGTGCGCAAGGAGGAGATGGGGCCACCGGTCGGCAAGGCCATCCAGGTCGAGATGAGCGCACCCGAGCCCGAGCTCCTGCCCGGCGCGGTGGAGCAGATGCGAGCCGGCCTCGAGAGCATCGAAGGCCTCGTGGATGTCACCGACACCCGTCCGATCCCCGGCATCGAGTGGCAGATGCGCGTCGACCGGGAGGAGGCGAGCCGCTTCGGGGTCGACGTCAACATCGTGGGCAGCACCATCCGGCTCATCACCAACGGCATCAAGGCCGGTGAGTACCGGCCTGACGACACCGACGACGAGGTCGAGATCCGGGTACGCTTTCCGTTCAGCGACCGCAGTCTCGGCCAGCTCGACCGCCTGCGGGTGACGACGAGCGAAGGCGCGGTCCCCATCGCGAACTTCGTCACCCGTGCGGCGATTCCGCGTACCGGCACCATCAACCGCACCGACGGGCAGCGCATCCTGAAAATCGAGTCGGAAGTCCGCGAAGGCGTTCCGGTGAACGAAAAGGTCACCGAGATCAGGAACTGGCTCGCCGGCTCCGGCCTCGATCCGCGCATCGCGGTGACCTTCAAGGGTGAGGACGAAGAGCAGCGTGAGGCGGAAGCCTTCCTGACGAAGGCCTTCGGCGCCGCGCTCTTCGTGATGGCGATCATTCTCGTCACCCAGTTCAACAGCTTCTACCAGGCTTTCCTGATCCTGAGCGCGGTGCTTCTCTCCACGATCGGTGTGCTCCTCGGCCTCCTCATCACCGATCAGCCCTTCGGCATCGTGATGAGCGGCATCGGGGTGATCGCGCTCGCGGGCATCGTGGTCAACAACAACATCGTGCTCATCGACACCTACAACATCCTGCGCCGCGGCGGCATGGATCCGGTCGAGGCGGCGCTGCGCACCGGCGTCCTGCGCCTGCGCCCGGTGGTGCTGACCTCGATCACCACCGTGCTCGGCCTGATGCCGATGGTGCTGGGCGTGAACATCGACATCGTCGGACGCAGCATCGCGGTGGGCGGGCCCTCCACCCAGTGGTGGACCCAGCTCGCCACCGCGGTCGCGGGCGGGCTCGCCTTCGCCACCGTGCTCACCCTGGTGCTGACCCCGAGCCTGCTGGTCCTGGGAGAGAAACGTTGGCGCGGTCGGGCCGCCAGCCCGGCCCCGGTGCTCACACCTCGTCCCGCCTGACGCTATCGGGCGTCCGACGCCCCGTGCAGGTCGAGGCGCGCGGCGAGGGCGTCGGCGACCGCGAGCCCCGAGGCGGTCGGCGCGAGGCGGTCTTCACCGAGCGCCAGGAGCCCCGATTCGACGCAATCGTCGACGAAGCGTCGATCGCGCGCGGCAAGGTCGATGCCGAAACGCCGCCGGAAGTCGCCGAGGTCGATGCCGTCGACGGTGCGCAGTCCGAACATCAGCGCTTCGAGGGCAAGGTCGTCCTTCGAGAGCGTCTCGCTCCCCGCCACCGGACGCTCGCCTCCGTCGAGCGCGGCCCGGTACGCTCGAATGCCGCGGTGGTTCCACCAGCGCCGGCGCCCGTCGAAGGAGTGGGCGGAGAGGCCGAGGCCGAGGTAGGGCAGGTGGCGCCAGTACTTCATGTTGTGCCGGGAGCGATGCCGCGGCGCGCGGGCGAAGTTGCTGACCTCGTAGGCCGGCAGCCCCGCGCGACCGAGCACCTCGTGGACCAGCGCGTAGCGCTCAGCCTGATCGTCTTCGGCCATCTCCACGAGTCGGCCCCGCGCGCGGCGGCGGCCGAACGCGGTGCCTTCGTGCACCGTCAACTGGTAGCAGGAGACGTGGTCCGGGGCGAGCGCGGCCGCGGTATCGAGGCTGGCGCGAAGCGTGTCCGCGGACTGATCGGGCAGGCCGAAGATGAGATCCAGCGACACGGTGTCGAAGCCCGCCGCGAGGCATTGCGCGAGCGCCTCGCGCCCGCGGGCGCCGTCGTGGCGCCGGCCGAGAAAGCGCAACTCCCGATCGTCGAATGACTGCACGCCGAGGCTCAGGGTGGCAACGCCCAGGGCGCGCCAGGCGGACACCGCGTCCGGGCTGACGTCTTCAGGGTTTGCTTCGAAGAAGATCCGGACGTCGGCGCGCACCGGCAGGTTCCCGCGCACCGCATCGAGGAGCCGGTCGAGCTGGTCGGCGGTGAGGAGGGAGGGGGTGCCGCCACCGAGATAGATCGTGTCGATAGGCGCCTGCCAATCGCTCCACAGAGCCGTCTCCCGAATCAGGTCCCGAACGAATGCCTCGCGCTCCGGGGGCGCTCCGACCTGCACCGCGAAGTCGCAGTACGGGCACACGGCGGAGCAGAAGGGGATGTGCAGATAGAGCCCTGCGCCTTCTTGGGCGTCGGACGGCGGCGCGGGAGCGGCGCTCAGCGCGCGCGCTCCGTGCGCAGCACCGCGACGAATGCCTCCTGGGGGATCTCCACCGAGCCCACCAGCTTCATCCGCGCCTTGCCCTTCTTCTGCCGCTCGAGCAGCTTGCGCTTGCGGGTGACGTCGCCGCCGTAGCACTTTGCGGTGACATCCTTCCGGAAGGGGTTGATGGTGGAGCGCGCGATGATCTCGGCGCCGATCGCCCCCTGAATCGGAATCTTGAACTGCTGGCGCGGAATGGAGCGCTCGAGCTGCCCGCAGTAGTGCAGCGCTCTCGCCCTCGCCTTTTCGCGGTGGGCGAGGAAGGCCAGCGCGTCCACCTTCTCGTGATGCACGAGAATGTCCACCTTGACCACCTCGGCGATGCGGTAGTCCAGGGGCTCGTAGTCGAAGGAACCGTACCCGCGGGTCACGGTCTTGAGCTTGTCGTAGAAGTCGAAGAGCACCTCGGCGAGCGGCATCTCCGCGGTGACCTCGAGCCGGCCCCGCGCGAGGTAGCCGGTGCGGAGCTTCGTGGCGCGGTGCTCGCGGCAAAGCTCCATCGCGGCGCCGAGGTATTTCTCGGGCAAGAGAATCGACGCCCGGATGTAGGGCTCCTCCACCGAGTCGATCGCCCCCGGCTCCGGCCAGTAGGCGGGATTGTCGACGTCCACCTTCTCGCCGCTTCGAAGCTGCACCCGGTACAGCACCGAGGGCGCGGAGAGAATCAGAGAGAGGTCGAACTCGCGCCGGAGCCGCTCCTGCACCACGTCGAGGTGGAGCAGGCCGAGGAAGCCGCAGCGGAATCCGAATCCGAGGGCCACCGAAGTGTCCTTCTGGTAGACGAGTGCGGCGTCGTTGAGGGCGAGCTTCTCCATCGCGGCGCTCAGGTCCTCGTACTCGCGGCTCGACATCGGGTAGATGGACGAGAACACCACCGGACGCGCGGGCTTGTAGCCCGGCAAGGGTGCGTCCGCGGGCCGGCGGGCGTGGGTCAGGGTGTCGCCGATGCTCACGTCGCGTATCGTCTTGATGCCGGTGATCACGTAGCCCACCGCACCGGCATCGAGGCCGTGGCCCTCTTCGCGGCGCAGCCGGTTCAAGCCCACTTCATGCACCTCGTACTCGCGCCCGGTGTGCATGAAGCGCACCCGGTCGCCGGCCTGCAGGCTCCCGTTCACCACCCGCACGTAGAGCACCACCCCGCGGTAGGGGTCGTAGCGGGCGTCGAACACGAGCGCCTCGAGGGGCGCTCCGCCGTCTCCGCGGGGAGGGGGCAGGTGGACGACGATGCCTTCCAGCACCTCTTCGATCCCGATGCCCCGCTTGGCGGAGACCGGGATGGCGGCGAAGGGGTCGAGCCCGAGGTCCTGGTCTATCTCCTCGCGTACGCGCTCCACGTCGGCCGCGGGCAGATCGATCTTGTTGATCACCGGCAGAAGCTCGAGATCGTGCTCGAGCGCGAGATAGAGGTTCGCGACCGTCTGCGCCTCCACCCCCTGCGTCGCATCGACCACCACCAGCGCACCCTCGCAGGCCATCAGCGACCGCCGGACCTCGTGGGAGAAGTCGACGTGGCCGGGGGTGTCGATGAGGTTGAGCTGATAGAGAGCGCCGTCCTTCGCCCGGTAGTCGAGGCTCACCGAGTTGCTCTTGATGGTGATGCCGCGCTCGCGCTCGATGTCCATGTCGTCGAGCACCTGGTCGCGGAACTGACGTGCCTCGACCGCCCCGCACGCCTGGATCAGTCGATCCGCGAGCGTCGACTTGCCGTGGTCGATGTGCGCGATGATGCAGAAGTTGCGGACCTGGTCCACGGGGCGCGTGAGATGCCGGACGGAATCGGACGAAAGGCTAACACAGCCCCGTCGGGCGGAACGGATGGACGCCGTACGCCGTGGCGGGGTCCTGCTGGCGAGCTATTCCGGTACGGTGGTCCGCATCGATTCGCGCTCGGAGAACGATGCGTACCAGCGTGCGAGGCCGGGCCGCGTGTCGCGCCACCCCTCGTCCGGATAGCGGAAATCGAGGTAGCCGAGCGCGCAGGCCGCGGTGATCACGCCGATGTCGAGGGCGCCGTCGAGCGAGGCGGCCTCCGCCTCGAGCGCATCGAGGGAGCGCCGGTACTTCTGCCTCTGGTTCTCGATCCACTCCGGCCACTGCCGGGAGGGCTCGCGCAGCGCGAGCTCGTAGCGCGTGCCCACCGCCGCATCGAGAATCCCGTCCCCCAGCGCGTGGCGGGTGAGCGCCGCCCAGCGCGCCTCTCCCTCCGGCGGGAACATCTTCGGACCCTCGTGCAGGGTATCGAGGTACTCGCAGATCACCCGCGAATCGAAGAGCGCGGTCCCGTCGTCGAGCATCAGCGTCGGGATCTTGCCGAGCGGATTGGACGCGAAGAGGTCCGTATCGGGACTGACCGGCGTGAACACCGATTGCACCAGCTCGATCCGGGAGGCGAGACCGGTTTCCGCCGCGAGGACCCGCACCTTGCGCACGAAGGGCGATGCGATGTTGTGGAAGAGCTTCATGCCGGAGACCCCGCCGCTGACCACTGAAATGAGGCGCCATCATCGCCGCGCGCTGCCCGGGACTCAATTGCCGGCGCACATCGAAGGAGCGTGCTGCGGTTTCCGCCTGATGTACCGGGCGAACCAAATCCTCGTCTGTGCGAGCTCGTGCAATGCACGGGAATCCACCTGAACCTCGTCGCCGGCCTGCCGGAAGTGGCGGCCTGCAGCTCGAGGTTCCCTGACGCCGCGCCGAGGGCTGGGGTCGCTACCCACGCGCCGGTCGAGAGGCGGCGTGAGGCTCAGCTCCCGCGGGGCGTGAGTGCGCGCCCGCGATCACGGCCCGTCTCCACGGCCGGTCCCGCGAGGGATCGAATCGCGCGCGAGTGGGCGATCCGGCCCTCGTTGACGAATGCCTCGTGGTTGGCGACGAGGTCCGCATCGTCGTAGATGTAGTTCACGGTCATGCCGGCGGACTGGGAGAGACCCAACCGCGAAGGGTCGCTTATCCAGTTGATCCGTTCGAGGCGGGCGCCGTTGCGCAGGTGAAAGCGGGCGACCGGATCGAGCGGATGGAGCCCGCGTTTCTCGTGCAGCAGGTAGTGTGCGCAGAGCCGGAACAGGTGTGCTCTCAGGTGCTCCCCGGGCGGCCGGTCCGCCGGCCAATCGGATGCGTCGACCCCGTCGAGCTTCGCATCCCCACCGTCCGGCACGGGAGGCAGCCGTCCCTCCCGCGCCGCCCGGATCAGCCACTTGCGGAAGCCGGAGACCGGCGAGAGGGTGGCGAAGGTCCCGAGCTTCGGGATCTCGCCGGCGAGCTCTCGCACCACCTGCTTGATGAGGAAATTGCCGAAGGAGATCCCGACGAGTCCCCGCTGGCAGTTGCTGATGGAGTAGAAGACGGCGGTATCCGCGTCCACGTCCGGCTCCACCGCTCCGAAGAGCAGATCCGTGACCGAGCCGGCCAGCCCTTTGCACAGCGCGACCTCCACGAAGATGAGCGGCTCGTCGGGCAGTGAGGGGTGGAAGAATCCGAAGCAGCGCCGGTCCGCCTGGAGGCGACGGCGCAGATCCTCCCAGTCGAGCACCTGGTGCACCGCCTCGTACTCGATGATCTTCTCGAGCACGAGCGCCGGCGTTCGCCAGTCGATGCGGTGCAGCTCGAGGAACCCGCGGTTGAACCAGGAACGGAGCAGGTGCACGAAGTCATCGTCCACCAGCCGGAGCTCCGGGTGCCGGGGCAGTGTGTCGAGCAGGGCTTCGCGCATCGCGAGGATGTCGCGGGTGCCGTCCGGGGCGGTATTCATCAGGCGCAGGAGCTCCTGGCGCCGCGGCTCGGCCGCGGCCGCGAGCGCCGCCGCCGTGTCCGGGCCCGGGGAGGCGCGGTAACCTTCGATTGCCGCGTCGAGAGCGGCCGGATCGGCACCGAGCTCGTTTCGCAGGAACTCGAAGAACCCGTCCCGTTCCCCGGCGTCGAGTCGGGCAAACGCGTCCAGCGCCCGCCGGGCCATGGTGACGACCGACGCTTCCCCCTTGGTGCGGAGCAGCGCACGACAAAGCTCCCGGATGTCCTCGTCCGAGTACACCTCGGCCCGCCGGCCGAGGAGCCCCCGTCCCGCCGCCGCGAGGCTGGTGATGAGTTCCTTCCAGAATGCTCCGCGCAGTCCCATGGGGAGATTATTCCACTCGGAGCTCCCTGGCGCCCGAGCGCCCCCGGCCCTTCAGAACATCCGGAGCTGGGTATCGGTAATCTCCGCGAAGCTGGTGCCGAGGAAGTGCAGGATGCCGTCGGCGGCAGGGGCGAGCTGGCGTTCGCGGTAGTGCTCGTAGTCGGGACGGGGCCGCCCCGCCGCTCCGGCAACCGGCTCCGGCCCGCCGTGCGTGATCATGTAGCTCACCCAGCGCCCGGGCCGCGCGAGCTTGGCCGCGGCCTGCACGTGGGGCGGCACGTTGTGCGTGTACTCGGCAACGGGGCGGCGCAGGCGCTTTCGATAGACGAGCTGATCGTCGAGACGCCCCGCCTGCAGATCGTCCAGCGTTCCCTGCACATACTCTTCGAAGGGCTCTTCCAGAAACACCCTCCGGTAGAGCTCTCGCTGAAACGCGCGGGCGAGCGGAGTCCAGTCGGTGCGCACGCTTTCCAGCCCCTTGAACACCACGTCGAACTCGCCGTTGGCACCGCGCACCAGGCCCGCGTAGCGCTTCTTGCTGCCGGTGCGCTCACCGCGCACGGTGGGCATGAGAAAGCGCAGGAAGTGAGTCTCGAACTCGGCCTCGAGAAAGGACTCGAGACGATGCTCCCTCGCGATCTCGCCCCGCCACCAGGCGTTGAGCGCGTGCGCGAGCTCCTCTCCCGTGGCCGCCGCGCCGCCCTCGTCGCTCCGGGTGGGAAGCAGCAGGAACAGCGAGTCGGTGTCACCGTAGATCACCGGATAGCCCCGCGCTTCGATGAAGTCCCGACTCTTCTGGATGATCTCGTGCCCGCGGCGGGTGATGCTGGTCGCAAGCCGCGGATCGAAGAAGCGGCAGGCGCTGGTGCCGAGCACCCCATAGAGGGAGTTCATCAGGATCTTGACCGCCTGGGAGAGGGCGCCGTCGCCGGCCGCCTTCGCCTCCTCGCGGACGGCTCCGAGCTCCGCCACCAGGTCGGGAAGAATCGCGCCCTCCCGGGCGAAGGCGGCGCCGGCGAAGCCGGGCACCGGATCGGACCCCGGCTCGACGAGCCCGAAGGGATCGATCCGGAAGGTCCGGATGATGCTCGGGTACAGGCTCTTGAAGTCGAGCAGCAGCACATCGTCGTGGAGCCCGGGTTTCGAGTCGAGAACGTAGCCGCCGGGACTGCCCTCCGAGTCGCCCGGAGCGGCGCCGACATCGCGCGCCACGCGCCCCCGCCGGTGCAGGCGAGGCAGGTAGAGGTGGTCGAAGGCGGCGACCGAGCCGCCGAGACGGTCCATCGCCAGTCCGGTCATCTCGGCTCGCCGCATCGCGAAGTCCACGAGGTGCGCGCGCTCGAAGATCTCCTCGACGAGCCGGCAGTCCTCGAGGTTGTAGCGCGCGAGCTCGATGGGATCCTCCCGGTACAGTCGGGCGATCTCCGCGAGCTTGTCGGTGCCGGCGGACAGGCGCTTTCCCCTGCCGAGCATCGCCTGCGAAACATGCTCGAGCTCGAAGCTCTCGAAGGTGCGGAAGCTGGCGCGCAGCAGGTCGATGCCGTCCAGCACGACGCGCCCGGGCACCCGCGCGACCCGCACTCCGGCCCGAGATTCAGGCTGCAGGATGCGCGCCCCTTCGCCACCGCGTGCGAGCGCGAACCCCACTCCCACCGCCTCGCAACGCCGCTCGAGGAAGTCCAGATCGAAGTTCAGCACGTTCCAGCCGAGGATCAGGTCCGGGTCGAAACGGCTCATCCAGTGGAAGAAGCGCATCAGCGCCTCGCGTTCGTCCCGGCAGCAGACCAGCGCCAGCTCGGGCGCAACCAGGGTCCGGCCGGTGACCATGAACACGCGGTGTCGATGGCCGGCGCTCACCGCGATCGAGTAGAGCTGCCCGTCGAAGCCCGAGGTCTCGATGTCGATGGCGACGTACCGGAAGCGCGGGCGGAAGGAGGCACGTTTCATCACCGGGTTTCGGAGCTCGAGATGGGCGCCGCGTCCCCGCGCCTCGCCGCTGACGTGGAACGCGGCGCCGATGAAGCGCTCCATCAGGTAACGGTCACTCGGCTTGAGGTCCGACTCGAAGACCTGCACGCCATGCCGGCACAGAAGCTCGCGCGCCTCCACCAGCGCGCGCTGGTATCGGAAATAGAGGCCGTCCACCGGT
This sequence comes from uncultured Ectothiorhodospiraceae bacterium, assembly GCA_964420925.1. Lineage (GTDB taxonomy): Bacteria > Pseudomonadota > Gammaproteobacteria > HK1 > HK1 > JAJEAD01. Next base: position 52,816 of record CAYQVB010000055.1, on the reverse strand, counting down.
TGCCCTTCGAGGTCGCGCAGCGCCAGAGGACGCCTCGCGATGCCCGGATCCTCCGCAATGCGAGGGGGAAGAAGCGCCTCGCGCGGGATGAACGCAACCGCACGCTCCCCCTCCACCACCACTCGTACCGGACCCGACTCCGAGCAGCCCCAGAAGGAGAGCTCGAGCCCGGACCGGGTGTCGCGCCACTGGCGCGTCAGGAGAAAGCAGTCGCGCGAGACCTCCGGCATCAGCCGGAGGCAGGGATCCCGACGGCCCGCTGCAGAGCGTTCATGCCGGTGCGGGCAGCGGGTGCGTGTAGAAGGCGTAGTCGGCCACCGGCCGGCCGCCGACGAGGTGCTCCTGAATGATGCGCTCCAGCACCTCCGGGGTGCAGCCTCGATACCAGACTCCATCCGGATAGACCACCGCGATCGGACCCTGCTGGCATACCCGCAGGCAGTTCGCCTTGGTCCGGTACACGGTGCCGTCGTCGACGAGGCCGAGCTCGCTCAGGCGTCGCTTGAGAAAGCTCCACGAGTCGAGACTGTCGTCCTTCCGGGAGCACTTGGGATCCGTCTGGTCCGCGCACAGAAAGATGTGACGCCGGACCTCACCGATCTTCAGCTCCTCGACCTTGCGGGCGAGGAACACCGCCCGGTCGGGTACGCGACGTGCTTGCTCACTCACTTCCGGGCCGGACTCCACATCTCGGGGCGGGCCGCATTCTACACGTCCGTGCGCTCGCTGCCGCCGCATGCTGAGCGGGCAACGAACCTTCCACGCGCCTCCCTTCGACGCCGCCCGCACTCCACGGAAAAGCGAGCCGAGGCCCGCGGGCACTTCGACCCGGACGGCTTCGTCAACTCTCGTATGCATCACCCGCGTGCCGCTCCGGCACGCCCGGCCGCTGGCGAGTCCACCAATCGGGGGCGACGTAGTACTCCACCTCCACCGGGGGCAGGGCCTTGCCCCGGATGAGATCGGACGCCTTCTCCGCGATCATGATCGTCGCGGCATTGGTGTTGGCCGACGTAATCCGGGGCATCACCGAGGCGTCCACCACCCGGAGCGCTTCGATGCCATGGACCCGGCACTGCGCATCCACGACCGCTCTCGCGTCGACGCCCATTCGGCAGGTGCTGGTGAGGTGGTAGACGCTCGTCGCCGTGCTGCGCACGAAGGCATCGATCTCGTCGTCGCTGCGGCACCGCGGGCCCGGGTCGAGCTCCGCTCCGCGATAGGGATCGAACGCGGGCTGGTGGTGAATCTCGCGTGCCAGGCGCAAGGCCGCTCTCATGACCCTGCGATCGTCCTCGTCATCGAGGTAGTTGTACCGGATGCGCGGACTCTCCGAGGGGTTCGATGAGCGCAGGCGCACCCAGCCCCGGCTCTTCGGGCGCAGGGGACCGCAATGGGTCTGGAATCCGTCCGCCACGTCCAACCCGTGCACGTCCTGGTCCACGGCCACGGGAAGAAAATCGAGCTGCACATCGGGGCTACGCACCCCGGGGCGGGTACGGATGAATCCGGACGCCTCCCAGAGATTGCTGGCGCCTACCCCGGTCTTGAACAACATCCAGCGCGCGCCCACCCGCAGGCGGCCGAGACGAGTGGTGAAACGCTGCAGGCTGACCGGACGGGTGCATTCGTGGCGGACGGACACCCCGAGATGATCCGTCAGGTCGCTCCCGACGCCCGGCAGATCCTGCACCACCCGGATGCCGTGCTCGCGCAGCAATGCGGCCGGACCCAGTCCCGACAACATCAGGAGCTGTGGCGAGTTGATCGTGCCCGCGCAAAGGATCACCTCGCGGCGGGCCCGTCCTTCGAAGGCGCTTCCCCCGCGCTCGTAGCGCACGCCTTCGGCCCGGTTGCCGGCCACCAGCACCCGATGCACCCGCGCATCGGTCTCCACCTCCAGGTTCGTCCTGCCCCGTATCGGATGCAGATAGCCCCGGGAGGTGCTCCACCGCCACCCGTCGCCCACGGTGGCGCTCTGGGGGCCGAATCCCTCCTGCTGATATCCGTTGGTGTCGGGGGTGCGCGGGTAACCGGCCTGAACGCCCGCCTCGATGAACGCGGCGTAAAGGGGGCATTCGAGCAGGCCGAGGCGGGTGCGCAGCGGTCCGCGATCGCCACGGTACTCGTCGCCGCCCCCGGCGAAGGACTCCGCCCGCTTGAAGTATGGCAACACCTCGCGGTAGGACCAGCCCTTGGCTCCCATCTCGGCCCAGTGGTCGAAATCGAGCGGGTTGCCCCGCTGATACATCAGACCGTTGATCGAGGATGAGCCGCCGAGCACCCGGCCGCGCGGAGTATCCATGCGGCGTCCCTCCAGCCCCGGCTCCGGCTCGCCCAGGTAGTCCCACTTGAAGCGGGACATCGTCGCAACATCGCCGAAGGCGCAGGGCATCTCGATCCAGATCCCCTTGTCTCGACCGCCCGCCTCGATCAGCAGCACCTTGACCTCGGGGTCTTCGCTCAGGCGATGCGCGAGCACGCAACCGGCGGACCCTGCCCCGACGATGACGTAGTCGAATTCCGTTGCTACCGGCATGGGTGCCGCCGCGTCCGTTGCAGGTCCGGCGTGCGGCTGCACCCGGAATGCGCCCGGGGCAGCCGTTGCTGTCCACCCTCCGTCACCGCACGGTCCAGCCGCCGTCCACGCAAATCGTCTGACCCGTGATGTAGCTCGACGCATCGGAAGCGAGGAAAACCATCACGCCCTCGAGCTCGCTCAGCTCGCCGGGGCGTCCCATCGCACTCATGACCTCCAGATCCCGCATGAAGTCCTCCCGGTGGAGAAACTCCGATGTCACCATCTCGCTCTGAAAGTAGGCGGGAGCGATCGCGTTGACGGTGATCCCTCTCCTGGCCCACTGCACCGCGAGCTCCTTGGTGAGGCCGACCAGCGCATGTTTCGAAGTCACATAGGACAGGCTCGGACCTCGCGGCCGGCCCGCGACCAGACCGAACACCGAAGCGATATTGATGACTCGTCCTGCGCCTCGTTCGCACATGTACGGCCCCACTTTCCGGCAACAGATGAAGGCACTGACGACGTTGGACCTGAGAATCCCCTCGAACTCTTCGGCGCTGGTGTCTTCGATTCGATGACCGCCGATCATGCCCGCGCAATTGACCAGGATGTCTATTCGTCCGTATGTGTCGATTGCCGCCTCGACGAGCCTCTCTACCTGCGATTCGCTCGTCACGTCGGTCGGCACCGCCAGACAACGCCTGCCCAAGCCCTCGATCGTCGCCGCAGTACGCGAGAGACGATCGGATCGCCGCGCGGCTATTGTCAGATCCGCGCCCGCGCTCGCGAGCGCTCGCGCAAATGTCACCCCCAGCCCGGAAGAAGCCCCTGTGACGAGTGCAACCTTGGAGCAGAGATCGAAGAGCCGTCCATCCCTTGCCGGCAGCGTGGTCACGCGAGTCCGGTACCCCCGATGGGAGCCCGCTTCGTCTCCTTTGGTGGTGGACCCGACGCGACGCGACGACGCATACTTCGGGAGTGTTCCGCGCGGGCGCGGACTCGAACCGGGACACCCCGAAACGACCAGTGACTCCAGGAGGCCGTCATGACCGGGCGAAAGGATCGATTGAGTAAATGTCTGATTTCAGCCGCTCTGGCGACAATCTTAGCATCGGTGTTCCCGATTGCGGGCTTCGGCCAGGGAATGGGGACCATCAAGCTCGCAGAGGGCGATTGGACCGGCAACCTCCTCCAAGTCAATCTTGCCAGGATCATCCTCGAGGAGCACATGGACTACGAGGTGGATCTGGTCTACGCCGACTACACCGCGCAGTGGGTCTCCATCGCTTCGGGCGATCTGCATATCGCGATGGAGCAATGGCAGGAAAGCACCATACCGCAGATGGAGAAGTTCCTGAGCGAGTACGGCGGCAATGGGGAGATAGCGTTCCTTGGCGATACCGGTGTCATCGGGGAAACCGGTTACTACGTGCCGACCTACGTCATCGAAGGAGATCCGGAGCGAGGCATCGAAGCCCTGTGCCCGCAATTGAAAGACTGGAATCAGCTCAACGAGTGCGCGAGCGTGTTCGCCACCCTCGAAACTGCACCCAAGGGACGTTGGCTGGGCTGCCCGAGCGTGGGCTGGGGCTGCGAGGACGAGAAACGGGTCAAGAACCTGGGGCTCGATTTCGTGTCGGTGGCGATTGGTTCGGAAGCCGCCCACTGGGCGGAGATAGAAGGGGCCTACTCGCGCGGGGAGGGGATCATCTTCGACGGCTGGACTCCGCACTGGAGCCATGCCAAGTACGATCTCACCCGCGTGGATCTCCCGGACGCCACCCCCGAATGCTGGGGCATGGTGGAAGGAGTGGAGCCCACTTATGCCTGCGATTTCTTCCGGGGCCAGATCACGTACAACATCGCCAATCCCGACTTCGTGAAGGATCACCCCGAGGTGGCGCAGTTCATCACGAACATGCACCTCACCAACGAGCAGCAGGCCGGCATGCTCCTGGAGGTGGACATCAAGGGGCGGGAGGTGATCGACGTGGTACGCGAGTGGATGGCCGCGAACGAAGACACCTGGAAAGGCTGGATTCCGTAGCCTCGATTCAGCGTTTCTCGCTCCCCGTCGCTCGAAGGGCGAGCGCGGAGAGCTGCAACCCGGTCGGGCCTCAGCCGCCGGCGCACTGCCGGCGGCTCAGGTCAGCAGCGGCACCACTTCCTCCACGAAGGCGTCCAGTTGCTCGATGTTGTATTGCGTCGAATCGATGCCGTGGCGCGAGAAATCCAGAATGAAGTGACTGACGCCCGCCTCGAGGAAGGCCCTTGTCTTCTCCGCCACCTGCTGCGCCGACCCGACCAGGAGCACATCGAAGGCGTTCTGGTCTTCGAACTCGATGGTCAGATAGGGGCCGTACAGCTTGTTGACCTCCGCCTCGCTCTGGTCCTTCTCGCAGATGTTGGCGTACACGAAACTCGCCATCTTCGTGTTGCCTCCCATCTTTTCGTTTTCTTCCTCGAGCCGCGGCAGGTAAACGTGCTCGAGCTCTTCGAGTGAAGGCCACGGCGGCGCGAGATACTCGCCGCGGTACTTCACGGTCCGCGGAATGGACACCGTCCGGCCTCCCCACCAGATCGGCGGATAAGGCTTCTGTACGGGCTTGGGATCGAAGCGCACGTTCTCCAGGCGGTTGAAGCGACCCTGATAGGTGACCTCGTCCTCGGTCCACAAGCGGGTAATGATCTCCAGCGCCTCGTCGGCCATTCTTCCCCGGTACCTCTGCTCCAGGCTGACCGCGCTGAAGTTCTCCTTTCCCGTGCACAGACACATGCCTGCGATCACTCGACCGCCCGACAGCACGTCGAGACTCGCGTAGAACTTGGCGGTCTTGAAGGGAGGAAGCAGCGGGATCGGAATGGAGTTCATCCCGATCCGGATGCGGTTGGTGGCTTGCACCATCAGAGGCAGGAGCACCATCTCGTCGAAGAGATAGTCGTTGTCGATATCCCCGAAGGGGCCGGTGCGCGGCAGTCCGTTCAGAGTAGCGAGACTCATCGAGTAGAAGCCCAGACGCTCGGCGTGCCGGGTGAGGCGCACGATGTCCTCGGCGCCGGGCCGGTCCCTGCCCCACGGAAAGCCGACGACGCTGAAGCGGTCCATGATGCTCATGAATCAGTTTCCCCGGAACTTGTCGTAGGGCACGTAGTTCAGGACGGAGCCCGGCGTCACTCCCCAATCGACGAGAATGACCTGACCGTTGACGAGCCAGGCCTCGTCCGAGCAGAGAAACACCGCCATGTTGCCGATGTCCGAGGGCTGGATGAATCGGCCGTAGGGCACGTGCTTCAGAGTCTCTGGATCGTCCATGTCGATGACCCCTTCGAAGGCCTTCCTCGCAAGCTCGGTATCGGTGACCGAAGGGCCGATGCAGTTGACGCGCATGCCGTGTCGATTGGCGTCCTTGGAGATGCACCTGCACAGTGCGTTGATGCCGTTCTTGGCCGTACAGTAGGCCCACTCGTCGGCCCAGAACTGCTGCGAAGCGTTCGACGAGATGAAGATGATGTCCGAGCGTGCGTGCTTGCGCAGATGATGCTCGGCCGCCTTGGCGGTATAGAAGTAGCCGAAGAGGTGCGTGTGCACGATGCTCTCGAACACCTCGACGGCATCGTCATCGAAGAACGAGCCCACCAGGGCATTGGCGCCGTTCGCCACCACGATGTCGAGCATGCCGAGCGCCTCCGCGGCTTCGTCCACCGCGGCGCTTATCTGCTTGAAATCGGACGCATCGGCCTGCACCAGCACCGAGTTCCGGCCGCTTGCCCGGACCTCGGCCAGGGTTTCCCACCCCGCTTGCTCGTTCTGGTGGTAGTGCACGGCGACATCGGCGCCGGCCCGAGCGAGGGCAAGGGCGATGCCTTTGCCGATTCCCCGGGACGAGCCCGTCACCAGGGCCGCGCGACCTTCGAGCCTGGACATCATCCATCCTCCTCTCACAGTCGGCGCCATACCCTACCTTCGGGGGTAGAGGCTGTCACGGGCTCTTCGCGCCTCAACCCGACTCTTCCTGCTGGCGACGCCACATCTCGGCGTAGCGGCCCCGTTGCTCGAGCAGGCGGGAGTGGCGGCCGCGCTCGACGACGCGGCCTTCTTCGAGGACCAGGATCTCGTCGGCGCCCGTCACCGTCGACAGGCGGTGGGCGATCACCAGGGTGGTGCGCCCCCGGGACAGGGCTTCGAGATTGCCCTGGATCTCGCTCTCGGTCCGCGAGTCCAGCGCGGAGGTCGCCTCGTCGAACACCAGCAGTCGCGGGTTCTTGAGCACGGTGCGCGCGATCGCGACCCGCTGCTTCTCCCCGCCGGAGAGCTTGAGACCGCGTTCGCCGACCAGGGTCTGGTAAGCGTCGGGCAAACCCATGACAAAGTCATGGATGTGGGCGAGACGCGCCGCCTCCTCGATTTCCGCCGGAGAGGCGCCGGGACGCCCGTAGGCGATGTTGTAGTAGATGCTGTCGTTGAACAGCACGGTGTCCTGCGGCACCACGCCGATTGCGGCGTGCAGCGACGCCTGGCTCACGTCGCGCAGGTCCTGTCCGTCGATGAAGATGGCGCCCTCGTCCACGTCGTAGAAGCGATAGAGGAGACGCCCGATGGTGGACTTCCCCGCCCCCGAGGTGCCGACCAGCGCCACGGTGGCGCCGGCGGGCACGACGAAGCTCAGGCACTCGAAGATGGGACGACGCTCATCGTAGCCGAAGGAGACCCGGTCGAAGCGAATCTCTCCCCCCTGCAGACGCAAGGGCGGTGCGCCGGGGGCATCGCTGATGTCCGCCTCGACGCGCAGCAGGTCGAACATCTTCTCGATGTCGATGAGCCCCTGCTTGATCTCCCGGTAGACGAAGCCGAAGAAGTTGAGCGGCTGGTAGAGCTGCATGAGATAGGTGTTCACCATCACGAAGTCGCCCACCGTCATGCGCCCGTCGACGATGCCGACCCCGGCCAGGTACATCACCAGCGTCAGTCCGATCGATACGACCACCGCCTGTCCGATGTTGAGAAAGGCGAGCGAGGTCTGGCTCTTGACCGATGCATCCTCGTATCCGGCCATCGCCCGGTCGAAACGCTGTGCCTCGTGCTCCTCGTTGCCGAAGTACTTCACGGTCTCGAAGTTGAGCAGGCTGTCGATGGCTCTGGTGTTCGCCTGATTGTCCCGCTCGTTCATCCGGCGCCGGAACTGAAGCCTCCATTCGGTGACCTTCATCGTGAACAGGACATACGTGGACACCGTCAGCAGGGTGACGGCGGCGATCGTGAGATCGAGCAAGCCCCACAGGATCGCGAAGACGAGCGCGATCTCGACGAAGGTCGGCAGCACGTTGAAGAGACCGAAGCGCAGCAGCATCTCGATGGACTTGGTGCCGCGCTCGATGGAACGGCTCAAGCCCCCGGTCTGGCGGCCGACGTGGAAATGCAGGGAGAGGGCGTGGAGGTGGCGGAACACCTGGAGGGCGACAGTGCGGATGGCGCGCTGGCCGACGCGGGCGAAGAGCGCGTCGCGGAGCTGCCCGAAGGCGAGCGACAGCACCCGCGCCAGCCCGTAGGCGAGAATGAGACCGATCGGCAGAGCCGCTGCCGTCGCGACGCCGTGGCCGCCGAGAGCGTCGACCGCACGCCCGAAGAGCACCGGCACGAACACCAGCGTGATCTTGGAGCCCGCGAGCATCGCGAGCGCCAGCACCACCCGGGTGCGCATCCGCCACTCGCCCACCGGCCACAGGTAGGGCAGAAGCTCGCGAAGTGCGCGCAGGCTTCCGCTCGGGACCAGGGTATCGGGATGACCGGCCATTACACTCGGCTGCGTGTCCGCAGACGAATATGGCGGCGCATCCGCGCAGGACAAGCCTCGCGTCGATGCGATGGTGCTTTCGCGGCGGCGCGCGGGCCGGCTCAGTCGATACCCATCGCCGCGCGCAACGCGACTACCGCGGGGCCGTTGATGGAATACTTGCCTCGGGTATAGGTCTGGCGCTGCTCACTCCATTTCCAGTCGGATTTTCGCCAGGTAATCAGCCACGCGTCGTGATTGCCGGTCACGGTGCGCACCCGAAGCTCGATCCAGGCAATCTGGCGCCCGAGGTTCTCGACCTTGGAGTGTCCGGTCGCCTTCAGGAGCTCGCGGAACGTGGCGGCGCCCCGCGTGCCGTCGTACCTCTCCGCGAAGGCGCGCAACAGGTTGCATGCGCTTTCCGGCATGCCATGCAGGAGGTGCTGCGCCTCTTCTTCCGTCAGAGGGTAGGACTGGGCCCCGTCGGGCTGCCACTCGAGCGCCGCGTAGCGCTCGCGCGCCTCTTCGACCTCCGCTCCCAGCACCTGCAGGAGCTCGCGCCGCGTCGACGGACTCAGTTGCTGCAGGTGCCGCTCCTCGATCACGAACATGACCATGGGCAATGTCCTCGAAGACCCGCGACGATTATGCACCAGGGCGCTTTCGCGCAGGCGCGACGGCGGGGGCGCTTGCGCCGGGTCGCGTCAGCGCGCCGGGCGGTAGCGTGCGTCGACTCCGAGAGAATCCGAACAGGTCACCCGCCCTTCCTCGATCAGGTGGAGAAGCGCCGCGAAGACCTGCCGCGCGGCGGCGGGATGCATCGAGCGCGGCAGGTCCCGGTAGATGAGCGGCACCATCTCCGCCACCCGTTCCATGCCTTCGGACAGACACCGCATGATCTGCTCGAATCGCTCCCTCCGGTGCGCGATGCACGCGCGAACGAAGCCTTGCGGATCGGGAATGCCGGGACCATGTGTCGGCCAGTAGCGTGTGTCGTCGCCGTCGAGCAGGCGCTGGAGGCTCCGCAGGTAATCGCCCATGTCACCGTCCGGCGGAGAGACGATGGTCGTGCTCCACCCCATGACGTGGTCTCCGCTGAACAGCGAGCCTTCCTCGCGCAACCGGTAGCAGATGTGGTTGGACGTATGGCCCGGCGTGTGCACGCACTCCACCGACCACCCCTCCCCCTGCACGACATCGCCGTCGCACACTTCCACATCGGGCACGAACTCCCAGTCCGCGCCTTCCTCCACCGATTCGCCGCGCTCGAAGCGGCCCGTCCCGTGCGGTCCGTACCCGTAGCTCGGCGCGCCCGTGCGCACCTTGAGCGCGCGGGTGGCCGGCGAGTGATCGACGTGGGTATGGGTCACCAGAATGTGGGTGATGCGCTCGCCCCGCGTCGCGGCGAGAATCGCGTCGACGTGCCGGGGAAGGTCGGGGCCGGGGTCGACCACCGCAACCCGACCGGACCCGATGATGTAGGTGCCGGTGCCGTGGTAGGTGAAGGCGCTGGGATTGGCGGCGACCACCCGGCGGATCATCGGGCTCATGCGCCTGGCGGATCCGTACTCTACTGCTTCCTCGTAGCGGAAGGGAATCGCCACTACGAGCGCCTCGACCCGGCGCGGTGGCCGGAACCGAGCGTTCCCGGCTCCCGCTTCCGTGGAAACGATTTGTGGCGCCCGATCTGGTTTCCGTCATTCCCGTGAAAGCGGTAGTCCACTGAAGGCGAGCACTTCTTGGCAGCTCTTCGCGGGATGCCTCCAGCAAGGGCCTCAAACCGTCTGCGGCGCTCAGTGCCGCGCTCCCGCAAAGGCGTGGCGCGACCGCGAATCGGGACGCGGGCCTTCGCCGCACACGAGGTCCCGTCGTCCGACAGCATCGACATCACGGGACGCGACGCAAGCGAAAGAGCCCATTGACGCCCTCATCGCTCGTGAAGTAGAGCGCGCCGTCGGGGCCGAACGCGACGCCCACCGGCCGCGCCCACCGGCGTCCGTCCGGCAACTGGAAGCCGGTCACGAGATCGTCCACCCGGCGCGGCTTCCCCTCCTCGAAGCGGACCACGACCAGCTTCGGATGCCGGCGAGTGCTCGGATCTCCCGCGTAGCCGCCGCTCGGCGAAGTGGCCCAGGAGCCATGCAAGGCCACCACCGCATCGCCGGTGAAGCGTTCGTCCAGCGCCCCGGGACCGACGAAGGCCACGTCCATCGGGGCGCTGCGGGCGGGAAAGGTTGCCGCCGGCGCCATCGGCTCGCCCGCGGGCGGGTCGCTCTCGATGCACGGATCGCGCAGGATGCGCGCGCCGTCGAACTGGTACCACGGCATTCCGTGGAAGGAGCCGGCCTGGATATGGCTGAAGTATTCCGGGGGGAGCTCGAATCCGAGGTGGTCCGGACCGTTGTTGCTCGCGAACATCTCGCCGGTCTCCGGTTGCCAGTCGAACCCGACCGGATTGCGCAGGCCCGAAGCGAAAGCCGACCATCGGGCCGCACCCTCCCCCTCTTCGAGCACGAGGATGCCGCCGCGGCGGAGTTCGAAGGGATAGTCGGCGCCGAGATACTCGTCCGAGCAATTGCCCCGAATGCCGAGGCTCGCGTAGACGCGCCCGTCCGGACCGACGCGCACGGTCCGGGAGTTGTGGCCCCATCCGCCCGGAAGGGCCGCGAGCAGGGTGAGGTCCCGCGCCAGGAGCCTTCTCTGGCCAGTCTCCCAGGGCGCCCGATAGAGGCCGTCGGTGCGCGCGATGAGGATTTCGCCGTCGCGAAACGCCACGCCGTGCGGGTATCCGTCGAGCGCCACCAGCTCATCTGCTTCCCGATAGGGCGCCTCGAAGCGGTAGACGCTCCCGGAACGGGAGCCCGCGAAGAGATCGCCGCCCGGGCCGAACGTGAGCAGGCGAGGTGCTCGGAGATCCCGGCTCAGCAACTCGATTTCGTAACCGCTCGGCACCGTTACGGGCAGCTCCGCGCCCATCACCCGCACGGCCGCCGTCCGGTACTCGATGGCCGGGAGTTTCGCCTGAAGCGGCGGGGCGAGGGGGAAGAGCCCGAAGAGCGCAACTGGCAGGGCGAGCAAGGCTCGACGGCAACTCGCCCTCGGGCGCCGTCCCGAATCGCACCCCCGCCGGTCCTCTCGATGCGGCACGCCCAGACTTGGCGCGGGCGCCTTCACCGAAGGGCGGTACAGCGAAATGCGTGGCAAGAGTGCGGCAAACCGGGAACGGGGGATGCAAAATCGTGGGCATTCTGCAACGTTTGGGCGGGATTGGCGAACACCACGAAGGAGGGCATCGAGAACCATGACGCGCCGCATCGATCCCCGGTCCTCTGGCCACCATGTTTCACCACTTCACGGCTGCGGACGCGGATGTGCCGGCATCTCCGCGCCCGTAGCTATCGCGAATCGGTGAAACATGACGGTTAGGCTGCCGTGATGCGTTTTGCCGTCGACACCGGGGGCACCTTCACCGATCTCGTGGTCGCCGACGCCGAGGGTCACCTGCATTTCTACAAGACACCTACCACCACGAAGGATCGCGTGGAGGGAGTGTTGGCGAGCTTTCGGCTCGCCTCGGACGATCTCGACCTCTCCCTGTCGGAGCTCCTGGGCCGGGGTGAGCTTCTGGTTCACGGCACGACGACCGCGACCAATGCCATCGTGACCGGCGAGACCGCGAAGACCGCGTTTCTGACCACTGCCGGCCACCCCGACGTTCTCGTGTTTCGCGAGGGGGGCAGGATGGGGGCGCCGATGTTCGATTACTCGATTCCCTACCCGAAGCCCTATGTGCCGCGCGCCCTCACCTTCGAAGTGCCGGAACGCATCGGGGCCGATGGCGAAGTGGTCGTGCCGCTGGACGAGGAGTCGGTGAGGGCGGTGATCGGGCGGCTCCGTGAGCTCGAAGTTCGGGCCGTCGCGGTCTGTTTTCTCTGGTCAATCGTCAACCACGCCCACGAGCGGCGGGTCGGGGAGCTCATCCAGGAAGCGCTGCCCGGCGTCCAGGTCACGCTTTCCCATGCTCTGAATCCGACCCTGCGCGAGTATCGCCGAGCTTCTTCCGCCTGTATCGATGCCTCGCTCAAGCCGCTCATGGGCCGCTACCTGCGAGGGCTCGAGACTCGCCTGCGAGACAGCGGCTACCGGGGCCGAGTGCTCGTGGTGACATCACAGGGCACCGTGCGCGACGCCCGCGAGCTCGCATCGGTGCCCATTCATAGCGTCAAGTCGGGACCGGCCATGTCACCGGTGGCAGGCCGACGTTACGCCCGGGCCGACTTCGGTGCTCATACCGCCGTCGTCATCGATGTCGGCGGCACGACCTCCGATGTCAGTCTGATTCGGCGAGGCCGGATATCGGAAACGCGCGAGACCTGGCTGGGCCCGCCCTTTCTCGGCCACATGACCGGCTTTCCGTCCATCGACGTGCGCAGCGTGGGTGCGGGCGGAGGGAGCATTGCCTCGGTCGACGAGGCCGGCCTGCTCAGGGTAGGGCCCGAGAGCGCCGGCGCGCATCCGGGGCCTGCCTGCTACGGAAGGGGAGGCACCCGACCGACCCTGACCGACGCGTGTCTCGTGCTGGGCATCATTGATCGCGACAACTTCCTCGGAGGCCGGATTACTCTCTCGGCGGACGCTGCGCAGGTGGCCGTCGAAGAACATGTAGGCCGGAAGCTCGAGCTGGACGCGACGGCCGCCGCCAGCGCCGTTCTGGCGGTGGCGACGGAAACCATGGCTCTGGCAATCGAAGACATCACGGTGAGGCAAGGCATGGACCCGAGCACGGCGGTGCTCGTCGGCGGTGGCGGAGCGGCCGGACTGAACGCGGTTTCGCTCGCCCGCCGGATTGGCTGTCCGACCGTGCTCATTCCCCATACCGGGGCGGCACTGAGCGCGGCCGGGGCGTTGCTTTCCCCTATCGGCCGGGACTTTGCCGAAGTCCACGTGACCAATCGACGTTCGTTCGACGTGGGCGGAGTCAATGCGGTGCTGGAGCGCTTGCGTGCAGCGTGCGAGGACTTCGTGCGCCGCATTGGCGCCACCGCACCCTTCGCCAGTATCGAGTATGCGGTGGAGGCCCGCTATGCGAATCAGGTCTGGGAGATCAAGCTGCCGGTGGCGGTCGAACGTTTCGATTCCGATGACGATGTCGAAGGTCTCCATGGAGATTTCCATGCGCTTCATCGGGAGACCTTCGCGGTCGACGACGAGCGCGCGAACATCGAGTTCATCACCTGGCGGGCACGCGTGTCATGTCCACCGGAAGGCTCGTCCCCGCAATGGGTGGTTCGCACCGAAGCCCGCACCGGCGCCCCGAATCGACGCAACGTGCACTTCCCCGACGCCGGTGCGATGGAGGCGCGCGTTCTTGCCTCCGACCAGATTCTCCCCGGACTTCGCATACCGGGGCCCGCGATCGTCGAGCTCCCCTTTACCACCATCGTGATAGACCCGGGCTCGATCGCGGAGCGAAGCGACAGCGGCGGGCTCCGGATTCGAGTCGGCCCGAGCGTGGGCTGATGCCAATGCAGTCCGTGGCCACCCTCTCCATCATCAGCCAACGCCTCGAAGGTGTCGCGTTCCGCATGCAGAACACCCTGCTTCGTACCGCGCGCTCCGGAGTCATCAACACCGGACGCGACTTTTCCTGCTGCATCCTGAGCGCGGATGCTCGACTGGTGGCAGTGGGAAACAGCCTTCCCGTCCACGTCATGGCCGGACCGGATCTGATGGCCCGCTCGATGATGGACCTGCATCGCGAGCTTCGCAGAGGCGACGCCTTCCTGCACAACTCCCCCTACCACGGCTGTTCGCATGCCGCCGATCTTTCGGTGCTGGTTCCCGTCATCGACCGATCCGGCACCCACCGCTTCACGGTGCTCGCGAAGGCGCATCAGGCTGACATCGGCAACTCGATCCCCACCACCTACCACGCTGCCGCCCGCGACGTGTACGAGGAGGGCGCACTGATATTTGCCGCGACCCAAGTCCAGAGCGAGTACCGGGACATCGACGATATCGTGCGAATCTGCGAGTTGCGGATCCGAGTACCGGAACAGTGGCGGGGCGACTACCTGGCGAGTCTCGGCGCGGCCCGGATCGGCGAACGCGAGCTGCTCTCGCTCGGCGAAGAGATCGGCTGGGAAGCGCTGGACGCTATCGTCGAGCAATGGTTCGACTACAGCGAACAGCGCATGACCTCCGCAGTCCGGGCGCTTCCCGAGGGAAGTGCAGAAGCGGTGTGCATACACGACCCGATGCCGGGCACTCCCGGCGAAGGAGTCCCGGTACGCGCGAAGGTCACTGTACGAAGGGCGGACGCGCGTATCGAAGTCGACCTGCGAGACAACATCGATTGCATCCCCTGCGGACTCAACCTGAGCGAGGCCTGCGCGCGGACTGCGGCCATGGTCGGTGTCTTCAACAGCCTGGGCCTGAGAATCCCTCCCAACACGGGCAGTTTCAGGTGCATCGATATCCATCTCCGTGAAAACTGCGTGGTGGGCGTACCGATTCATCCGACGAGCTGCTCGGTTGCGACATCGAACGTCTCCGACCGGCTCATCGGCGCCGTGCAGCTCGCGTTCGCGAAGCTCGGAGACGGTTTGGGCATGGCCGAGACCGGGGGATGTCAGACCGCGGCCCAGGCGGTAGTCTCCGGATTCGACGCACGCCACGACGACACCCGCTTCGTCAATCAGCTCATCCTCGGCGACACCCTCGGAGCGGCGGGTCCCCGGGAAGACGGCTGGCTCGGGATGATCACCGCCGGCACCGCGGGAATGTCGTTCTACGACAGCGTGGAAGTGGACGAACTGCACTATCCCATTCGGATCGAGGAACGCCGCCTGGTCCCCGACACCGAAGGTGCGGGCGAGTTCCGCGGCGCACCGTCCTCGCGGGTCTCGTTCACTCCCACCCATTCCCCAATTCGGGTGCTCTACCAGAGCGACGGAGGCATCAACGCCCCCCAGGGAGCGCGAGGAGGCCTCGTGGGAGCGCCCTCTCGAAACCTCAAGGTCGGGAGCGCCAACGGAGAGTGCGTCGAGCTCGGCGCCTGGGAGGATCTGGAGCTCGGAGCGGGTGAAAGAATTGTTGGAATCTCCTGCGGTGGAGGCGGCTACGGTTCGCCTCACCGCCGCGACGTGCGCCGGGTCAGGGCCGACGTGGCGGAGGGGTACATCACTCCCCTCCGAGCGAAGCGAGTGTATGGGGTGGTATTGAAGCCCGATGGGGAAGTCGACGAGGAAGCGACGTCGCGCTTGCGGGCGACGCTCACGAAGCCCCCCTGAGTTTGGGAAGACCTGCCACGGCTTTTCGGCTACGCTTCGAGGTTGCGTGGGGGACCGCCGGCGCCTGCGCGTCATGTGGAAGTCATAAGTCTCACCAGGGAGTCACTCGATTGACGCACTCGATGGCGGCGCACGCGCATCCTGGTAGCGTCCGCACCCGCCGCCGCTTCCATCCAAGGCGCGGACGACGCACGTGGTGTTGGGGACTCGCGCCGGCGGTCGCCGCCTGCGCGCTCGGGGTCGAGGCGGTCGAACGACAGAACTTCGATGTTCGCCCAATCTACTACGCGATGCTGGAAGCGGTCGAATCGGGCTTTGACGCCCACTCCGGGAGAATCGGGGAAGCCTACCGGACGAGCCGGGAAGCCCTCGACGAACGTGCTTCCCGGGATCTTCGGCGCCTGGAGGCGGAGCGAGCCGAGATCGAGCGCATCCGCCGTGACGGAGACGCCGTCTTCGAAGCGGAACGCGCCGAGCTCAACGCGCGCATCGAGATCCTCAACGAGACGGTGGAACGGCTCGAGTCCGACGGGCAGGGGACGGCGGCCATCATCGATTCCTATCGGGAGGCATACGAACGCGTACTGGCCGAGCTTCGCACGGCGCGGTCCCTGTATCGCGAACTCAGTGCCGAGATGCGAAAGCGAGGAGAAACCCTGGAGGCCGCCACCAGCACCTACCGCGACGGCACCAGTGAAGATACGCAGGAGATCGTCCGCCTCGACGACGCCTATCGTCGCTTCGTCGCCCAAGTACGGGATGCGTTCGCGGAGCGCGAGGCGGCGCTGCGACGGGAAGAGGATTCGCTCCGCACCTGGCTGCATGCGGAAATCGAAGGACTCGAGCGCGCCGAACGGGACCTCGCTCCACTGGCGGAACAATACGCGACCCTCGGGGACGATCACGACCGTGTGCAGGGAGAACTGAATCGGCGCATCGAGATCTACAACGAACGGAGTCGCGCCGCGAACGACGATGACGTGCAACGGGACGAACTCGCCGCGCTCGAGGATGAGATCGCCGAGTACCGGGAATCGCTCGAAGATCATCGCGAACAGGCGACCAGCCTCGCTCTCGAGTTCCTGAGGCGTCGCGCCGGACTCGAGGCCGAGTACGAAGCATTCGAGAAGGAGCGCGACGAGCGCAAGGCGGCGCTGCGCCTGCAGGCCGAAGCGCTCCGTTCGGAGCAACGCGACGTCGTCGCACTCATGGAGTCGCGGCGCGCGGACGTCCAGGCCCGGATCGAGGTTATCGAGGACCGCATCCGCGCTCACCTGGCCGCGCTCCGCGAAGAGGTGGACGCTGCGGAGCAGCGACTCCAGGAGGCATTCGGCTCCGATCCCGAGACCTTGCTCTCCGCGACAACCGAATGGACACGCTCGCTCGATCCCGCTCTTCTCTACGACTCGAGCGGGGCGCCGCGATTCGATCCATCGCCGACTCGAAACTCCGCAATCTACGAAGCGGTCCAAGCCGTGAGCGGATTGGCAATCGAAGCGCGGAGCGTATCGGGCGAATACTTGGCGGAGTTACAACGCCAGCGGGCCGATATCGCTCGACAACGGCAGAATCTCGTCGAACGACAACGCGCCTTTGCGGCCGAACACGCCGAACGACAAGACCAATGGATGGCGCGTCTCGAAGCCGCAAACGAGGAATCGCAGCGCCTCCGAGAAGCGCTTGACGGCTACTTCGAAGGAAAGCTCACCCTGTTCGGATTCGAGCTCGAGGCCCTCCAGGGTGCGATTCTCGACATGCTGGGCACCCCTCCCGCGACGCGCCCCGAACCCGTGGAACGGGATCGCCTGCTCGAATCGGTCTCGGTGAATGCCGCGCGACTCGAAGGTCTGCTCGACCCGAACAACGCGCTCGCCGATTCACTGGTGGAAGCATTCGCGGCAGCGGGCGAGAGCGGGATCCCGAATGCGCCGGACATCCAGTGGGAGCAATTGAGCATCGGAGCCTTCCCCCGGGACCGTGCACCGGAAGAGCAGGCGCTCGAAGGAGAGCGCAAAC
Organism: uncultured Ectothiorhodospiraceae bacterium; assembly: GCA_964420925.1. Lineage (GTDB taxonomy): Bacteria > Pseudomonadota > Gammaproteobacteria > HK1 > HK1 > JAJEAD01. The sequence goes on along the minus strand of CAYQVB010000055.1, from coordinate 35,216 downwards.
GCCGCCTTCTCACCGCCTGGTACGGGCGCCTCGGCGCCACCGGAACCCTCGACCCGCTCGTGCAAGGGCTCTCCCACTACTTTCCCTCACACTCCGCCGCGCATCTCGAAACCGCCCTCTACGGCCTCTTCGAGACGGGCATGCGCGATACCGGTGATGTCGTGCGCTATAGGTGGAGGGACGGGAGAAGCGCCTACCAGGCCCGAATCCTCGACCGGAGCTACTGGCTCCAGCCCGACGGCAGCCTGCTGCTCACCCCCCTCACCTGGTAGGGCCCGGAGAACGGGCGCAGGCCCATGAGCTGCCGGGCGGCAAGCAGACCCCTGCTCGTCCGGTCACAGACCGCTGCCTCGAAGCACTGCGGCCGGGCCGTGCCCTTGCGCCCGGTTGCGAAGCCGAGCTGTCAGGCGACCGGCCGGTCCGATCCGCCACCATCTCGTCCGGGAGAGCAGTGATGGCATGATCGGCAACCTCGCTCGTTTTTCTGCCGCAGGAGTCGATCATGACGGACATGTTGCTGGAGTACGGCCTCTTTCTCGCCGAGACCCTTACCGTGGTAGTGGGCATCGGAGTGCTCATCGCGCTCATCGCGACGCTTGCCCGGCGCGAGAGCGGCGCGGAGCACCTGGAGGTGCGTTGCATCAATCGCGCCTTCGAGGACCTGGGGCGCAGCGTCCGGCACGAAGTTCTGCCCGCCAAGCAATTCAAGGCGGAGGAGAAGGCGAGAAAGAAGGAGGCGAAGGCGCGCGCCAAGACCGGCTCGCATGCCGACCGAAAGCGGGTGTTCGTCCTGAACTTCCGCGGCGACATCAAGGCATCCGCCGTGGCCTCCCTGCGCCACGAAATCACCGCGGTGCTCCGCACCGCGAAGCGGGGCGACGAGGTGCTGCTCCGGCTGGAGAATGCGGGAGGCCTGGTGCACGAACACGGCCTCGCCGCATCGCAGTTGCTGCGTCTGCGTGAGCGCTCCATCCCCCTCACCGTCGCCGTCGACAAGGTTGCGGCGAGCGGCGGCTACATGATGGCCTGCGTCGCGGACCGTGTGCTCGCGGCGCCCTTCGCGATCCTGGGATCGATTGGCGTGCTGCTGCAGCTTCCCAATTTCCGCCGGATGCTCGATTCCGGAGGCGTGGATTTCGAACAGATCAAGGGCGGGGAGTTCAAGCGTACTCTCACGGTGTTTGGACACAACTCCGATGCGGAACGTTCCGCCGCCCAGGCCCAGGTGGACGACACGCACGCGCTCTTCAAGGAGTTCGTTTCCGAGTATCGGCCGGACCTCTCGATTGATCGGGTCGCCACCGGTGAGCACTGGTACGGCAAGCGTGCGCTCGCCCTCGGTCTCTGCGACGAGCTCACCACGAGCGACGACTGGCTGCTCGCGGCGAGCGACGCCTCGGATGTCTACGAGCTGCGCTACGTGGTCAAGAAGGGCCTGGGCGGAAAGCTCATGGCCGCGGTCAGCGCCGCGCTGGAGCAGCTTGCCCTGCGCCTTCCCCTGGGGCATTCGGCCTCAATCAGATGATTCGGCGCCGCCGTACCGGCGTGCGCAATTCGCTATCATGGCCATCGTACGAGCAGGGCGAGGCCCGCATTCATGAACGTCCAGGAACGAATGGAGCGCAAGCTTCGCGAAGGCCTCGAGGTCATCCACCTCGAGGTGGAGAACGAGAGCAGCCAGCACAATGTGCCGGCGGGTTCGGAGTCCCACTTCAAGGTGGTGGTGGTCTCGCCGAGCTTCGAGGGACGCAACCTGGTCGCCCGTCACCGGGAAGTGTATCGCCTGCTCGGCGAGGAGCTGCGTACGGGCGTTCACGCGCTTGCCCTGCATACCTATACCGAAGCGGATTGGCGAGAGGCGGATACCAACGCCCCCGACTCTCCCCGGTGTCGGGGCGGAATGGCAAGGGAGAGCAGCGCTCGAGCGGAGCGATAGCTCCCCGGCTCAGTGCACCGGCGTAGAGCCTCCGATGACGGAACTCGACCCCTTGCCCGACGTGGCGCTCCCCGCCTGGCGGGCGTACGAGGCGATGCTCCAGACCAAGGACGCCCACTTTTCCTTTCTCGAGGAGCTCGAAACGAAGTACCGGGACGGGGGCCGGCGGACTCTTGCCGAAGGCCGCCGGCTGGAACAGCTCCTGGCGAAGCACGATGCGCAGGTCCGCGCCTTCCGTCAATCGGTCGCGGCGTTGCAACAGGAAGATCTTGCCGCCCACCACGCACTCCTCATGCACATCAGAAGCGCAAACGCGGATCTCGGAAGCGCGCCGGCCCACTAGCAACCTCTCAGGCGCGAACGGAGAGTCGTTCCACCTCCTGCCGATAGCAAGTCCGAGCGTCCGGATAGAACTGCTCGCAATAGCGCCGGTACTTGCCGATCTCCCCGTCCGAACGACAGAGCAGCGGGCGGGACCGATATCGCTTTCGGCTCCATATCTCCACGTCCTGCAGAACGTCCTGCTTGTGGCCCGCCATGAAGATCTTGTTCATGATCCGGGTGCGCAAACCCACGGGAAGGAAGCGCATCCCAACGAATGGTCGCTTGGGCTCGAGCAAACGCCGCACCTGGCTGACCAGCGTCAGTTCGACGAGCTCGCCGTCGACCGGGGTTGCGAGCACCCACAAACGGCTCTCCATATCGATGGAACGCTCTCGAACCTCGACGAAGGAGAAGCCCAGCCCGTGCACGTGGGTAACCACCGAAACATCGTAAGTGAAACACTCCACGTCGGCGATGGTCTGAGCGCGCTTGAAGTCGAAACAACTCTTGAGCCAGGCGCCGTCAATCGATACCGCACCGACTCTCCGCACATTGCGGTAGCCGTGCACATGGTGCAGGTGCGCAAGATCCACGGAGTTCTCCGTGGTCTCCTGGGGATGTCCTGCGAAGCGCACGCTCCAGAACTCCATATCACTCCAGTCGCGTCCGGTCGGCGGCGACGCGGGAAGGTCCCATTGGGGAGACCGTCCGCCGCTGCCCCACCAAGCGAAGACGAGACCCAGAATCTCGCGTGTCTCGTACACCTTCAGTCTTACGGACTTCGGCGCCGGTGCGTACGGAGTCGCGATACATCGACCGGCAACATCGTACACGAATCCGTGAAAGGGACAAACGAGACAACCGTCGTGCACGAGGCCCCCGGCTTCCGGTCCCAAGCTGGACCCCAGGTGTGGGCAGGTTCCTTCGGCAACACAGACCTGCCCATCCTTGTCGCACCAGACGACAATCTCTTCGCCCAACCAGGTTTTCTGGAACAGCCTTTCTTTCTCTATCGTCTCGCGGCTGGCGATGAAGTACCAGCCTTCCGGAAACGGAGGAAGCGAGTGAGCACCGCGACGCTGGATTGCCCTTGCCTCCATTGCCTACCGAAGTACCCGGTTCCTGCGATCGCACTCTCGTGCGCCGAGTTTTCCTCTCACACGCGCCAGCATTCAACCCGATTCTCTCGCCGGAATCATGACATCGAACGTCGCGCGCGTCACCTTCCGGATCCTTCGCCCAAATGCCCACCGGGTTACGGGGCGGACGGTATCTCGCACGCCCGACGCTCCTGCGGAGTCCCGTATCGACATCGCCCTCAGCGTCTCCGCGACCTCGTTCCCGCCGGCCTCTCTCCGCCGGACTCCGCTCCGCCCTCTCGCTCCACCTGGAACCTGCGCTCGTCCCGGCTCTTCATGGAAGCAGCCCCGTCTCGCCGCCGAACGCGCTCCCGCTTCGGCGCACCCTCCGCCTGGTCTCCTCGATCTCCTGGGGTACGGAGTCCACGCCCCGTTGCCTCGCGGGTCCATGACCATCCCGTCGGACCAACACCACGGACCGAACGCAGGAGCCCGAGAGCGCAATGGACAAGGGGGTGGGAAGCTGGGACACTGCCGCGGACATGATTCCGACACCGGACCTCGCCACACGCTATCCCGTCGCATCCTGCCCCACGGCCGCCCCCATCTCTCCAGCTCGCGTCCGCGGGTGGTGAAAAGATCATGAACCTCGAGTCGTCCATAGCGCTCCTCATGGAACGCCGGTGGTTGACCATTTCGCTCTCTCTGCTCGTCATGCTGGCCCTCGCCGCCGGTGCCCGACACCTGGAGATGGTTGATGTCGACGTTCGGAATCACTTTGGCAACGACGATCCACACATCGTCGCGCTCGAACAGCTCGAAGACACCTACGCTCTTTCCGACGCCGCCCTTGTTGCGGTAGCGCCGCAAAACGGCACCGTTTTCACACGGGAAGCGCTCGTCGCCATCGAAGAGCTCACCGATCAACTTTGGCGGACACCCTATGTCACCCGCGTTGATTCGATCACGAACTACTCCCACAGCGAGGGGTTCGAGGACGAGCTGGTTGTCGAGCCGCTCATCGACGATGCCAGCTCCCTGAACGAAGGCGATATGGAACGAATTCAGCGAATCGCCCTCGGCACCGAGGAAGTTGCCGGGCGATTCGTTTCCCGAGACGGGCGCGTCGCCGGTCTGGTGGTAAGCGTTGCCCTCCCCGAGGATCGGCAGCGGGGCAAAGTGGAGGTTACCGACTTCCTCTCTGCCACTGCCGCCGGGGCCCGGGAGAAGTATTCGGCCATAGACTACCATCTCACCGGAGAGGTCGTGCTCAATCGTGCCATGCGCGATGCGATTGACGACGAGATGGGGGTACTCGCACCTGTCGCGCTCGGGACAATGCTGCTCGTCGCCATAGTTCTCCTGCGTTCATTGTGGGGAACGGTTGCGATTGTCCTGATGCTGGCTGCCGTACTGCTGTCCGCGCTGGGCTTCACCGGCTGGGTCGGCTTGAGGTTCTTCGGTGAGAGCGGTGCGGCGCTGTTCGTCCTCATGGCGGTCACCGTCGCACACTCCGTGCACGTCATCGAGGGATTGATGGCCGGCTTGCGTCGGGGGATGGACCGCAGACAGGCCGCCATTCATTCTCTGCAGGTCAACGTGTGGCCGGTCTTCCTCACTTCGCTCACGACCGCGATCGGGTTCCTCAGCCTCAACTTCGCGGACATGCCGCCCTTCAAGGTCATGGGAAACATGGTGGCGTTCGGTGCCTTGTGCGCCTTCGTCTATTCCGTCACGCTCCTGCCGGCGTTTCTGTCGGTCATGCCCATCCGCAGTCCGCCAGTGCGCGAAGGGCGACGGGATCTCTTCGATCGCCTCGGACGCTTCGTCGTTTCCCACCACACGGTCCTTCTATGTTCCTTCGCCGTGCTTACGGTCGCGCTCATTGCCGGAATCTCGCGGATCGAGCTCAAGGAGAACTGGCTGGAACTCCTCGACGACAGCTACGAGTTTCGACGGTCCACGGACTTCATAAGCGAGAACTTCACGGGCGTGGAAACCTACGAGTACTCGCTCAGCTCCGGACGGGAAGGCGGCATCACGGATGTCGAATATCTGAGGCAGGTCGACGCCTTTGCGCAGTGGTATCGGGGGCAGCCGGAAGTCGCCCACGTCTTCGCCGTTTCCGACATCATGAAGCGCTTGAACAAGAACCTGCATGCGGACGATCCCGACTATTACATTCTGCCTGATGATTCCGACCTCGCGGCACAGTATCTGCTGCTCTATGAGTTTTCCCTCCCGGTCGGCCGCGACCTGAACAACCTCGTCGACGTCGAACGCTCGGCAACGCGGGTGACGGTTGTGCTGAAGAGTCTGTCCACCAAGGAGAAGATCGAGCTCGACAATCGAGCGCAGGCCTGGCTGAGGGAACACGCTCCGGGCATGGAAACCGGGGCCACGGGAGTTGCCGTGGTCGGAGCCCGTTCGATTCAGCGGAACATAGAGGGCATGTTGCTCGGCACCACGGTGGCCATGGCCATCGTCTCCCTGCTCCTGCTCTTCGTCTTCAGAAGCGTGCGTCTCGGCCTGATCAGCCTGATACCCAATTTCGTTCCCGCTGCCATGGCGATGGGTCTTTGGGGATACGCAGTGGGAGAGGTGGGAGTCGCGGCGTCGGTCGTCACCGCGATTGCGTTCGGCATCATCGTGGACGACACGATCCACTTCATGACCAAGTACGTCAGGGCCAGAAAGAGTGGGTGCTTGCCATCGGAGTCGGTTCAATCCGCCTTTCGTTCGGTGGGCAAGGCATTGTGTGTGACTACCGTGGTGTTCGGGCTGGGTTTCATGGTGTTCGGGGCGTCGGGCATGACAACCAACCAGGCACTTGGTCTGCTCGTGGGAATGACTGTTATCATGGCCCTGCTAGCGGACTTCCTGTTTCTCCCGCCCTTGCTGATGGTGCTCGACGGGACCAGGGAGTCGACTCGTGACATCAGGGAGCGACTGAGGCGGATCGAATTGAATTGACCGGGGAAATGCGGCCTCGTGGCCGATGAGGAGGCGTGACACGTTGAATGACGAGAAGGGGCGAGGCCCCCGGACGATGGAAGCTCAATCTCCCCGTACCCGCGCAGTGGCGAGGGCGTGATGCCCGTCTCTCTCTCTTTGGCGGTATGGATACTGCTTGCGGCACTCTCGACCGAAGCGTACGCCGGCACCGGAATCGCCGATCGGATCGAGGTATCCGGGCGCCTTTCCGCAGAGACCCGGCTGTACCCCGAGAGTGCCGCGCATCCCGGCCAACGCTCGCATTCGAGCGGCCTCGTCGCGGAGGCCACGGTCTACATGGAGGACGAGGAGGGCAGAAGCGTCACGGTGACGCCCTTCTTCAGATTCGACGCCGCGGATCCCGACCGCACCCACGCCGATCTCCGCGAAGCCTACCTTCTCCTGTACGGTGATGTCGGCGATGACGAATGGGAACTGCGTGTGGGCGTCGATCAGGTATTCTGGGGTGTGGTCGAATCGCGTTCCCTGGTCGATATCGTCAACCAGACCGATCTCGTGGAACACCCGAACGAGAAGACCAAGATGGGCCAGCCGATGGCCCATGTCACTTGGTCGGGAGATTGGGGCGCGCTGGAGTTGTTCGGGCTGACCTGGCACCGCCCGCGCACCTTTCCCGGCCGGCACGGTCGCCAGCGCGCCGGTCTCGTCGTGGACCACGATCTCACGTCGTACGAATCCGGGGCCGAAGAGTGGCATCTCGATCTGGCCGCCCGCTACAGCGGCAGCTTCGGGCCGCTCGACCTCGGGCTCAGCATGTTCGACGGCACGAGCCGCGAGCCCGCCCTTCTGCCAAGGCTGGTTGGCTCCGAGTTCGTGCTGGCGCCGCACTACGAGCAGATCCGTCAATTCGGCCTGGACCTGCAGCTCACCACAGGCCCCTGGCTTCTCAAGCTGGAAGCCATCCATCGCGCCGGCGCGCAGAACCGCCGGCTCGATCAATTCCTCAATTACGAGGAGGAGGACTACGCGGCTTTCATCGTGGGTGGTGAATACACGATTTACTCCCTATGGGACTCGGCCTCTGATCTGGTTCTGTTCGCCGAATGGGCTCACGACACGCGGGGCCGATGGGCGACCAATGGATTCGAAGACGACCTCTTCCTCGGTGCACGCCTCGGGCTGAATGACGAACAAAGCACCGAGTTCGTCGTCAGCGTCGTGGAATCCCTCGACAGCAGCAGCCGCATTCTCAGCGCCGAATTCAAGCGCCGTCTCTCCGATCACTGGTCCTTGCATGCAGAGTCCTTCGCCTATCTGGGGATCGACGAAAAGGACATCGTGTACCCTGTGCGGCGCGACAGCTTCCTCGGCGTGAACCTGGACTACAACTTCTGAACCGAATCAGCGCTCGAAGACCCGGAGAGGTGTCTCGACTTGGGCCTTCGCTCACGGGAATGGCCGTCATCGGTGGGCTCTCATGCGCGTTGCAGCAGCTGTGATACCATGCGCCGGGAGGTTCCGGTGAAGGCGTCAAGGAAGCAGTGCGGTGCGATATTGCGGCTTGGGCGCCGGCGTCGACTTCCCGCTTTCCCCGCTCTGCCGATGATCACCAACAGGAGAAAGCAGTGATTCGCGCCTCTCTCTCCCACCCAAGGCCGGCGCTGATCGGGATCCTTCTTGCTCTTCTGGCCTGGACGGTCCAGCCCTCGGCCAGTCGTGCGGAAAGCGCGGAGGAGGACGGACTCAAGATCGCAACCGAAGCCCGCGAACGCCAGAGGGGATTCGGCAATTTCACGGCGAACCTGACCATGACCCTGCGCAACAAACGGGGTCAGGAAAGCAAGCGCGAACTTCGCCTCAAAGTGATTGAAGTCGAGGGGGACGGCGACCGAACACTGTTCGTGTTCGACCGCCCGCGAGACGTCAAGGGCACCGCGTTTCTCGTTTGGGCCCACAAGAGCGAAGCGGACGAGCAGTGGCTCTATCTTCCCGCCCTGAAGCGAGTCAAGCGCATCAGCTCCTCGAAACAGTCCGGCTCCTTCATGGGTAGCGAATTCTCCTACGAGGACATGGGCGCCGTCGAAGTCGAGAAGTTCACTCACCGCTACCTGCGCGACGAACCCTGCGCCGATCTCGAATGCACCGTCCTGGAGCGCACCCCGGTCAGCCGGGATTCAGGTTACTCCCGTCAACTGGTCTGGCTCGATCGCCAGGAGTTGCGCACCATGCAGATCCAGTTCTTCGACCGCAGGGATGAGCATCTCAAGACCCTGGTCGTGGAGGACTACGAGAAGTATCTCGATCGCTACTGGCGGGGCAGCAAGATAACGATGACCAACCATCTCACGGGAAAAAGCACCGTGCTGCTCTGGTCGGACTACGCGTTCGGGACCGACCTCGACCTCGGCGACTTCACCCGCACGGCGCTCAAGCGGGCACGGTAGCGTCAGGCAAGCGGCGAGCAGTGGCGGGCCGAGCCGTGGCGAGTTCCGTACCCCGAATCCGAAGCTCACGGTGCATCAGATCGACAACTCGCATTGTTGCTCGGCGACCCGGAACTTGAGTCTCTTGCTCGGTTTCATGGATGGAAGCGGGCTGAACCGGAGCACGTAGTTCACGGGGGACACCTCGATCCTGAAGTACCGTGCGATCATCAGCACGTTGATCGCCAGTTGCAGATCCATCCACCGGGAGCCGAGACACCGGTGTGTGCCCAGCCCGTACGGCGCATACCCCGGACTGCGATGTTCATTGCGTGGGGGAAGGTAGCGATCGATGTCGAACGAGAAAGGCTCCGGGAAGATCTCCTCCATAAAATGGGAGGCCGTCTGGGCAATGTAGATCCGCGCCCCCACCGGCAGTTCGTAACCCTCGACCACACATGTATTCATCACGTCTCGCATGGACATCGGGACAATCGGGTACAATCGCAGGCACTCCATGAGGAAGCGGTGGGTGACATCGATCGCGGATGGAGTGAAGTCCTCGCCAGTCGGGTCGCCTCTCTCAAACAGGGCATCGGCTTCACCGCGGATTCTTGCGTAGAGCGCAGGCTGTGACGCCATGGCATAGACTGCGAAGCTGAGCGCGTCACCAAGATACACGCTGGCAATCAATGCTGCTGACAGAGCGAAGCGCAGATTGGACTCCGGCACCAACTGCGGATCGCTCGCGTGCAGGCTCAGCAGATCGTCCGCAAGATTTCTCGGGCAACCGGCACGCTGAGCCGGGGTATGGACACTCTGAATTCTCTCGAGCAGCGTATCGATGAACCTCGCCCTGCGCTTCATGCCCGGCGTATGCAGCATGAACTTGGGCAAGGCCCTTACGATATGGACGTTGAGTGCTCGTTCCTTGTAGACAATCAGCTCGTCGACAATATCCTGTGTATCGACACTGACGAATAGAGGTGAGAGTTGCGCGTTGATCATTCGTCGGCACGTGCGTGTTGAAGAGAGAGAGTCACCGACTTTCCAGGTCGCCATGAACTTGCGGGCATGATGGTAGACCTGGTCCAACTGACCCTCCAGCCTCGTGCGTGAATATGCCGACGACAGGGCCCTGCGAAGCCGAAAGTGATCGGCGCCGTCCAGTGAAGGCAATACACCCGATGCACCATAGACTTTCTCGAAGTCGGTAAAATAGTCCTTGGCTCTCAGGTACATTCGTCCGTGTCGATGCACCCAGCGATTGACCCTTGGTCCGGCGACGAAGATCATGGGTTTGGCAAAGGGCCGACGGATCTCGAACACTGGACCATACTCTTTCGCAAGGTCGGTAAAGAGCGCGGGAATGTTGCCCTTGCGCACATGTGGATTGAGCAGCAACCGACGCGGGGAGACGGACGGAATTTGCTTGATCAGATGGGAGCGCCGGAGCAGCGGGCTCGCGATGTTTTGTTCAACCGCATCTGCTATGGAACGGCCAATCAACTCCACATTGCAGATGAACTTGATCCGCTCTTCGGCTTGGTCATCAAGTTCGTATATGAAGCGAAACACATCGCAGGTGTTCACGAGGGAAATTATGATGGAGTCTCTCGGATCGGGTATCACGTCGGTGAAGATTACCTCCCTGATACGAGATTTAATGAACTGACCTACATTGTGTTCTTTGTAGTTCCCCTCCAGGTCCGTGTACCGCTTGGTAGGAATCAGCGTCCAGAACTCGCCGTCGTGGTGTTTCAGAATCTTCAGGTCAACCAGACGATCCAGAATCAGGTCTATGACCGACTCCGCATGGAGGGCCAGCCGTTCAATCCAGTACTGGGCGTTCCGTTGCGACGGCTCGTCTGCGATTTGCTTCAGAATGGGATCCAGGGCGAGATTGCCCGTTTCTGTTTCGTCCACGACAACCAGTGATTCCACGTCCGTATCGATGCGCGCACGGAGGGAGAGTTCCGCGAGTACTGCGCCGATGACAGCACAGTTCAAGTCCCAGCCGGGTACCTGGTGAAAGTAGCCATTCTGCTCGTTGAGGAGCATCAGGATGAGCTCCTGGGGTACGGTCAGCAGGTGGGTCGTCATTCCTTCACTGACGTCAGCCATCAGCAACGACCTCCTTGCATCCGAGTCCGTGGCGCGATACCGACGCCGGAAGTGTCGCGCGAAGGGACCAGATGCAGGTCGTAGAGGTCCCCCACTTCACGAAGACCGTCGAGCACGGCGGTTGCGGTCCGAGCGGGGGGGTTCGGGTTCGGATGCGACAGCACGACATGGGGAGGGTCGCCAAGATCGATGACTTCACCCTTGACGGTGATGCCGCACGCGCAGGACAGCACACCCACCTCCTCTCGCCATGCCTGTACGCACTCTACTCCGACTTCCACAACTCGTCACGTCACGCGATTGACCTGTTACTCTTTGGCAAAGCGATATCGAGCGCCTCGGGGAGGCGGTTCATGACTCCCTGACCTGCAACCAGCACCGTCGTTCCATGCATGAATTGTGCCGGTCCGTGCCACGACTCCAGCAAATCCTGCAGCCATTCCCGGGTAGCGCTCACCACGCCGCACACTTGAAGTCGGCGTTCTAGCGGGATGCTGTCGGGTGCGCGTCCCTCGCATACACGTCGATCTCGCGCTCGACAGCGGCACCGAGGTCACCTTGCCGCCGGATGCCGCACGGCACTTGCGCCGGGTGCTGCGCATGTCGCACGGGGCTCGCCTGCTCCTGTTCAACGGTGAAGGCGGCGAGTTCGAAGCCACCCTGATATCGGCCGGAGGCGGTGCTCGGGCGCGTGTCGGCGTGCACCGTCCGGTCGCGACCGAATCCAGGCTGGAGATCGGTCTTGCTCAGGGTCTCTCGCGGGGCACCAGGATGGATTACACGATCCAGAAGGCGGTAGAGCTCGGGGTGCACTGGATGCAGCCGGTGCTCACCGAGCGAAGCGTGGTGCGTCCCGATCCCGAACGGGCCGCGCGGCGCCGGGATCACTGGCGGGCAGTCGTGGCGAGCGCCTGCGAGCAATGCGGCCGGGCATCGCTTCCCCCGGTCCATGACCCGCTTCCCCTGAGCGAATGGCTGGACCGGCTCCCGCCACGCGCGGACAAGCTCGTGGCCACCCCGGACGCTTCCTGCGGCCTCGCCGCCCTGCCTCGCCCGGAAGGGCCGCTCATCGTGCTCGTGGGCCCGGAGGGCGGACTTGCATCCCAGGAGGTCGCTGCCGCCCGGGTCCGGGGCTTCGAAGCGTTCTCGCTCGGACCACGGACCCTGCGCACCGAGACCGCCGCGGTGGTGGCCCTGAGCGCGGCGCAACTGCTCTGGGGCGACCTCGGATAAGACCCCGTCGGTTGACGATTCGCTCGAAGCTCGAACACCGTGCCCTTCGGTTGGCGCTTGTCGGCGAGTCGGCAGATCGGGACTTCGGGTGTGCCAAACAAGTCGTGTTGGGCGAGGCGCGTTGAAAGTACCTGATCATTGAAGACATCACTGAAAGCGTGCCAAGGCGGTGGACCGCCCCGCTGTCACGAAGGGAGTATCGAGGCAGCACGCAGGTTCGACTCGTCTGTTTCCGTCATTCCCTTGATGAGCGGGAATCCACGACAAACGACGAGTGGGGGGATTTTCCATACAAGGTGGAAGCGAGAACTCGAGATGAAGACCAGCCCGGCCGGGCCGCCGGGAAGGCCCCGGCGGGGCTCCCCGCCTCGGGCATTGGATATACTGCCGCCGCCGGCTCGGACCGGCCTGCCGAGCCCGCCTCGATGCCCGCCGATCACCCGGACCCCAAGCCCTGGAGCGGACGATTCCGCGAGCCGACCGATGCGCTGGTGGAGCGATTCACCGCTTCGGAGCACTTCGATCGGCGCCTCTACCGCTACGACATCGCCGGATCCATCGCGCATGCCACCATGCTCGCGCAGGTGGGGGTGTTGAGCGACGCGGAGCGCGCGTCGATCGTCAAGGGCCTTCAGGAGATCGAAGCCGACATCGAGGCCGGACGTTTCGAGTGGAGCCCGGCGCTCGAAGATGTGCACATGAACATCGAGTCCGCCCTCATCGAGCGCATCGGGGAGGCGGGCAAGAAGCTGCACACCGGTCGCTCCCGCAACGACCAGGTGGTCACCGATCTCCGCCTCATGCTGCGCGACGAGACCGACGAGATCGTGACCGCGCTCCGCCGTCTGCAGAACGTCATCGTCGATCTCGCGGAGCGCGAGGCCGACACCATCATGCCCGGGTTCACGCACCTGCAGACCGCGCAGCCGGTCACTTTCGGTCACCACCTGCTCGCGTGGTACGAAATGCTGGACCGCGACGCGGAGCGCTTCCGCGATGCGCGCGCGCGCATCAACCGCCTGCCGCTCGGCTCCGCCGCGCTCGCCGGCACCGGGTTCCCGATCGAGCGCGAGCTCACGGCCCGGCTGCTCGGCTTCGACGGCCTCTGCCACAACTCCCTCGATGCGGTGGCCGACCGGGACTTCTGCATCGAGTTCGTCTCGAACTGCGCGCTGCTCATGGTTCACCTGTCGCGCATGTCCGAGGAGCTCGTGATGTGGACCTCGGCCCAGTTCGAGTTCGTGGAGCTCGGGGACGCCTTCTGCACCGGCTCCTCCATCATGCCCCAGAAGAAGAACCCCGATGTCGCGGAGCTGATCAGGGGCAAGTCGAGCCGGGTGATGGGGCACGCGGCCGCCCTGCTCGCGCTCATGAAGTCGCAACCCCTTTCCTTCAACCGCGACAACCAGGAGGACAAGGAAGCGGTCTTCGACAGCCTCGACACCACGAAGGACTGCCTGGCGGTCTTCTGCGCGATGCTGCCCGGGATCGAGGTGAAGCGCACGCGGATGCGCGAGGCCGCCGCGCGCGGCTTCGCCACCGCCACCGACCTCGCCGACTACCTGGTGCGCAAGCAGGTCCCCTTCCGCGACGCGCACGCGGTGGTGGGTGAAGCGGTCCGGGCCGGAATTGAACGCGGACGCGATCTGTCGGACTTCACTCTGGAAGAACTGAAGCATTTCTCGCCGAGCATCGAGGCCGATGTCTACGAGGTGCTCTCGCTGGAGGGGTCGGTGGCGTCGCGCCGCCACGTCGGGGGAACCGCACCCGCCCAGGTCCGCCGGGCGGTGGCGCGCGCGCGTCGCCGGCTCGCCGGGAGCGGCGAGGAGGCGCGGGACTGAGACGGTGGACGACGTACGCGCGGAGGACTCGCTGGAGCAGCTCCGGGTCCGGCTCGCCCGCTTCGCGGCAGAACGCGACTGGGAGCAGTTCCACTCCCCGAAGAATCTCTCGATGGCGCTCATCGCCGAATGCGCGGAGCTCGTGGAGCACTTCCAGTGGCTGAGCGAAGCGGAGAGCCTCTCGCTCTCCCCGGAACGCCGCGAGGCGGTGCGCCTCGAGCTCGCCGATATCCTCATCTTCCTGGTGCGCTGCGCGGACCGCCTGGGCGTGGATCTGATCGAGGCTGCGGAAGACAAGATCGCGATCAACGAGGCCCGCTACCCTGCCGACCGGGTCCGCGGAAGCGCGCGCCGCGCCGGGGAGTATGAGTAGGCGCGAACCCGGCGCGTTCGCGCCGCGCCTCCTCGCCTGGTACGCGCGCCACGGCCGTCACGACCTGCCCTGGAAGCGCAAGCCCGTTCCCTACCGGGTATGGGTGTCGGAGATCATGCTGCAGCAGACCCAGGTCGCCACCGTGCTCTCCTACTTCGGGCCCTTCGTGGACCGCTTTCCGGACGTGTCCGCACTCGCCGCGGCCGAGGTGGACGAAGTCCTGCACCTCTGGAGCGGCCTTGGCTACTACGCCCGCGCGCGCAACCTGCACCGGGCCGCACGCGCGGTGTGCGAACGACACGGCGGCGAGCTGCCCGGCGACATCGAGGGGCTCACGGGCCTGCCGGGCATCGGCCGGTCCACCGCCGGCGCCATCCTCGCCCTGTCGCGCGACGAGCGGCACCCGATCCTCGACGCCAACGTGCAGCGGGTGCTCTGCCGCTACCACGCCATCGACGGGTGGCCGGGAGAGAGCCCGGTGCGCAAACGGCTCTGGGCGCTCGCCGAGCGGCATACCCCCCGGAGCGAGGTCGCCGCCTACACCCAGGCGATCATGGACCTCGGCGCCACCCTCTGCGTGCGGCGGCGTCCGGTCTGCGCGCTCTGCCCGCTCGAGAGCGGTTGCCGCGCCCGCGCCGAACACCGCCAGCACGAGTTGCCCGCGCCGCGTCCGAAGCGCGAGCGACCGCAGCGGCGCACCGCGTTCCTGATCCTGCGCGACGCCGAAGGCGCCTTCCTTCTCGAGCGCAGACCCCCGAGCGGCGTGTGGGGCGGCCTCTTCGGGTTCCCCGAATGTCCGCCGGACCCCGATGTCCGCGCCGCCTGCGAGCAGCGCTTCGCGGTGGAGGTGAAGAGCGCCCGGCGCCTCGGCGACCTGCGCCACGGCTTCACCCACTACGCCCTGGACATCGAGCCCCATCTCGTCGAGGTCGTCCGGCGCGACTCGGAGGTGCGCGATGGCGACGGTCGGGTCTGGTACACCCCGGGAAGCACGCTCGAGGTCGGGCTCGCGGTCCCCGTCTCCCGGCTCATCGACATGCTGGCGCCGGGCACATGAAGTCGGCCGGCCTGCCATGGTGCGACGCAGGGATGCCCACATACGGGAGGGCAGCCGGGCTTCACGACCGCAGCGGCCGGATTGCCGCGCTCCGCGATCCGGATTTCGTCGCGACAGCGGTCCGGAACATGCCGTCCGCACACAGGATGCCGCGCTGCGGGGGTCGCCCGACGCTCCCGGATGTCGCACAGGAGCGCTACGATGCACGGGGTGCGCGACGCGTCCCCGATCAGCGCCGACGGAGGTAGGCTGACATGACGAGAATGGTGAACTGCGTGAAGCTCGGCCGGGAGGCGGAAGGGCTGGACTTCGCGCCGCTGCCCGGAGAGATCGGACAGCGGATCTACGAGAACGTCTCGAAGCAGGCGTGGCAAGAATGGCTCGCCCACCAGACGATGCTCATCAACGAGAATCGCCTCAACATCCGTGACCCGGACGCGAGACGCTTCCTTTCCGCAGAAATGGAAAAGCACTTCTTCGGCGAAGGCTCGGAGAAGCCTGCCGGATACGTGGCGCCGGACTGAACGACCTTCATCACGATCGGGCGGTATTCACTTAACGCATACGAGAAGTCGGCCGAGAGACGGGCTCGCGGGCACAGCTACCAGGTCGGATGCACCGGCGACGAGCAGGTGACACGAAACGCCGCAGACTGAGTCAGGTCGTCGCACCTCACACCGGCGGACCTCTTACCTATACAGAGTTTTGGAAGGAATATGACCACACCGGATCCATCTCACGATCTTGACAGTCGAATCATCAAGCTGGTGCGTGAACATTGGGAAGAACACCAGACACCGCTACTCCTGAGCCGGCTAGGAGGCCAGGAGGGGGGTGAAATTGCGAGGCTGGCAAAGCTAAGTGCCAGCAGTCTGGGGGCGTACTTGCGCGACCGACTTGCCGATCACGTGCAAGTGATTCAACACAGCACCGAGCAGGCTGTCATTGGGGCCATTCCAGCGGATGTAGGAACGGGTGCGCAAGGCGACTGTGACGAGTTACTGGATCGCACACGAGACCAGGCAATGAGCACCACGCCACGCTTTCACCGTGCCTTCTGGACGGCCTTCCGGATACCTCTTGAGGAATCCAAGCGACGATACATAAGCGTCCAGGCCCCGATACGCTTCCAGGATGTGGCCACAGAGGATCGACCGGACGGCTTCATGGAGATAGAACGGAAATACATCGTCGATCCAGATGCCGAAGCGGTAGAGGTGCACAAAAAGGCGCAAGACTGGCTTTCGGACAACCAGATGGAGCAGTGGAGGTTTCTATGGAAGGCCAAGACGGAAACCACTCACCTGCCACCCAATGACCTGCTTGGCCGGCTGTTGCTCGCCTTAGAGCCTGACGACCTCAGACGACTTTCCATGCCTCTGGACATCGTCAGCAAACTGAGGCGTGAGTCGTTGTGAAGCCTCAGCTTCTGGTGGCTGCTGCAGGTATTCCGCCTGCTTTGGGCAATGAGCTGGTAGCTGGATTCACGAAAACGACACCGATCACTGCATGGCTGCCTCTCGACCAATCGAAGTGCTATACAGATTCATACTCGGAGAAGCTTTACGAGCGGTTTTCTGAAAAGCTGAGAAAACGAGACCAATCGAATCGTCATGGTGTCCTGTCGGATGTGAACCTTGTCCTCCTGTATCTCCACAAAGAAGACGGAAGCGAGTCAACGCTGTTCGACAGATTCGGTACCGAAGCAATGGTCGTCCCACTGAAAGTGTCGGATTTCGCAGATATGCCTGCGACCACGGGGAATCAGCGGCGGAGAATCGTAAATAACTTGGTTCGGGAGGGAAACCGGGCGCTCAGGTACGCACGGAACCTACTCACCGTAATCGCGGAGGAAGTCACCAATCGCGACAACAAGACCTGCCTGCTGTTGCCGCGAAGAAACTTTGGCCGGGACATCGATCAGGTTTTTAACTGTGTGCGTGAGGCTGCTTTTACCAGAAAAGGGAAAGAGGAGTTCGAGAAAAGACTGAAGCACACGTCTCGGTCACTTCGCACGGTTCGCGAAGGCGAACGCAGTTACTTCGTGGGACAAGGCGGACTGATATTCAGAAGCCCGGGCAAGGCAGGGGCACGACATGGTCTGGCACCGGTATGGAACGCTGTGGGCCACGATCCGTCTTGTGTGATCCGGGGCAGAATGCGTTTTGGTGCATCCTACGATCCGAAGTTTCACTACGATTGCTACATACCCAGCGGAAAAAAACGGAGTTTTCCCAACTGCCACGGCGCCGTCGAGGCTGTACCCCGCAGGAGGCGCCACGTGAACATCGCGCCGAATGATAACGTCAGATAATTTAATGAGCCGCGAGCAGCGATGTGCTCGCGGCTCATTGTTCTGTCGTTGCCGAGGTTAGCGACGGATGGCTGAACAAGCAAATATCTTGACTTGAATTGTGACGATCAAAAACTGAAGTCTTCCATCCTGTCTCCACGCCTTTAAGCCAAGATAGCTAACGAGAAGAGAACGGGCCCGTTCAGGTCCTCGCTCTGGCCTCTTGGCCACATTCCCCGGACGGCGCAACGAGAACCGTTCCGAGGAACTCCGCTAAGGGAATCTCCGCTCAGCGTAGAGCTTCAATATCCGCGCGAAACCCAAACAAAGCCTGCGTTGTCGGTCTTGAAAAGTCAAGCAAGAGGAGAGGCGGTCTCCACACGGAGCTACTTGGACGATTCAAATGTAGTAAAATCAATTACTTAGCATGAATACCGTCCACTCCTCGGAAGAAACTGACCTTGTGCAGGAAGATGACGAAACATCCAAGAGCTTCCTGAACAAGACCGCCGTATACAGAATTGAGAGCGCATTGGCCCGGTACGACGGAGACGGCGGGACGTCGGTCATCAGAGTCGTACCGTTCGCGCCCATCGCATATGAGCACACAGAACAGCACTTCGGCAAATCATGCCTGACCTCCTCGCTGCCGGTGAGGTGGCCGCATTCAATCGAAGCTGTTACAACGTAACTGATGTGGAAGGGGTCATGGGCTACCCCCTCGACGAGGAGTCCTTCGGGGGTTTGCTATCCCGCCAGTCTGTTCCGGGGGGAGAGGAAGCTGCGCGAGGTCAATCTCGCGACCTTGAAGTTACGTGTATGTTATTGATATAAAAGGAATTTAATGGAGAGTCCATATCCAGCCCACTGAGACAGTTCAAGTTGCTCACCTTCTTCGCCCACTTCCTCTACGTGCTGGCGGCATGGACGCTGGTCATCAAGTTCGCCTTTCCGGTCGCCATGGCGCTCGCAGAAGGCAGCCCCGCCGGCACCTACATCTACTGGGACTTCTGGTGGATAGTGCACATCTGGCTCGGGTGGTCGATGCTGAACTGGCAGCGCTATACGTGGTGGCTCGCTATCGGGGTCGCAGTCGTCGAGATCCTCATCGTCGTCATCAAGCTCTGGTGGTTCCTCGAAGACCCCGAGTGGACCATCTGGCGCACCAACTGGTTCATCAACAAGCTCTTCGTGCTCGCCTGCTTCACCGGCGTGCTCGCACTGTTCACGCTTCGGGGCACGACCCTGCGCCGGCGAGAGCAGGAGCTTTGACCGGAGGCAGCGCCTCCGACTGACGGAAGCGCTTGCTCGGGGAATGGAGGAACTTCGATGACAGAGCGACTCGCTTCGCTGGATATCTATCCGCCAGCGGGAAAGATGGCCTAATTCGATGCCGCTTCGGTGGGGCTCATGCATGCGGGCGCGGCGCGCTCAATCAACGACTGGCAGCAGGCGCTCGCGCAGGAAGGAACCGTCGCCTTCGACGAAGAGGCGGAACTGCGCATCCTCGACGGCCTATCGGGCGCGTGCGGCGACGCTCGCCGCCCGGGGCGGCACGACTGGCAAGGAGCTTCGACTCGCCTGCGCGCAGCTGGGCGATCAGATCACGATCTTCGGTGAGGCGCTTCAGGAGCTGGCGTCACGCTCCGCGCACCCCTACCGGGACGAAGATAGGTTCTGGTTCTCCCCGCAGCCGACCCTGCGAAAGCTCGCTACGGATCGGGCCCAGGACGTGAACGAGGAGCAGGCGGACAGCCGGATCATCGAGTTGCTAAAGGAAGAGTAAAGGGCCCGGGCCGGATTCGCCCGGGTGAGCGCAGTGCCGGACAATCCGTCCGACGTCGACGACCGGCGGGCAACCGCTCTCGTGATCTTGCCGCCTGGAGCGGCACACGAGGCGAACGGCGAGGCGGCAACGCCCGCAGTTGCCCATGCGCGCGAAGCGATGGAACGCAGGGGGACGGGGCAGCGCCAGTACCGCAATGCGCTCATGTTCGTTGTACCGGACGGTGCGAAGATCGACGCCGCCCGGGAAAACGCACGGCGAGAGCGGGCCTACCGGTCAATCGTCAACGACGCGGACCTCCGACAGCAACTCACCCAGGTCCAGACCAGCGAGGCGGAGCCGTGAGGCCCTGCAGCAGAGCGTACGCAGCGCATGGGTGCAGGTGCTCCATCCCGGACCGTCCGACGAGACCACCGACGGCAAAGGGCTGGGCACAGGCTACGCAATGCGCTCGACACGCCTTGTGAACCGAGGCGGTGCGAAGAGCATCACCCAGACCGTGTGAGACAAAGTCAGCAGTGACGGAACGGTGTTCGATCGAATCGGGTCCGAGAACCTCGCACGGAGCCTGGAGTCAATCTGGCCGGCCGACCGGGACCATCTACCGATCGCGACAATCCGGGACTGGGTCACCTCGTACGTCTACACGCCGAGGCTGCGTGACGAGGCGACGCTCGACGGGACCGTGCAACGACTCGTCGAGGATATCGCCTTCGACTACGCGTTCGCCGGTGCCTTCGACGAGGAAACAGGGACCTACTCGGACTTGATCGATGGCACGCTGACCATGCTTGGCAGGTTCGACGGCGGACTGCTGGTGCGCCGGAGCGCCATCGACGCGCAGAAGCGGGTTGACGAGGAACCTGACGACAAGCCGATCACATCGGCCCCGCCACAGGTGGACCCAGACAAGCCCAAGACGACACCGGCTGAGAAACCACGTCCGAAACGGATTTTCGCTCACGTCAACGTGGACGCGGAGCGAGCGGGTCTCGAGGTGGCACGCATCATGAACGGCCTCCTGGTGGAACTCACGCGAGAAGGGAAGCTCCGTACGCGTGAGCGTTGAAATCCGTGGGGACGCACACGAAGCGGGATATCCACCGGATGTGGTCGGCACCGTGAAGGCCAATGCTCGCGATCTGAAGCTCGACGAAGACACCTGGGAATTCGAGACCGAGTAGGCCACAATAGTCAATGGCCCGCGAGCATGGCGGGGCCACCTCACCAATCGCCGTGACCGGATTTGCACGCTCGATCACCGAGTCGTTTCAGCGACGATCTCGATCGCCGACTCGCTTCCGCGCAGGGGTCCAGAATCGTCCAGATTGACGGTGGCGCCGGGTCGGAAAGGGGACGGAACGAATGAGGGTGTTCATTTCCTATTCCCACAGGGACGAAGAGGCCGTGCAGCGGCTAAAGGCGCATATGGCAGTCCTGGAGCGCGCAGGAAAAATCGAAACGTGGCACGATCGAAGACTGCTCGCCGGTAGCACGATCAACAGGGAAATTGATGAACAGCTGGCGGGCTGCGAACTGTTCCTCGCACTCGTCAGTCCGGACTTCCTGGCCTCCGACTACTGCTACAGCCGCGAAATGGAGGCCGCACTCGAACGGCACCATGCGGGAGAAACGCGGGTCGTTCCGATCATCGTTGAGCCGTGCGACTGGCGGTCGACGCCTCTAGGTGAGATTAAGGCCGTGCCGAAGGACGGTGAACCGATCGCCAAGTGGGAGAATCCGAACGACGCCTACCTGGATATCGTGAATGAACTGCGACGAATCATGGACAGCAACGAGATCGAGACTGGTACAGGTACGGTCGGATCGTCCAGAACAAATCAATCATCCACCTATGTCGCGGTGCGAAAGCTGAAACACTACCTCTCCGAGTCTCGACATCGAATCCTCCTGTCCGACCTGATTGACGAGACAGTTAGAGGGATCGTGGAGAAAACCTCAATCTCAAGCGACGCGTTCTCGCAGAGGGAACCGAGACCGACGCAGAAACTAATGGTGGAGCGCCTGAAGGCCTACGATGCGGCCTGCTCAACGCTGACGGCCATGGCGAGCGTCGCAGGCGCTTGGGCAAAGGAGGAACACCATTCGATGTGGTATCGCGCCATGGAGCACCTGTGCCCCATGAGAGATCCGAATGGTTACACCGTGTGGCTCAGTCTGCGAAGGTATCCAGGGACATTGCTGCTTTATGCATTGGGCCTGGGAGCCGTAGACCGGGGCAATCTGGAATTCCTCAACGGTCTGTTGGACGTGAAGGTCCACCGAATCCAGGAAGTGGATGTCCCCGCCATCTGGAGTCTCCCGCCAACCGTACTTCTCCCGCATGGCGGAGTGGAGTTACACGGAGAGGGAGGATTGGACGAGAACCGAACACCTTTGAACTCGTGGATACATGACTCGCTCCAGCATCAAACAAAGCACGAATTCCGGGACGACAATCACTTCACGCAGACGTTCGACAAGCTGGAAATACTGCTCGCTCTCGCCAGTGGAGCTAGGTCCAGCGGTCCACAATGGGGGTATTCGCTCCTTGGCTGCTTCTACTGGCGAGGGAGAACCAGGGACCGGTTTCTGGCCGATATCAAGAGTTCGCTCGACGCGGATGGGGACCGCTCGCGCTATGTGAGATTCGAACTATGCGGGAAGAATCCCAACGATTGCCGGCAGAGGATCGATCGACTGGAGCACAGCATCGCAGAAATGTCGTGGGATTTGAGATTCAAATTCGATCGCATAAGGCGAAGCCGAAGCGGTTAGACCTGGAACGGGAAACATCAACGCGAGAGATCTGAGGGCGAATTGACGAGTCCGGGAATCACGACAGGGTGAAGGACGAAAGACGGCCAGCCACTACATACGCCGAAGCCGCTGAGCGGACATCAATCCGTTCAGCAGGAACGGGATACCTCATCCAAGAACGTTCCGTAACCGAAATCCAATTCTGACAGACGTGGGCGGGCGAAGGTCGCTGAGCAACTCAGGTCGGGCGAGGACTGAAGGACGAAAGGAGAACGGTGCGAATGAAGGCGTTCATTTCCTACGCTCACAGAGATGAAGACGCGTTGAGGCAGCTTATGACGCACTTGGCGATCCTCGAGCGCGAGGGCGGGATCGAAGCATGGTACGACCGAAGAATCCTCCCAGGGGGCGATATTGATAGGGAGATCGATGAACGCCTGGAGACCTGCGAGCTATTCCTTGCACTGGTAAGTCCAGACTTCCTGGACTCCGACTACTGCTACAGCCGAGAAATGCAGCGCGCGCTCGAACGTCATCACGCCGGAGAAGCGCGCGTCATTTCGATCATCATCGAGCCGTGCGACTGGTTGTCCACCCCTCTCGGTCAATTCAAAGCCCTCCCGAAGGACGGAAGATCGATTGCCGAGTGGGACAATTCAAATGCAGCATACCTGGATGTAGTGAAGGAACTCCGACGCATACCGACGACGCGCAGCGAACGGTTCACACTCGACTCGATATGGGCAGACGCATTTCGACAACGTTTCGGTCCGGTTCGGAGAACAGTCGAGCGGGGAGGCACAGCGGCGGCAGGAGTTCATCAAAGGAGCCGCGAAGGGCGTGAAGGACAGCCGCCTGAGATAGGATCGCCGACCGGCACCCAAATCCCTCATCGGCGATCAGCAGCGGAACGGTACCGAGTCCAGCGAGACTTCGACGAGATTGATCGCGCCGAGTTCCGGGAAATGACCTACAGAGCGATTCGAGAACACTTCGAGAACGGGATCAGCGAACTGAACTCGCTCAACAGTGTGCGGGCGCGACTCACAGAGCAATCAGGGACCTCATTCAGCTGCACCGTCGTGAACCGAGCCCGAAGGCAAGGCGCCGCGCACATCACCATCCATGCGGGTGGTAACACTATGAGCTTCGGCGATGTCAGCTACTCCTTCAACGAGAACAGTCCACCGAACACCGCCAATGGGTTTTTCTCGATTGATTCGGACGAGTATGAACTCTTCCTCCAACCCTTGACGGGTTCCGGGGACGAGCGCAATCGACTCACACCGCAGGAGGTGGCTGAACTACTCTGGAAGAAGTTCATCGTACAGGCAGGGATCTCTCCCACATAATGACCTACAAGCGAGTAACTGGCTTCAAGAGCAGGTAGGTCGTCACGGCCCATACCGCCGCGGCGACGAGTGACGTCGTTTCTGCAAACGAACCGGGGGTCAAATCAAGCGGTGCAGTCATCCAACCCGAAATGACGGCAGCAGTCGTCTGAGCCACCACGAACACCGGTACGAGCACCTTGTACAGGACCGAGTACCCCTGTCGGGTACTCGGGAGAGGAAACTCGGGTACATAGCCGACGCGTTCGCGACAGAATGTCCAGGACATCTTCTCGTCGAGGTAAACCTCCAATGCGTGGAGGTAGGAGTAGTCAGCCTCGATACGCGATGCCACCTGCATGTGGCGAAGGGTCGCAACGAGCATCAGGGTCCACGCAACGAACTGCAGGCCCGAACCCTGCAGGGAATACGCCATCCACATCAACCCTCCGCGCGGGGGCTGCGAAACGGCAAAGATGTCGGTGAAGACCAGAAGGGTCAGAGCAACGCTCAAAGAGACGATAATCCACAACATCCGGTCCCGGACGCGCTCACGACCTTGTATGATCGCGAATGACGTCTCGTAGTGCTGAACCAGTAGGGAGAGTTCTTCTGAATCCGTCTCCTTGCGGGGTGTAGCGAGCGTCATGCTAAGCGCAGTGCAGCAATGATTGAGTCGACCCTAAACGACCGGGCCCAGCTGGCGCCTTGCCGCAGCAGCGGCGGCGGACTCGCGAATCCCGGATCGATTTTGACCGCCACCAACCGGTTCCCGGACTGTACACTGCGCGAGATTTCCCAGTGCTGCCAGTTGAGTTCCCCGATCTCACGCCAATCCTCGTGGCGACGGTTTGCATCGCGGCCAACGACGACCAATGTGTGAGTCGCGGCGTTGATCCGGACGGTCAAAGCAGCTTTGACTCGCGAGATGGATTCAGTGCGAATCTCCCTCGGAGTTCCGTCGGTGAAGGTGAGGTCAAACTGAGGATTTCGATTGAGAGCGTTGAGCAGAAAACGGTAATGGCGATCCCGATCATAGTCGAAGCTGATGAACACCGTCTTAGGCATGCGACACTCCTTGTTAGCTCGCTACTGAAGCCCGAACCGGCTGGGTGGCGATTCGGCGGGCCGAAAAAGCGTAGGTGAAAGCTCGGTGGCCGACAACCGAGATAAGACACCCACGAGGTTCGCGAGTCCACCGTGCGAGGCAGTCGACTCGAGCGAATTCTTCCGTGTAATTCACCGTTGCGACGTTTGACTTCCTGAACTGAGCGGATACCCGTGTGCGCGGAGCGGTGGCTTGCGCACGCAGACGATGCGGCAGGGCTCGAGGTGTTCAGCCACCACCTGGGCTGCCGCCTGGTACGCGTTGAATACTCCGGGCTCGCGCTTGGGCGGCAGGAGCTTCCTCACCTTCTCCAGCGCCCGCTCGACGGCCTCTTTGAGCTCGTCTCTCGGCACCGGGCGGTACTCGTCTTCCATGCGTCGAACATAGCGGGCCGGCCGATGCGGGACAAGCTGGCGGCGGCCTTGCCAGCCGAATGTCGGTGCCATGGGAACCCAGTACGGTCTGGCTATAGGCGTCGATCCAGTCCAGCACCTGATTGCGGGTGATACAGTCGAGCGGCGTGGAGCCGAAGGCGGGCAGGAGCTGGCGGGTGAGGACGCAGTACATCCCCTGTCGCGTCGAAGGCTAGTACCGGGGGCAGTGGGCCTCACTCCAGATGTCTATGACAAAGTCTCGGAACCGCGGTAAATTGCGTGTTCGTTGGGTTGGAGTTTCCGAGCCGGGTGTCGCCAGGAGCGCGTGGCATTGGCGGCGTGCGTTTTCGACGCTTCGGGACGCCATGGGCCCGAGCGAGCGGCGCGTGGAGCGCCCGTCGTTCTTTCAAAGGAGTACGAAGGTGGTGGCGCCGGAGGGACGCACCCGGACCCTGAGCCCGGGAGTGCGGGTGTCCCAGACCGTATACTCGCGCGGGCGCAGGCGGGTGATAGCCACATCGGTCAGGCGCATGCGTTGGGTCGCGGCCATCGTCTAGCCCTCCAGTACCGCGCCGACGGTCTCCACCGCCTCGCACACCATCGAATCGGCCAAATTAGTGTACTTGAGCGTGGTGTGCGGGCTCGCGTGCCCGAGCAAGCGGGCGATGGCGAGCACGCTCTCGCCCTGTCTCAGCGCGAAGGTGGCGTGGGCGTGTCGCAGGTCGTGGGGGCGCAGTCGCAAAGCTCCGCTTCGGCGCGCACCCGCAGCCAGAAGTAACCTAGCCACATCGGGCTGGCCGGGCCACGGGTGCGCTGTGACGGGAAGATCCAGGCGCTGGCGCGCTCAAGGGCATTGCGCGCCGGACGCGACAGTCACACCGTCCTCGGCCCGGTCGTGCCGTCGCGCAGGAACAAGCGTCCCTCGCGATAGTCGGACCAACGCAGCGTGAGCACCTCGCTCTTGCAGCATCCGGTGAGCAGGAGGAGCCGCACCGCGGCCACCTGAAGCGGACGCTCGCCCTCGTGCGCCGAGAGCGCTGCCACAAGGCGGCCAATCTCCGCATCGGACAGATACCGTTCGCAACCCCTGCGCCGGTATCTGCGTATTCTCCGGCAGGGGTTGGAGCCCTCGGCGCGGTAGCCCGGGCACTCGGCCTCCTTGAGAATCACCGACAGGATGGGCAGGGAGCGGTCGGCGGCAACGGGGGTGGCCCGACGCGCGGCGAACCACCGAAGCACGTCCGCGCGGGTGATGTCGGCCACCTGCATTCCACCGAACCGGGGGAGGATCTGCCGGTCCAGGTAGTTGCGGTTCACGTTCCGCGTCTGCGGCTTCCACACCCGCGCGTAGCGTCGGAACACGGTCTCGGCGACCGCTTCGAAGCGCGTCGCATCGGGCGAGGCCGACGCATCGGCGTCGCATCGGATAGCGGCGAGCATGGATGCGGCCCGCGCCCGCACCTCGTCGACACTCAAGTCGCTGGCGTCACCTACGATTCTCCAGATGCGTTGGCCGCGATGCTGGCTGTGGATGAAGAAGCGCCTCGTGCCCGAGGGCATCACTCCGACGCCGAGCCTCCTGAGCTTCGCGTCGCGGATATCGTAGGTGGATACACGAGGCCGAAGCGCCTTGACGCAGGCCTCGGAGGGGGCGATGGTGGTCATGGAAAGTTCTCCCGTGCGCAGTTGCAGCTGGGGAACCGAAGCCAGCACGGCTCGTTTCCACACGGCGATTTCGACAGGAGAACACTTCGTAGATTCAATGACTTAGCACCGACAGTGCGCGCATTGGTGTTCGGCTCAGGAGAGAGATGTCCAAACTTCACGGTGATGCCTGCTCATTCGTCCTTCGAAGCCACGATCCCAGCCGGTGGATTCCCGCTTTCGCGGGAATGATGGTAGACAGTGACCAGGGTGGATCCCGTCACTCCCGCGAAAGCGGGGATCCACCGGCGATCACGGAGGCGGCGCGGGGAAAACGGACGGCGACCGCTTGGGGGATCAGGACTCGAAACATGTCGCCCCGAGAGAGCAGGAGCTTTGACCGGAGGCGACGCCTCCGATTGACGGAAGCGCTTGCTCGGGGAATGGAGGAACTTCGATGACAGAGCGACTCGCTTCGCTGGATGTCTATCCGCCGGCGGGAAAGATGGCCTACTTCGATGCGGCTTCGGTAGGGCTCATGCACGCGGGCGCGGCGCGCTCCATCAACGGTTGGCAGCAGGCGCTCGCGCAGGAGGGGACGGTCGCGTTCGACGAAGAGGCGGAAGTGCGCATCCTCGACGGCCTCTCGGGCGCGGCGGCCAGGCTCTTCAACGCACGGCCCGAGGACATCGCGATCGCATCGGGTGAGACTCCGCTCATGGCATCCCTCGCCTGGGCGGTCTCCCCTCCGGAAGGTTCCAACATCGTCACCTCGGAAGTCGCCCATCCGAGCACCATCTACCCCTGGATGCGGGTCGCGGAGGCGACGAGGGCGGAAGTGCGCTGGGCGCGCGGCGAGGACTACTACGTCGCCCCGGAGACGATCGAGGGGCTGATCGACCAGCGCACCGCGGTGGTCTGCCTCTCTCACGTCGAGTACGGCACCGGCCAGCTTCACGACCTCGGGCGCTTCGCCGAACTGGCCCATGCCCACGGCGCGGTGCTCGTCGTCGATGCGACCCAGTCCGCCGGTCAGGTACCCATCGACGTGAAGGCCACCGGCGCCGACGCGGTGGTGTCATCCACCTACAAGTGGATGTGCGGACCCTTCGGGTCCGGTGTCATGTACCTCTCTCCCGGCCTCCAGGAGACCAGTCCCGGCATCGTCGGGTGGAGGAGTCACGACGACATGTGGGACTTCCAGGCCGACCGACTGGTCTATCCCCGCTCGGCCAAGCGCTTCGAGTACGGAACCATGGCCTATGGCACCGCCCTGGGCGCCGGGGAGGCGATCGACTACCTGCTCGATCTGGGAATCGACGCCATCGCCGCACACAACCGGGCCATCGCGGAAGAGCTGCGCCTCGGTCTGATGGACCTCGGAGCGGACATCCTGTCGCCCGCCGACGCGCGGGAACGCTCCGCCATCGTCGCCGCCCGCTTCACGGACCACGACAGCCGCACCCTGAGCACCGCGCTCGGAGAGCAGGGCGTGGTGGTATCCCTGCGGCGCGACTTCATCCGCTTCTCGCCGCACCTCTACAACGATTCGGAGGATGTGCAGAAGGTCGTGTCTGCGCTACGCACCGCTTTGGGCCGATGAGCATGGCCGCCCCGCCATCCGCCACCCCGAGGAGCGACACTTCCCGTGCTCGGAAATGGAGAAGCATCTCAGCGGCGGGGCCTCGGAGAAGCGCGCCGGCGCATCCGTGAGTGCTCGACGAACCCGGGCCGGCCTGCCGACCGAAAGAAGCCGAGGGGCATCGCCGCAGGCCGGCGACCGAATCGCGGTCACGCGCCCCCGCAGGCGGCCTGCCGAGTGACGTCGTTCACGGGCACGACATCCTCGATGTAGGCGCCGAAGCTCGCCGCCGACAAGCCGAAGGCGCCGAGCACGCCGCATACCTTCGGCGCCACGCCCTCGAGCGCCACGCAATCCTTCTCGCTCAACGCCTCGCTCAACGAGTCGGAAAGCAGGATGACCCGGCCGTTGATCCAGGTGGCCAGAATGTCCTCGTCCGTCGCCGTCAACACCGCATCGTAAGGGTCGCCACCGCCGTACTCGACGAGGACCAGGTCCGCCCGCAGTCCGGGCTCGATCGCGCCGAAGTGATCTTCCAGGCCCAGCGCGTAGGCGCCGTCGCCGGTGCTCATGTGCCACAGCGCCTCGCTCGACAACGCCACGCCGGCATCCTTCGCCACCCGTTTCGCGCACTTGACCTCTTCGCGCATGTTGAAGGACCCGCTCGGCGACCAGTCCGTCGAAAGGGCGATTCGCACACCGTGTTCCAGCGCACCCGCGAGATCGACCGTCTCGCCGTACAAGGCAAGATTGGAGCGCGGCGACCACACCAGCGTGACCTCGAACTCGCGCATCAGCGCGTAGTCTTCCCGATCCGTGGCCACCCCATGAACCAGCGAGTAGCGCCGATCGCGCCGCTGCACCCGCTCGAGGTAACGCGCCACCTCGGCTCTCGCCGCGCAGCTCGTGGGCCTGCCTTCGCCCACGTGGGGAACATAGGCCATGAACGTCAGATCGCCGCCGTCCGCGGGCGGGAAGCGGTGGACCGGGCCGCCACCGCACTCCTCCTTCAGGTCCTCGACCACCCGAAAAGAGAAGGGGAAGGTCGACACGTCCGCTTCGGCATCGTAGAGCCGGAGGTCGCCACTGCGTTGCTGGCGATTGATGTTCCGGATCACGCCCGGCACGCCGCCGGACCCGGCTATGGTGGTCGCCCCGCCGAGCAGGTGCCGTAGCTCCATGGCGACGAGTATCGCGGCGGTCCGATGATCATCGGGATCGAAGCTGTAACGCAGCGGCGGCGGCAACTGCAGCTTGCCGTTGATGCCGAGACGCCATTCGTCGCGGTGAACGTAGCCCGGATTCAGATTCGGGTCGGGAAAGGCGTAGCTGTAGGCCGGGTGCTCATGAGCGTTGACGAAGCCCGGCGACAGCAGCGCCCCGCCGCGGCAGTCGAGAACGGCGGCATCGGGATAGGCGGCCCGCAGGGCGTCGATATCCGCCACCGCACCGATGCCGCCATTGAAACGGATGTGCACGCCGTAGTCCGGCTCGTGCCCGCCCGGCAGCAGGATGTCGGCGCCGACGATGAGCCCGGGGACGACTCCGCCGGCCTGGGTTGCCGGTGTAGCCGGCGTGAATGCACAGGACTGCTCGCCCGCCGGATCCGAGCTCGCGGCAGCGCCGGAGAACGGCGACAAGCATCCGATCGGCAACATCACGAGAAGGCAGCCGGCCAGACGGCGCCGAAAGACGCGGGAAGCGCTCGGTCGTTCAGCCGTGGGCATCGCCGGCATCCATCACGGTGGAGACACCCCGCACTCTACAACCATTTCGAGCGGGAGCGGCGTAACCACCGTGAGCGACAACGGTGGCTCGAGCGCGCCCGCAACTCTAGCCGGAAGGTCTCGCGTCCGGCGCTCTCGCCGGGTGATCGGCGCCAGCGGAGCTCGCCTGGGGACCCGGCACCGCTTCGAGGTAGTCCTCCCACAGGTCCACGTGCACCGCATCGCCGGGAGCGCCGTCCTGTCCCCAGAGCTCGGTCGCGCTGAAACGCACGGTGTAGAGCGGCCGCGGCTGCGGTCCCTTTCCATGGGCGTGGGCGTCGGGGAAGACGAAGGTGCCGTTGCAGCTTTCGATGACACCAATGCGCCCGCGGACATAGCGAGGCGCCCGGGTGTGTCCGCGCGGGTGACGGTTCAGAACCCGTACCCGCTCCCCGGCTTGAAAACGGGACGGAGTATCGGCAGTCCGGGCCGAGCCGCCGCGTTCCAGGATTCCGGGCACCGCGTCGGGGCCGGGCACCCGCAGGTCCGGGGAGCGCGGGCCGGCGGAGCGGCCCGTCTCGATCTCGCGTTCGCTCGTCAGGCCCTGCTCGACGAGCAGAGTCAGGAGCCCTTCGAGCCAGATCTCGTAGTAGCTCGCGCCGAGGTAGCGCGGCGGCGGGATGCGTTCCCGCGCGTGGCGGGACATGTCCAGGTTCCAGCGCCCGAGCATGCCGCATGCGAGGGTGAGGGCGAAGGCGCGCCGCTCCCATTCGTGGTGGAACACCGGCTCGTCCGGCTCCGACGTCACCGGGCCGAAGCCGTGCATGCCGCCGAGATCGTGTCCCCCGTTCACCGATCCCGTGCCGGCAGAGGCGCCCGCGCCAGCCCGACCCCGATCATCGAATCACGCGTGACCAGCGTCGCCAGCTCCTCTTCATTCATGCCCTCGGTGCCGGAGGGACGCTGGGGCAACACCAGGTAGCGAAGCTCCGCGGTGGAATCCCAGACCCGAACCTCGGTCTCGGCGGGCAACTCGACTCCAAAGTCCGCGAGCACTCCCCGCGGATCACGCACCGCCCTGGCCCGATAGGGCGGCGACTTGTACCAGACCGGAGGCAGCCCGAGCACCGTCCACGGATAGCAGGAGCACAGGGTGCAGACCACCAGGTTGTGCACCTGCCCGGTGTTCTCCAGCACCCTCATGTCCTCGCCCTGCCGCCCCCGATAGCCGAGCGAAGCGATCGCCGCGCCGGCATCGGCGAGCAGCCAATTCCGGTACTCGGGATCCGTCCAGGCGCGCGCCACCACCCGGGCGCCGTTGCGCGGACCCACCTTCGTCTCGTAGGTGTCGATGAGGACATCCAGGGCCTGCGGGTCGACCAGTCCCTTCTCCACCAGGAGCGACTCGAGCGACCTGACCCGCAGCTCGATGTCACTCAGGGGCGAATGGTCGTGCTCGCTCATGCCCTCCATCCTTCGGTCTTCGCTTGGAGCCCTCGGCGCCTCACGGCTCCCGCCGCCCCCACGCCGACCGCCCTATCGAACAGAACCTTGACCATTCCGTTTCGTACCGCTCGTTTCCCGGAGAAGTGTAGCGCGGGAGGCGTCGCTTCGGACCGCTCGGCACCAAGGACCGTGATCCGGACAAGGTTGCCAACTGCACCCGGAGAGGAGCCCGCTCTTGCGGGATGGCTCGCTCGACACGTGGCAAGGTAGTTCTCGTCAGAGTCCTGGCTTGGCGCACCGGGGCTACCCGTCGCCGGACTCCACTCGCACGAAGGCGAGGTCGCGCACGGTGTGTCCGAGGTCCCCCGCCCGCCGCTCGAAGCGGGTGAGCGCCCGCTCCGGCGCCCGCGGCGCGAAGCGCCCCGCCCCCGCGAGATTCCTGAGTGCCGGCTCTCCTTCCAGCACTTCGAGCATGTGCTCGGCGTAGGGGGGCCAGTCGGTCGCGAGAAGGAAACGCCCGCCGGGAACGAGGCGGCTCGCGACGAGGCGTGCGAAGGCAGGGTTGACCAGCCGGCGCTTGTGGTGGCGCTTCTTGGGCCAGGGATCGGGGAAGAAGAGGTAGACCTCGTGCAGGGACGCCTCGGGCAGGCAGCGTGCCAGGACCTCGACCGCGTCGCCCGCGATCACCCGCAGGTTGGTGAGACCGCGCGCCGCCGCCTGGTGCAGCACCCGACCGATGCCGGGCTCGTGCACTTCCACTCCCAGATAGTCTCGTTCGGGAGAAGCGCCGGCCATTTCCAGCAGCGCGTCGCCCATCCCGAAACCGATCTCCGCGCAACGCGGCGCGTCGCGCCCGAATGCCTCATTCAAGTCGCAGAGACGATTCGCCGGCAACCCCAGGACCGGCAGGTATCGGTCGAGCGCGCGGCGCTGCGCCGGTGTCATGCGGCCGGAACGCCGCACGTAGCTGCGCACCGGGCGGCGGTGCTTCGAATCCAGAGGCAAGGGCCGTGCTCGCAGGAATCCTTCGAATGATTGCGCTCGATTCTCTCACTTGGGCCCGCTCGGGCGACAAAGGGGCACAAGGACGGCCGAGCGTCATTGCGCCAGGAGTTGACGACGTGTCGCCGGCGTCTCCCCGCAGAGTCGATCGCAAGAACGCGAGGTGCCGCGGTTCCGGCATCCTCAACCATCGGATCGGGCCCGCAAAGGGCGACAGCGCCGGTCCCACGCGGGACGGAAGGGCAACCCTCTCCGAATCGGGCGACCCTGCGAACTGAACCAATGATTTCAGGTATTAAGCCTTGGGCTTATACTTATGTCGTACTCGACAATGTTTATACGCAAAAATACTACATTCAACGAATGACATACCGGAGAGTGCCATGATCTCCAGCAAGCCACGCCTCACCGCGCTTTGCGGATCCCTTCTCGCCCTCCTGTCGGCATCGAGCTTCGCGGGGGCGAACTTCATCATCGACCTCACCCATCCGATACCCACCTTCCAGCCGATGGAAGGGGACCCAATGAAACCGGACATGAGCAAACCCTGGCTCGACAGCCAGGCGATCCCGAGCTTCGGTCAGCAGACTGTGCTCGCGATAGGACAGTTCCCGACCAACCAGGGGCACTTCGACCTCGGCACCCTGGTGCTCTCGGAACATCACGGCACCCACATGGACAGCAGCGCCCACTACGTGAACAACGCGGAGTCCATGGAAGAGGGCAACCCCGCCGCGGAGCAGCGCAAGTACATGCACATGCTGGACGGGGAGGACCTGAGCGGCCCCATCGTGCTCGTCGACATCAGCGCCCGGGTGCAGGCCGAGCTCGACAAGAACGGCGGCACGCCCAGTCCGGACACGAGCGTCACGGACTTCTCCGACGCCTCGGGCAACGCGGTCACCGCCGACGACATCGCGGCGGTGGCGGACCGCATCGACGACGGAGTGTGGCTGGTGCTCAGCCAGGGCTGGTCGCGCTTCTACTTCCAGGGCACCGACTTTGGCGCGGATCCCTACATCAACGGCTGGAACTACCCGGGCCTCACCCCCGCCGCGGTCGACAAGCTCATCGAGGTCGAGAACGAGAAGGGCGTGCGCATCAACGGCATCATGTCCGACGTAATCGGCGTGGAGACCGGGCAGAACTCGCGCGGAGAGGACGAGAACTGGACCAACTCCTGGTACGCCCACGTGCGCGGCCTGCAGCGGGGCTGGAAGCTGATCGAGAACGGCAACAATCTCGGCCAGCTCGCGATGGCGTCGCCCGATAGCTGCATGCTCGTCGCGGGCGCGCTGAAGCACGTGCGCGGCACCGGCGGTCCCGCCCGGATCATCGCCTTCTGCGAGAAGTGATCGCCAAGGAGGCCGCGCCCGGGACGCGGAATCGGACCCGGCCTTCTGCCGGGCATGAAGGCGGCGGCAGTGGCGGCTGCACGCGGACACGAGCGGGCGCCGCGGCGATCTGAATCGGAACGGCGGAAGACGTGCGCGGCACTTGATGCGGGCTATAGCAGCGGCGATCGAGACTTGCCCTGGGCACGAGCCGCAGGGCCGGACTCGAGCAGCATTCGAATGATCTGCCACTGACCGGCCAGATAGCCGCGGCGTTCCACCACCACCTGCTCCCCGACAAGGGCGTGCGCGGCCGGGAGCGCGTGAAAGGGCAGATTCGGATACAGGTGGTGCTCGGCGTGGTAGGGCATCTGCCACGCGATCGCATTGACGAGCGGATGGGTCAGCGTCGTGCGGGTGTTGCGCAGGAGATCCGGGCTCTCGTCGCACCCGACGTGCTCCGCCACCCGGAGGATCCTCTGGATGGGCTCGCCCACGATCCGCGGCGCGAGCCAGGCCACCACGAGCACCCACGCGAACTCGAAGTAGAGCGCCGACGCGAAGAGCGCCGCGTAGAGCAGCACCAGGATGCGGGACTCCCGCACCATCAGAGCGCGCCGGCCGGCCGGCACGTAGGCCGCACTGGCCGGATGCACGAATCCGCAGGCGTGCCTGACCATCCACGAGAGGTTGCGCCACCAGAACCACAGCCCTGCGCAGTACCACAGGTACTGGCCGAAGGTCGCCGGGCTCGGCAGCACCAGTGAGGGATCCTTGCCTTGCACCTGGGTGAACCGGTGGTGACCCAGGTGGAAGTAGCGGAAGAAGTACGGCGGCACGATGTAGACGAACCCGGTGATCCACAGCACCGCTTCGTTCAGGGCGCGAGTCCGAAACGCCGTTCCGTGGGCGCATTCGTGCAGGGGCGAGAACAGGAACCCGATGACAAAGGCCTGAAATGCGAACACGGGCCAGAAGAGCGGCCCCGGAAAGGCCTCCCGGCACAGCCACCCGCTGAGCCCGATCAGCGCGTAGTGACCCAGGAAGTACACGAGTCCGTGCGCATCGGTCCGCCGTGACAATCGCTCCACCTGGGACCTCTCGAGCAGCGAGGCGGGCCGACGCGACACCGCGGCCGCCTGCGGCCGCTCACCCGGAGCTTCGTTGGCGCCGAGGCCGAGCTCGGCATCGCCAATCAGTTGCTCGTTGGACATGGTTCCTCTGTTGACTTCCGCTCGGTCCCGAGCGGCTCGTCCAGCAGACTGGCGGCGTAGGCGGCGGCCTCGCGCACCGACGCCACCGGGTCGCCGCTCGCGAGCTCGAGCAGCGCCTCGCGCGCGGTCTCCACCCCGAGATAGCCGAGCGAGAGCGCGGCCTGCCGGCGAACCTCACCGTGTTGTTTCGCAGATTATCTGATCACCGATCTCCCGGATTATTTCGCACGAGGGGGAGGCGGATTTCCCACAGTGTTCCGTGATCGTCGGAAGAGGGGGAGGCTCGCGGGG
>CAYQVB010000054.1:0-2919 GCA_964420925.1 uncultured Ectothiorhodospiraceae bacterium | reverse complement strand
TCTCCACTGTCCTTTGCTCTTGCTTCGACAACACGATTCTTGGCGCCACGCGCATCGGTTCTCCTCCCTCATCCCGACGCCGGGCAGTGTAACTCCATTGAATAGAATATACACTATTTAATTCGCGACACTACACTAGCGTCCGGCAGCAATTCACCTGAGGAGCCGAGCGGAGGGCCATGGGCAAGGTGCAGATCAGCGCGTGGGTGGACGAAGGCTTGAAGCACGCCATAGCGAGGCACTGTCGGTCGAGAGGCATCGGCATGGATCTCTTCGTCGAGAAAACATTGATCGATCGCCTTCAGGAAATCGACGACATCGAGGACGTGAAGCGGATCCGGCACGAAGCAACCCGACCCCTGACCGAAGTGCTCAGGGAGCTCGATGGCCGGCCATGAAGAGGACAACGGCATGGTGAGAATCAACGGCGAGCGCCTGCTCGATGATCTGCGCACTCTGCGCAAGTTCGGTAGCTTCGGTACCGGGGTGGTGCGCCAAGCGCTCTCCGATGTGGACATCGAGTCCCGCCACTGGCTGGTGGAACGGATGCGCGAGGCGGGGCTCGAGGCCGGGATCGACGGGCTCGGCACCGTGCTCGGCCGCTCCCGGGCCGGGGGCCGGGCGCTCCTGGTCGGTTCCCATACCGATACCCAGCCCACCGGGGGCTGGCTCGACGGCGCGATGGGGGTGATGTACGGCCTCGAGCTGGCGCGGGCCTTTCGCGAGCACGACGAGACCCGGGATCTCGCCCTCGACGTCGCCTCGTGGATCGACGAAGAGGGCGCCTTCTTCGGATGCCTCGGCAGCCAGGCCTTCTGCGGGATGGTGGACGAGGAGGCGCTCGACGCCACAACCGGTCCGGGCGGCGTGCGGCTCGCCGACGCGTTGCGCGAGGCGGGGCTCGACGGGCGACCCCGGGAGCGATGGGATCCCGAGCGCTATGCCGGCTACCTGGAGGCCCACATCGAGCAGGGGCCCTATCTCGAAGAAGAAGAGAAGCGGATCGGGGTCGTCACCAGCATCGTGGGGATCCGCAGCTACCAGGTCGCCTTCAAGGGACAGCAGAACCACGCCGGCACCACGCCCATGGTGCGCCGCCGGGACGCGGCCACCGCCCTCATCGATCTCGCGCACCAGGTAAACCGGCGCTTTCCCGAGCGGGTGGGTCCGAAGTCGGTGTGGACCATCGGCCAGATCGACGTCTTTCCGGGCGCTCCCAGCATCGTTCCGGGCGCCGCCTGGATGAACGTGCAGTTCCGTGACGGCGAGGAGTCCCGCCTCGATGCCCTGAGCGCCCTGCTGCACGAGCTGGTGGCCGACGCCGACGCGAGCACCGAGGTCGAGATCAGCATTCGCGAGGGCAACGAGCGGGTCGTGGCGGCGGCGATGGACGACGGCTTTCAGGCCCATCTCGCGCGGGCGGCGGAAGCCCACGCCCCCGGGGCATGGATGCACATGCCGAGCGCGGCGGGGCACGACGCGCAGGTCATCGCCCGGCGCATGCCGAGCGCGATGCTCTTCGTGCCGAGCATCGACGGCATCAGTCACGCCTTCGAGGAGGACACCGCGGAAGAGGATGTGGTGCTCGGGTGCCAGGTCTTCGCCGACGCGGCCGCCGCGATCCTCCGGGAGCAGCGCGAATAGACCGTGGGCGCGACGACGCATTCTCAGTGACAAATTCTTGATCGGGGAGTGGTTCTCCAGGTTCTCTGTTGACCGGGTGTTGGAGCTGCAGATCAGGATGAGTTGTCTTCGGTCCCACGACCCAGCGCCCTCAGCACCTTGGACTTCAGTTGGCGATAAGGGGTTGATCGGGTGAGGCTGCTCAATGAATTGAGACCGATATTCTCCTTCTGGCCCCACTCGCTACAGTCAAGCTTTGATCTGGATACCACATAGAACGACCATTGGTCTACGTTGAGCGGGTCGATGGTCTTCTGACACTTGTGCTTCAGGAGACAGAAGACGTACGCATTTGCACCGCGTCGCGGTGATTCCCACCTGTCCGTCTTTCCCGTTTCGGGGTTCCAGCTGGACTTTCTCCTGGCAATGTCGAAGCTGATTTTCGAGTAACCCTTCTGTTTCCAGGACTGGATGTAGGCCGCGCTCTTGACTTCGACCGTTCCGCGACCCGACACCTCAAGATCGAACCCTGCCCACTCTTCGCGCGGTTTCTCGGTTAGCTCCAGTGCGGTGGCCACCAGAAACTCGGCCAGAACGCCGCGCTGGACGTTACTCAGGAGATCGGACGCGGACCATCGCCAGTAGTCCCGAAGTGTGAAGTCGAGCGGTTTCCCCTCCACTTTGAACGGCTCATCGCCTGAGTGCGGTTTGGGTGTGATACGTGGCAGGCTCGGTCGGTCCATGGCTCTGCGATCCGGATGAGTCTGCAAGTAGCGGTTGACGCGGGCGCTGGCGTGGGCCTGGTCCGTCATGACAAAGCCCTTCGCTTCCAGCAATTCATGCACTGCTCGGTTTTCCTCGAAGTACTTGGCCTCCAACGCTTTCCGTTCCGTCTCGGTGGCGCCCTGAGGAATGCCGTAGCTCTCCGCTATGGCCGGCAGACCTTCTTCCCCGCCGTCGGCGTACAACCGGACATGGCGGTCGTTGGTCATGCGGTGCATGGCATAGTAGTCGAGGTGCTCCCGGCCATCGTCAGCGCCGATATCCAAGCGCGTCCAGATGGTCCATCCCTGTTGAACGATGAGCCAGACGATGCCGGGCGACATGGCGTCACCCGGCAACTCTATTGTCCAGTTCGCAAAGACGCGGTTGAATCGCTGGCGTAGCCGCTCTCGGTCGTTCATGCCACCCCTCTTGTCGAGAGTGTAGTTGAATCAGTTCCAGACGCTGAAGTCCGCCGCAAGCACGGTGCTTGGGCGGTCGGCCCCAACGGCGAACCGGATGGCTGCCCCCCGA
>CAYQVB010000053.1:0-26159 GCA_964420925.1 uncultured Ectothiorhodospiraceae bacterium | reverse complement strand
GGGTCTGCCGGGATCGGTGGCCCAGAAAGAGGAAGGGGGCATTGCTGCCCCCTCCCGGCAGAACCGGACCTCCCCAGTGACGAATGCCAGCGGCGGTTCAACGGACGAGTTTGATCCCGGGGTATGCTACCGCTCGGGCTCGACGAAGCCGAAGCAATGCCTCCAGCATGGAGATGCACGATGACCGACACGCTGATTGACCGCAACCCGGAGATTCTTGGAGGAACCCCCGTATTCGCAGGCACCCGGGTTCCGGTGCGGATCCTGATGGAGCACCTCGAAGCGGGCGACCGGCTCGAAGATTTTCTGGTGGACTACCCGACGGTGTCGAGGCACCAGGCTGTCGCCGTGCTGGAACGGGCGACGACGATGCTGGTATCGGGCGGGGATGAAGCTGCTGCTTGACGAATCGGTGCCGCGACGCCTCGCCTCGTCCTTTCCGACATCGTTCACCGTGCACACGGTGCAGGACATGGGTTGGGCAGGTACCGAAAACGGCCTCTTGTTGTCGCTGGCCGCCGGGGAGGACTTCAAAGCCTTCGTCACGGTTGACCGCGGCATCGAGCATCAGCAGAACGTGAGCGACCTGCCGCTCCCGGTCATCATCATGCTTGGCGTTCGGAATCGACTGGCCGAGTTGCAGCCCTTGGTCCCCGGCGTG
Organism: uncultured Ectothiorhodospiraceae bacterium; assembly: GCA_964420925.1. Lineage (GTDB taxonomy): Bacteria > Pseudomonadota > Gammaproteobacteria > HK1 > HK1 > JAJEAD01. The sequence continues at coordinate 25,498 of CAYQVB010000053.1, read as the reverse complement.
ATGGAGGTGCTTGCCGGGCCTTTGCAACGACGCATTTTCCGTGTCCCGCGGTGAAGGCGCTCGGGGCGGAAAGACATTGAAGCCATGCTCGGAGCCTGCGGAGTCGAAGTCGTCGAGCGATCGGGGTCGCGGGTCGGACCGATGAAGGACGGGGAGAGGATCGTGGTCCACCGGCCTCATCCGGGTCCGGTCGTGGGACGGACGACCCTTCGCGATATTGCAGCGTTTCTGAAAGCGGCAGGACTCGCGCCATGATGGAGTACAAAGGTTACGTGGCGGCAGTGGAGTTCGACGACTCCGCCGACATCCTGCATGGACGGGTCGTGAACAGCGGGGCGTATCCGATGCGACCTTCGAGGCAACGGATGCCCGGACGCTCCGCCGGGAGTTCGAATGCTCCATCGACGAGTACCTGACCCGGTACGAGGAAGACGGCGTCGAGCCCAAGCGACCCTTCTCCGGGAGGCTGAACGTGCGCCTCGGCTCAGAGCTCCATGCGGCTGTCGCGGCGGCGAAAGGCGTGAGCACCAACTCATGGATCGTCCAGACGCTCCAAGAGACGGCTGGCGCACCATCGTCCTGACGCTCGCCGGTTGCGGGAACCCGGGAATTCTTCGGCGATATCGCCAGGATCTCGGGGCGGATGCAAAGGACGGACCGCAGTGGGCTCGACGGGGACGCGAGAGCACTCCCCGGCACGCTGCCATTCGGCTGCCTGAGTCCCTGGCTCTGAAGGATCAGGTCGCCGTCGTCCCCGTGGGGGTTGGATCCTCAGAACTTCTGACGTAGACAGGAGGGCCGAAGAACAACAGCATTGCGATGGCCAAAGCCCTACGGGGTGATAGTGTCAAGCTCCCGGCGTCTGGTTTCGGCCACACGCCAGGTTTCTCGCGCTGGCGTGCGAGGGCAGGGGACGACGGATGTTCACCGTTTCAGAGCATGAACCCGCTGTCAGGGCGGTGGCCCGGGTCATCGGTTGATTCAGCAGCGTGTCGTTTCGCCCGGGCGGGCAGGGGCGAACGAGGGGCCGCGGTGGTCCTCGCCGATGGCGGCGGCGGTGAGGTAGGCGAGGCGCGTGTTGGGGTTTCGGATATGGGCATTGAACTCCCGGAAGCGGCGCTCGGCGCGTTCGAAGGGGGAGAATAGCGCCGGCGCCGCCGTGCGCTGAGCGGGCAGCGCAGGGCAGTTGGCGCCCTCGGCGGCGATGAGGTTGGGGGACATGGAAGAAGATGGATAAAACAAAAAAGGAAAACCACATAAAGGACGTTGTGTTACGTTTGAGGAGTGCTCTTGAGAAAGGCGATTCGGGTGCTCGAAAAGGGACCTCTGCGAGGCTCCCTGTCGCCCGGGTTCCTGGACTACGATGGGAACCGAACCGATGGCGTCCAAGGCATCCTGGAGCACTACCCCGCGTTCAATTCCGAGGACAGCAGTGTTCGTGGACGACATAGTGTCAATGGTGTCGGCTACGGAGTCTCGAGGCTTCTCGGTCCGGCTCGGTAGCCAGTGAAGGAGCCAGTGGGCCTGGGCGTGGAATCACCAAACCCGTGGAAGGAGAGAGAGATGTCTCGAGTGAGAAAATTCCTTGTGTTCGTCGCGTGGGCTCTGGTCTTGCCATGGGCAATGTCCGTGCGTGCGGAGTATGTCCAGCTCACTTCCGATCTCACGATCCACTACGAGACCGCAGGTCATGGCGACATCGCAATCGTCTTCATTCCCGGCTGGACCATGACGACAGAGGCCTTCGTACACCAGTTGAAGCACTTCGAAGGATCCGAGCGGTTCAGAGCCATCGCCTATGATCCGAGGGGGCAGGGCCGCTCCTCAAAGACCGTAGAGGGGCACACCTACCAGCAGCACGGACGCGACCTGGCCGTCCTTCTCGAGGCGCTTGAGCTCGATCAGGTCATTCTCGCCGGATGGTCCTATGGCGTCACGGAGCAGCTCGCCTACATCAATCAGTTCGGCAGCGACAAGGTCGTCGGCATGATCATGATCGACACGGGCCCGGACGTCGCTGGGGCCAGCTACGAGGAGTGGGTCTGGTACCTCAACGACGACAGCGACGGGTACTCGAGGTGGTTCACGGAAGGCATCATGGAGGATCGCCAGACCGTAATCACGGAGTTTGCGAAGTGGATGCTGGAGGACCCCTCGCCCCAGAACATTGCGTGGGTCGCAGGCATGTCCAATCTGACCTCTGGAACCGTGGCCTCAGTGCTCAACGCCACCGGGTTCTACCTCGATTACACGGCCGATCTGGTGGCGCTCGAGGGCAGCATGCCCCTGCTGTACGTGGTGCGCGAAGATTGGCAGGGGCCTGCTGAGGCATGGATCAAGGCCAACACGCCCAGTGCGCAGGCGGTCTATCTCGGCAAGCACCTCATGTTCTGGGAGCGCCCCGACGAGTTCAACGCAATTCTCGACACGTACCTCGCGCAGTTCTAGCCTGTGCCCACAGCTCGGTTCCTCAGTGTTGGAAGTGACTCCAGTCAACGCCTGCGGGTAAAAGTACCTGACCGGGGAAGCGGGTTCGCGCTCGCTTGCTGCAGGTCGGATCCACCGCCCGCTATCATCGGATGCTCGCGGGCGGATCACGATCCGTCTGCCCATGTCTTAGCGCCCGCTTCGCCGTCCGACAGCGCGGCGTTGATTGCGGCGAGGAAGGGACCGGCGAACCGCTCGAGCTTCACGGCGCCCACGCCGTTGACTTGCGCGAACTCCGCCTCGTTGCGCGGGCGGCGCCGGGCCATGTCGATGAGCGTGCGGTCCGGGAACACGACGTACGCCGGCACCCCGCGCTCGCGCGCAAGCTCCAGGCGCAATGCCTTCAGCGTCGAGAGCAGCGCCGCGTCCTCTCCGTCGAGCGGACGCTCCTGCGCTGCGGGCCGCCCGGAAGGCGGCTCCCGCGCCGGCGCCGGCGCTCGCACGCGCGCCGCATCCTCACGGTACAGGAACGTGCCCTTCCCGCGCAGCAGCGCCCGGCCCGGGTCCGTGATGCCGAGGGCGCCGTAGCCCGCGATGTCGATGCGCAGGTAGCCGGCTGCCACCATCTGGCGCACCACCGAGCGCCATGCGTTCGCGCTCCGGTCCGCGCCCACGCCGAAGGTCGGCAGGCGGTGGTGACCGAAACGCAGCGCCTTCTCCGTGCGGGAGCCCCGCACGATGTCGATGAGGTGCGCCGCGCCGAACCGCTCGCCGGTCCGGTACGCCGCCGACAGCATCTTCTGCGCATCGCGCGTCGCATCGACGCGCTCCGTCGGGTTGAGGCACACGTCGCAGTTGCCGCACGGCTCGATGTGCTCCCCGAAGTAGCGCAACAGCGCCACCCGCCGGCACGTGGGCGCCTCGCAGTAGCCGAGCAGCGCATCGAGACGCTTGTGCTCGCGTCGCCTGCGCTCCGGCCCGGCATCCTCGTCCTCGATGAACTGCCGGCGCATCCGGATGTCCGAGAGCCCGTAGAGCATGTGCGCCTCGGCCGGAGCACCGTCGCGCCCGGCACGGCCGATCTCCTGGTAGTACGCCTCGACGCTGCCCGGGAGGTCGGCATGGAAGACGTAGCGCACGTCCGCCTTGTCGATGCCCATTCCGAAGGCGATGGTGGCGACGACGACCACCCCGGGCTCGGTCATGAACACGTTCTGGTGCGCCTCGCGCTCGGCGGTGTCCATCCCCGCGTGATAGGGCAGCGCTCGCACCCCGGACGCTACGAGCAGCGCCGCCGTCTCCTCGGTCTTTCGCCGCGAGAGGCAGTAGACGATGCCGCTCTCGCCGGCATGGCCGGCGACGAAGCCCGTGAGCTGGCGCTTCCACTCGCGCTTCATCTCCACCGCAAGGCGGATGTTCGGCCGGTCGAAGCCGAGCACGAACTGCTCGACCGCGCCGCCGAAGAGCTTCTCGGCGATGTCGCCGCGGGTCACCTCGTCGGCGGTCGCGGTCAGCGCCGCGACGGGGACCCCCGGGAAGAGCTCGCGCAGCCGGCTGAGCTCCGCGTACTCCGGCCGGAACGCGGGACCCCACTGCGAGATGCAATGCGCCTCGTCGACGGCGAACAGCCGCAGCGGCAACCGCGCAAGCGACGACAGCACCCGCTCGGTCATCAGCCGCTCCGGCGCCATGTAGAGCAGCCGCGTCTCGCCCGCCGCCGCGCGGCGCCAGGCGGCCGCGTTGTCGGCCCACGCATTTCCCGAATGGATGTCGTCCGCGGCCACCCCCGCGAGCCTGAGCGCCGCCACCTGGTCCCGCATCAGCGCGACCAGCGGCGAGACCACCACCGTGAGCCCGTCCATCACCAGCGCCGGCACCTGGAAGCACAGCGACTTGCCGGAGCCCGTGGGCATCACGGTCAGCACGTTCCGACCCCCGAGCAGCGCCTCGATGACCGCAGCCTGGCCCGGGCGGAACGCCTCGAACCCGAACACCGAGGCGAGCACCCGGCGCGCATCGGCCATTGACGGCGGTCCCGCCCCGTCGCGCGCCAACCCCGATCGACCATGCCCGCGATGTCCGAGCGTCAAGGTGCAGTCCAACCCTTCGTGGGGACTTGTCCGACGAAGTTCACGTCACGGGCGCTCACCGGCGCGGCCCCGCCATCGCCTCACGGGCGCACATCCCCGGAAAGCCCCATCGCAGCTTCTTCAGAACTCCTTGCACAACCGCAGGGAGTCGTAGATCGCGGCGTGGATGTTGCGGCTCGCCACCGCGTCGCCGACGCGGAAGAGCATGAACTCGCCGTCTGCGTTCGACGCGATCTCCTGGGGACGGCCTGCAATCAGCGCTGCGATGTCGAGCTCGCCCTCGTTGCGGGCCTTGGGCGCGAGATCATGGAAGAGCTCCGCCGCGGGCAGCGTGCCGTGCTCGACTACGACCTGGTCGACCTGCCGCTCCTCCTCCACGTCGCTGTACTCGTTTCGGATCACCGCGCGCAGCCGGTTGCCTTCGCGCTCGACCCGGCGCAGGCGGTGGTCCGGGGTCAGCCGCACTCCCTTGGAATAGAAGCTCTCCAGGTACGCCGGGAAGTTGGTGGCGCCGATCTCGTGGGCGCTCATGCGGTCCGGGGTCACGAGCTCGACTGAGGAGCCGCGCGCGGCGAGGAACTCCGCCGCGCTCGGGGCCTGGTGGTCACCATGGTCGTCGAAGACCAGCACCTCGGCACCCGGCTCGACCTGTCCTCCGAGCACGTCCCACACGCTCACCACGTGCTCCGCGCCCTCGAGCCACTCCACGTTCGGCACCCCTCCGGTAGCGACGACCACGACGTCCGGCCGCTCCGCGACCACCTCCTCGGCCTCGACGTAGCGGTTGAGGTGCAGGGTGACGCCCAGGTGCTCGACCTCGGCCCCGAGCCACCCCACGATGTCGAGCAGGTCCTTGCGCCAGGTCGCCTTCGCCGCGAGCACGACCTGCCCGCCCGGCTTGGCAGCGGCCTCGAACACCACGACCTCGTGGCCCCGGAGCGCCGAGACCCGCGCCGCCTCGAGTCCGGCCGGCCCCGCCCCCACCACGACGACCTTGCGCCGTGGCCCCGGGGCCGGCTCGACGACGTGCGGCATCGTCTTCTCCCGCCCCGTCGCGGGGTTGTGGAGGCAGAGCGCGTCGCCACCGATGTAGATGCGGTCGATGCAGTAGCCGGCGCCCACGCAGGGACGGATCCGCTCCTCTTCCCCGCGCATCATCTTGGCGACGATGTGGGGGTCCGCCATGTGGGCGCGGGTCATCGCCACCATGTCCACGAATCCCTCACGCACGCAGTGCTCCGCGGTCGCGAGGTCCGCGATGCGGGTGGCATGGAACACTGCGATGCCCGTCTCTTCCTTCATCCGGGCCGCAATGTGGACGAAGGGCGCGCGCGGCCCGGCCATGCTCGGCAGGGACTTCGAGAGCCCGCGCTCGTCCCCGACCTGCCCCGCAATGACATTGAGGAAGTCGCACATCCCGGTGTCGGCATAGATCTTCCCGAGCGCGAGGCAGTCGTCCCGGGTGAGGCCGCCTTCCTTCATCTCGTCGCCCATCATTCGGATGCCGACGAGGAAGTCGTCTCCCACCCGCCGCCGCACCTCCTCCAGGACCTCGAGCCCGAAACGGGCGCGGTTCTCGAGGCTGCCTCCGTACTCGTCCGTGCGCCGGTTGACGAGCGGCGACCAGAACTGGTTGATGAGATGCCCGTGGGCGAGGAGCTCGGTGCCGTCGAGACCGCCCTCCTTGCAGCGCGCCGCCGCGTCGCCGAAGGCCCGCACCACTCGCCGGATGTCGCTGCGGTCCATCTCCTTGGGGAAGGAGCGGTGGGCGTGCTCGCGCACCACCGAGGGGGAGAGCGGCGGCAGCCAGTCCTCGACGTTCCAGAGCGTGCGGTGCCCCATGTGCGTGATCTGGCACATGATGGCGCAGCCGTGCCGGTGCACGCGCTCGGAGAACTCCTGGAGCACGGGGATGATCGAGTCGTCGCCGATGTAGATCTGCCCGAACGCGGAGGGCGAGTCGGGCGCGACATTCGACGAGCCGCCGAACATGGTGAGCGCCAGCCCTCCCTTGGCCTTCTCCTCGTGGTAGAGCTGGTAGCGCAGCTTCGGGTGCCGGTCCTCGACGTAGCCCGGCGCGTGGCTGGTGCTCATCAGCCGGTTCTTGAAGGTCAGGTGCCGCAGGCGGAAGGGCTCGAGGAGGTGGGGATAGCGGCTCGGACTCATCTGGCGCGGACTCCTGAGGTGCGTTCCCTACTATCCTGTGCGATCCCGGCTGTCGCCGCCATGCGTCGCGGGCCGGATGCCACCCAGGGACATGCGCGAGAGCGAGACGCGGCGCAACCGGTCGAGTATGGTTCCCGCGCGCTGAACGAAGGCGCTGGAGGACTGATGCGATGCGGGTGCTGGTGACCGGAGGTGCGGGTTTCGTGATGAGCAACGTCGTCCGGGCGCTGCTGTCGAGTGATGACGCGGTACGCGCGGTGGTGCTGGATCTCGGCGGGCGCGACGAGGCGGCGGCGCAGTTCCTCGCCCCCTTCGCGGAGCGCATCGACTGGGTGGGCGGAGACATCCGGGACGAGTCGGTGGTGGAGCGCGCGTTCTCCTTCGGGGAGATTACCCACGTGGTGCACGGCGCGACGCTGACCCACTTCGGGGACTGGGAACGCGAAGATCCCGGCCGCTTCATGGACGTGAACGTGATGGGCACCATCCGATTGCTCGAATGCGCCCGCCGCGCCGCTGGCCTCCAGCGTTTCGTCTACGTCAGCAGTGGCGCGGTGTACGGGGAGCCCGTGCCCGACAGCCCCGTGGGGCCGCAGCTCGAGTCCGGCCCCTTCGACCTGCCCGAGATGTACGCGATATCGAAGTTCTCCGCCGAAATGGTCTCCCGGCGCTACGGGGAGCTCTTCGACCTGGACGTGGTGCGGGTGCGCTTCTCCGGGGTCTTCGGCCCGATGGAACGCCGGACCGGGGCGCGCTGCCTGATGTCCGCCCCCTACCGCATGGTCCGCGCCCACCTCGAGCGCCGGCCGCTGCGGGTCACTCGCGGCACTCTCGAGGCGGGGGGCGATTTCCTGAGCTCCGAAGAAGTGGGCGAAGGGGTCGCCGCGCTCCTGCGCGCGCCGCGTTGCGCCCACCGGGCCTACAACATTGCCGCCGGGGAGTTCCAAGCGATGACGGAGGTATTCGACGCTTTCCGCTCGGTCGCACCGGAGTTCGAAATCGAAGTGGTGGACGAGGACCGCGCCGAGGTCGCCATGAACCCCGACGATCGACTCGCACGCTGGAACGCCTACGCCATCGACCGTATGCGGGGCGATTTCGGCTGGAGTCCTCGACCGCTCACCGAGCAAATGGCGCGCTACTTCGGCTGGGTCGAGGAGGATCCGCAACGCCGGTGCCCGCGCCTCGACTGAGCGGTACCGGCTCCGGTCCGGGGCACGGTGCCCCGCGCGGCGGCCCCGACTGTCCGGCGGCACGCGTCTCCGGTGCTATGATGCGTTCCCGCTGTACCCCCACGTTGCGAGGTAGCGACCATGTCTGAAGCGCCCATCGCCACCTATGCCCGCATGGACGAAGGCACCGTCGAGGACTACGCGATCATGGCCTCCTACAAGCCCGCCAACCTGGCCGCGATGCCGGATCGCTTGATGGGTCTGCTCGTGGAGCTCGGCGACAAGCAGGACGGCAGCCCGATCGACGGCTACGCGCACTCGCTCCAGTCCGCCACCCTCGCATACCACGACGGCGCAGACGACGAGATGGTCTTCGCGGCGCTGATGCACGATATCGGACAGGTGTTCTCGGAGCACAATCACTCCGAGGTGTCGGCGGCAATTCTCAAGCCCTACCTCTCCGAGCGCATGTACTGGGTGGTCAAGCACCACGGCATCTTTCAGGGCTACTACTACTTCGACAAGATCGACTGGGATCCGAATGCCCGCGACGCGTACCGGGACTCGCCCCACTACGACGACTGCATCCGATTCTGCGAGCGCTACGACCAGATCGCGTTCCGGCGCGACTACCCGACCAAGCCGCTCGAGTTCTTCGAGCCGATGGTGCGGCGGGTGATGCGAGACGCGCGCTCGGTGCCGGGAGTGACCTGAAGCGCGAGGTGATTCCGCCCAGGCTCGACTCGCGTGGCTTCACCGGGCAGGCACTGACTTTCGGGCATCGCATGTTCCGTGAGCCGATGCGATGACCGTCGCCGTCAACGGCATCGCCCACATCCAACTCACGGTCAGCAATCCGGAGAAGTGCGTGCCCTTCTGGGAGCGGCTCTGTCACTTCCTCGAGATGCAGACCCTGCTGCGCAACGATGACGTGGTCTACTGCATCGGCAGCCGCACCGGCATCCTGGTGCGCGGAGCGCCGGAGGAGAATCGCAGCTATCGCTTCGACCAGGACAAGGCGGGGTTGCACCATCTGTGCTTTCGGGCGCGCAGCCAGGCCGACGTGGACGAGATCGCGCGATTCGCGCGCGACGAGCTCGGGGCCACCATGATCCACGACGCCGAAGAGGGCGAGCGGTTCGCTCCCGGATACTACTCCGTGCTCTTCGAGGACCCGGACGGTATCCGGGTGGAGGTCAACTACGTGCCGGGCAAGGGCCACTTCGGGGAGGGCGGGCGCCTCGGCCCCGGCGGCGCCGGGCCCGCCGACCACTACGGTGACGACGGCCTGCGCAACCCGGGATGGACGCGCAGCCAGGCGCCAGACGCCGAGTAGTCGCTCCAGGGGCATTTCCCGCTGCCGCGGCACCTGCCTTCGCTCTTTGTTCTGCGTGGATTCCGGCTTCATCGAGGAAATCGCGGAAACCATACTTGGCGCCACAAATCGTCATTCCCGCGCATGCGGGAATCCACCCGAAACTGTACAGGTGTCGTTGGAGGCACGCTTCGGTCAGCGTGAATCTCTCCTGTAGCCGCCCTCCATCGCCGGACTGACTTCACGCTGGAGGGAGCCCAAGCCACTCTCCCGGCGGAGGTGGGGAGGGTGCCACCAAGCTCCTCACCCCGACCATCACGAACCAGTCATGAATCGACTGCGGCTCGGCATCCTCGATGGCGGAAGGCCGCCCCCGCATGCGGGTTAGAATGCCGTCCCGCGCATTCGAGCCGGAGCTTTGCCCGTGGCAACCGATACCCTCTACAACAAGATCTGGGACTCCCATGTCGTCGCCCGTCTGCCGACCGGGCAGTACCAGCTCTTCATCGGCCTGCACATGACCCACGAGGTCACCACCCCGCAGGCCTACGACATGCTCGCGGAGCGCGGTCTCCGGGTGGCGTATCCCGATCGCACCGTGGCGACGGTCGACCACATCATCCCCACCGACAACCTCGCCCGCCCCTACCTCGACGAGCAGGCCGAGCAGATGATGCAGGCGCTCGAGCGCAACACCCGCGACTTCGGCGTGCGCTTTCTGGATTTCGCCTCCGGACGCCAGGGGATCGTGCACATCATCGGGCCGGAGCTCGGCATGGTGCACCCCGGCATGACGGTGGCCTGCGGCGATTCCCACACCGCCACCCACGGCGCCTTCGGCACGCTCGCCTTCGGCATCGGCACGAGCCAGGTGCGCGACGTGCTCGCCTCGCAGTGCCTGAGCCTGGACCCGCTGCGGGTGCGGCGCATCGAGCTGAACGGCGCCCTCTCCCCCGGCGTGGAGCCGAAGGACGTCATTCTCCACATCATCCGCCGTCTCGGCGTCAAGGGCGGCATCGGCTACGCCTACGAGTACGGCGGCAGCGTAATCGAAGGGATGTCGATGGAAGCACGGATGACGGTGTGCAACATGTCGATCGAGGGCGGCGCACGGGTCGGCTACGTCAACCCCGACGAGACCACCTTCGCCTATCTCCAGGGCCGGGAGCACGCCCCGAGGGCAGAGGCGTGGGATGCGGCGCTCGCGCACTGGCGCTCCTTCGCCTCCGACGCCAACGCCAGCTACGACGACGTGGTCGAGATGGCGGGCGAGGACATCGCGCCCATGGTCACCTGGGGCATCACCCCCGGGCAGAGCGTCGGCGTCCACGAGCCGCTTCCCGACCCCGAGAGCTTCGACGAGGCGGAGAGACCGACGGTGCAGCGCGCCTACGAACACATGGGGCTCCGACCCGGCCAGAAGATGACCGAGGTGCCGATTGATGTCTGCTTCATCGGGAGCTGCACCAATGCCCGCATCAGCGACCTGCGCACCGTCGCGACGCTCGCCCGGGGACGCCGGGTGGCCGAGGGAGTGAAGGCGATCGTGGTGCCCGGCTCGCAGGCGGTGAAGAAGCAGGCCGAGGAGGAAGGGTTGGACCAAGTCTTCATCGAGGCGGGCTTCGAGTGGCGCCACGCCGGCTGCTCAATGTGTCTCGGCATGAACACCGACAAGCTGGTGGACGACCAGATCTGCGCGAGCACCAGCAACCGGAACTTCATCGGGCGCCAGGGGAGCCCGCGGGGACGAACCCTGCTCATGTCGCCCTCGATGGCGACGGCGGCGGCGCTCGAGGGACGGGTGAGCGACGCCCGCGCCCTGGCCTGAGCGCGGAGGAAGAAGACATGGCGGACCTCGGCATCCGAAGCATCGAAGGGCGGGCGATCGCGGTGCGCGGCACCGACATCGACACCGATCGCATCATCCCCGCCCGCTTCCTCAAGGCGCTGACCTTTTCCGAGCTCGGTGAGTACCCCTTCTACGACGAGCGTTTCGACCCCGAGGGCCAGGAACGCGAGCATCCCTTCAACCGGGAGGGCGCCCGGGGCGCGAAGATCCTCTTCGTGAACGCGAATTTCGGCTGCGGGTCGAGCCGCGAGCACGCACCGCAGTGCCTGAAGCGTTGGGGCATCGAGGCCGTGGTCGGCATCTCCTATGGAGAGATCTTCGCCGGAAACTGCGAAATGATCGGCGTTCCCGCCGTCCATGCGGAGGCCGACGCGATCGCGAAGCTGCAGGAGGCGGCGGAGGCGGATCCCGCCGTGGAGTTCTGCGTCGACCTCGAGCGCATGGAGGTCCGCGGCGGCAACCTGAGGGTGCCCATCGAGCTGCCGGAGAACCGCCGGCGCGCGCTCCTCGACGGACACTGGGACAGCACCGGACAACTGGTGGCGAACGCGGCGCGGGTGCGCGAGGTCTACGAACGCCTGCCCTATACCCGGGGATATCGCTCGTCATGAACGATCGAACCACGATGCACATCGGGCCGCTCGGCTCCACTGTCCACGTCCTGCACGCCGACGCGGATACCGTGACCGCGCTCGCGGCCGTGGACTGGAGCCGCCACTTCCGCCGGGTCTGCCTCGATCCGGTACGCGGGGTCGTCGTTCTGATGTCGCCCTCGCGTCCCCACGAAAAGCTCACCGGGATCTTCGACGACATCGTGGACGCCGCGGGCAGCGTGCTCGCCGGCGCGTCGGACAAGCTCCGCAGTCTCCGTCTGCGCGGGCGGGACGAGCCGCCCGGCACCGGGATGGAGCCCGACTGCGCGTTCTACGTGGGCGAGCGGGCCAGAGGCTACTTCGCAGCGTGCGACGAGGGTGAAGCAGCGGCCGACGCGTTCGTCGAACGCACTGCGCCCGACCTGGTGGTCGAGGTGGAGATCACGAGCGCGGACGCGGGCAAGGCCGAGCGCTACGCCGAGCTGGGGGTGCGGGAGCTGTGGCGGTTGCATGGTCGAAGGGGTTCGACTGAGCTGCAGGCCGAGTTCCTGGCCCTGCAGTCCGGGAGTGCGCCGCAGCGGCTCGACGCCTCCGAAGTGCTCATGGGGCTCACGCCGGGCGATGTCCGCGAAGCGGTGGAGGGGGTGCGGACGAGCCGGACCCGCGACGAACGTACAGAGGCGGTGGCCCGGATCGTGCGCCGGCGGCAGCGCGCCAGCGTGCGGGTCCGAGAGGAGGAAGCGCCGTACTCCGCGAATGCGCCTCGCGCGATTGCCGGCCATCGATGACCACGGGAGCCGGAATCCGCCATCGCTGAATTTCGGGGGTATTTCGCCTCGTAATCACGAGCAAGGAAATCGGTATTTTGCCGCCGCTGCTCTCCGCGATAGGTTGAGCGCGCCGTTCCCTTTCCGGAGTCATCGATGTCAAGCACCGACACCTTCCTCGCCAACAACGCCGCCTACGCGGAAGCCTTCGACAAGGGCGACCTGCCCGTTCCGCCCGCCCGGCGCACCGCCATCATCGCCTGCATGGATGCCCGTATCGAGACGGGGCGCCTGCTGGGCCTCGAGGAAGGCGATGCCCACGTGATTCGGAACGCGGGCGGGGTGGTGACCGAAGACGTGCTGCGCTCGCTCGTGATTTCCCAGCGTTTGCTGGGGACCACCGAGATCGTTCTCATTCACCACACCGAGTGCGGCATGGTGACGTTCCGGGACGACGAGGTGAAAGACCAGATCGAAGCGGACACGGGGCTGCGCCCCTCATTCGCGCTGGAGGCGTTTGCTGACGTCGAGGAAGATGTCCGCCAGTCGATACGACGCATCCAGGCCTGCCCGTTCATACCGGTGAAGGACCGGATACGCGGATTCGTCTACGACGTGAAGACGGGGCGCCTGAACGAGGTGCGCTGAAGCCGGCGTGGCCTCCCGGTGTTCACCGAAGGCGGTGGCGGCTCGGGTCGAGTAGCGATTCAGGCGGGTGCCGTCGCGTCTGTGAACAACGCGCGGAGCCGTTCCGGATCGATGGCCCGGCAGACGAGGCCCGCGGGGCGCAGCGTGGTCATGTCCTCCGCCGCGAGCATTGCGTTCACCACCGCTTCCTCGATCGCTTCGACCGCCGCGAGATAGATGGCGTCGAAGCATTCGTCGTTGATCGTCTCCAGCGTTCGCCGCGGGCCGGCGAGGTGGGGCAGGGGGCCGCGGTTGGCAGTGCTGAAGGCGAGGAAGATGTCGCCGGAGTTGTTGCCGCCCGGAGTGCCGCCGCGGGCGATGCCGAGCGCGGCGCGCTTGGCGAGACGCCGTAGCTGGTGCGGCGCCATCGGCAGGTCGGTGCCGAGGATCGCGATGATCGAGCCCCGTTCGGCATCGGCGAGACGGCCTTCGGGCATCGCCTCTCCTACCCGCTGCCCCAGAATCGTGAGCCAGGGCCGCACGCCGTGGTTCGCTTGCACCAGGGCTCCGACGTGGAAGGGGGCGCCGTCGATCGCGAGCCGGCGCGAGGCGGTACCGGTACCGCCCTTGAACTCGTAGGTGATCATGCCGGTGCCGCCGCCCACGTTGCCTTCCACCACCGGTCCCGGTGCGGCCGCCTCGAGGGCCGCGAGCGCGTCCGCCTCGCCGAGGTGCTGGCCGTTGATGTCGTTCAGCACACCGTCGTAGGTCTCGGCCACCACCGGCATTGCCCAGAGGTGCTCGCGCTCCCAGGCTTGCGCGTAGGTGCGGATCATCCAGCGCGTCGCGGCGTGGTGCACGATGCCGACGCTGTGGGTGTTCGTGATGCAGACCGGCCCGACGAAGTAGCCGCCGTCGTGGATCCAGTGGGTGCCGGTCATCTCGCCGTTGCCGTTGAGGGCGTACATCCCGGCCCACACCGGTTGCGGCTCCGGGTTGCGACCGAGCGGCAGGATCGCGGTCACCCCGGTGCGGACCGGCCCGCGGCCCGGAACCAGCGGGCCGTCGCCTTCGATCCGGGTGCGAAAGCCGGCCTCGACCCCGGGCACGTCGGTGATGGCGTTGTGCTGGCCCGTTTCCCCGGGGAAGGGCAGTCCGATGTCACGTCCGCGCGCTTTTCTCATGTCATCTTGTCTCTTTCTCAGTCCCGCCGCCTCAGGTATAGCCCCTGCAAGGATCCTCGGGTAGAAGTTCTGCGCCCGAAAGCGGCAGCGATGGAGCGCGACGCGCTGTTTGCCGGAGAGCTTGCGGGGCAGCGCCGCTCGCCGGCAAAGCGCGGGCGGAGCGGCGGGGGCAATCTACATCGCCTATCCCCTCGCGGGGAACATGCCTCGAAGCGGACGAGCGCGAGTGCACACCATGTCATTCTTCCGCGGATTGCAGTCGACGAGTGCCCGATGCGCTCGGATCACCCCGTTCCCGGGTTGTCGCGCTCAGCCAGACTCACCGCGCAGCGGAAGCCGATGGTGGCCGAGCGGTCGAGTCCGGGCCAGAGCAGGAGGTACTTCGCCGCAAAGTCGGGGGCCTGCGGACCGCCGTCGGCGTACCAGTCCGAACCTGCGGCGCGGAAGGCGCTGCCGCCCTTGAGGATGCAGAAACGGGTGCGCCCGTCGGAGCGCTCGCTCTCCGTCCAGTTCCACACCAGGGGAGAGCCGGGGTCGAGCTTTCCCCGCTCCGCCGCCCACTGCCACTCCGCCTCGCTCGGCAGGCGCTTGCCCGCCCAGGCGGCGTAGGCTCTCGCGTCGTCCAGGTCGATCCACACCACCGGCTCATGCTCGCGGCCGGGGGGCGGCCGGCCGTCCTTCCCCCAGTGCCGGAGCAGGTTGTGCCGGGCGCCGGGATGGTATCCGCTCTCACGGAGAAAGCGGTGGAAGTCGGCGTTGCTCACCGGGGTGACGTCGATCGCAAAGGGTGCGAGACGCGTTTCTTCGACGACCTCGGTGGTCTCGTGCAGGCCGGGTGGGGCGTTGCCAGGCCAGCCCTCGAAGTCCGCGCCCTCGTAGAGTCCGCACTCCCGGCGCCGGAAGGTCACGCGGCGCCGGTAGTCTTCGCCGGCAAAGCCCATCATTCCGGGAGGCAGGTTTGGGTGGGGAGCGGTAGCCCGCCCACTGCCGAGACGGCGGACGCGCCGAGTGCGCGCGGTTGCGCGGGCACCGGGGAGCGCGCTCCACTCGTGCCGCTGCCGCTCCATGAGTGCCTCATCGGCAGGCGTGACCGCACCAGTCTCGAGGAGCGCGCCGAGGCCCCGGGGCGGCAGGTCCACCAGCGCACGCGAGACTCCGCGGGCGCTCGACACCTGGGCGTGGCGCCCGGCCATCAGGTCGAGGCACTGCGCTCCGGGCCGGACTTCAATCGCCACTTCGCGCCGCCAGGCGTCCTCTCTATTGATCAACGTGGTGAGGCGCGCGCCGGCCTTCTCCCACCGGGACGCGCAGGCTCCGTCCGTCGCGAATGCGAGCGGGGTCCAGTCTCCGTCTCGGAAGAAGGAATGGCAATGGTGCTGCACCGCGCTCATCAGGCGCATCGTCGCCGCGTCGCGGTCCGACCAGCCCATCCACGAGCCGAACACGTTCTCCCACACCATCATCCCCGCCCCGTTCATCCACGCAGTGTGCAGCTCGCCGTGGCGCTCGCGCATCCAGCGCCGCACGACGTGTACCGTGTGACGGGGCTCCACCCAGCGGTTGCGCAGCACGCCGGGCGCCGGGCCGTCGTCCGCGTCCTCCGCCCAGCTCATGTGATGCTGACCGAGCCCGTCGAGTGGAGGCGGGTGCTGCGATTGAAGCACTACCCCCGCCTTGACCGAGTCGAGCGCCGCACGGAGATCCGGCACTGCCGAGCGGGCGAGGGTGTCGAGGTAGATCCCGTCCGCATCGGTCGCCTCCACGAGCCGGGCCAGCGCATCGGCGTCCGGGCATCCCTCCTCACGAGTGGCACGGTCCCACGGGCAGTAGGGAAGAATGACCCGAACCTCCCGCTCATGCAGCGCTTCCATCACCTCGCGCAGGCCCCTGAGCCCGCCCGGCATCGCCCGCCAGAAGTCGAACTGGTTGCGCTCGTCGAAACCCAGGTTGGGATAGGCGGGCCAGAGCAGGACGCCGTCGAGCGCGCCGAAGCGGGCCTCGAAGGCCCGGACGTACTCTGCGACGCGATAGCGGTGCCGTGCCCGGTCGTAGAGGCGCTCGTCCCACAGCAGGATCTTGTGGGTGGTCAGGCAGCGCGCCGGCCAGGCGAAGGGCGCGAGCCGGTAGGCGTCGTCGTCGCCACGCGCGGCGCGTACTTCGTCGCGCCACCGCCGCAGGCGCTCGCGCCACGCCGCCCATCGGGCGGGATCGGCCGGCGCCGCGATCAGCGCATCCATCGCCTCGTTCGCATGGGCTAGGGATCTCCGCTGCCGATCGCCTCCTTGCGGGTCGCGATGTAGGCGTCGAGCTCCTCGCGCACTGCGGGGTCCATCGCAGGCGGCTCGTAGTCGGCGAGCGCCTGCTGCCAGATTTCGGTGGCGCGGGAGGTCGCGTCCTTCGCTCCCGCCATCTCCCAGGCCTCGTAGTTCTGCCAGTCGGAGACGAGCGGCCGGTAGAAGGCGTGCTCGTAGCGGGCCATGGTGTGGGGCTCGCCGAAGAAATGACCGCCCGGCGCCACTCCCGCCATCGCTTCGAAGGCGAGCTCGTGCTCGTCGACCCGGATAGGTTCCAGGAATTCCATCATGTGCTGGATCATCTCCACGTCGAGGACGAGCTTCTCGAAGGAGGCGGTGAGCCCGCCCTCGAGCCAACCCGCCGCGTGGTAGTGCAGATGCGCATGACCGAGCACGCAGCCCCACAGCGCCATTTCGGTCTCGTACACCGACTGGCCGTCCGCCGAGGTCGATGCGTTCGTGGGCGAAGCCCGATACGGCAGCCGATAGCGCCGTGCGAGCTGGCCGCTCGCGATGTTCGCCTTGGTGTTCTCCGGGGTTCCGAAGGCGGGCGATCCGGACCGCATGTCCACGTTCGAGGTGTAGGAGCCGTAGAACACCGGCGCGCCGGGGCGCGCGAGCTGGGTCAGCGCGATGCCGAAGAGCGCCTCCGCGTTCTGCTGGGCGAGGCCCGCGGCGAGGGTGACCGGGGTCATCGCCCCCATCAGCGTGAAGGGAGTGATCGCCACCGCCTGCCCGTGCTCCGACATCGCGATGAGCCCCTCCGCCATCGCCTCGTCGAAGCGCCGGGGGCTGTTGACGGAGATGATGGTGGTGACCCCCGGATCGGCGCGCATCTCGTCGAGCGGCATGCCGCGGGCGATCGCCATCATCCGGATCCCGTCGGTCGCGCGTCCCGCTCCGATCGCGGTGCAGTGGAAGCTCAGGTCCGAGCAGCTCAGGTTGGCGTTATAAGTCTCGAGGTGTCGGGTGTTGGCGGGCAGCTCCACCGGCGCCACCACCTGGTTGCCGATGATGTGGATCGCGTTGAAGTAGTGCGCAAGGCGGATGAAGTCCTCGTAATCGCTCAAGTTTCCGTCGCGCCGCCCGCGTATCCGGTCGTGCACACTGGGCGGCCCTGCGACGAGGCCGAATGCCAGGTGGTTGCCGCCGAAGACCAGGCGCTTGTCCGGGTTGCGCCCGGTAATCGTGAACGAAGAGGGGGCAAGCGCGAGCAGCTCGGCTACGAGACCGCGGTCCACCCGCACTGTGCCGTTCGACTCGTCCACCTCCGCCCCCGCCGCCCTGAACATCTGCCGCGCGCGAGGGTTCATGAGCTCCACACCGAGCTCCTCCAGGATCCGCATCGAGGTCTCGTGGATGGCCTCGATCTGTTCCTCGCTCAGGATCTCGAGCGGCGGGTAGGGATTCCTCGGCTGGCGCCACGGGAGCTGAGGGATGCGGTCATCGGCTCGTTCGCGGACCTTGTGCGAGGGGCCGCGCCGACGCCCGCGTCTCCTTGGCGCTTCCTGCTGCATGCGCGATCACCGCTGTTCGGTGCAGGCTGCGGCACCACTCTCGAGCGTGCTCGCATCGGCGTGGTAAGGCTTTGCCCGTATGCGGGGGGCTTTCCGCAGTCTGCGCCTTTTCGTGGATTCCCGCTTTCGCGGGAGTGACGGGAGTGGACAACCCGTGCGCGCCGAGGACCCCCGAGTTCCTCTCCCGACGACGAGGTGATTCTCCACCACGGATGGCTTCCGCGTGTCGCTCGCTCCGAGGCTGCGAACCCGCCTCTCAGCCCGCGATACGCTCGCGTACCGCCTGGATGTGGGCGGGGCCGATGCCGCAACAGCCGCCGACGACGCGCGCCCCCGAGGCGATCCAGGCGCTCGCTTCTTCCGCGTAGGTTTCGGGCGAGACCTGGTCCACGAAAGCCCATTGCGGGCGCAGCCAGTGTCCGGCATTGGGGTACGCGCCCCGCGGACCGTCGTAGTGCGCCGCAATGGTCTCGAGCGCCGCCCGGGTGACGTTGAGGTCCGAGTGCATCATCAGCGCCGCCGAGGCGCCGCGCGCCATCACCGACGCCACCGCAAGGCCGAAAGGTTCGTAAGCCATGCGCAGGTCGTCACTGCTGTGCGCCTGGCTCTCCTCGACTCCGAGCATCACTTCCCCGGTGTCGTGGCTCTGCATGCAGCTCATCGCCACCCAGACCGGAAGGCCGATGTCGGTGATGGCCTCGACGCCCGCCTCGATTCCGTCACGCTTCGTCCCGAGGGTTTCGAGCAGGAGCAGATCGACACCCTGCGCCGCGAGGATCCGCGCCTGCTCGCGCAGGCCCTGGGCGAGCTCGGAGGGGGTGAGATGGTTGAAGCTGCCGAAGGTCGAGACCGAACCGGCTACGTACACCGGGTGTGGCGAGTCGGTCGCGTCGCGGGCCTCTCGGGCGAAGGCGACGGCCCGGGTGTTCCACTCCTCTACCCGGTCTCCGAGTCCACCGGGCTCCAGCGAGTGCCGGGCCGAAGCGTAGGTGTTCGTAGTGATGATGTCGGCGCCCGCCTCGATGTAGCTGCGGTGCACCTCGCGCACGAGTTCCGGGTAGTCCTCGAGCGCCTTCCCGCACCACACGGCATCGTGCATCGGCGCGCCGAGCCGCTCGAGCTCGGTGCCCATCGCTCCATCCAGGACGACGACTTCGCCCCGCTGAATGCGTGCCTCCAGTTCGGCCGCGTTGCTCATTCTTCATCGACCTCGCGGTGTGGTACGGCTACCGCCGCCGCGCATGCGCGGCGGCGGGGCGGGATTGTAGAATCCTTGCCGTGCCCCTGCACCAGCGTTTGACACGGCAGGATCCGCATCCGGGGTATGGATGCCCCCATTGGGGGATATGGGTGCCGGCATGAAGACGACGATCGAGATATCCGACGACCTTGCGAGAAAGGCGAAAGCCCACGCGGCAAAAGACGGAACGACTCTCCGTGCTCTGGTCGAATGTGGATCGCGTGAAACACTGCGCGCCGATCGCAAGCCGCATCGCTTCGAGCTGAGAGATGCGAGGGTCGGCGGTCACGGCGTGCAGGCGGAGCTCCAGGACGCGGACTGGCAGCGCATGCGGGAATCTTCCTGCGAGGGGCGGGGAGAATGAACGCCGCCTGCAACGCCCACCGGGAGTGTCGCCTCAGGGCATTGGCTGAATGAGTCGGGAGGCGGCGCCCGTTCCGCTCGGGCTCGGTGTCATCGAGGGCTTCTTCGGCCCGCAGTGGCGCTGGACGGAGCGTGCCGCCTATGCCCGTTTTCTCGCGGAGCAGGGCTTTGCCTTCTGCTTCTTCGCGCCTAAGCGTTGCGACGCATTGCGCCGCCGCTGGTCCGAACCCTGGCCGCCGGAGGAGTGGCGGCGCCTCGTCGCGCTGCGCGGGCGTTACCGGGAGGCGGGGGTCGCATTCGGAGTGGGCTTGAGCCCCTACGCGCTATACCGCCGTTTCAACCGCGAAGGAGAACGTGACCTTGCAAGAAGCGTCGAGACCCTGAATCGTCTCGATCTCGATCTGCTCGGGGTGCTCTTCGACGACATGCCGGCCGGCGTGCCGGATCTTGCGTGGCGCCAGTGCCGCCTGGTCGAGCAGGTGCGGACGCTGAGCAACGCGAAGGCCATCGCGCTGTGTCCCACCTACTACTCCGACGAACCGGTGCTGGATGCCTTCTCCGGTCCGCGCCCGTCCGGTTATCTCGAAACCCTGGGCGCGGAGCTCGCGCCCGACGTCCACGTGTTCTGGACCGGCCCCGAAGTGTGCTCGACCGTCATCGATCGCGAACACCTCGAGGGGGTGCGGGGACGCCTCGGTCGTCCTGTGCTGCTCTGGGACAACTACCCGGTGAACGACGGGCCGCGGATGAGCCGCCGCCTCCACCTGCGTGCCTTCACCGGGCGCTCCGAGCTTCCCGGGGCGCCGCTCAGTGGGCACGGCGCGAATCCGATGAACGCCGCGCGTCTGTCGCAGATCCCGCTCGCGACGCTCGCCATGCTCTACGCGGACCCCGCCGGCTACGAGCCGGAGCGGGCCCTGCGCGCGGCGCTCGGCATGCTCTGCGACGACGAGACCGCCCGATTTCTCCTCGAAGACCTCGAATCCTTCCAGGATATCGGTCTCGACGGCCTGGCCCCCTCCGAGCTGCGGGCGCTGCGGCGGCGCTACGGCGCTCTCGACAGCGCCTTCGCAGCCGAGGTCGAGGCCTGGCTCGACGGCGCCTATGCCCCGACTCCGGAGGACATCGCGGAGTTCGGACAAGTGTAGGCGTGAGTGCATTTCGGAAGGCACCGATCCTGCCGCTACGTGATATCGTGCGGCCCGGTCGGCGGGATCTGCAGGAGTGGCGTTTCCTACTCGTGGAAGCTGGAACGGGTCCGCGCTTTCGGCGCGGACGAAGGGATCGGACGCAGTGACTCGATTGGATCGGACATCGTGAGCGCGAGCAAGCCGCGCCGGATGAATCTCGGAGTCTTTGCGGTCGGCAACGGCAACCACGTGGCGGGCTGGCGCCATCCGGGCGCGGCGAAGAGCGGCGACGCCATCGGGAACTACATCGACATCGCGCAGCGCGCGGAGGCCGCCGCGATGGACTTGGTGTTCCTCGCCGACAACGTACGCTGCGACCTCGGCGACCACCCCGGATTCGCGTCGCGCACCGAACCCTTCACGACCCTGTCGGCGGTGGCAGCGCACACGCGCCGGATCGGGCTGGTGGCAAGCGGCTCGACCTCTTACACGGAGCCCTACAACCTCGCGCGTTTCGTCGCGTCGCTCGACCACATCAGCGGCGGACGGGCGGGATGGAACCTGGTCACCACCAACACCCCGGCTTCCGCCGAGAACTTCGGTGTGGAAATGGTGGCGCACGACGAACGCTACGAGATCGCCTCGGAGTACATCGAGGTGGTGAAGGGGCTCTGGGACGGCTGGGAGCCGGGGGCCAAGGTCATGGACGTCGAGTCCGGCCGCTTCTTCGACCCCGCGCGGGTGCACGAGCTCGGCCACCGCGGAAAGTACTTCTCGGTACGTGGCCCTCTCAACGTGTCACGTTGCCCGCAGGGTCATCCCGTCATTTTCCAGGCGGGCTCCTCGCGTACCGGGCAGGCATTTGCCGCCCGCCATGCCGACGTGGTGCTGGCGGTGCAGATCAACCTCGAGCTGGCTCGGGACTTCTACGCGTCGCTCAAGCGCGACGTTGCCGCGGGCGGGCGAGACCCCGACAACTGCAAGATCCTCCCCGGATTCCTCCCCGTGGCGGGTGGCACGGAAGCCGAGGCGAAGGCGAAGCTCGACACCCTCGCGAGCTACGTCGACGAGTCCGTCGGCTTTCGCACCATGACCGATCGCATCGGCCACGATTTCTCGAGCTGGCCTCTCGACGGCCCGATTCCGGACCTGCCTCTCCCCGTGGAAGTCCAGGGGTACGCGCGCATGATGCTGACGCCGGAGTACCGCGCCACGCATACGCTGCGCGACCTCTACAACAACTTCGCGGTCTCGCGGGGCTACCTGATCTCCTGCGGCACGCCGGAGCAGATCGCCGACACGATGGAAGCCTGGTTCACCGGCGGTGCCTGCGACGGATTCATCGTCGCCCCCGCGCATTTTCCCGAAGCGCTCGACGACTTCACTCGCGGCGTCCTGCCGGTTCTCCGGGAGCGCGGGCTCTTTCGCGAAGAGTACTCAGGAACGACTCTTCGCGATCACCTCGGACTCCCGGTCCCCGTCAACCGCTACGCGCGCGGTTGAAAGCCGCCGCGATCACCGATCGCCCGGCACGAAAGGCAGCTCGATCTTCGAGCACCGGGTCTCACCCGTGTACACCCGTACCGCCGCCGGCGGGTCGTACTCCGGCACCTGGTCGTTGTCGCAGTCCGCGCAGGTGATCGTCACCCGAATGCGGTGACCGCGGGGAAAGCGCTTCGAGGTGGGGTGCAGGTCGAAGACCAGCTCCACCGGCCCGTCCGGCATGGGCTCGACGTCGGCTTCGAGGCCGCTGTGGTAGGGAAGCCCCAGGTTGTACCACGGCGCCTCGGAGAGCTTGCGGTGGGAGCCGAGCAGGACGCCCTCGGTGACATACTGGGAATAGCCGTCCGGGTGGACGTCTTCGAGATAGGCGTAGAATGCGCAGTCGTCCCGGTCGGTGCTCACCCAGAGATGAATGATCGGGTGACCGGTCACCTCGACGTCCTCGTTTAATGGCTCCGACGTGTAGGTGAGCCCCCTGGCGTCGTTCCCGCTCATGTCGGGGTAGCCGGTGGGGCCGCCGCTCGCATTGGCCCAGCGATTGACGAGGCTCGTCGTCGCCCTGTAGTCGGCGACGTAGTCGTCGTGATCGCTGCCGCCCGCGGGCTCGCGGGAGAGCACGCCGTCGTTGACGGACGCCGAGGTCCCGCTCGGTCCGACCGCGAGGTAGAAGTCCACGCGCTCTTCGTTCGGGAGCGGCCAGGCGGACGAGGATCGCCATTCTTCGCCTTCCGGAGCATCGAGCGTCCAGTAGTGGATGGGGTCCTCGTCCATGACCCCGTTGTCGATACCCTTGAGCCAGTGGTCGTACCAGCGAAGATGCTCGGCCTCGTCGTCGAGGCCGTGGCGGTCGACGTGAAACCAGGGTCCGATGACGACCTTCTGGGGATTGTCGAGATTGCGCCACCACAGCAGCGTGTCCCGCGGGAACATGTCGTACCAGCCCGCGAGGTGGTAGATCGGAATGCCGGACTTCTCGACGAGGGCCCGGTGGTTGCCCGCGCTCCGGGTGTCGTACAGACACTCTCCACTGATCGGGTCGACGCTGTCGCGGTACGGGGAGCCGGCGAGCATGCGGTACCAGTTCGGGTTCTCGCGATGCTCGCGCCTCGCTGCGCGCGCGAGCCGGCCATCGTCATCGCCGTCGACCGATGCGACCGGTCCGAGCCAGTCGCCCCGCCAGAGCGTGGGAATGGACTGGTCGAGGTTGCCGACGAGCTGCTGCCAGTCGAAGCGGCTCGTCGCGCGGAACACGCCGCCACAGTACGCGTACGCGTAGAGGTCGAAGCTCGCCATCTCCGGAAACAGGGTCTCGAGATGCGGCGGCGCCTGGGTGGCGGCGAAATACTGGGTGATGCCGAGATAGGAGCGGCCGAACATCCCGACCTTGCCGTTGCACCAGGGCTGGGCCGCGATCCATTCGGTCACGTCGTGCGCGTCACGGGTCTCCAAGGCGGAGAACTGCCCGGCGCACACCCCGAAGGATGCGCCGCAGCCTCGGGCGTCGACGTTCACCGCCACGTAGCCATGCCGGACGACCGGATACATCCAGTCGAACTCGACCTCGATGCAGGTCGTCACCTCACCCTCGGCGCCGAGGGAGGTGCGGTGGTACCGGGCGTGAGTCCATAGCGCGGGCAGCGGCTCGGCTACCGGCGTTCCGCCCGAGGTCGGCCGCAGGATGTCGACCGCCAGGCGTACGCCGTCGCGCATCTCCACGTAGCAGGAGCTTCGAACGCCGTCGCCGAAGCGCTCCTCGCTGTAGCCGGCGTAGCGGCCCAGCGCGGACTCGCGCGCCGCCGTCGCAGCGCCGCTTTCACGCGTCTCTTTCATCCGAAGCGCTACTCCCCCTGGCGGCCGACGATCGCCACGCTGCACACGTTGCGATGGGGCGCGCCGCCGAGGTTGTGGGTGAGACCGAGGCGGGGCTCCTCGAGCTGGCGGGCATCGGCGCGGCCCTCGAGCTGCAGGTAGACCTCGTAGAGCATGCGCAGGCCCGATGCGCCGATGGGGTGCCCGAAGCACTTGAGGCCGCCGTCGATCTGGCAGGGGGTATCGCCCTCGGCGTCGTAGACGCCGTCGAGCACGTCGCGCCATCCCTCGCCCTCCCGCGAGAGGCCGAGGTCCTCCATCGTCACCAGCTCGGTGATGGAGAAGCAGTCGTGGGCCTCCACCATGTCGATCTCGGCGCGGGGGTCACGCACCCCCGCTTCCTCGTAGGCGCGGCCGCTCGCGATGCGGGCGGTGACGAAGTGGCTGCCGTCCCACGCGTTGTAACCGGCCTCGGTGCCGTTGGAGACCGAAACCTGCAGGGCCTTGACCGTGATCGGGTCCTCGTGGCCGAGCTCGCGCGCGATCTCCGGGCGACACACGATGGCGCAGGCGGCGCCGTCGGACACCCCACAGCAATCGAAGAGCCCCAGCGGCTCGGCCACCATCGGCGCGTTCACCGCCTTCTCGATGCTGATCTCGTTGCGCAGGTGCGCCTTGGGGTTCTTGGCGCCGTTGGCGTGGCTCTTGACCGAGACCTTGGCCATCGCCCGCTTGAGATCTTCCGGGGACACCGCGTGCCGGGAGCGGTAGGCGGCGGCGAGCTGGGCAAAGCTGCCCGGCGCGGAGAAGTTGGCCCAGACCATGTCGTTGAGGGCGCCGCGGCTGCGCTGGGGCAGGCCGCCGTAGCCGGTGTCCTTGAGCTTCTCCACCCCGGCCGCGAGCGCGATGTCCGCCGCGCCCGAGGCGACCGCGTAGACCGCGCCTCGGAAGGACTCGGTTCCGCTCGCGCAGAAGTTCTCGACCCGGGTCACCGGAATGTAGGGCAGGCGCAGCGCCTCCGCGAGCGGGATCCCCGACTTGCCGACGCTCACCTCCTCGATTGCGGTCGCGAGCCACGCTGCCTCGATGCGCTCGCGCCCGATGCCCGCATCCTCCAGGCACTCCTGGAATGCCTCCACGAGCAGGTCCTCCGGGCCTGCGTCCCAGCGCTCGCCGAACTTCGAGCAGCCCATTCCGAGGATCGCGACGCGATCCCTGATGCCTCGTGCCATGTCGATACCTCCCGCTCAGGACGTGCGCGCGCCCTCCGCCTCAGGTGGGCGCCGCCTTCCAGAAGTAGCTCTTGAAGTGGCGCCGGGCGTCCTGTTCCTTGACCCGGAACACCATGCGCATCGGCATCCCGACTTCGACTTCCCCTGTGTCCACGTCGGTGAAGTCGGCCATGAGGCGGCCGCCTCCCTCGAATTGGACGATGCCGTAGTGGGCGGGCGG
>CAYQVB010000052.1:0-14361 GCA_964420925.1 uncultured Ectothiorhodospiraceae bacterium | reverse complement strand
GGTGGAACGAGCGCCGCTACGAGCTGATGGCCGGCTGGGAAGCGTGGTTCGAGACCTGCGACCTGCTGCTCTGCCCCGCCGCGTCCTCACCGGCCTTTCCCCACGATCAGGCGGGCGAGCGCCATGACCGGACGATCACCGTCAACGGCAAGTTGCAGCCCACCGTCGATCAGCTCTTCTGGGCCGGCTATCCCTGCGGGTACTACCTGCCCTCCACCGTCGCGCCAATCGGGCTGGCGGACGGCCTGCCCGTCGGCATCCAGATCATCGGACGCCAGTACGACGACCTGACCTGCCTGCACATGGCCGCGCTGATCGAAGAGGGCTACTACCGCTTTACTCCCCCGCCCGGATACTGACATCACCCGCACCCCGGGAAGCGGGTGGCGAGAGCGAGGCCAGCGGCCAGCGCGGCTTCACCGTGAAGTCGAGCCCGTGCGCCTCGCCCGCGAGCAAGCGCAGGCTGCCCGCGTAGGCGACCATCGCCGCATTGTCCGTGCAGAGCTCGATCCGGGGATAGCTGACCTGCACTCCCATGTCGCGGGCCATGGTCGCGGCCGCGCCGCGCAGGCGGCGGTTGGCGCCCACCCCGCCGGTGACCACGAGGCGCGGCAGCCCGGTGTGGAGCAGCGCCCGGCGGCACTTGATGAGCAGGGTGTCGACCACCGCCTCCTCGAAGGCGCGCGCGATGTCTGCGCGGGTGGAAGCGGTGTCCGCTTCGTTGCGAAGCGTGTTGCTCGCGAAGGTCTTGAGGCCACTGAAGCTCATGTCGAGCCCGGGCCGATCCGTCATCGGGCGGGGAAAGCGAAAGCGCGAGGGGTCGCCCTCGAGCGCGAGGGCGGCCAGCGAGGGGCCACCGGGATAGGGCAGGCCGAGCAGCGCCGCGGTCTTGTCGAAGGCCTCTCCCGCCGCGTCGTCCAGGGACTCGCCCAGCACGTCGTACTCCCCCGGTCGGGCCACGTGCACGAGCTGGGTGTGGCCGCCGGAGACCAGCAGCGCGAGAAAGGGGTAGTCCGGGGGATCGGGTTCGAGCATCGCCGCGAGCAGGTGCGCCTCGAGATGGTGCACCCCGAGGGCGGGCACCCCCCAGGCGAAGGCGAGGCTGCGGCCCGTCGCCGCCCCCACCAGCAGGGCCCCCGCGAGACCGGGCCCCACGGTGTAGGCGACACCGTCGACCGGCTCGCCGCCGGATTCCGCCAGGGCACGCTTGACGAGAGGGGCGAGCTTCGCAACGTGGTCGCGGGAGGCGAGCTCCGGCACCACTCCGCCGTACTCGCGATGCAGCTCGACTTGGGAGTAGAGGCAGTGCGCCAGCAGGCCCGCGTCGGTGTCGTACACCGCCACGGCGCTTTCATCGCACGAAGTTTCGATCCCCAGAACCCGCATTGCCAGAACTTCCCCGCGCCGGGACGACACCATGCCGCCCACCTAAGGTTACTTGCTCTCCCTCTGCGCCGGCGACTTCGGATTCATCAGCAATCGGCCTCCAGCAGCCGCACGTCTTCCCATCACCACGCTCACACTCCCCATTGCGCCCTCGCTCTGTGGGCTATTGGTTCAGAAAGCAGGCCACCTTGTGCCCGGCTCCCACGTCGACGAGCGGAGGCTCCCGCTCCGAGCACTTGGGCATTCGATGCGGGCATCGCGTATGGAAGCGGCAGCCGGAGGGGGGATTGACGGCGCTCGGAACATCGCCTTCGAGGCCACGGAGTCGTTCGAAGGACTTGTCCTTGGGGTTGAGGCTCGGAATGGCGTTGATGAGGGCCTGGGTATAGGGATGCAGCGGTTCACGGTAGAGCCCTTCGCTGTCGCTGAGCTCGACCAGCTTGCCGAGATAGAGCACTGCGATGCGTCGACAGAAACGCTTCACCACGCTGAGATCGTGCGAGATGAAGAGATAGGTCAGGTTGAACTGATCCTGAAGGTCGAGCAGCAACTTGAGGATCTGGGCGCGGATCGAGACATCGAGGGCCGATACCGGCTCGTCGAGCACCACCAATTTGGGCTGCAACGTGAGCGCGCGGGCGATCGAGATCCGCTGGCACTGCCCGCCCGAGAACTCGTGCGGGTAGCGGTCGAGCACCTCCGAATCCATGCCCACCACTTCGAGCAGCTCGATGGCCCGCTCCAGTCGCTCCCGGCGCGACCCGATGGCGTGGAAACGCATAGGTTCGGTCACCGACACCCCGACCGTCATGCGGGGATTGAGCGAAGACAGTGGATCCTGAAAGACGATCTGCATCTCGCGACGCAGCCGGCGCAGCTCGCTCTCCGTGCAGCCCAGCATGTCCACCCCTTCCAGGACAATCTCGCCCTGCGTCGGTTCCAGGAGACGCAGCACGAGGCGGGCCATGGTGGTCTTGCCGCACCCGCTCTCACCGACCACTCCCAGGGTCTCGCCCGCCGGCAGATCGAAGCTGACACCGTCGAGCGCCCGGAGGACTTCCGGCCGCTCGAAGAGGCGGCGGCGCGAGAGCACGAAGTGCTTGGCCAAATCGCGCACGCTGAGGAGCGGCGAGCTCACGAGTCCGGATCCCCCACGTCCGGATTCACCAGATGGCACGCGACCCGGTGCCCCCCGATTCCCGCCCGCAGCAGGGGCTCCTTGCGAGCGCAAAGGTCCGTGGCCCGGCCGCATCGCGCCCGGAAGTTGCAGCCGGGCGGAAGGTTGATCGGGACCGGCGGATTGCCCGGTATGGGCCTCAGTTCGGATTGGGGAGAATCGTCCAGCCGGATGAGGGAATCGAAGAGCCCCAACGTGTAGGGATGCCGGGGGCGCTCGAAGATGTCTTCCACCGTTCCGTGCTCGACGCTGCGCCCCGCGTACATCACCATGACCTCGTCGGCCATGGTCGCGATGACCCCGAGATCGTGCGTGATCAGCACCATCGCAGTACCGAAGCGGCGCTGCAGGTCGCCGAGCAGCTTCAGAATCTGCGCCTGGATGGTGACGTCGAGCGCGGTCGTCGGCTCGTCGGCGATCAGGATGTCGGGCTGGGAGGCGATGGCGGCCGCGATCAGGACCCGCTGGCGCATACCTCCGCTGAACTGATGGGGGAAGTCGGAATAGCGGTCCTCGGCGTTGGGAATCCCCACCAGTCGCAACAGCTCGGTGGCTCGGCGGCGGCTCTCCTCCCGGTTCGTGTCCTGGTGCGCCTCCAGGACCTCGGCGATCTGAGCACCCACCGGGAACACCGGGTTCAACGAGGTCATGGGGTCCTGGAAGATCATGCCGATCCGATTCCCGCGGATCTCCTGCTCCATCTCGGCCTCGCTGAGTGCGAGCAGGTCGCGGCCGCGAAAGCGGACTCGGCCCTCCTCTATCCGACCGGGCGCATCGACGAGGCGCAGGATTGAGAGCGCGGTCACGCTCTTGCCCGAACCCGATTCGCCTACGATACCGAGCACGCGCCCCGGCTCGAGCGAAAAGGAGACGTCGTTGACCGCGCGCAGGACACCGCCCTCGAGATGGAACGCGGTGTGCAGGCCCTCAACCGATAGCAGCGGCTCGCTCATCTCGCCGCCCCCGCTCAGTGGCGCCGGCTGCGCGGATCGAGGGCGTCGCGCAACCCGTCCCCGACGAACGCGAAGGACAACGACACGAGGATGATCATCACGCCCGGAATGATGGTGACGTGCGGCGCCTTGCGGAGCACTACCCGCCCGTCGGCGACCATCACCCCCCAATCGGCGTCGGGAGGCTGCGTGCCGAGTCCGAGAAAGCTCAAGCCGGCGCCGACCACGATCATGAAGCCCATCAGCGTGGTCGCGTAGACGAGGGCCGGTGCGACCACGTTCGGCAGAATGTAGCGGGTGACGATGGTGAGCTCGCTCGCACCGGCGGCATGGGCCGCCTCGATGAAGGGCAGGCCCTTGACCGACTGCGTGGTCGTGCGCACCAGTCGGGTGATGTAGGGCGTGAGCGCCACCATGATGGCGACGGTCACGGTGAGAATGCCGGGGCTCAGCATGCTCGCGACAACAATCGCGAGGAGCACGAGCGGGAAGGCGAACACCATGTCCAGCACGCGCATCGCGACATGGTCGGACCACTTCCCGAAGTACCCCGCCGCAATTCCGATCGCAAGACTGAAGGCGAGCGCGAGCAGGGTGGGCAGAACCGCGACCATCAACGATATGCGGCCCCCCCACAGGAGCCTCGAGAGCACGTCCCTCCCGTCCCCGTCCGCACCGAGGACGAGACCTTCGCTGAACGGCGCGGCGTGCCGGAAAGTGATTGCCTCGCTGGGATCGTGGGGCGCAATCAACGGTGCGAGCAGCGACGCGCCCGCAACCACGACCAGAAAGCCGAGCGCGATCACTGACGAGCGGTCACGACAGTAGGCGCGCCAGGCGCCCGCCAACGTGCGGCGAAGCGACTGCGCGTCGCTCGTCCGGTCGCTTCCTGCTGCTCCGGAGGCGCCTTCGGACAGATAGGCCCGACCGGTCAAAGATCTGCGCGTCACCCGCCCCGCCCGCTTGTGCTCGCTTTGATCCGGGGATCCAGATACGCATTCAGCACGTCCACCGCGAGGTTGATCACCACGAAGCTCAGCGCGATCAGGAGCACCGACGCCTGCACCGTCGGGATGTCGTGCGCGATGATGGCGTAGTAGAGCGCATTGCCGAGACCGGGCCACGCAAACACCACCTCGACGAAGAACACGCCCGTCAACAGGAACGCAAGCTCCAAGCCGCATACCGTCGCGATGGGAGGCAAGGCGTTTCGGAACGCGTGCTTCCGCAGAATCAACCTGCGCTGAATCCCCTTGGCGCGCGCGACCCGAATGTAGTTCTGCCCCAGCACATCGATCATGCAGGAGCGTGCGGTGCGGGAGATGATGGCGGAAGAAGGCATGGCTGCCGCCACCGCGGGCAGAACGAGATGTCGGGCCACGTCGACGAAGCCGCCGCCGTCCACGGGGCTGGTCATCCCGGTCGCCGGAAACACCCGCCAGGTCAGGGCAAACAACAGGACCAGGATCAGTCCCAGCCAGAAGAGCGGCGTGCTGCCGATGACCATGGTGATGGCCATCGTCACCCGGTCGAAGAGCGAGTGGGACTTGCTGGCGGCGAATGTGCCGATGGAGATGCCGATGGCGCAGGCGAGCAGAGCGGCCGAGACCGCCATCAATGCAGTATTGAAGAATTTCCCGAAGATGAACTCCGCGACCGGCCGCTTGTAGACGAGCGAAGTGCCGAAGTCCCCATGCATCAGATTGCCCAGCCACTTCAGGAACTGCACGGGAAGCGGAAGATCGAGACCCAGCGACTCGCGTATCGCCTCCTTGATCGCTTCCGTCGCCATCGGCCCGGCGAGCACGGAAGCGACGTCCCCCGGTGCGAAGTGCAGCAGCATGAACACCACCACCGACACTCCGAAGAGCACCGGCACTGCCGCGAGCAAGCGCCCGGCGACAAACCAGCCCATGTCAGGCGTCCCCGGCAACCGGCATGGTCACCTTTCGGGGCACACGCATCAAAACAGCCTCACGCCAAGGCCTGCGACGAAGGTCGCAGGCCTTGGCGATGAGCGACCGGTCACTCCTCGATCCAGACCGTGGACAGATCCCACCAGTTGGCGGTCGAGTTCACGAAGCCCTTGACCGAAGGATGCACCATGATCGGGTTGAAGTAGTGATAGATGGGTGCGAACGCGGCGTCTTCTCCCATCACGATATCGTTCGCCTGCCGGTACAGCGCGGCCGCCTCGGCTTCGTCGTCCGCCTGCAATGCCTGCTTGAACAGCTCGTCGGCCCTCGGGTTGCAGTACCAGCCGACATTGGAGCCGTCCCAGGGATGCCGATCGCAGCGTCCGATCAGACCGAGCCAGCCCGGGATCTGCTGGCCCCAGCCGATCTCGTTCATCTCGAGCTCTTCCGGCATGCCGGCATTCCACTTGTCGAGATAGGCGAGCCACTCCATCTTGTTGATCTTCACATTGATGCCCACTTTCTTGAGGTCACGCTGGACCCACTTCTCCAGCAGCTCTCCGTAGCCGTACTGGGGAATGTCGAAGTCGATCTCCAGTCCGTCCGCATGGCCCGCTTCGGCCAGCAGCGCGCGCGCACCCTCCGGATCGTAGCCCAGCCCCCGGTAGTCGGAATCGTGGGCATAGGTCCCTCTGCTCAGCATCCCGTAGGCCGGATCGGCGGTGTTTCGCGTGATCTCGCGAACGATACTCTCGCGATCGATCGCCATGTTGATCGCCTTGCGCACCCGCACATCCTGCATGGTCGGGTTCTTGAAGTTGAAAATCAGGTACCACAGCCAGGGAGGATTGCGATTCTCCGTATAGACGAAACCTTCCTCCTTCAGTCCTTCGATTTCGTCCCAGGGCGGCTCCTGGATCAGGTTCGCCTCGCCCGCGAGAAAGGCATTCAGCCGGGTGGCGGGATCCTCGAGGCGCCGGTAGATGACGCGGTCGAGCTTCGCCTGCCGGCCCCAGTAGTCGTCATTGCGCTCGAGCACGATCTTCACCCCTTCCTCGCGCTCCGCAAACTTGAAGGGACCGGTCCCGATCGGATGCAAAGGGATGGCATCGTTCCCGAACTCCTCGATGGCAGCGGGGCTGACGAAGTGAAGAGTGGGACAGTCCTCGAGCGTGCTTCTCATCCACTCGTTGTTGCGCGCCTTCAAGGTGACCTCGAAGGTCATGGGGTCCACGATTCGGTAGGACTCGATGTCGGCAGCACCGCCGGCGAACATGAAGTAGGCCTGCGCGAGCTCGTAGAAGTGTGGAGCCTCCGGGTCCATGAAGCGATCGAAGTTGAACTTGACCGCTTCGGCATCGAAGGGGGTTCCGTCGTGGAAGCGTACGCCGCTGCGCAAGTGGAAGGTGTAGACCCGTCCGTCCTCGGACACATCCCATGACTCGGCGAGCTGAGGCTTCAGCGGCGCCGGCACTTCGTCATGGAGCTTCGAGAGGTCCTGATCGGCAAAGCTCTCGAATATCTGGTGGGTGACTCCTCGACCGAGCCAGCCGCAGACCACGTGCGGGTCCAGCACGCTGGCGCCGGCGGGCATGGCCCAGATCAATGTGCCCTGCGCATGCGCCGGGGAGCGGGCAGCGTCGAGCAGGTTGCCGGTCACCGCGAGCAGGCAGATGAGCATCAAGCGCCTGGTGTTCGTGAATGCGTTTGTCATTTCTCCATCCTCCATTCCGCCTTGTCCGAACCGGCAAGAGTCTGAGCGAATCCCCGGGGACTGGCAAGAAAGGCCGGAAGGCCGCCGCCTCCCATCGACGCGGGTCCGAGCGTGCCGGGGCCGGATGCTTTCCGGTGTGGTGGCAGTCGGGCTGCCCGATCGCCGGAGGGGCGTGTGATCGCCGCCTCTCCGAGGGGAGCCGGGCAGGCGGCGGGCCGGGCGTCTATCCGGCCAGGGCGTGCGCGATGGCCTCGAAGGCGCGCACCGTGTCGTCGAACCAGGCCTCGTCCGCAGGCCGCGGGTGGCTGGAGTGCTTGGCGATCACCACTCCCGCAACCGGATCCACGAAGAGGAACTGTCCATGGATTCCCAGCCCAAGGCAGGGGTGGTGGGGATCCCGGCGGTCCGTGTACCACTTGGAGCGGTAGTGGAAACCCGGCAGGAACTCGGCGAAGTTGCCCCGGTCCCAGGCTCCGGCATCGCCGTTTTCCCGGAAGTCGCGGATCCACTCTTCGGGGACGATGCGTCTTCCGTTCATCACCCCTTGCTGCAAGTGCAGTTGGCCGAAACGAGCAAGGTCTCTCGTGGTGACGCACAGGCCCCCGTCGGTCTGGGGAGCCCCCAGGCGATCCAGGGTGACGTACGCATCGAACTCGGCGCCCATCGGCCGCCAGATTTCCCGCGAGAGCAGGGTCGCGAAGTCCGTCCCGCACACGCGCTCCAGGATCCAGCCGAGCAGGTCGGTATTGGTGGAGACGTAGTGGAACGCGACCCCGTGCTCGCCCTCGGCCTTGCGCATGGTCCTGATGTAGTCGCGCAGGTTGTCCGGCGCCCCCTCCCGCACCGGTCTCCAGCCCGCCGCCACGTCGAGCAGGGCGACATCGCTGTCCGGGTTGTCGTAGTCCTCGTCGTAGTCCATCGAAACGCTCATGTCGAGGACGTGCCGCACGCACGCGCCGTCGTAGGCGGAGCCCACGACCTCGGGGATGATGTCCGTCACGAGATCGTCCGGCGAGAGCAGCCCGGTCTCGACCGCGATACCGGTCAACGATCCCGTGAACGATTTCGTCACCGACATCAGAAGGTGCGGCTCGTGAGGTTCAACGCCCGCCGCGTAGCGCTCGGCCACGATGGCGCCTTCGTGGAGCACCACGAATCCGTCGGTGTAGCCTCGATCGAGGGCCTCCTTGACGGTGACGGTCCCGTTTCCAGCGCTCTCGAATTCGATGTCGTCCAGGTGGACGGGCGAAACGGGAAGCTCCGCGACCTCGCCATCCCCGCGCCAGACGTTGGCGCTCGGCAGCAGGCGGCGCATGTTGCGAAATGCCCAGCGATTGAAGGGGCCTTCCTGCATGTTGGCAATGGTGACCTGCTCTCCCGCTTCCGACGGGAATCTGCGCATGAGATTGAGCGCGTCGAACACCTTCAATTCTCCCCCTTGTCTGATTTGCACCAGTCACATATTGCGCGAATCGCGCGGAACATGTCGTCGAAGCGCCCGGTATCCACCGAATTCGGGTGGCAGCTCAGCTTCGCGATCACCACCTCCGCCACCGGATCCACATACACGCTCTGACCGAAGGCCCCAAGGGTGAAAAAGGGACGATGCGTATGCGCCCGGTACGTGTACCACTGGGAGCGGTAGTGATGGCCGGGCAGGCCGTCGGCCATCGTCCCCCGGTCCCAAGCCCCGGGGTCGCCGCACTCCCGCAGATCTTCGATCCACGAGGCGGGGACCACCTGGCGACCGTTGAGCTCCCCCTTCCTCCGGTGCAGCTCGCCGAAGCGAGCGAGGTCGCGCAAGGTCACGTTGAGGCCACCCTCGGTCTGCGACATGCTCTGGCGGTCGAGCACGACATCGGCATCGAACTCCGCCTCCATCGGCTGCCACAGCCAACGGGAGAGCAGCTCGGCAAATCGCTCACCGGTCGCCGCCTCAAGCGCCCAGCCCAGCACGATCGAGTTGGCCGACACGTAGTGGAAAGCACCCCCGTGAGGTGGACCGGGGCGCACCGTGCGGAGGAAGTCGAGCAGAGTGCGCGGGCCGTCAGGGCGCACCGGTGGACGCCAGCCGCCGGCAGCGTCGAGGAAGGCAAAGTCGCTCTCGGGATCCTCGTAGTCCTCCGAGTAGTCGAGGCCCACGCGCATGTCGAGCAAGTGGCGAATGGTCGCGCCATCGTAGCCGGTGCCCTCGAGCGCCGGCAGCAGGCTCGTGACGCGGGCCTCTACATCGATAACGCCGCGAGTGACGAGGATCCCCGTCAGAGTCCCGGTAAACGACTTGGTCGTCGACATCAGGATGTGGGGATCCCGGGGCCGCATCCCGTTGCCGTAGGTCTCGGCGATGATCACTCCGCGATGGAGCACGATGAAGCCGTCGGTGCAGTTGGAAGCCAGCATCTGCCCCACGTTGCTTTCACGACCATCGGCGGTCTCGAAAGCGATGCCGTTGATGTCCTTAAGTCCTTCGGGAAACGGTGTCGGCACCGCCGGTCCCCTCCACACCTGCTCCGTGGGGTGGAGCTGGCGCACGTGGTGGAAACCCCAGGCGCTGTGGGGAGCATCCTGGAAGTTGGTAGCGTTCACGGAGCCGGGTGCGGCCGGCGGGTGGCCGGCCACGGTCTGGATCTCACTCAAAGGACGGGGCCTCCAGAAGCGATGGAGTTCGAGCGAGCATGCGCCGGTGCGGCCACGAATTCCAGTGCGGCACGAAGGGCCGGGCGCGGGCGGCGCGGCACGTCGCGCTTCGGGACGCCCGCCGTCCTTTACGTAGCGGTACGATTTTCCTAGAATTCCGCGCCTTGCGTCCCGCAGCCCGCGGCGGCCGATGTGATCGGGTGAACCACTGCACTATGCCTAGCGTACGGGTAAAAGAGAACGAGCCCTTCGACGTTGCGCTCCGCCGCTTCAAGCGCGCCTGCGAGAAAGCCGGCATCCTGACCGAGGTGAGGCGCCGCGAGTACTACGAGAAGCCGACCACCGTGCGCAAGCGCAAGAAGGCGGCAGCGGTCAAGCGGCACCTGAAGAAGATCGCCCGCGAAACCCAGAAGCGCGTTCGCCTGCACTGATCGCGGTGGCGGGCGCCTCTCGAGAGGGAGTTCGTCCGTGAACCCCGGCACCGGGCCGGACTTTCCGGATGCCGTCGGGGGACTGCGCGGCGCTCCGCAAGGTTGAATCGTTCCGGCGTCGTGTACGCATGCCGCCACTGCGCGGACGGCTTTCTTCCGGCTCGTCCCCCGATCCCATTTGCCGTAGCGGCCGGGGCGGCGGGTGCGATACCCCTAAAGGATGAATCCGATGGCCGATGATCTGAAACTCCGCATCCAGGAAGACATCAAGTCCGCGATGCGCGCGCGCGACCGCGCTCGCCTCGGCGCGCTCCGCCAGGTGAGCGCCGCGATCAAGCAGCGCGAGGTCGACGAGCGCATCACCCTCGATTCGCCCGGCATCGTCGCGGTGCTCCAGAAAATGCTGAAGCAGCGACGAGATTCCCTCGCGCACTTCGAGTCGGCGGGACGCGACGACCTGGCCTCCCAGGAAGCCTTCGAGATAGAGCTCATCGAAGCGTACATGCCCGCGCCCCTGAGTCAGCAGGAGATCCAGACCCTGATCGCCGACGCGCTCGCGGAGACCGGAGCGTGGTCGATGAAGGACATGGGCCGGGTCATGGCATGGCTCAAGCCACGGGTGCAGGGCCGCGCCGACATGAAGCAGCTCAGCGCATCGGTCCGGGAGAAGTTGGGGGCCGCCTGATCTCCACTCTTCGCTCCAGATGACGAAAACGGAAGTCCGTGCGATGCCGCCCGTGCGGGCGCGTGGGCGAAGGAAAGGGGGCCGAGTCGCATAGAGCGGCTACACCTCGCGTCCGCGCACTGGCGTCGCCGATACCCCGACGACAGTGGAGGAGCACGGCGCGTCGGTGTCACGCCGCGCCGAGCGTTTACACTTGAACCAACAGGTGGCGCGGCGTGAGTTCGGAGCGCACATGCCGGGACGCATTCCCAGGCCCTTCATCGACGATCTGCTCGCGAGGGTCGACATCGTCGAGGTGATCGACGAATACGTTCCGCTCGTCTCCGCGGGCCGCGACTTCAAGGCCTGCTGCCCCTTTCACGCGGAGAAGACACCCTCGTTCACGGTAAGCCGCGCCAAGCAGTTCTATCACTGCTTCGGCTGCCAGGCGAACGGCACCGCCATCTCCTTCCTCATGGAGTACGCCCGCCTCGATTTCGTCGAAGCGATAGAGGAGCTTGCCCACCGGGTGGGAGTCGAAGTGCCGAAGACCGCCGGCGCCTCTCCCGAGCGGCCTTCGACCGAGCCCATCCTCCGTATCCTCGAACGTGCGAGCCGCTTCTACCGCCGGCAGCTCAGGCAGCACCCTCAGGCGAATCGCGCCGTCGACTACCTGCGTTCGAGAGGGGTCAGCGGCGAGATCGCCGCCGCCTTCCACGTCGGATTCGCTCCTCCGGGTTGGGACAACCTCGTCCGGGGCCTCGAATCCGAAGGTGCGGGATCGCTGATGGCACAGGCGGGCCTCGCGGCGCCGAATGACCGGGGCGGCTTCTACGACCGATTCCGCGACCGCATCGTGTTCCCGATCCTCGACCGGCGCTCGCGTCCCGTCGGATTCGGCGGCCGAAGCATCGGAGACGACACGCCGAAGTACCTCAACTCGCCCGAGACTCCGGTGTTCCACAAGGGCCGGGAGCTCTACGGGCTGCCTCAGGCCCGCGCCGCGGGAGGGAAGCGAGTGATAGTGGTCGAGGGCTACATGGACGTGGTCGCCCTCGCCCAGCACGGTGTGGGGAACAGCGTGGCGACGCTCGGCACCGCGGTGACGCCCGAGCACCTCAAGCACTTGTTCAGGATCTGGTCCGACGTGGTGTTCTGTTTCGACGGAGACGAGGCGGGGAACCGGGCCGCGTGGCGCGCTCTGGAAACCACCTTGCCCCTGCTCCGGGACGGCCGCCAGGCGCTCTTCATGTTTCTGCCGGCGGGAGAGGACCCCGACAGCCTGGTGCGCGCGCAGGGACGAGAACACTTCGAGGCGTGCGTTGAGGAGGCGGAATCTCTCGGCACCTTCCTCTTCGAAAAGCTGAAGGCGCAGGTGAACCTCGACACTCTGGACGGGCGGGCGAGGCTCTACGAAGTGGCCCGCCCTCTTCTCCACAAACTGCCCGCCGGCCCCTTCCGGGAGCTCGCGGATCGGGATCTCGAGCGCCTTACCGGATTGCGGGTCGGCGGTGCATCGAGTGTTTCGGGTGCGACGGGAGGCCCGGAGCCGAGACGTCGTGGCCCGTCACCATCGAAGCGGGCGGCGGGCGCCGTCATCTCGCCGGTGAGAAAGGCGATCACCCTCCTCGTCCAGCACCCGAGCCTCGCGAGCACCGCCGGCCCGACCGAAGGGCTTCGGGGTATCGATCTGCCGGGTGCGGCCCTGCTCGCCGGGCTCATTGAATTGGCGAGGCCGAACCCCCATTTGAGCACGGGTGCTCTCCTCGAACACTACCGCGAAGACAAGGGAGTCGGGCGACACCTCGCGAGTCTCGCAGCGGAGCCGCTGGACCTCGAGGAGGGTCTGTTCGATCAAGAGAACGCGCTGAAACGGGAGTTTGGGGACTGCCTGCGGCGAATTGAAGAGCAAAGCCGCAAGCGCGCCGAAGACGAGAGGTTCATGGAACTCGCCGCAAAGGCACGAGAGAACCGCATAAGCGAGGAAGAAACAAGTGAGCTCGCACGGCTCACCCGCAGCGCCCCGAGATGACGCGCGCGAGGGGTCGCGAAGAGTACGGAATCCGCCGCGCCCGCGTCGGGCGCGGCTATAATCGCGCGTTTGCGACGTTCTCCGCATCGCGGCCCCGCAATG
Organism: uncultured Ectothiorhodospiraceae bacterium; assembly: GCA_964420925.1. GTDB lineage: Bacteria > Pseudomonadota > Gammaproteobacteria > HK1 > HK1 > JAJEAD01. Next base: position 1,349 of record CAYQVB010000052.1, on the reverse strand, counting down.
CCGGAAGCTCCGCGCATTGCGCATGACATGAATGGTGCCACATGGACCTCGAGCAACAGCAATCTCAACTCAAGCTACTGATCGCCAAGGGTAAGGAGCAGGGCTACCTGACCTACCACGAGGTCAACGACCACCTCCCCGAGGGCATCGTGGACCCTGAGCAGATCGAAGACATCATCAGCATGATCAACGACATGGGGATCGCGGTGCACGAGGTGCCGCCCGATGCGGACGCCCTGCTGCTGATGGACCAGGCCGTCAACGACGACGACACGGAGGAAGAGGCGGCCGCGGCGCTCGCCACCCTCGACAGCGAGTTCGGACGCACCACGGATCCGGTGCGCATGTACATGCGCGAAATGGGCACCGTCGACCTGCTGACGCGCGAGGGCGAGATCAAGATCGCCAAGCGAATCGAGAAAGGCCTGAACCAGGCTCTGCGTGCGCTGGCCGAGTTTCCCCCCACCATCGAAGCCCTGCTCGCGGAGTATCGGCGCGTCGAGGTCGGAGAGATGAAGCTCACCGACGTCATCTCGAGCTTCATCGATCCCACCCTGGTGGATCAGGACACGCCGATCCTGCCCGCCTCGAAGCGCAATCCTGAAGACGAGAAGGACAGCGAGGAAACGGAGTTCGGCGATCCGGGCCCGGACCCCGAGGAGGCGAAGGCACGCTTCAGGAAGCTCGAATCCACTCTCGCCGTGCTGGTTGCGGCAAGCAGAAACGAGGGCTCGAGTTCACCGACCGCGGTTCAGACCCGCGCGGCGCTCGCCGACCAGCTCCTGGAGCTCAAGCTGACCCCCAAGCTGCTGGACCGCCTGACCCAACAACTGCGTGACACGATCCGACGCATCCGCACCAATGAGCGCGGCGTCATGAAGCTCGCGGTAAACGACGCCAGGATGCCGCGCAAGACGTTCGTCTCCACCTTCACCGGCAACGAGTCGAACCCGAACTGGATTCGCACTCACAGCCGCAAGAACTATCCCTACGGCGTTGCGATGAAGGAGCACGTCAAGGACGTGAAGCGCCTCCAGGGCCGCCTTGCGCAGACCGAGCGGCTGAGCCGGCTCCGCATCAGCGAGATCAAGGACATCAACCGACGCATGTCGCTCGGCGAGGCCAAGGCGCGGCGGGCCAAGAAGGAGATGGTGGAAGCGAACCTGCGCCTCGTCATCTCCATCGCCAAGAAGTACACCAACCGCGGGCTCCAGTTCCTCGATCTGATCCAGGAAGGCAATATCGGCCTCATGAAGGCCGTCGACAAGTTCGAGTACCGCCGCGGCTACAAGTTTTCGACCTATGCGACGTGGTGGATTCGCCAGGCCATCACCCGCTCGATCGCGGAC
>CAYQVB010000051.1:0-23131 GCA_964420925.1 uncultured Ectothiorhodospiraceae bacterium | reverse complement strand
GGCGTGGAGCTCGTGCGCTTCGACATGTCGGAGTATATGGAGCGGCACACGGTCTCGCGCCTCATCGGCGCGCCTCCCGGCTACGTCGGGTTCGATCAGGGGGGACTGCTCACCGAAGCGATCGCCAAGCACCCGCACTCCGTGCTCCTGCTCGACGAGATCGAGAAGGCCCACCCCGACGTCTTCAACCTGCTCCTGCAGGTCATGGACCACGGCACCCTCACCGACAACAACGGGCGCAAGGCGGACTTCCGCAACGTGATGCTGATCATGACCACCAACGCCGGAGCCGAGCAGATGAACCGCGCCTCGATCGGGTTCACCAGCCAGGATCACACCGGAGACGCCATCGAGGTCATCAAGCGCCTCTTCACTCCCGAGTTCCGCAATCGCCTGGACGCGGTCGTGCAGTTCTCGGCGCTCGACGAGGAAGTCATCGCCCACGTCGTCGACAAGTTCATCATCGAGCTCGAAGGTCAGCTCGAGGACAAGCGGGTCACCCTGGAAGCGGACGAGGCGGCTCGCGCGTGGCTCGCGCGCAACGGGTTCGACCGGCTCATGGGCGCGCGTCCCATGGCCCGCGTCATCCAGGAGCACATCAAGCGCCCGCTCGCCGAGGAACTCCTCTTCGGCCGGCTCGAAGAAGGCGGGCACGTCAGGATCTCGGTGGAGAACGACCGTCTGTGCTTCGAGTTCGAGGCGGAGACCTCGAGGGATCGGGTCGAGGAATCCGGCTGAGGGCCGCCCTCCTCTCCGGATCGCGAACGCAGAGCCCGAGGCACTCCACTCGCAACGCCCGCAGGCACCGCCCGGTCAGCGCATGCCCCTGGTTTCGTTTCCGCCGTACTTCTTTGGGTCACGCCGAGGCATGAAGCACCTTCTCGGGCTCGCCCTCCTGCTCCTCCTCGGTCCAGGAGTGCCCTCGGCCGGGTCTGCGCAGGGCCTGCCGGGTTCAGTCGCTCCGGGGTCGGATCTCCTTCCCGCCGGGCCCGCCCAGGTGCTGAGCCGCGGCATCGACCGCCTCACCGGCTTCCTGATCGGAGCCCGCGACCCCACTCCGGAGGCGATCGCCGCGTTCCTCGACGACGAAATCGCGCCCCACTTCGACTTCACCTACATGGCGGCGTGGGCCGCCGGCCCCTGGCACCGCCAGCTCGACGAGGAGCAGCGCGCTCGCCTCGCCGCTCGCCTGGAGCAGCTCTTCCTCGGGGCGCTGGCCCGCAACCTCGGCAGCTTCAGCCAGCCTCTGCCGCGCATCGACATCTACCGGCCCCGGCCGGGACGCGGTGCAGGGGAGACGATAGTGCCCGCCCGGGTGATCTTCGCTTCCGGGTTCGCGGTGCGGCTCGATTTCCGCTTCTACTGGACCGGCTCCGCATGGCGCATCTTCGACGTCGCCGCCAACGGGGCGAGCGCCGTCGCCTACTATAGGCGCTACTTCGGGGATGTCCTGAAGCGCTTGGGGCCGGACGGTCTCGGCGAATGAGGTGAGGAGCGGGCGGACGACGGAGTAGTCGCAGGCTCTCACCGGCAAGGAACCGCGAAGGCGTGGCCTCGGTGATCCTCAGCGAGGACGCTCGAGCGTCAGCAGGTACGCGCCCGCCAGTACGAATACGCTGCCGGTCGCACGGTTGAACATCCGCAGAGCCATGCCACTCGTGACGCGGGCAACGAGCTTGCTGGCAAAGATGGCAAGCAAGACTTCAACCACGACTTCGATCCCCACAAAGGTGCCGGCCATCACCAGGAACTGGGGCACGAGGCCATGCTGGGGGACGTAGAACTGGGGCAGGAAGGCGGCGAAGAAGATCACCACCTTGGGGTTCATGACCACGATCCACAGGCCCTGTGCGAACAGGTAGAGCTCGCTCGGCGGCGTGGCGGGACGGCTCGCTCGACTTGCGTCGGCAAAGGAGCCGCGCGCGCGAATGAGAGAGATACCAAGGTAGATGAGATAACAGGCCCCAAGCCACTTGATGATGTAGAAGACCGTTTCCGAGGCGGCGAGGATCAGACCGAGCCCGGACAGCGAGACACCAATGAGCAGGGTCAGTCCGGCCGCGCAGCCCAGGGTCGAGAACAGTGTCTTGCCGACGCCGAACCGCACGCCGTTGGTGACGGCGAGCAGGCTGTTCGGGCCCGGGGTCAGGCACAGCAGGAGTACGGCTGAGGCGTACAGGCTCCAAATGTGCAGGGTCATCGCCAATCTCGATGCGTAGCGGAGGGACGCTTGCGGGTGTGTGAGCGCCCGGTTCGACGAACAGAGGCCGCTACTCCAGCCCGTGCTCGCTCTTGTAGGCGTCGATCGCCTCGGCGAGCTCTTCCCGCTCCTCGCATCCCGAGGGACACGCAGCCACGAGCTCGGCGAGGCGCTCCTCCGCCTTCCCGAGCTCTCCCGTCTCCAGGTACAGCTCGCCCAGGTACTCGTTGGCCCCGAGGTGCCGGGGCTCGATGGCGAGCGCCTCCTGGTAGAAGCCCAGCGCCGTTTCCATCCGGCCGAGCTTTCGATGGGCGTAGCCCAGCATGTTCAGCACATCGGCGTTGCCCGACTCTTTCCGATTGGCTTTCTCGAGAATGCGAATCGCAGCCCCGTAGTCGGCCGCTTCGATGAGCTTTACCGCGCGCTCGTAGTTCGCAGGGGACGCTTCGCTGCCGCCGCCATCGTCGCCTCCCGTCGCTGCCGCCATCACCGGCGCGCCCCCCGCCACCAGGAAAAGCGCCACCGCAAATGCCAGGAATCGTTTCATCGCCATTGACCCTCGCGCCGCCAGCCCTTCGCGGAACCGGGAGAACCACTTGCGGACAAAGTAACCGAAAACCGCGCGGGGTAGAATCCGGTCCCCGGCGGCGCGAACGCGGCCCCTTCGATATCGAGCGCGCATCCCTCGAATGTCCTCTCCACTCGAACCGGTCCTTCCGCCGGGTCCCGGACGGCGGATCCGGTGGGGACACCTGTACGGCGCCAGCCGTGCGATAGCGATTGCCGAGACCGTGCGCCGTCACCCCGGCCTGGTGCTGGTGGTGGTGCCCGACACGCCGGCCGCGCATCGTCTGGAAGCCGAGCTGCGCTTCTTCCTCGATCCCGGCGAGGGCGAGATCCTGCACTTTCCGGACTGGGAGACCCTGCCCTACGACCTGTTCTCCCCTCACCAGGACATCGTCTCCGAACGTCTGACCACTCTGTATCGGCTGCCGGCATGCCGCGGCGGCGCCCTGATCGTCCCCGTCGCCACCCTGATGGGCCGCCTGTCCCCGCCCGATTTCGTCCACGGCGGCAGCGTGATGCTGGCTCCGGGCGAACGCCTGGATCTCCACGAGACGCGGGCGCGCCTCGAGCGCTTCGGCTACCGGTGCGTCGGCCAGGTCATGGACCACGGCGAGTTCGCGGTGCGCGGCTCCCTCCTCGACCTCTATCCGAGCGGCTCCCCCCATCCCCTGCGCATCGATCTGCTGGACGACGAGGTGGACAGCATCCGCTCCTTCGAGCCGGAGACCCAGCGCTCCCTCGAGCGCCTCGATCGCGTGCGCCTCCTCCCCGCGCGGGAGTTTCCCTTGACCGAGAGCGCGATCGGACGCTTTCGGGGCGCCTGGCGAGCCCGATTCGAGGGCGACCCCCAAGACTGTCCCGTCTACCGAGAAGTGAGCGAAGGACGCAGTCCCGCCGGCATCGAGTACTACCTGCCGCTCTTCTTCGAGCAAAGCGCCACCCTCTTCGACTACCTCCCCGACGGCGCCTTGGCCATCCTCTACGAGGACGTGCACGACGCCGCGGAGCGATTCAGGAATCAGGTGGCGCAGCGCTTCGAGAATGGCCGTCACGATCGGGAACGTCCCCTGCTCGAGCCCTCCGAGCTCTTCCTCGCCGTCGACGAGGTGTTTGCGGGACTGAAGGGGCACGCGGAGGTCCGGCTCGGACGCTTCGAGGAAGAGGCGCGGCGCGGCTTCACGGACTACGACACCCGGGTTCCGGTGGGCATGCCCGTCAACCCGCAGGCACCGGAGCCCTTCGGCGCCTTTCAGCGCTTCCTCGCGGACTTCCGGGGCCGCACGCTGCTGGTGGCGGAGAGCGCGGGCAGGCGCGAACACCTGCGGGATGCGCTGGCCGGTGCGGGCTTGCGTCCGGCGGACTTCGAGGGTTGGCGGGACTTCCTCGAGAGAGAGGCGACACTCGGGATCACCGTCGCGCCGCTCGAAGAGGGCGCCTGGCTGCGGGATCCTCCCGTCGCGATCATCACCGAGACGCAGTTCTTCGGCGAACGGGCGGTGCAGCGCCGCCGGCGGCGGCGGAGCAACCGGGACACCGAGTCCCTGGTGCGCGATCTCGCGGAGCTCGCGCCCGGCGCCCCGGTCGTGCACGAGGATCACGGCGTCGGGCGCTATCGGGGCCTCGTCGCCCTCGACGTGGGCGGCATTGCGGGCGAGTACCTCAGTCTCGAGTACGAAGGGGGCGACAAGCTCTACGTGCCGGTCGCCTCCCTTCACCTGGTGAGCCGCTACACGGGAGTCGACCCGGAGCTCGCGCCGCTGCACCGCCTCGGCGGGCAGCAGTGGCCGCGGGCGCGGCGAAAGGCGGCGCAGAAGGCATTCGACGTGGCGGCGGAGCTGCTCGACATCTTCGCCCGCCGCGCCGCCCGGCGGGGACATGCCTTTGCGCTCGAGCGCCGGGAGCTGCGCACTTTCGAGGCCGAGTTTCCCTTCGAGGAGACCCCGGACCAGGAGGCGGCGGTCGAGGCGGTGGTCGCGGACATGGCGGGCGAACAGCCGATGGAGCGGCTCATCTGCGGTGACGTGGGATTCGGGAAGACCGAGGTGGCGATGCGCGCCGCGTTCATCGCCGTGCAGGACAACCGCCAGGTCGCGGTGCTCGTCCCCACCACCCTGCTTGCGCAGCAGCATCACCAGACCTTCACGGATCGCTTTGCACCGTGGCCGGTGCGCATCGAGCAGCTCTCGCGATTCCGCTCCCGGCGGGAGCGCGACGACGTGGTCCAGGCCCTCGACGACGGGCGCGTCGACGTGGTCATCGGCACCCATCAGCTCCTGCAGCCCGATATCCGCTTCAAGCGACTCGGACTCGTCATCATCGACGAGGAGCATCGCTTCGGCGTACGGCAGAAGGAGCGCCTGAAAGCGCTGCGCAGCGAAGTCGACGTGCTCACGCTCACCGCGACCCCGATTCCCCGCACCCTCAACATGGCGCTCTCGGGACTGCGGGACCTCTCGCTCATCGCCACTCCTCCCGAGCGCCGCCTCTCCATCAAGACCTTCGTCCGGGAGTGGAACGGCGCGCTGATCGCCGAGGCGCTCGCGCGCGAGCTGAACCGGGGCGGCCAGGTCTACGTGGTGCACAACAAGATCGAGACCATCGAACGCACCGCGCGGCGCATCGAAGAGCTCGTCCCCGAGGCGCAGGTGCGCATCGCGCACGGGCAAATGCGCGAGCGCGTGCTCGAGCAGACCATGCTCGACTTCTACCACCGCCGCTTCAACGTGCTGGTGTGCACCACCATTATCGAGACCGGCATCGACGTGCCGAACGCCAACACCATCGTCATCAACCGCGCGGATAACTTCGGGCTCGCCCAGCTCCACCAGTTGCGCGGACGCGTGGGGCGCTCCCACCACCGCGCCTACGCGTACCTGATCGTGCCTCCGCGCCGGGCGATGAGCGCGGACGCGGTCAAGCGCCTGGAGGCGATCGAGTCGCTGGAGGATCTCGGCATCGGGTTCACCCTCGCGACTCACGACCTGGAGATCCGGGGGGCGGGCGAGTTGCTCGGCGACGAGCAGAGCGGTCAGATCCAGGCGGTCGGGTACTCCTTGTACACCTCCCTCCTGGAACGCGCGGTCAATGCGCTCCGCGCGGGGCGAAGCCCCGAGCTCGACCGGCCGCTGGACCACGGGGCCGAGGTGGACCTGCGCGTCCCCGCCCTGATTCCGGAAGACTTCCTGCCCGACGTGCACACGCGCCTGCTGCTGTACAAGCGGATCGCGAGCGCCGCGAGCAAGGCGGAGCTCGACGAGCTGCAGGTCGAGATGGTCGACCGCTTCGGTATCCTGCCCGATCCGACCCGCATGCTCTTCCGGGTCACGGAGCTCAAGCTCAAGGCGACCGCGCTGGGAGTGAGGAGGATCGAGTTCGGCTCGAAGGGCGGACGCGTCGTGTTCTCACCCCGACCCGCGGTGGACCCGGGGAACGTGGTCAGGCTGCTGCAGGAAGATCCCGCGTCCTATCGCCTCGACGGGGCAGAGAAGATCCGACTGACCGCCCAGATCGAAGACGAGGCATCCCGGGTCGTCCTCCTGCACGAGCTGCTCGACCGTCTCGCTCTCCCCGAGGCAGCCTAAGCGGCGACGGATGCCGGACGTGGGGAACCCGCACCGCGCGACCCTCTCGCCGCGCTCTCGCGAAACGGCGGGGAACCGCCATCGGGGAAAACGGCCCCCTCCACCCCGCGCCATCTCCGTGCGAATCGCCTGCTCGGCCCTGCTCACCCTCTTTCTTGCGTGCGGACCGGCACCCGAAGCGCAGGGGGCGAGGTGGTACACGGTCGAAATGATCGTCTTCGAACGCATCGGTGACGAGAACCTCCACGACGAGGTCTGGCTGGCAAACCCCGGTCGTCCGCCCATCGACGAATCCATCGAAATCAACCGTGCCTCGGGCCTCGCGCTCGCCGAAGAGCTGGGGGAAGGCGGAAGCACCGCCCCGTACGCGTTCCGGCTCCTCGATCGCGGTCACTTTCGCCTCGGCGGAGTGTTCTCCCGACTGCGGGACTCGCGCGACTATCGCCCCCTGCTCCACGTCGCCTGGCACCAGCCCGGCTACTCGCAGAGGCGTGCGAAGCACGCCCACGTCCAGGGCTTCCGGGACGCGGCAGGCGGAAGCGGAGCCTACTCCCCCGGAGCCGATGCGTGGCCGGTCATCGACGGAACGGTGCAGCTCTACGCCCGGCGATTTCTCCACTTGCGCGCCGATCTGCTCTACTACCGCCGCGATCCGAAAAGTGACGCAGACTTCCCGGATGTTTCCGAAGCCTCGTCTTCCGCAGCGGCGAGCGCGGAGGAGATGTCGAGCGGATCGGCGCAGGCGGCGGAAGCGATGCCCGTGTCCAGTGCCGAGGACGGGGCAGAGGTCAGCGTCTCCGCCCTGCCGGACAACTCCCTGCTCGCCACGGACGCCACCGTTGATCCGGGCATCGTCTCGGATTTGGGGACCGGTTCGGGGCTCCCGACGACTGGCGAACGTCGAGGAGTGGCGCAGGGGGGACCACCGCCGGTATTCCGGATGACGGCGAGCCGACGCATGCGCCCCGGCGAGCTGCACTACCTCGATCACCCCCTGTTCGGGGTGCTCGTGCTCGTCAGCCGCTACGCGCCCCCCTCAGGGTAGCCCGCGGAGTCGACCGGAGCGTTGCCGGAAGCGGCATCGAGCCTCGCGGCATGGCGGATGATCCGTCGCACCGCCCCCATGCCGATCTCGACCACCGCGGCAATCTCCTGCATCGAAATGGGTCCGGCGCCTCGGCCTGCCGCTTCGTTCACCACCAGGGCGAGGTGGGCATAGTCGATTCCGGCTTCGCGCGCGAGCGCCGCCTCCGGCATTCCGGTCATGCCCACGATGTCGCAGCCGTCCCGTTCGAGGCGGTCGATCTCGGCTGCGCTCTCGAGGCGCGGCCCTTGCGTGCAGGCGTAGGTGCCACCGGACGCGACCGCAATTCCGGCCTTCTCGGCGGCTCGTTCGAGCACCGAGACCAGCGACCTCGCATAGGGTGCGCTGAAGTCGACGTGCACCGGCGCGTCGAGATTCTCCTCGTGGAAGGTGTGCGCGCGCCCCCACGTGTAGTCGATGATCTGGTCCGGGATCACCAGCGAGCCCGGCGCAAGGTCGGTGCGGATCCCGCCTACCGCGGCCACCGCGATGATCCGATTGCAGCCGGCCGCGGCGAGCGCGCTGATGTTGGCGCGGTAGTTGATGCGATGTGGAGGGATGCGCGACGGCGTACCGTGGCGGTGCAGGAACGCGACGCTCCGCCCCTCGAGCTCCCCTTCCAGCACCGGGCCCGATGGCATTCCCCAGGGAGTTTCCCGCTCCCTGCGGATCACTGCCGCGAGCCCCTCGAGCTCATGGAGGCCCGTGCCGCCGATCACTCCCAGGCGACCCATCCGAACCCTCTCAGGATTCCAGCGCCCGTCCCGCGCCGGTCGGAGCGGAAGACGGGGTGGGAAGTGGAGCAGGTCGCGAATGCCGTCGTGGAATGCCGTGCGCCCCCGCCCTCGCCTCTTCCGCACTCCACTTCCTGCGGCGGCCGCCCCACCGGTGCTGGACTGAGTTGGACATGATCGCGGACGCTTGATGCACGAGAATCTCTACTTCAATGATACGCTGACACGAGAGGCACTCGAACGATCGCTCGCCCCCGACGAGGCTAGCGGCGCCAGGGAAGAGGCAGAGGGTCGCGCCCGCCAGCAGGAGATTCTGGAGTTGCTGAGGCGGATGCCCGACATCCTGCACAAGGACCGGGAAACGTTCGTCACGGTGCTGACGGTCGCCACCGCCGCCGCGGACCTGCAAGACGCGGGCATCGGCACCTTCTTCCGGCCGAGCGACCTCCCCCGCTCGGAATCTCCCACCGGAAGCTTCAGAGACTAGTCTCCCGGGGGATCGTCGAGAACTTCGGAAATGGGCTCTATCGGCTGACCGAGGTTCCCGCCACGGAGCTGGAGACGATCGCGATGGTGGCGGCCGCCGTCCCCAGCACCATCGTGTGCCTGCTGACTGCGCTCCAGTTCCACGATTACATCTGCTGTCGACACACGGCGTTGGCGAGTGGTTGGAAAACGAATCAGTGGGCTCCACGATGCAAAACCTGAACACATCAGTTATTGGTGCGATTCCGGTGGCAGTTCCTGGCTTGGCTGAACAGTGACGTACATCCAAGTTCCTCGACCGCCAAACGGCAAAGGTCGACGCCCTCGTGGCCAACGTCCACGAAGCCATCGACCGCCTCAATGAACTCCGAACCGCCCTTATCTCGGCAGCCGTGACAGGCAAGATCGATGTCCGAGAGGCCGTCCCGTGAAAGCGGGTGCGCTCGCCTTCGGCCCTGGCCGTTTGCGCGGGATGTCAACCTCATTTAAGTTTACGCGATAAAACTTAACAACACCCCACCTTATCCAGGTTTGCTTAACAGGGACGTCTCCCGTGCACCGAGGCGAAACCGGTCGGTATGAGGTCACGAGCGTCGGTGGCGAGACCGTGCGGGCATTCGTGCCTGCACGGCTGCCCCCGGAGCCTGCCTTGGACTTGGCGGTCCTGCAAGATCCCCTGGAGAGGGCGTTGCTGGCGCTGGGCCGGGCGGACAGTCTCTCGACGCTGCTGCCCGACACTCACCTGTTCCTCTACCGCTACGTCCGGAAGGAGGCGGTGCTGTCCTCGCAGATCGAAGGGACCCAGTCCTCGCTGTCCGATCTCCTGTTGTTCGAGCTGGACGAGGCGCCCGGTGTTCCCCTTGATGACGTCGTCGAGGTGTCGAACTACGTGATGGCCCTGGAGCACGGGTTGCGGAGACTGCGGGGTGGCTTTCCGCTGTGCAACCGGCTCATCCGGGAGATTCATGCCGAGCTGATGACACGCGGCCGGGGGAGCGACAAGGCGCCGGGCGAGTTCCGGCACTCACAGAACTGGATCGGCGGACGACGGCCGGGGACTGCGCGCTTCGTGCCGCCGCCGGTCCACGCGCTTCCCGACTGCATGTCCGACCTGGAGCGGTTCTTCCACGAACGGGATTCCGGGCTGCCGGTGCTTCTGCGCGCGGGGCTCGCGCACGTTCAGTTCGAGACCATCCATCCTTTCCTGGACGGCAACGGTCGAATCGGGCGTCTGCTGATCACGTTGATGCTGTGTCACGAGCGCGTGCTGCGGGAGCCGCTCTTGTACCTGAGCCTCTACTTCAAGCGACATCGGGACGACTACTACACGCTGCTGAACGAGGTGAGGAAAACCGGCGACTGGGAAGCGTGGCTCGGGTTCTTTCTGGACGGAGTGGCGCAGACCTCGCAAGAGGCAGTCTCGACTGCCCAGCGCTTGTCGTCGCTGTTCCAGGAAGACCGTGCTCGAATCGAGCAGAGAGGCCGCGCCGCGGGATCGGCGCTGCGGGTCCACCAGGCGTTGCAGGAACGCCCCATCATCTCTCTTCAGAGGCTGGTCGATCGTACGAATCTCTCGTTTCCGGCAGTGTCCGCCGGGATGAAGCTCCTCGCGGAGCTGGGCGTGGCGCAGGAGCTGACCGGCCGGAAGCGCAACCGTCTGTTCGGCTACGGGCGCTACCTCGCCATCCTCAGCGAGGGGACTGAGCCGCTGTGAACAATCCGATTTCCGAACGCGCCTTCGAGGACGCCACCGAAGCGACCCTGCTGCGCCACGGACCGAATGCCAGTCCACGCTGCGCGGGAACCTCAGGGAGGACTGCAAGGACGACGAGCGTGAGACTCATGCCGCGCTGAAGATCATGAAGCGGAACGGAACTCGCTCCACCCCGCATGCCCGTATCGGCCCCACCAGTACCGGGGACCGAGTTGGACGCGATCTCGGTCTCGATGTACACGAGAGTCCCGCCCTAGTGATACGCTCACGCACGAGGTGCCCGAACCGATGCAGTCAAACCGCTATCCATTCCTCTCGAGGATAGACAGCCCCGTCGATTTGCGGAGCCTGCCGCAGTCGGAGCTGCCGGAAGTGGTGCGCGAGCTCCGGAAGTTCCTCATCGAGAGCGTGTCGGAGTCCACCGGGCATTTCGCGGCGGGGCTCGGGGCGGTGGAGCTGAGCGTCGCTCTGCACTACCTCTACGACACCCCCGAGGACCGCATCGTGTGGGACGTCGGCCATCAGGCCTATCCGCACAAGATCCTCTCCGGCCGGCGGGACCGGATGAGCACGGTGCGCAAGTGGGGCGGGCTCGCACCCTTCCCCCGGCGCACGGAGAGTCCCTTCGACACCTTCGGAGTGGGCCACGCCGGCACTTCGGTGGGGGCGGCGCTCGGCATGGCGATCGGAGCCCGGCAGAGCGGCGATTCGAGGAAGGTAGTCGCGGTCATCGGCGACGGAGGCCTCACCTGCGGCATGGCGCTCGAGGCGCTCAACCACGCCGGCGACGTCGAACCCGACCTCCTCGTCATTCTCAACGACAACGAGATGTCCATCTCCCCCAATGTCGGCGCCCTCACCAAGCGCTTCGCCCAAGTGCTCTCGGGAAAGCTCTACACGAGTGTGCGTGAAGGCGGCAAGAAGGCGTTGCGCCGCATGCCCACGGTGTGGGAGCTCGCGCGGCGCGCGGAAGAGCACGTGAAGGGCCTGATCGTGCCGGGCACCCTCTTCGAAGAGTTCGGCTTCAACTACATCGGCCCCATCGACGGGCACGATCTGTCGGCGCTGCTTTCTACGCTGCGCAATCTGCAGTCGCTGCGGGGTCCGCAGCTCCTGCACATCATCACCCGGAAGGGAAAGGGCTACCCGCCGGCGGAGGCGGACCCGGTCAAGTACCACGGAATCGCCGCGCCCTTCGATCCCGATGTCGGCATCGAGCCGGGCGGCTCGTCGCGCGGCCCCACCTACTCCCAGGTCTTCGGGGACTGGCTGTGCGACATGGCGGCGCGCGACGAGCGCCTGGTCGGCATCACGCCCGCCATGCGCGAGGGCTCCAAGATGGAGCGCTTTGCGCGCGAGTATCCGCAGCGCTACTTCGACGTCGGCATCGCCGAGCAGCACAGCGTGACGGTGGCCGCCGGCATGGCCTGCGAGGGACTCAAGCCCGTGGTTGCGATCTACTCGACCTTCCTGCAGCGGGCCTACGACCAGGTCGTCCACGATGTGGTGATCCAGGGGCTGCCGGTGCTCTTCGCCATCGACCGGGCGGGGCTGGTGGGAGGGGATGGTCCCACCCATGCCGGCGCCTTCGACATCTCCTTCCTGCGCTGCCTGCCCGGCATCGTCCTGATGGCGCCCGCGGACGAGGACGAGGCTCGACAGATGCTCTACACCGGATTCGGCCTGGACGGACCCGCGGCCGTGCGCTACCCGCGCGGCGCCGGCCCCGGAGTGCCCGTGCGGGAAGACATGCAGGCGCTGCCAGTGGGGCGCGCGGACCTGCGCCGACGCGGCAAGGGGACCGCGATTCTCGCCTTCGGGCCGATGCTCCAGTACGCGCTCGAGGCGGCAGAGGAGCTCGATGCCACCGTCGTCAACATGCGCTTCGTCAAGCCGCTCGACGAGGAGATGATCCTGGAGATGGCGGCCACTCACGAGCGCCTGGTCACGGTGGAGGAAAACGCGCTCCCGGGCGGAGCGGGCGGCGGAGTGAACGAAGTGCTCCTCGCGCACGGCGCGGCGGCGCGGGTGTTCAACCACGCCCTCCCCGACCGTTTCATAGACCAGGGCTCTCGCGGGGACATGCTCCGGGACGCGGGGCTGGATACGCAGGGCATCCTCGCCGCGGTGCGGTCCTGCTTCGATCGAGTCTGAGGGCGCGCCTTCGAGATATCCGTAGTCCGACCCGGCCGACCGAGACGTCATGAACACATGCACTCGGACCGCGCCGTACGAGGAGGCTTCTCATGGACGTCCCGTTCAGCGGCGGCTGCGCCTGCGGCGCGATTCGATACACTTGCTCGGGCGCGCCGCGCTACATGGGAAACTGCCACTGCCGGGACTGCCAGCAGGCGACCGGGAGCGCCTACTTACCCTGCGTGCTGGTGAATGAAAGCGAGTTCGCCCTGGAAAGCGGCGATCCGAGCTGGTTCGAGCGGCCCTCCGACCGGGGCAATCCCATGCACCGGGCGTTCTGCTCCGAGTGCGGTTCACCGCTTTTTCTGCTGAATGGCGCAAACACCTCGGTGCGCGCGCTTTGCGCGGGAAGTCTCGACGATCCGGGCGGGTACCGTCCGAGCCGGGAGATCTACGTCGCGAGCGCCCAGCCCTGGTGCCTGCTGCATCCCGACCTGCCGCACGACGACGCCATGCCGGCGCGGAGACAGCCAGGGAGCCGGCGCGGCTGACGAACGAATGTAATCCGGCGTGGAGTATCGGCCTCCACGTCCAGAAGCGCTCCCCCGGAAGCGGACAGTCTCCGGTAGCCGCCGGCTTCACTGACGCCCGGTCTGCGCCCGGCGTCAGACGCCCGCTTCCGCTCGTGCTGCCGGTTCCGCCGACCGCACATCCGATGACGCCTGTCGAGCCGTCGACGGCTACGGCGACACAGGACTCTGCAACATTCTTCGCCATCCGGCCACGAGCGGACGGCGAAAACGCTCGTGCTACCATGCCGGCGGGCTGCTCCGGTCTTTCCTGACCGTCCCGCCATGGGTGAGCATCTGTCGGTCCGAACCCCGCGACCGGCACCGATCGCGGCTCGGGTCGAGCCGCCTCGCACATCCTCAGGCCGGAGGGCACAGGGTCCGGATGCAGTCATGGCGCGGACCGCCGGGGACGGCCGGGAACCACGGCGGACCGAAGCTCCACCGCAAAGCGAATGCAGAAAAGGAGGCAGATCATGACCAGCCGAATCAGAAGGCTCGGGCGAGCCTGGTGCTCGACACTGGCGCTCGTTGCAGCGGGCACGTTCACGGCGAGTGCCGCTGAATTCGAGCGGCCGTCGACGGAGCAGCCGATGACCGCTGCGATGAAAGCCGCCTGCACGGCGGAAGCATCTCCGAAAATCAAGGAAGTCCTCGAGCGTGGCACTCTCAACTGGGCATTGGGCCTGGCTCCGCCCTTTGGATTCCGGCAGCAGGACGGCTCCTACGGCGGCATCGAAGTCGACAACGCACATGAGTTGGCCCACATGATGGGAGTCGAGGTAGACATCCAGGACTATGACTACAACCTGTTGCCGACGGCGGTGACCACCGGTCAGGCGGACATCATCGGGGCGGAACTCTTCATCACCGAGCAGAGACAAAAGGTGATCGACTACAGCGACGTGTATTTTGTCGCCGGCCAGCTCTTCTTCGTGCTCGAGGACTCGCAGTTCCACACCGTTGAAGATCTCGACACGCCGGACAACCGCTTCATTCACGAGATTGGCGGAGGGCAGGTGGAAATGGCGGAGAAGCTGATTCCCAATGCGCCAATCCGTCTCGTGCCCAAGCGCGGCATCTTTCTCGTCGGGTACGACTTCATCAAGGCGGGTGAGGCCGATTCAACCGCCTTCGAAGGGCACTACTACCCGGTGTTTCGGAGGGAGTACCCCGACCTCGTCGCGATCGGCAAGGAGGGCCGCATCGAGGAGGCGCCCGCCGACCCGGAAAAGATGCTCTACCCCTTCGATATCGGCTTCGGCCTGCCGAAGGGAGATCCGGGCTGGAAAGCCTGCATCAACGCCTACGTGGCGGACTTGCTGGATTCCGGACGTCTCCAGAAGCGCATCAACTACTGGGCGGTATCGATGGGTTCAGCCACGACCGAGTAAGTTCACCACGCCACGTCTTGCCCCGGCCGGGCCAAGCCCGGCCGGGGCAATTTACGACAGGACACCCATCACCAGCGGAGAGACACCATGTACGCCGGCTATGAGTGGGACTTCAGTTGGGTCGCGAACGAGATGCCGCTCTTCGGCATGGCGGCCTGGGTCAGCATCAAGATCCTGCTCCTCGCGACCGTGTTGTCGCTGGCGCTCGGCCTTTGCATCGGCCAGGGCCTGCTGTCCAGACGCTGGTATGTGGCGGGGCCTCTGCGGGTCTGGGTGGATCTCTTTCGTCTGACGCCGCCGCTGCTCCAGATCGTGCTGATCTTCTTTCTCCTGCCGGTCGCGACCGGCATGCGGCTGCCGGCCTTCGAAGCCGGCGTGATTGCGTTGAGCCTGAACTACAGCGCCTTCTTTTCCGAAATCTTTCGCGCCGGCGTGCTGTCCCTCGGAAGAGGCCAGGGGGAGGCGGGCGCAGCCATGGGCATGACTCATTTCCAGGTGTTGAAGTGGGTAATCTATCCTCAGGCGATCCGCCGCATGCTGCCGCCCATCACCAACATGCTCGTGAATCTGACCAAGGATACGAGCCTGCTCACCATCATCGGCGTCGCCGAGCTGTTCAATGTGAGCCAGAGCGTTTCCGCGCGGAACTTCAAGAACGTCGAAGTGCTGCTCGTTCTCGCGGTGTTCTACCTGGTCATCAATATTCCATTGTCCTACCTGGCCAACCGGCTCTATGCGCGTCAAGCGGTGCGGATCTAGTGGGAACCGCGAGCGTCGAATCACCGATCTTCGGACCGGATGCCGCCCCGGTCGCCATCGCGATCGAGGTCAACGATCTCCACAAGAACTTCGGCTCCGTCGAAGTGCTCAAGGGGATAGACCTCGAAATCAAGGAAGGTGAAGTCGTAGTGATCGTCGGGCGCAGTGGCTCGGGAAAGAGCACGCTGCTCCGCTGCCTCAATCTTCTCGAGCAGCCGACCTCGGGAACCATTCGTATCCTCGGCGAGGAGATAACGTCGGGCGGGGTGAGCCTTTCCCGGTTACGCCGAAAGATTGGCATGGTTTTCCAGCATTTCGAGCTCTTTCCTCACCGTACGGCGATCGAGAACGTGATGGCGGGGCCCTACATCGTGCTGGGCATGACCAAAATCGAAGCCCGCGAGGTCGCGTCCACCCTGCTCGACAAGGTCGGCCTGTCCCACCGAGCCGATCAGTATCCGAACCAGCTCTCGGGCGGAGAAAAACAGCGTGTCGCCATCGCCCGCGCACTGGCGCTGAGTCCGAAGATCATGCTCTTCGATGAACCGACCTCTTCGCTGGACCCGGAGCTGAAGGGGGAGGTGCTCGACACCATGCGTGAACTTGCCTGCGAGGGCATGACCATGGTGGTCGTGACCCACGAGATGATCTTTGCACGGCGTGTCGCCAACCGGGCAATCTTCATCGACCGGGGAGTCGTCGTCGAGCACGGGCCTCCGGATCGGGTCCTGCGTACCCCCGCCACCAAGCCCCTGAAGCGATTCCTCAACGTCCTGTTCTGGGGCGAGAATTCCTGACGGACACGCTCCCTGGTGCCGCCGTGCGGGCACACGATTGCGGCATGCTGATACCATGAGCCTTCGCTCGCGCAGCACATCGCCGTTGCCCGTCATCCCCCCAGGAACGAATCGAACTCTCCGCCGGCCGCCCCTCGAGCACTTGACCAGGGCATTCGTCCGACGATTGCCTCGTCGAAACACCACTGGCCAGGGCCGGAGCTTCGTCCGACCATGGGATTCGTCCCAATCCAGACACGTCGAGAACACCGCCATCGATGCCATAGAGAGGGCACTGCGTCATGACACTCGAAACCCACCATCACAACATCGATATCGCGGAACTCGACGAGCAGAGCTACCTCCACCCCTTCACCTCGGTGACCGAAAGCAAACGTTCGAGACCATGGATGATCGAAGGCGGTTCCGGCATCCACATCACCGATTCGAAGGGACAGACTTACATCGACGCCACTTCCGGGCTGATATGCGTGAATGTCGGCTATGGACGCGAGGAGGTTGCCAGAGCCATCTACGATCAGGCGCGCAAGCTGTCCTACTTTCACACCTTCTGGGGCACCGGAAACGAGCCGGCCGCACGGCTCGCGGATCGCATCGTCGACATCACCCCGGGCAACATGCGCCGGGTCATGTTCGGCACTTCGGGGTCGGACGCGAACGACACCCAGATCAAGCTGTGCTGGTACTACAACAACGTGCTCGGGCGGCCGCAGAAAAAGAAGATCATCGCCCGGGAACGCGGCTATCACGGCACCACGCTCGCCGCCGCCAGCGTCACCGGAATGCCCGGCCTGCACAAGCTGTTCGACCTGCCTCTCCCTCAGGTCATCTGGACCTCGGCGCCCGACTACGGCAAGAAGGCCGAGCCCGGCATGTCGGAGCGGGACTTCTCCCGGGCGCTGGCCCGCGAGCTCGAAGATCTGATTGAAGCCGAGGGGCCCGACACCGTCGCAGCCTTCATCGGTGAACCGGTGATGGGCTCCTCGAGCGGGGTCCTGGTCCCGCCCGAAGGCTACTTCGAGGAGATCGGCCGGGTGCTGCGCAAGCACGACATTCTGTTCATCGCCGATGAGGTGGTGAACGGATTCGGTCGGGTCGGCGCCATGTTCGCTTCCGAGCTGTACGGGCTGGAACCGGACCTCATGACCCTGTCCAAGGGCCTGACCAGCGGCTACGTTCCGATGTCCGGCGCCGTCGTCTCGGACAAGGTGTGGCAGGTCCTGGTGGAAGCCTCGAACCGCTTCGGGGTCTTCGAACACGGCTACACGAACAGCGGCCATCCCGTGGCCGCGGCGGCGGCGCTCGCCAGCCTCGACATCATCGAACGCGAGAACCTGGTCGAGAATGCCGCTCGGGTCGGCGCCTACCTCCAGAAGGGACTGCGCGACGTGATCGGCGTCCATGAGGAGGTTCGCGAGATCCGAGGCGTCGGGCTGATGGCCGGCATCGAGTTGGTGGAACCGGACGAAGAGGCCGTCGCGGCCGATCCCGCCATGGGAATGCCGGTCCGCGTCATGCGGCAGTGCTACGAGGAAGGGCTGATCATCCGCGCCACACCCGGCAACCGCACCATCGTCATTGCGCCTCCGCTCATCATTAGCGAACGGCAGGTCGACGAGGTTCTCGGGCGGCTGGAGCGCGGCCTGAAGAAGGCCCTCGGCAGCGCGCAAAGGCCAGGCTGAAGAAGCCGCGAGCCGATTCACCGGCATGACCCCTCCGTCCGGGCGCGGGAGAGCGGCGGGCGCGGTGGCCGCAAGCGACCGATGAGAACAATCGGAATCGACACCGGCGGCACGTTCACCGATCTCATCGAGATCCGGGATGCGGGGACGGCCCGACTGCACAAGGTTCCCTCGACACCTCGAGACTTTGCCCAAGGGGTCCTCTCCGCCCTCGATCGCAGCGGAGATGGGCGGGACAACAAAGTCGCCTCGCTCAGCCTGGGCACCACGATTGCGACAAACGCCTTCCTGACCCGTTCGGGGGCCAGGGTCGGGCTCCTGGCGACCGCCGGACACGGAGACACGCTCAAGATAATGCGGGTGTACGGGCGGGTGGCAGGCCTGCCGTCGACCGCCATGCAAAGCTACGCCGACACGGACAAGCCGGTGCCGGTTGTCCCGAGTGCACTGGTGCGCGAGATCGTGGAGCGCATCGACTGGCGGGGAGAAGTAGTCGTTCCGCTCGACGAGGAGCAAGCGGCCGAGTCCCTGCATTCGCTCCTTGCGACCGGCGTGGAGATAGTAGCCGTCTCCTTCCTCTGGAGCTTCGTCAATCCTCGCCATGAGCGCCGCATTCGGGAGATCGCACGCGATGCGTTCCCGGGCCTGGAGGTCATCCTGTCGAGCGACGTTGTGCCCAAGCTCGGGGAGTACGAACGCAGCGTCTCGACCGCGGTCAATGCCTACGTCTCTCCGGTCGTGACCCGCTTTCTGGACCGGGTCGAAGAGGGCCTCGTCGAACGCAATCTGTCGGCGCCGATGCTGGTGATGCACTCGAGCGGCGGCGTCGGCACCGGGGCCTTTACCCGCCAGCACGCCATCACCACGTTGTTCTCCGGTCCCGCGGGCGGGGTGATCGGTGCCAAACGGGTCGGAGAGCCGTTGGGCCACCGCGACATCATCTGCACCGACATGGGAGGGACCAGTTTCGACGTCGGCCTGATTCTCGACGGCCGCCCTCTGCTTCGCACCACCACCACGATCGATCAGCATGTCATGTTCCTGCCCTCGATTGATATCGTCTCGATCGGGGCGGGGGGAGGCAGTCTGGTGAGCGTGACGGACGGCCGCCTGCACATCGGTCCGCAGAGCGCGGGCGCGGACCCCGGACCCGCCTGCTACGCCCGGGGCGGCGAACGACCCACCCTGACCGACGTCGACGTGGTGCTCGGCTACATCGATCCCCACCGATTCGTCGGTGGCCGAATGGAGCTCGACGCGGAGCGTGCGCGAAGGGCGGTGGCCACGCATGTCGCCGACCCCCTCGGCATGACGGTCGAGGCGGCCGCGGCCGCCGCCTTCACCGTCGCGAATGCGCGAATGACCGACCTGGTGCGCAAGGTCACGGTCGAGCGCGGCTTCGACCCGCGCGACTTCGCACTGTACGCCTACGGTGGACTGGGCCCACTGCACGCTCCCTTTTTCGGCAGCGACCTCGACGTCGATCCGGTCGTGGTCCCTCTCGGACAAATCTCTTCCGTCTTCAGTGCCTACGGCATTGCGGTCTCGGACCTGCTGCACGTCTACCAGACGTCTCGGGTGCTGGCCGCTCCCTTCGACGCCGCGGAGTTGGAGCACGCCTTCTCGACCATGGAGGACCGGGCGAAGCGGCAGCTTTCGCGGGACGGCATCCCCGAACCGGAGCGCAGGCTCCATCGCTTTCTCGAGATGCGATACCAGGGCCAGTTCTCGGAGATATCGGTTCCGGTCAAGGCGGGGCCTCTCCGGGCCCCCGATTCGGACGAAATCGTCGCGGACTTCGAGAAGCTCTATCTCTCCACCTTCGGCGCCGGTTCCCTGTGGAGCGAAGGCAAAATCGAAGTTGCGGCGTTGCGCATCGAGGCCATCGGTCTGAGAAAGGTACCGGTAGCCGGCCTCGACCCGCGCCCCTTCCCGGCGAGCGCGCCTTGCGTGCGCAATCGCGAGATGTACTGGCCCACGGAAGGCCACTTTGTTTCCACTCCGGTCCTGCAGGGCGATGCCCTGTCGCCCGCGGAGGTAATCTCGGGCCCGGCCGCGGTCGACCTCACCACGACGACGGCCCTGGTGCCCCCGGGCTGGTCTTGTACCCGCGACCGGTTAGGGACGCTCGTCATGTCGCCGAGTGACGACGGCGGCACGCAACGCAGAGGAAGTGGAGAATGTCCTGGGTAGCCGGCGCAGAGCGCTTCTACGCTCCCGAAGAAGGCTCCCGGAAGCTTCGCCCCTCCCCTTCGGGGTTCGCACTTCACCGAGTGGAGCCTGAGCTGCCGGTCGACCTGATCACCTTCGAGGTAGTCAGTCATCGACTGTGGCAAATCTGTGACGAGATGGGAGCGACTCTGCGCAAGGTGTCCGGCTCGCCGGTCGCGACCGAAGCTGCGGACTTCGCGACGATGATTGCGGACGAAAACGGCGCCGGGGTCTACATGGGCCCTTATGTCCTGAACCATGCGGTAGTGCTGGAGGACATCATCTCCTGGACTCTGATTCACCGGGCCGACAATCCGGGAATCGCCGGCAACGACATGTTTCTCTGCAACGATCCCTGGGTGGGAGCGGCCCATCAGAACGATGTGGCGATCTACGCTCCCCTCTTTCTGAACGGCGAGCTATTTGCCTGGACCGGGACCACCATCCATCAAGTGGACGTCGGAGGACCGAGCCCGGGGAGCTTTGCCATCGGCGCCGAAGACGTCTTCGGAGAAGGGCCGCCGCTGCCGCCCGTGAAGATCATGCGCGACGGCGTCCTGCAGAGCGATATCGAGGATGTCTACATACGGCGCTCCCGCCAGCCCGCCATGCTGGCCCTCGATCTTCGTGCCCAGATTGCGGCGAACAACGTTGCCCAGTCCCGCCTGCGCGCGCTCGTCGAAAAGTTTGGAGCCGACTCCGTCAAGGCGGTGATGAAGAAAGTGATGGATCGCACCGAGAAGGCGCTGCGCGATCGGCTCGATGGCCTGCCGGACGGAATCTGGCGACACGTGGACAACATCGAAGTTGCCGGCGCCGGCGACCGACGCGTGTATCAGGTTCGCTGCGCCATGAGCAAGCGCGGATCCGATCTGCACTTCGACTTCACCGGCACCGACCCCCAGATCGGCATGATCAACGGCGGCTCCGGCTCGGCAATGGCCGGAGTCATGGCCGCGATTCTTCCCATGCTGGCCGGCGATCAGACCTGGGCCTCCGGAGCGATCAGACGCCTGCTGAGGCTGACCAATCCGCGCGGCACGTTGATCAACGCGAGGTATCCGGCGGCCTGCAGCATCGCTTCGACCTCCGCCATCTGCGCCGTTCACAACTGCGCACAGGCCACTGTCGCGAAGATGTTGTGCACCCATCCCGAGCATCGCCGGCGCGTGCTCGCGGGCGGCGGGGGTTCCTGGCCGGCGATGCAGGTCATGGGACGCGACCAGTACGGACGAGCCTTCGTGACCCAGCTTCAGGAACCGACCGCGATGGGCTTCGGGGCGCGCGCCTGGGCGGACGGGGTCAACACCGCGGGTCCCTACGCGATTCCCGCGGCACGCAATGCCAACGTCGAGACCACCGAGCTGGTGTGGCCGATGCTGGTCCTCTATCGGCGCGAAGTGGCCGATACCGGCGGGGCCGGGCGATGGCGCGGCGGCCTCGGCGGAAACTTCGCCTTCGTCCTGCACGGCGCTTCCGAGGACATCGTGCACGTCTCGGCGGCAGCCTGCGTGGCGTTTCCCGGCCACGGCGGACTCAGTGGTGGCTGCCCCGGCAGCGCCTGCCGCTACCTGATCCTCCGCAACTCGAACGTCAACGAGCTGCTCGCCCGAGGCCGCCTGCCCACCCGGCTGGAAGAGCTGTCCGGCGATGTGGAGCTGCTCGGACCCAAGTCCGAGACGCAGCAGGGAATGGACGATGTGTACGAGATCACCTTCTATGGCGGTGCGGGTTACGGAGATCCCATTGACCGACCCGCCGAAGCGGTGTTGGCGGATGTGCGCCGGGACGCCGTCTCACGTGACGCGGCCCGCGACATCTACGGGGCCGTCCTCGACTCCGAGACGGGCGAGGTGGACCCCATGGCAACGAGGGCGCGCAGGGAAGCGATGCGGCGAGAACGTCTGGGCGGTGTCGTTCCCTACGCCTCCGTATCCGACATCCGGGGCCGACAGAACAAGGTAAGCGACACTGCGATCAGCGAGTATGTGACGGTCCGCAACGGCCGGTTCGTGTGCGCCAAGTGTGACCACCACATCTCCGACTGCGGGGAAAACTACAAGCTGCACCTCGCGATTCGGGAGTTCCCGATTACGGATTTGTCGCCGCTGAATCGAGATCCGTCAGAGTATGTCGATGACCACATCGTCTGCCGGACCTTCTGTTGTCCCGGCTGCGCGACGCAAGTCGACGTCGAGATAGTCGATCGCAGCCTCCCGCCAATCTGGGACTGCGCCCTCGACAGAGGGAGCTGACCCGAACTTCTCGATGGGTCGGAGCCATCCTCTGGACGCTGCCGATTTCGGCCGGCTCGGCAAGTCGCGGCGCCGTGCAATGTTCCCCCGATTTTCGGAAGCTTCGGGCGTGAAGATTCCGTCAGGGGCAGGGGCAACGCGCGTCAGGGCGTGCCGTGGACGGCGCGCCTGCGCGTAGTCCTTGCCGGCAGATTCGCGTCCGCAACAGGAAATCGGTGGAACATGGCGACCGGCACTCATCCGCGGGCGAGCGCAGCGGGAACGGGAGGCAGCGGCCGGGTGAAGAAGGCGAACAGACCCTTCAGAATCGGGTCGCGCCTCGCGGTCAGGTCCGTGACCACCACCGTCGCCCCAACACTCGCGCGGGAGATCTTGACCTCCTCACCTGCACTGAAGTCGAGCCGGGCGTGAATCTTGCGCAAGGTGAGCACCGCCATCCCCAGCGCCCGCAGGCAGAAGCGCCGGATGCCGACTTCGCCGCCGGGCATCATCAGGGTGTAGACCAACGCGCGGGCGAGGTGCAGGCGGGCGATGCCGATGAGCTCCGCGAGTCCCCGCTCGAATGCGGGACTTCGGGTGTGCGGCGCGAGATCGTCGAGATCGAAGCCCGCGCGCTGGAACACGTCTCTCGGCAGCCAGCACGCGCCCCGCTCGCGGTCTTCCCAGATGTCCTTGAGGATGTTGGTCATCTGCAGGCCCTGGCCGAACGAGACCGCCAGTTGCATCAGTTCGTCGTGGTTTTCATCGATGGCGCTGGAATAGTCGCAGAACAGCTCGGTGAGCATCTCTCCCACGACACCCGCCACGTAATAACAGTAGTTGTCCATGTCCTGCTGGTCTTTCAGGCCCTTCGCCACGTCCGCCTCCTGGTACCGGGACATGCCGTCGGCCATGATCCTGATACAGCGCTGCAGCGCCGCCTGCTGGCGCTCGTTGAAGCTGTGCGTGATCCTGATTACTGC
>CAYQVB010000050.1:0-5643 GCA_964420925.1 uncultured Ectothiorhodospiraceae bacterium | reverse complement strand
GGTCATGTTCCAGTTGAGCCAGCGCATGAACGCGTTGGTGGTAAACGTGCGCGTGTTGAGGAGCGTGTTCGGCTCGTGGGTGAGGCCGAAGTGCTCTCCCGCGCCCTGGAGCATGTAGGTCCAGCGCATGAGCACGAAGGGACCGAGCCAGTAGTAGAGCGGCCACCAGGACTGGGCCGCCACCGCACTCACCGCGACCAGCGCGTAGCCTGCCACCATCCATCGCGCGCAGGCGATGACGGAACGGCGCTGCCCCGCCGTCAGATACCACTCATCGGCCCCGCCGAGGGCATGGCGGAAGATCCGGGGCACCTTGTGCTGGATGAGCATCAATCCGGACAGGTAGTACAGATACCTCGCGGTGGTGTGGATCGGGCCCCGGCCGAGCTCGGTGTCCTTGTCCCAGTTCTGGGTGTTGCGGTGATGGGTGTAGTGGGACCACCGGTGGTCCTCGTTGGCATTGAAGATGAAGAAACCGCAGACGAAGGCCACCGCCTTGTTGAGCCAACGGGTCCGGAAGGCGGTGAAGTGGTCGCACTCGTGCTCGGGGGCGTAGAGATAGTTGATGAGCAGCCCCTGGAGCGCGAAGAGAGGCACGCACCACCAGGTCCCCCACGCGTGGTACATGGCCACCGAGTTGAGCGCGATCGCGCCCCAGTGGCTGGCGAGGTAGAGGAAGGCCGGTGCGTTGCTGCGCTGCGAGAGCTCGGCCAGCCGCTCCTTCGGAATGACCCCCTTGACGCCGACGAAGTCCTGCATGCGACGTTCCCGCTGCCGATTCCGATCGCGAAGCGTATCACCGGGGTGAGGGCGCTGAGAAGCCGTCGCGCATCCTTCGCTCGACGCTCGACGACATACGGGCTCTCCGCGATCCGGCAGGGAACCCGTCCCACCATCGCGCCGGCCCCATGCTGCGGGTACCATCCTGCCGGCGATGCTCGGGGAGGCCGGCCTTGCGGGGAGAACCAGCATCGGGGCTTGGCGAGCGCACGACGCAAGCCCGACCACGGACTTCGCGGCGCCGGGCAATCAACCGGCAGGCACGATTTCGGATCTCCGAGGCGAACATGGGACGACGGCAGCTCGAGCGAAGCGGATTGACGAACGCCCATCCAGGGACACCGGCCCCACCTTGCCCGACCATCGTGATTTTGAATGGCCGTTCACGCGGTTGATGAAACGGGAGTGACCATGACCCGAGATCCCAGGTACGACCTCCTCTTCGAGCCGGTGCGGATCGGACCGGTGACCGCGAGGAACCGCTTCTACCAGGTGCCGCATTGCTCCGGCATGGGATACGCGCGGCCGCAGACGCTCCACCACGCGCGCGAGATCAACGCCGAGGGCGGCTGGGCCGTGGTGTGCACCGAGTACTGCTCGATCCATCCTTCCGCCAACGACGATCCCCATCCCCAGTGCACGCTGTGGGACGAGAACGACGTGAAGACGCTCGCGGACATGACCGAGCGGGTCCACCGCCATGGCGCGCTCGCCGGGGTGGAGCTCTGGTACGGAGGCTATTCCACGGGCAACCGTCTGACGCGCGAGAATTCGCTTGCCCCAGCCAGCATGCCGGCGTGGGACGGGCCGACGCAGACCCAGGCCATGGACCGGACGGACATCCGGAACCTGCGCAAGTGGCATCGCGATGCCGCGCTGCGGGCGAAGCGCGCCGGGTTCGACATCGTCTATGTCTATGCGGCGCACGGTTATCTGCCCGCGCAGTTCCTGTCGCCGGTGGAGAATCGTCGCACCGACGAGTACGGCGGCAGCTTCGAGAACCGGGCCAGGCTGATCCGGGAGCTGCTCGAAGACACCAAGGAAGCGGTGGGCGACACCTGCGGCGTGGCGTTTCGCTTTGCCGTCGACAACCTGGATCGCAATGTCGGTATCACCCATGACGGCGACGGCCGGGCGCTCGTGGAGTACTTGGCCGAAGTGCCCGACCTCTGGGACGTGAACGTCGCGGACTTCGAGGCGGATGCGCGCAGCTCACGCTTCATCGGAGAGGCCGCCCAGGAAGAGTACATCTCCTTTGTCAAGCAGGTGACGACCAGACCCGTGGTCGGCGTCGGCAGGTTCACGAGCCCCGACACCATGGCGAGCCAGATCCGGCGCGGGGTGCTCGACCTGATCGGCGCCGCGCGTCCGGCCATTGCAGATCCTTTCCTGCCCAGCAAGATCGAGGAAGGCCGGATTGACGACATCCGCGAGTGCATCGGCTGCAACATCTGCATCTGGGCCAACGGCCATGCGGTACCCATGCGCTGCACCCAGAACCCCACCCGCGGAGAGGAGTGGCGACGCGGCTGGCATCCGGAAGAGATCCGCAGCGCCCACGCGGAGGAGAGCGTGCTGGTGGTGGGGGGCGGCCCGGCGGGGCTGGAGGCCGCGCTCGCCCTCGGTCGCCGCGGCTATCGGGTCACGCTGGCCGAGGCCACGACGGAGCTCGGCGGTCGGGTCACGCGCGAGAGCGGGCTGCCGGGTCTGAACGAATGGGCCCGGGTGCGCGACTACCGCGTGGGGCAGATCGCCAAGCTTCTCAACGTGGACATCTACCTGGACAGCCGCCTCGATGCGGCGCAGGTGCTCGAATTCGGCTTTCAGCATGTTTGCATCGCCACCGGCGCCGAATGGCGCGCGGACGGTCGCGGCCGCTTCCGATTCGATCCCGTCGACGGCTGGCCGCACAAGCGCATGATTGCCCCCGGCGCCGTCATGGACGGGGCCGACGTTGAAGGCCCAGTGGCGGTCTATGACGACGACCACTTCTATCTCGGCGCTCTGATAGCCGAGAAGCTGCGCCTCGAGGGGCTGGATGTCCTGCTCGTGACCAGTGCGTCGCGCCTCTCGCCGGAGACCGAGCGTACGCTCGAACAGGCCCGCATTCAGACCCGGGCGCTGGATCTTGGCGTCGAATTGCTGGTGTCCCATGAAGTATCCGGCTTCGACGGTGACCGCATCACCATCGCCTGCGTTTACTCGGGCCGGGAATCGACCCGGGCCTGCCGGACTCTGGTGCCGGTCACTTCCCGCGAGCCCGACGACGAACTCTACGTGGAGTTGTCCTCCGATGAAGCGCGGCTTCGCGATGCCGGCATTCTGTCGCTCTCACGCATCGGAGACTGCACCGCGCCCGGCATGATCGCCCAGGCCGTCTTCGCCGGGCACCGCTATGCGCGCGAGCTGGGCGCCAATGACATCGAAGCCGATCGCGACCGGGTGATCATCGGGAGCGGATGTTGATGCGGAGCGGCGGGGCCCCACCCGGCCGCCACGCAGTGCTTCGAACTCCGCATCCTTCGCCATGAGACGGGTGCCCGCCGCGCTTCGGGCGCTTCGGAGTGCCCGATTTCGGCGTTACTGGTTCGGGTTGCTCGCCTATGCGGGTGCGGTGCGCCTGGTCATGATCGCCCAGGGCTGGCTGGTGTTCGAGCTCAGCCGCTCACCGCTCGACCTCGGCCTGCTCGGAGCCGCGATGGCGGTTCCGGCTATCCTCCTGACCTGGACGGGCGGAGCGCTCGCGGATCGCGTGGACCGGCGCAAGCTGCTGATGGCGGCGTCCGTGGTGACGACCGCACTCCTCGTGCTGCAGGCGGCCCTCGACCTCTCGGGCGTGGTCACGGTGTGGCAGGTGCTCACGATTGCGGTGCTCCTCGGTCTCGTCGGCGGCCTGGAGTGGCCGGCGATGCAGGCCCTGATTCCGAGCCTGGTGGCGCGGGAACACCTGATGAGCGCGGTGGCGATGAACGCCATCGTGTGGCAGGGGACCCGCATGGTGATCCCGGCGCTCGGAGGAATCGCCATCGCGCTCTGGGACACCGGCGTGCTCTTCCTCGCCGCGGTGGCCGGTCCCGCGAGCATGCTCGCGGTGCTCTCCTTCCTCGACGTCGGCGCCGTTCGCCGTTCACGGGGTCCCGCGGGCGGCGCCTTCGCCGAGGCGCTGCATTTCATCCTCCGCCATCGGCTCTTTGCGGTCCTCATCCCCCTCTCGTGGGCGTCAGGATTCTTCGGCAGCTCCTACCTACAGCTCATGCCCGTCTTCGCCGATCTCCTGGGGGCGGGAGGCGCGGGCTTCGGCGCGCTCATGTCCGCATCGGGAGCGGGGTCGGTGCTGGGCAGCCTCTTCGTGGGCAGCCTCAACGTGGCGCGGCGGCTGGGGTGGATCATGCTCGGAAGCCTCGTCACCGCCGGAATCGGTCTCTTCGGATTCGCCCTGATCGCGGGATTCGCGAACGTGCTCCCGAACGCCTTTCACGTCGGTGTGCTCTGCGTCGCGCTCACGAACCTGTTCATCTCCATATTCATGGTCACCTCGATGACCGCTCTCCAACTGCGCTGCCCCGACTCGCTGCGGGGCCGGGTCATGGGGCTCCACGGCGTCTCCTTCAACCTGATGATTCTCGGCGCGCTCTTTACCGGAGCCCTCGCCTCGTTCCTCGGCGCCCCGGCCTCCCTCGCGGTCGCCGCCCTCATCGTCGTATCGGCAGGTGCCTTCGCTCTGACCACCCAGTCCGAGGTCCGGCGTCTCGATGGCCGAGTCGACACGGCATGAACGCGCAGAGACGAGCACCGGGAGCTTCGACCTCGTTGCCAAACCCCGGTCCCCTGCGCTTGACACGGGATGAGCGGTGCATGACAGTGCATTCGTGTGTAAGAATTCTTAAAGTAATACCCGCACAATGAAGATCACCACCAAGGGACAAGTCACCATCCCGCAGAGGCTCAGGCAGAAGTTCGGGCTGCTTCCCAACTCGGAGGTCATCTTCGAAGAGGCCGAAGACTGCGTGGTGCTGCGTCCGGTACTCAGCAAGCGAGCGCTCGTCGAGGAGCGCCTCCGAAGAGCGCGCGGCGTCGCGGACCGCGGTCTCGGCACCGGCGACGTGATGCGGATCACCCGCGGAGACGAGTGAGTGTTCCTGGTAGACACCAACATTCTCCTCGACATCTTCACCGACGACGCGACGTGGCGACCCTGGTCAGAGCAGGCGGTCCTCAACGCGCTCGTCGCCGGGATGGTCGGGATCAACCCCATCGTCTACGCCGAGACATCGCTCGCTTTCGCGGACACCGGCGCTCTCGACCGCCACCTGGACACCCTGCTGCTCGAACGCCTGCCGCTGCCCTATGGCGCGGCGTTTCGGGCCGGGAGGGCCTTCCTCCGCTACCGCCGCGCCGGGGGCAAGCGCTCGTCTCCGTTGCCGGACTTCTATATCGGCGCCCACGCGGAGACGGCGGACCTGACGCTGCTCACCAGGGATGTCGGTCGCTATCGGAGCTACTTTCCGGCACTGAAGCTGGTAACGCCGCAGGAATCGTCGTGAGCGCCCGAGCTCCGATAGCCCTTCTCGGTGGCTTCCTCGGTGCGGGCAAGACGACGTCACTGCTCCGAGGGAGGCGGAGGCGCACTGCCTGTCCGTCAGTCCATGCGCCCCGGCACCGAATCGCAGACAATGACACGTTGTAGCGACGCGAGGCGAGGCACCACTCGGGACATGGCCAGCAGCAGACCCATCCGCAAGCTCCTGGTCGCCAATCGCAGCGAGATTGCGATCCGCGTGCTGCGCGCGGCGAACGAGCTCGGGATCCGGACCGTCGCCATCTTCTCTCACGAAGACCGCTACGCCCTGCACCGCTTCAAGG
>CAYQVB010000049.1:0-29485 GCA_964420925.1 uncultured Ectothiorhodospiraceae bacterium | reverse complement strand
CAGGTAGGCGTCCCCGGAATGCGCGGGGCGCGCGGGCAGGTGGAAGGACACCACGAACTCCCCGCGGGCGAGGCTCGTCTGCCCGGGACCGGTGCACACCGCCTCCACCGGGACCTCGCGCCGGCCCTGCGGCCCCGCGATCGCGCAGGTAGCACGGGCGGCGATCAGCGCGGGCACGGTGTCGGCGGCCGGCGAGGCGTTGCAGAGGTTGCCGCCCATGGAGGCGCGGCCCTGGATCTGGGTGGAGCCGATGAGCTCCGCCGCCTCCACGACGCCGGGCCACATCGCCTTCAGCTCCGGGTGCTCTCCGAGCTCCGCCCCGCTCACTGCGGCGCCGACGCGGAAACCGCCATCTTCGACCGCGATTTCGAGCGTCTCCGGCAAGTTCTTGATGTCGACCACCATCGACGGCTCGACCAGCCCCGATCGCATCTGCACGAGCAGGTCGGTGCCACCGGCGAGCACGCGGGCGCCAGCGCCGCCTTCGTTGAGCAGGGCCACCGCGGCGTCGATCGATTCGGGTGCCTCGTAACGCATGTACTCCATCTACGGGGGCCTCCTGGGGCTCTCGGCCTCGGGCTGAGGTGGCGCGAAGCATGCCCGATTCCGCCGCCCCTTCTCAAGCGCGCGGCCGGCGGCAACCTTGGCTTCGCCACGGTGATGCAAATCACGCGTGCGCTGGGGATGCACTTGCGGATTTCGGTACAGCCGCCTCGGGGACGAAGTCGGGGACACGAGCTGCGCCCACAGGGGCGCGGCCTCCTGTCGTGGACGGGCAAACCTGCGACGCTGGCGTGCTTGTCGGGTTCGTGAGCCCTGGGCTAGAGTGCCGCGCTTCCGGCTCCTCGGCGGCGTGGCCGGAGCTGCGGCTGCGCCTTGGGAGGGGTGCGAAGTGAAGGTCCTCTTTGCCGACAAGTTCCCGGCCGGGCACCTGCGCCAGTTGGAGGAGGGCGGGCACGAGTGCACCTTCCGACCCGACCTCGGAGCCGACGACCTTGCGGACGCGCTGGGCGAGCACGAGGCGCTGGTCGTGCGCAGCACCCGGGTGAGGGAGTCGACCCTGCGCGCGGGAGAGTGCCTGGATCTCGTCGTCCGCGCGGGCGCGGGCACCAACACCATCGACACCGGTGCCGCCTCCGCGCTCGGCATCTCGGTGTGCAACGTGCCCGGGCGCAATGCGGTAGCGGTGGCCGAGCTCACGATGGGGCTGATGATCGCGCTCGACCGCCGCATCGCCGACAACGTCGCCGATCTGCACGCAAGGCGCTGGGACAAGAAGCGCTACTCCGAGGCTCGCGGGCTGATGGGCGCACGGCTCGGCATCGTCGGGCTCGGGGCGATCGGCATGGCGGTGGCGGAGCGCGCGCACGCCTTCGGGCTGCGGATCGGGACAATCGGAAAGCGGCGCTCCCCCGAGGTCGAAGCGCGTCGCCTGGCGCTGGGCATCACTCATGCGACGAGTATCGAGGCGCTCGTGGCGGAATCGGACATCCTGAGCTTCCACCTTCCCGCGATCCCGGAGAGCAAGGGTCTGCTCGGCGCGCCGTTGCTCCGGCACGTGCGCCACGGCGCGATCATCCTCAACACCTCGCGCGGCGATCTCATCGACGAGGAGGCGCTGCTCGCCGCGATCGAGGAGAAGGACCTCCGGGTGGGGCTGGACGTCTACGCGAACGAGCCGGGGAGCGGGCGCGCCGACTTCGACAGCGCCCTCGCCCGGCATCCGAACGTCTACGGCACCCACCACATTGGCGCTTCCACCGATCAGGCCCAGGCGGCGGTGGCGGACGGCGTCATGGAGATCCTGGACGCCTTCGAGCGGGGCGAGGTCCGAAACCGCGTGAACGCACCGGTGTCGCGCCCCGCCGCGCTCGGCGTCTCGTGAGGATCGCCCCACTCACGCGGAACTTCCCATGACTCATTGCCCATGAGCCGTCGCGCCCACAACTTCTGCGCGGGTCCCTGCATCCTGCCCCTCTCGGTGTTGGAAGAGGTGCAGGCGGAGCTCGTCGACTACCACGGCGCGGGCATGTCGCTCATCGAGATGAGCCACCGCGGCGGGCACTACGACGAGGTGCACGCACAGGCAAAGGCGCTCGCGCTCGAAGTCTATGGCGCGCCGGAGGAGTTCGACGTGCTCTTCGTGCAGGGCGGGGCGACGCTGCAGTTCGCGATGGTGCCGATGAACCTGCTCGGTGCGGGCCGTCGGGGCGCCTATGCGCTCACCGGTTCGTGGGCCCGCGGCGCGTTCCAGGACGCTGCACACTACGGCGAGGTCTACGCGGCCTGGGACGGGGCGGGGGAAGGCTATCGTCGCGCGCCCGCCTCGCACGAGATTCGCCTGGAGGAGGATACCCGCTACCTCCACATCACCTCGAACGAGACCATCGGCGGGATCCGCTACGCCGAGTGGCCGGAGGCGCCGGTGCCGCTCGTCGCCGACATGTCTTCGGACTTGATGTCCCGGCCCATCCCCTGGTCGCGCTTCGACCTCGTGTACGGCGGGGTGCAGAAGAACCTGGGGCCGGCCGGAATGGCGATGGTGTTCCTCCGCCGCGCGCTCGTGGACGAGGCCCGGGAGAACATAGCCCGGTATCTGCGCTTCGACGTGCACCAGAAGAGCGACTCGCTCTTCAACACCCCGCCGGTGTTTACGGTCTGGGTGACCGGTAAGGTGCTTCGCTGGATGAAGGACCAGGGCGGCCTCGAGGTCATCGAACGCGAGGCGCGCGAGAAGGCGGAGCTGGTGTACGCGGTGATCGACGCGAGCGAGGACTACTACCGCTGCCCGGTCGAGTCGGCCAGCCGTTCGCACATGAACGTCGTCTTCCGCCTCCCGAGCGAGGCGCTCGAAGAGCGCTTCCTCGAACAGGCGCAGGCGCGAGGACTCGTGAACCTCAAGGGACACCGGAGCGTGGGAGGGTGCCGCGCGAGCCTCTACAACGCGATGCCGCGCGCGAGCGTCGAGGCGCTGTGCGATTTCATGGACGAGTTCCGGGACGGCAATCGCTGAAGGCTTCGCGGTGCCCGCGCTGCGCCCCTTCCCCGCCTGGCTCGTCGATCCCGCGTGTGCGAGGGAAGTCGTCTCGCCCGCCTACGACTCGCTGACCCCGCGGGAGCGCCATGCCTTCGCAGAGGCGCATCCGCGGAGCTATCTCAACGCGATGCGTTCGCTGGAGGAGTTTCCCGCGGACCGGCAGCCGACTCTGGACGCGCTGCTCGACGCCAACGCCCAAGCCCTCGAACGCCTTCTGGACGGCGGCTGGTTCCGCCTGCACACCGAGCCCTGCCTGTACCTCTATCGCATGGAGAGCGGCGAGGGCGTTCAGACCGGGGTCGTGGGGGAGGTGTCGGTAGACGAGTACCGGCAGGGACTCCTCAAGAAGCACGAGAACACGCGTTCGGACCGCGAGGACCGGCTTGCCCGCTACCTCTACGCGGTGGGCGCCGCGTCGAGCCCGGTGAGCCTCGCCTACCGCCAGGACGACGCCATCGACGAGGTGGTGGCGGCGGAGACGGAGCGTGCGCCCGCGCTCGTCTACGACGCCGACGACGGCGTGCGGCACAGCGTCTGGCGTATCGAGGACGGGGAATGCAACGTGCGCCTGGTGGAACACTTCACCGCCGTCCCCTGCGCCTACCTGACCGACGGACACCACCGTTGCGCCGCGACCTCGCGCTATGCCGCGCAGCGCGAAGAGGAGAATCCCGCGCATTCCGGAGAAGAGGCATACAACTACATCCTCGCCGCCTTCTTTCCTCACGACCAGCTCCACATCCACCCCTTCAACCGCTGCGTGAGGGGCTTCGACGGCCTTGCGCCGGCCGAGTTTCTGGGAGCGCTCGAGGACGCTTTCGAGGTGTCGCGGCTTCCGGGCGCTTGCGTGGGCTCCGACGAGCCGGGCCGCTTCGTGATGCACCTCGACGGACGCGCCTACACCCTGCGCGCGCGGCCCGACATCGTGCCCGACGATCCGGCGGGCTCCCTCGATGTCAACATCCTGCAGGAGCGGATTCTGCGTCCCGTCCTCGGAATCGAGGATCCCCGCTCCGACCCGCGCCTTGACTATCGTCCGGGCGACTTCGATGCCGGTTCCCTCGAGCGGCTGCGGGAGGATGGCTGGCGCCTCGCCTTCGCGACCTGCCCGCCCTCCATCGAGGCGCTGATGGCGGTGGCCGACGCGGGCGAGACGATGCCGCCCAAGTCGACCTTCTTCGTCCCGAAGCTCCGCTCCGGGATCTTCGTCTGCCGGCGCTGATTCGAGGGTGGAACTCGCCCCGATGCCGGGCAGAGTCGGGTCTCCGTCCGGGACCCGAAGGCTGTGGCCTAGCCGCAATGTTTCACCGATTTTCGTAGCGAGGGAGTCAATGTGCCGCGATAGTGGGCCGCACGGAGCGAGAGACGCTGAAGGCGTAGCCGACACTACGTCGAAGCGGCTCGAGGGAGTACGGCCCACTAGCGCGAGCAGATTGGCGTCCGCAGCAGGAAATCGGTGAAACATTGCGGCTAGGGAGGCGGCTCGAATCTCGTACTCGCACCTGGCCGGCCGGAGGCGTCTCCGCGCTCCGGCCGGCGGGCGTTGCGTTTCGGGTGACTGTCAGGCCGGCGCACCCTCGGGGAGACCGGGGCCGCCCTCTTCGCGAATCTGGGACTCGAATGCCTTGAGGCGCTTGTAGATCGAGATGAGCTCGACGATCACCGACCACGAGTGCACCAGGAACTGGAAGGAGCTCTCCACCCGGTCGAAGGCGCGGAGGATCTGCTGGATGACGCCCAGCGTGACGGTACCCGCGACGATGGTGGGAGCGAGCGCGACATAGGGCAGCATGACCGCGGCCTGCAGGTAGGACCACTTCGCGATGTCGAAGTAGAAGTAGTGCAGGTAGTAGCGGAAGTAGGTCTTGCGCACGTTGCCGAAGAGCTCGCTGACCCGGGGCGGGTCCGCGCGATCGTCGTAGTCCTCGCCGAAGACCAGCTCCTTGCGGTAGGCGGCCTCCACCTTCTGGATGTCGAACTCGAGCCCCGGCAGCTTGATCCCGACGATCGCGAGCAGCACCGTGCCCCCCGCGGCGGAGACGATCGCCACGTACACCAGGGCGTGGCTGACCTCGCCGATCCAGGGCAGCTCGGTGACGTGCTGGCTCAGGCCCCAGAGCAGGGGGAGGAATGCGAATAGGGTCATGATGGAGCGCATGAAGCTCACGCCCAGTCCCTCCATGATGCGCGCGAAGCGCATCGTGTCCTCCTGCACGCGCTGGGCGGCGCCCTCGATGTGGCGCAGGCGCGGCCAGCGGTCCATGTAATAGTTGTTCATCGCGGTGCGCCACCGGAACACGTAGTGGCGGATGAAGAACTCGAGCACCACCGCCACCGCGATGTAGATGGCCGCGATCTGGGTGAAGGTGAGGCAGTGGCCGAGGAAGGTGGAGAGCTCGACGCTGCCGGGGCTGGCGAGCGCTTCCTGGAGGGTGTCGTAGAACTCGCCGAACCACTCGTTGATGCGCACGTCGAGCTGCACCTTGTACCAGGTGACGACGAGGATGATGATGCTGCCGGCGAGCGACCAGTGCAGCCATCGGCGGTCGAGAAAGAAGGATCGAAACATCACGATCTCCTGAGCGGGTGCGGCAAGTGGAGCAGCGGCGATTGCCGTACGTGTCGGGCGGGCGGCGAGTTATCACTTTGGGCTACTGCATGCTGGGCAGGTCGCCGCCGACGTCTCGCTGGTGGCGAAGTTCCCATGCTCTCCTGCACTGTGGTGGACTCCTGCTCACCCGGGGAATGACATCACCGGCATCGGCAAGGTCATTCCCTCGATGAACGGGAATTCATGGAAAACAAGGGGATATGGCAGGTTCCTGCCAAATGGGATTCCAGTCTATCGGAATCGGGCGAGCGTGCGGCGTTACGGATTGGTAACGATGGCCGCAAGTTGTACGCAAACTGAAGAGAGGCATCGCCGGCGTGTTCTCCGGCGATGGTCCCGGGGCGAAGTGTGGGCCCCGCTCAAGCCCGCTCGAGCGCTTCGCGGAAGGTGCGGCGGGACTCCGGGCCGTGCACGAGGTCCCACCGGTACTCGTAGTCTCCGCCCTTCTCGACCTTGAGGTCGACGAAGACCGGGCCGCGCTCCTCGAGCAGGTCGGCGATGCCGCGCTCGAACTCGTCGATGTCGCTGAACTCGTAGACCTTCTCGATGCCCGCGGCCCGCGCGAATCCGGCGAAGCTCAGCACCCCCCGGCCCGGAATGGGGTGCGCGCCGTTGGCCTCGTAGGTGCCGTTCTCGCACACGAAGTGGATGAGATTCGGCGGCGCGACCTCGGCGATGGTCACCAGAGTGCCGAGGTTCATGAGCAGGCTGCCGTCTCCGTCGAGCACGATGACCCGCCTGTCGGGGCGGCCGAGCGCGAGGCCGAGCCCGTGCGAGGAGCCGAGCCCCATCGCACCGAATCCGTAGTAGGTGAGGGGCCAGGGCTTGATCGCGCTCCACTCGAAGGCGGCCTGGTAGAGCGGCACCACGATCTGGTCGGTGTGGTGCCGCGCGAGGATTCTGAGGCACTCGTCACGTTTCATCATGGGCGGGCAACATCGCTCCTACGAGAAGGGCTACCGGCTCGGACGCCGCGTAGGCATGGTCGATGGCGGGGCGGATCTTGGCGACGTCCTCGGCGTGCTGGAGCAGATGCTGAGTCACGCCGAGGGCATCGAGCACCGGTTGCGCGACGCGCACGATGTGCTTCGCAGACTCGCGGGGGTCCTCGTCGGCGAGCGCGCCCTGGAGCCCGACGAGCATGCATATCGGCAATCCGTACTCCACCGCCACCGAGCGGATCGCGTTGACCGAGTCGTACATGCCGGTGGACTGCATCATCAGCAGGCCCCGCCGCCCGCAGAAGGAGAGGCCGGCGCAGACTGCGACCCCTTCGTCTTCCTTGCAGACGCGTACGTGGCGCAGCGCGGGGTCCTTCGCCAGGGGGCGGAGCAGGCCCTCGCTGGTGGTGATGTCGGGCACCGAGACCACGAACTCGATGCCGCTCTCCTTGATCGCCTCCAGGATATCCCGGCCGAGCAGGGCGCGATTGCTGCCCGTCTCCCGGCTCATTGGCGGTCTTTCTCCATCGGCTCCGTCCCCTCTTGCGACCGGACTCGCGCCGCGCCGGACCTCGGCCGAGGCGCGAGTCGCAAACGCGCGCCACTGTGCAACAAGATGATCCCCGTGGCAATGCCGGGGTGTCGGGGGGCAGGAGTGTTTCACGCTTCCACCGCATTTGTCTCGACTCGTTGTTTTCCGTGGATTCCCGCGCAGGCGGGGATCCACCCGAGTCGTGCAGGTCGCGTTGGACGGACCGCTTCGGCTAGCGTGAAATGCTCCTGGTCGGAGGAGCCGGGCCGGTGCGGCGGTGGGCTGGCGGGCCTGATGGGCGGGAAAAGCTAACGAGCCGGCGCGGCGGCGGACTTCGACGAGGCTTGGCGCCCTCGACCCATCGCGTCGAGCTCTTCAATGAGCTCTGCAGTGGTGCGGACCCGGCAGTAGCCGCGGAATCCGTGTAGTGCTTCACGGTGGCGGTGCGCGGAGTGGGTTGCGCAGGCGTCGTCGACCAGGGTCATGAGAAAGCCGCGGTCGCAGCCGTCGCGTACCGCGGATTCCACGCATTGGTCGGTGAGGATTCCCATCACGACGAGGTACTCGATGCCGAGGTTTCGCAGCACGTATTCGCAGTTGGTGGAGTTGAACACGCTGGAGGAAGTCTTGGGGATGACGATATCGTCCTCCTCGGGGCGCAGCTCGTCGATGACCTCCGCCTGCCACGACCCCCGGGGGACGAAGATCCCCGACACCTTGTAGTCGAGGCTGCGATCGCGGCCGTCGCGGGTCAGGCACTCGATGGTCGTGTAGATGATTTCCAGTCCGGCTTTCCGGCATGCGGCAATCAGACGCTGGCCGTTCGGGATGACGACATCGCGGATCCGCTCGTACAGGTACGCGTTTTCCGGGTATCCCCGGATTTTCTCCGGGTGATACTCGCCTTTCTGCAGGTCGACCACGAGCACGGCGGCGCGCTCGGGTTCGATGACGCGTTGTCGAAAGCTCACGTCGCCTTCGAGCGGTATGGCGTCGATCTCGCTTCGTCGCATGCTGTGTCCCTCCTGCGCTCCGCGCATCGAGGATGTCTCGGTCCGACTCCCGCCCCGCCGCTATCCGACCGATGCAGGCGGGCGATCGTCATGATAATGGCGACCGGGTCAATAGGCCCGCACGTACCGCTCGCACAGGTCTGCGTGCGTTGCATCAGCACCGGCCTTCGCCTCACGCCGCTTGAGCGCGGTGTACGCCTCCACCATGGTGGGCGTGAACCAGCTCCTCGCGAGCGCGTCCTCTTCGAACGCATCCACCGCCGCGTCCAGCGAAGCGGGGAGCGCATTCATGCCCAGCGCCTCGCGCTCGGCGTCGCTCAAATCTGCCGGGTCCCGGTTCAACAGCACCGGTGCGGGCAGTCCTGCGCGAATGCCTTCGAGACCCGCGCGCACGATGGCGCCAATTGCGAAGTAGGGGTTGGCCGTGGCGTCGGTGAACCGGCATTCGATGTTGAAGGCGTCACCGCGGGCGGCGGGGTCGGCGACCGGCGAGGGGCAGATTCGAATGGCGGCCTCGCGGTTCTGCACGCCGACTGCGTCGTAGCCGCAGCTCCAGTGGTGCGGGCCGAGGCGCAGGTATGAGATGGGGCTCGGCGCGGTCAGCGCGCAGAGCGCGGCGAGATGGCGCCGCACGCCGGCGACGAAGCTCGCCGCCACGGCGCTGAGCTCACCCGGGCCCTTGGCGTCGAAGGCGGCGGATCGCCCTCTCTCGTCCCACAGGCTCAGGTGGACGTGACACCCGTTGCCGACGGCCTCCGGGCCCGGCTTCGGGGTGAAGGTCGCGCGCAGCCCGCACTGTCGGGCAGCCTCCCGCATCACTTCCCGGGCGAGCAACACGCGGTCCGCCCCCGCAACCCCCACCGCGGGCCCGCAGCTCACTTCGTACTGCCCCACTCCGTACTCGGGTTCGAAGGTCTCGAT
The DNA here is from genome assembly GCA_964420925.1 of uncultured Ectothiorhodospiraceae bacterium. Classification (GTDB taxonomy): domain Bacteria; phylum Pseudomonadota; class Gammaproteobacteria; order HK1; family HK1; genus JAJEAD01. Next base: position 20,430 of record CAYQVB010000049.1, on the reverse strand, counting down.
ACCGACTCCGGCATCGAGCAGCGCCGCCGTGCAGAGGTCCGCGAACGGTGCGATTCGGCGCACCGCGTCCAGGGAGAAAGGTGGCGCCCAACCGAGATCCGCCCCGAGGAGGGTGAACTCGTGCTCGTAGGCAATCTTCAGATCCAGCCCCGTCTCGGCATGCAGGTCGGTGAGCGCCCGCGCCAGGAAGCTCCGCCCGCAGCACTCCCAGGGGCTGCCGTCCGGATTGAGGCTGTCGCACAGCACCATGTGCAGCGGTGGATGGTCGGGCCGCAGACGAACTCGGAGCCGCGTGTCGTCGACGGGTGTCTGTCGAACCTCCCCCATGGAGCCCCATGGATTGTCGGCGATGTCCTCGAAGGGAGTGAGCGCCTGCCCTGCCATCGCCCAGCCGAGACCGTGCCCCCGACGCCGCTCGTACTCCGCGACCGGCACCCCGCGCGTGCGCGTGACCCCCACGAAATCGGTCCAGACCAGGAAAATCAGCTCGCCGCTCGCCACGTGTCGGTGCCCTCCCGTCAGAACGTGATCTCCCGGTCGTCCCAGGTGTACCCGTCTCGAGGCGTATCCGATTACCGAGGGTGGGTTGGCGGGCCGCAGCCCGGCGAGCGCCGGAGACGAATCTTCGCCTCAGGCCGCGGTGTACATCCGGGGGAAGTAGTCGCAGTCGATGGGATCGCCGGGCTCGAGGCCGTGGCCTGCGTAGCTCGGCTGGGTCTCGCGCCCGCGCTCCACGAACACCGCGTCGTCGCCCACGACCACCAGCGATATCGCGCGGCGCGGCGTCGCCTCGTGGTTGCCGGGGGAGCCGTGCAGGGTGAGGCCGTGGAACACGACGCAGTCTCCCGCGTGCATCGGCCAGGCCAGCCGTTCGAATTGCGCGGGGTCGTCCTCGACGACTGGCGGGGCCTCGAAGCCGTCGCCTTCGCCGTAGCCGTCGTACCAGCCGCCGTTGATGCGCTCGGGACGGAACCGCCGGCCCCAGCGGTGCGAGCCGCGCAGGAAGGCGAGCGACACCGACGCAGGATGCGCATCGAGCGCGACCCACATCACGCACATCTGCTCGCCTTCCATGCAGTAAAAGGGCTGGTCGTGATGCCAGGGGGTGCGGCGCGAGCTTCCCGCCTCCTTGAGCCACATCGCGTCGTGCAGCAGGTTGACCCGGCGCGAACCCATGAGCTCGGCGGCCACCGCGCCCATCGGCGACTCGGTGATGAAGGGCAGGAAGGCGGGGACCCGGTGCGACATCTGCAGGTCGCTGAAGAAGCCGCCGGACTCGCCTTCGATGCTGTGATCCTGGGCGTTGGGGCCCGGTCGGGCGCGGGCGAGGGCGACCGCGGCGCGCAGGTGCTCCACCCATTGCTCGTCGAGCACCCCCGGGACATGGACAGCGCCGTCGCGCCGGTAGGCTTCCACCATCTCGGCAGTGACGGCATTGAGCGGCTCGCGGTTCATGGCGGCATCATAGCGCGTCCGCCCGCGGGCAACACCGATTCCACCGCCCGCCAACACGCGCCGAGAGAGTCAGACCGTGGAAAAGCAGTTCAAGATCGCGGTGGAGAGGCATCCCGACGGATACGTCGCCTATCCCCTGGGCTTGAAGGGTGTGGTTGTCGGTCAAGGAGACTCGTACATGGCGGCGCTCGAAGACGTGCGCTCCGCTGTCGCATTCCACGTTCAGACGTTCGGGGACGAGTCATCCGAGAATTCCCGACATCCTTGATGCCCGGGTGCGCCGCCATCACCGGAACCGGAAGGAAGGCTGACCCGCTACCGGTCAGGAATCGGGAGGCCTTTCCGCGGCCCGCGCGGCCGCGTCGAGCACGATGGGTTCGCCGTGGGGGGTGGCCTCTGCCGCCGCCTTCCATGCCGCCTTGCGCGTCGCGAGCTCCGCGGTGGACGTGAGACGCTTCTCTGTCACGAGACGTTCCAGCGCCGCCAGCCAGTGCTCGTAGTAGGGCTTTGTCGAGCCGCTTTCGCCGTCGCTTTCGTTTCCGGAGGCGATCTCGCGCCCCAGAGCTGCGCTCCATTCCTTCCAGGTGAAGGCGCCGCGGGCGTGGAGCTCCACCGCCATCGCGAAGGCCTGGGCCTCCCAGGGCGCGGCGAACACCGGTCCGTCGTCGTCTTTCGGGATCGCAGGCAGCTCGTCGAGCCGCAGGGGAGGGCGGGGACGGCTCAAGCCGGCTCCAGGTAGCTGTCCCAGAGGTCGAGGCGCACCGTGTCGCGGGGGGGCGCGTCGTCGCCCCAGATCTCGCGGGCGTCGAACTCGACGTTGTAGAGGCGTTCGGCGGCATCGCTCTCCCCCGCCGCGCGCCGGTCGGGGAAGAGGTGCACACCGTGCTCGTCGCGCACGATGCCCCGCTTTGCCCGGGCGTAGCGGGGCAGGCGCGTGTGCCCTTCCGGGTGCATGTTGACGGTGCGCACGCGGTCGCCGGGCCGGAAACGGGCGGGGCGCTCCACGTCGCGTGCCGCGGGCTCTCCGTGCAAGAGCGCCGCTTCCACCTCGGCTGCCGCGAGCGCCGCTGGTTGTCCCGGCGCCGGTGCCACGGGAGTGAGGTCACCGGCGAGGCGGGCCTCGAGCTCCTCGCGGGTCAGCAGGCCGTGCTCGACGAGCAGCGTCTCCATCGCGTGCAGCCAGTGCTCGTAGTAGCTCGTGTTCAGGTACTCGTGCGGGTCCATCCGCTCCGCGGCATGCCGCCACATGTCGAGGTTCCACCGGCCGAGCGAGTCCGCGGCGAAGTTGAGCGCGAAGCAGCGCCGCTCCCACTCGTGGTGGAATACCGGCTCGTCGCGCTCGTAGCCCAGCTCCGGAAACCCGTGCATGCCGCCGAGGTCGTGTACGCCGTTCACGGGACTACTCCGTGTCGGGCGCGCGGACGAGGTCGACCCCGATCATCGCGTCGCGCGTCACCAGCGCGGCGAGCGCTGCTTCGCTCATGCCCTCGGTCCCGGCCGGGCGCCTCGGCAGGACGAGGTAGCGCATCTCCGCGGTGCTGTCCCAGACTCGCACCTCGACATCCTCGGGGAGACGGACTCCGAACTCCTCCAGCACGCCGCGGGGCTCGGCGACCGCGCGGGAGCGATACGAGGGGGATTTGTACCACACCGGCGGCAGCCCCAGGGTGGGCCACGGGTAGCAGGAGCACAGTGTGCACACCACCATGTTGTGGACTTCGGGGGTGTTCTCCACCACCGTCATGTGCTCGCCCTGGCTCCCCTCGAAGCCGAGCTCCGCGATCGCCGCGCCGGCGTTGCGCAGGAGGCGCCCCTTGAACTCGTGGTCCGTCCAGGCGCGGGCGACGACCCGGGCGCCGTTGCGCGGCCCGACCCGGTTCTCGTAGAAGTCGGTGATCGCATCGAGCGCGGCGGGGTCCACCAGTCCTTTCTCGGTGAGCAGCGATTCGAGGGCCCGGACCCGGAGCTCCGGGTCGGCAAGCGCCCGCGCCCCGTGCGATCCGTGATGGCGATGATTGGTGCTCATCGCGTGCTCCGCTTTCCTTCGAAGCACGGATTGTGTCACAGGGCGCGTGCATTCCGCGCATGCGATCCACCTTCTCGCCGTGCGTTCAGCGGCTCGCAGGGCGCCTCGGCAGAGTGAGGGCGCACAGGGTCGCAAGACCGAAGGCCACCGCGAGGACGAGGTAGGCATCCTGGAAGGAGAGCGCATCGGCGCCGGCCGCGATGGTCTCCTGGAGGTAGGCGAGCGCGTGGGGCAGGCGTTCGGAAGGGGGAACGCCGCCTTGCCCGAAGCGCTCCGCGATGCCCTCGACCAGCGCCCCGGTGGCGCCGCTCAGGCTCTGCTGGGTGGTGACGAGCAGGTCGAAGTAGTGGGCGGAGCGCATGTCCAGGGTGATCGCGATGCAGTTCACCCCCATCGCGCCGCCGAGCATGCGGATGAAGTTCATGGTGCCCGCGCCGTACGCGATCATCTCGGGACCGAGCTGCTGAAGACCGGCCGCGGTGAGCGCGGGGAGTGCGAGACCCAGGCCGATGCGGCCGAGCGCAATCAGTACGACGAGCGTAGCGAATGCGGTGTCGGTGTCGATGCTCGAGAGGGCGAGGGAAGAGAGCCCGAAGAGCAGGGTGCCGCCCACCGCCGGCCAGACCGGGTTGTAGCGTTGTACCAGCCAGCCCGCGATGGGGAACACCACGAAGGTCGCGAGCTCGCCGAGGAGGAGCAGGGTGCCCGCCCGGGTGCCGGTGAAGCCCTGCACGGTGCGCACGAACACCGGCATCAGGTAGAAGGTGGCGAACATGCCCGCCCCGAAGACGAAGCCGACCACCGTGGTCACCAGGAAGGAGCGGTCGGTGAAGAGCCTTACGTTGAGCAGGGGATGCTCGGTGCGCAGCTCCACCTCGACGAAGACCACCATCGCGATGGCCGAGACGATCAGGAAGGCCATCGTGGCGTTGGTGTCCCAGCCCTGCTGTTGCCCGCTCGTGACGCCGTTCAGGAAGCAGGTGATGGCGATGGCGGCGAGTCCGAGGCTCGTCCAGTTCAGCCGCGCCCGCGCCGCGCTTGCGCTCCGCCGCGGGAGGTAGCGCGCGCCGATCGCCGCGCCGAGGGCCATGAAGGGGAGCGGGCCCGCGAACACGTAGCGCCAGTCCAGGAGATCGATGATGAGGCCGCCGTAGATGGGGCCGAGCGCCGGCCCCAGCATCACCCCGAGCCCGAAGAAGCCGAGCGCCTTGCCCCGCTCGTGCACCGGAAACACGGTGTAGATGACGCTCAGGCTCAGGGGCTGGAGCACTCCGGTGGCGGCGCCCTGGATTACCCGTGCCGCCACCACGCCCTCGAAGGTGGGCGCGAACTGTCCCATGACGCTCGCCACCGCGAACACCGTGGCCGCGATGAGGAAGGTGTTTCGCGGCCCGAGGTTGTGCACGAACCACGCGTTGAGCAGCATGCTCACGGTGGTCGCGGACAGGAAGCCGGTGGAGATCCAGTGCACGCGGTTCTGGCCCGCGCCGAACGCCCCCATGATGTCCGCGATCGCGACGTTGGCCATCGTCGACGCCATGATGGAGCTGGTCAGGCCGAGGATCACCGCGCCGGTGGCCAGCCACTTGTGAGGGAAGGCGCCCGGCGCGTCGCCTTCGGGTGCGGGCGCGCCCGCGAGTGACATCTCACTCATCGGTGATGTCGATGAAGACTTCCACCATCATGCCGGGACGCAGGCTTTCTCCGTCCGGCTCGAGCGCGATGCGCACCGGAAAGCGCTGCGTGACCTTGGTGAAGCTGCCTCCCGGCTTGGCGCTCGGCAGCAGGGCGAAGGTGCTGGTGGCGGCGAGCCCAATGGCGCTCAGCGTCCCCTCGAAGCTGCGATCGGGGTAGGCGTCCACCTCGATGCGTACATTCTGGCCGAGGGCGAGCTTGCGGACTTCGGTCTCCCGGATGTTGGCCTGGACGTACACCTTTTGCGGGTCGTGGACGAGGGCGATGCGCTGCCCGGGCTCCATATGCTCTCCAGCTTCCGCGAACACCTTGCTCACCACGCCCGCCAGAGGGCTCACGATGGTATGGGCCGCGACGTCCAGCTCCTGGCGGCGGATGCGGGCGAGGACCGCGTCGCGTTGCGCTTCCAGGATCGCGCGCTGCAGGTCCGGAGCACCGCTTTCCCCATCGCCCGAGGCGTGTACGGCAAGCTCCGCCTCCCGGCGGCGCAGCTCGGCCTCCAACTCCGCGAGCCGGGCGCGGGCGCTGCGCGCATCGAGCACCGCAAGCACGTCGCCTTGCGTGACCCGAGCCCCGTCGCGAACCGGCCGTTCGACCACCTGGCCGGCGACGCGGCTGCTCACCGTCACCATGTCGGCGGCGACGCGCGCGTCGGTCTCGCTCACGAGCACCATCGACTCTCTCAGTCTCCCTGCGCCCCACAGCGCGAGGCCGGCCACGATCAGCAGCACGACGGTGGCGCGCAACGCTCCCGCGCGCAGGCGGAAGCGCCTCGAAAGTGTCCGCGATGGCACCGTATCAGCCGAAATGGCGTCCCCGCAGTGCCGCTCGGGCACCGGGGCACAGCCCGACGCCGGGCGTCGTTCGCGCCCGAAGCATCCCTTCGTGCATGCCCCGAGATTCCTTGAGCTATTGCGTTCCGAGTCGGCTGGAGCGGCGCACTATACTACGCGGACCCCATGCCGGCGCGAGACGCGCATGTATCGCAGGACGGCAAGCCCGAGCTTCGAAGCGCCGCTGCGCCGCTTCCTGTCGCTCGCCGCGGCGGTGGCGCTGCTGCTGCCGGCGCTCGCCGCCCGGGCCGCGCCCGACGGCTACGAGGACGCGCGCTACGGCATGCTGGACGCGGTGCGCCGCCTCGTCGCGGATACGCGGGTGGAGACCGGCCGGGCGACGCTCGCGCCGGAGGTGATGCGCGCGCTCGAAGACGTGCCGCGCCACGAGTTCGTGCCCTCGGAGCGCAAGGATCGGGCCTATGAGAACCGTCCCCTGCCCATCGGCTACGGCCAGACCATCTCCCAGCCCTACATCGTGGCCCTGATGACGGACCTGCTCGAGGTCGGCCCCGGCAGCGTCGTGCTGGAGGTGGGCACCGGCTCCGGCTACCAGGCCGCGGTGCTCGCCGAGCTCGGGGTCCGGACCTTCAGCGTGGAGATCATCCCTCCGCTGGCCGAATCGGCGGCACGGCGCCTCGAGCGCCTCGGCTACCGGGACGTCGCGCTGAAGCTCGGCGACGGGTACTACGGCTGGCCCGAGCACGCGCCCTTCGACGCGATCATCGTCACCGCCGCCGCCGGGCACGTGCCCCCGCCCCTGGTGCAGCAGTTGGCGGTGGAAGGGCGGATGGTGATCCCGGTGGGGCCTCGCTTCGCGGTTCAACATCTGCTCCTGGTCGAGAAGGGATCCGAAGAGGGAGAGGTCTTCGCCCGCAGCATCCTGCCGGTGCGTTTCGTTCCGCTGACCGGAGAGCATTGAGCGCGTACTGTCCCCTCGCTTCGAAGGACCGGACGGCACTGGCGAGGGCGGCGGCATCAGGTTGAGCAAGCGTCTCCCCACCGCCCCTCTCTATCTCTCCGTCGCGCTCATCTCGGCGGCCGCGCTCGCCTACGAGGTGCTGCTCACCCGCCTGCTCGCGATCGTCCACTGGCACCACTTCGCCTACTTCGTGATCAGCCTCGCCCTGCTCGGCTTCGGCGCGAGCGGGGCCTTCCTCAGCGTATTCGGAGACTGGTGCGCCGCGCGCTTCCGGGCCTGCTATGTGGCGAACGCCGTCCTCTTCGGAGCCGGCGCCCCGCTGTGCTTCGCCATCGCGCAGCGCATGCCCTTCAACGCGCTGGAAGTCACCTGGAGCGCCCGCCAATGGGGGTGGCTGGCGCTCCTCTTCCTGTGCCTCGCGATTCCCTTCTTCGGCGCCGCGAGCTGTATCGCGCTCTCCTTTCTCCGCTACCGGGAACGGATCGCGGCGGTGTACGCGGCGGACCTTGCCGGCGCCGGTCTCGGCGCGGCGGCGGTGATCGTCTGGCTCTACCTCGCCCCGCCCGAAGGCGTGCTCCAGGGCCTCGCCGCGCTCGGGCTCGCCGCCGCGCTGCCGGTGGGGTGGGGCGGCGGGCGCGGGCTGCGGGTCGCGAGCGGAGGACTCGGGCTCGCCGCGCTGCTCCTCGCGCTCTCCCCCCCGCTGGTGGTACCCGCTCCCTCGCAGTTCAAGGCGCTCTCCCAGGCCCTCCTGGTGGACGGGGCGCGCGTGGTCGCGACCCGGACCAGTCCACTCGGCGTGCTCACCGTGATCGAGAACGAGCGCATCCCCATCCGTCATGCACCCGGCCTCAGCCTCGCCTTCACGGGGGGCATCGCTCCCCAGGTCGGGGTGTTCACCGATGCGGACCACCTGCGGGTCATCACCCGCTTCGACGGCGACCTTGCCCCCTTGCGCTACCTCTCCGAGACCACATCGGCGCTGCCTTACCGCACCGTGCGGGCCGACAAGGTGCTCGTGCTTGGTGCGGGCGGCGGAGACGGGGTCCTCCAGGCACTCCAGGCGGGAGCGGAGGAGGTGCACGCGGTCGAGCTCGACCCCGAGATGGTGGCCCTGGTGCGCGAGGACTTCGCGGACTTCGCCAGCGATCTCTACCGCCATCCGAGGGTGCGGGTCCACGTGGCGGAGGCGCGCGACCACCTGCGGGCGAGACCCGAGCGCTACGACCTCATCCAGGTCGCGTTGCTCGACTCCTTCGGGGCGTCCGCCGCCGGTCTTCACGCCTCGAGCGAGAGCTACCTGTACACGGTGGAAGCGGTCCGGGCCGCGCTGGAGCGTCTGCGCCCCGGCGGCGTGCTCGCCTTCACCGGCTGGGTCAAGGTGCCGCCGCGCGACGGGGTCAAGCTCTTCGCCACCCTGCTCGCGGCGCTCGGGGAGCACGGGGTGTCCGATCCCGGCCGGCACCTCGCGTGGGTCCGGGGATGGAGCACCGCCACTCTCATGCTCAAGCGCGATGCGTGGAGCGCCGCCGAGATCGACGCCATCCGCGACTTCGCCCGCACGCGCTCCTTCGACCTCGTGCACGTCCCGGGAATGGCCCGGGAGGAGGCGAACCGCTTCAACCGCCTCGACCGGCCCTGGTTCTTCGAGGCGGCGGCGGCGCTGCTCGGTCCCCACCGGGAGCGCTTCTTCGAGCGCTACAAGTTCCACGTCGAGCCCGCGAGCGACGACCGGCCCCACTTCTCCCGCTTCGTCAAGTGGGCGCACCTGCCCGAGCTGCTGCGCCTGCAGCGCCAGGGCGGGATCGGGCTCCTCGAGCTCGGCTACCCGGTGCTCGTCGTGACCCTCGGGGTGTCGCTGCTCGCGGGCGCGCTCCTCATCCTCGCGCCGCTCGCATTCCTGCCCGCTCCGTCCCCGCGACCGCCCGCCCGGGCCGGCGTCTGCGCCTACTTCCTGTGCATCGGATTCGCCTTCCTCGCGATCGAAATCGCCTTCATCCAGAAGGCGATGCTGCTGCTGGGGGCGCCGATCCTCGCGGTGGCCGTGGTGCTCAGCGCCTTCCTCGTCTCGGCGGGGATCGGCAGCCTCGCAGTGCAACGCAGCGGAGCGCGGGGGCTGCCGGTGCGCGCGGTCGCGGTCGCCATCGCGGCCTTGAGCGGGCTCTACCTGTGGGGCCTGCCCGCCTTCGTGGAGGCCGTCGCTACGCTGCCTCTCGGCCTGCGGGCCGCGCTCGTGGTGGTGATGCTCTTCCCCCTCGGAGTACTCATGGGCATGCCCTTTCCCGTCGGGCTCCGGCGCCTGGCCGGCGCCGCGGCCTCCTGGACGCCCTGGGCGTGGGGCATCAACGGCTGCGCCTCGGTGAGCGGGGCGGTGGCGAGCACCCTGCTCGCGGTGCACTTCGGGTTCAGCGCGGTGGTCCTCCTCGCAGCCGGCGTCTACCTGCTCGCGGGCGCGCTCGAACGCGTGTCGTTCCCGCGTTCCGGTTGACGGGACAGCCAGGGCGGCTCCCGGTCTACACGGAAAGCTCTCTGTACGTCGGGATCGTGCGCGCGGCTGTCGGATCGCGGACCCTCCTCACATCCAAGTCGGGTAGCTTTTTTACTCCCGGAGCCGCTCGAAGGGAGACCTGCCATGAGCACCAGCCCTGTCCGCCCGCCCCCGTTGCTGCTCATCGGCAGCCTCCCCGGCGAGTCCGCCCGCGCCGTGATGGCGCAGTGGGGCGAGGTGCTCGGCCCGCGTCTGCTTGCGTTACCGGACGGCGAGACCGGCTACCGGCGGATGTGGATGGAGTTCCTGTGCAGCCGGGTGTTCGAGCCCAACCCCGCGATCGAGACCCGGTCGCGCCCGCCTCCGGTCGACCCCGAGGATCCCGCCGACTGGCGCAACCCGGGGGAGGACTGGATCTCGCTCGGCTACGACCGGGGCACCTGGCGCTTCCGGGTGCGCGCCGACGCGGGGGCGATCGATCTGGGCGAGCTGGGCTACGCCCGCGAGGCGATCGCCTCCTACCGGGCATTCGAGGCCCTTCGCGACGAGGGCGGGATTGCCTCCGGCCTGCGCTTCCAGGTCAGCATCCCCCTCCACGACAGCAGCCTGCGCTGGTACATGGAGCGGCACCGGGACGTCGAGCGGCTGTGGCGCCCGTACTCCGAGGCCGTCGCCCGCGAGGTCGAGGCGATGCTCGCGACGATCCCGGCCGAGGACCTGCTCATCCAGTGGGACGCCTGCGCCGAGACCCTGGGACTCGATGCCGCCGGGGCCGGGCACTGGCCCTGGCAGCCGGAGGAGGACCGGCTTCAGAGGTTCTCCCGGTCGGTGGCGGAGCTCTCCACCGCGGTGCCGGAGCCGGTCATGCTCGGGCTGCATCTTTGCTACGGCTCCTTCGTCGAGCAGCATCTCGTGGAGCCGACGGACCTCGAAGCATGCGTCTCACTTGCCAACGCGGCGGTACGCGACGCGGGGCGACAGCTCGACTACGTGCACATGCCGGTGCCGAAAGACCGCGCCGACGATGCGTTCTTCGCGCCCCTGCGGCACCTCGAGTCCGGCGACACAAATCTGTACCTGGGGCTCGTGCACGGCGACTCACTGGAGGCCAACCTCGCTCGTGTCGCGGCGGCGAAACGCCATGCGGCCGGATTCGGGGTGGCGGCGGAGTGCGGGTTCGGCCGGGCGCCGCCGGAGAAGATGCCGGCCCTGATCGCCAGGCACCGCGAGGTGGCGGACGCGCTCCCGCGGCGCCCGTAGCGCCGCGTCGGCGCCGGTCGGTCCCGCACCGAAACCTGCCGCCGACCCCGGAGTCTCGCCTTCGTCGGGGGGCCGCTCCGGCGGGTGTCGAATTTCACCGGCTCCATGTCGAAATCTCTCCGCGACTCTCAATGCTCCTTTGCCAGACTGGAGGCCCGCTCCCACCTTGGCAAAGGAGGACACGAGATGCCGACCGACAACCGAAAGCAGCCCATTGGCCTCACGAATCGCCGGGACTTCCTGCGCGCCGGCGCGGCCGTCGCTTCCGCCAGCCTCCTGAACCTGCCCGGCCGCAGCGCGGGCGCCGCGACCCGCGGCGGACACCTGCGGGCGGGGCTTGCGCACGGCTCCACCACGGACACGCTGGACCCGGGCCATTTCGAGAACGGCTTCATGTGGATGCTGGGCTACATGGCTTTCAACAATCTCACCGAGATCGACGCCGGCGGACAGCTCGTCGGGGAGCTGGCGACGAGCTGGGAGCCCGACGCCACCGCCACCCGATGGGAGTTCGAGCTGCGCCGGGACGTGGAATGGCACGACGGCAAGTCCCTGGAGGCCGAGGACGTGATCGCCTCCCTGAACCACCATCGGGGCGAGGGGACGACCTCCGGAACCGCACCGCTCGTGTCCGACATCGACACCATCACCGCGCAGGGAAAGCACCGGGTGGTGTTCCAGCTCAAGTCGGGCAATGTCGATTTCCCCGCTATCCTGGCCGGTCAGTCCTTCGGTATCAGGCAGAACAGGGACGGCCTCATCGACACCTCGTCCGCCATCGGCACGGGGGGATACGTCATCGAGAGCTTCGAGCCCGGCCGCAGCGTCGAGGCGAGCCGCAACCCGAACTACTGGAAGGCGGATCGGGCGCACTTCGCCGAAGTCTCCGTGGTGTCGATCCTCGACCCGACCGCGCGGGTGAATGCCCTGCTCTCGGGCTCCGTGGATGTCATCGACGGGGTCGATCCGAAGACGGCGGGCCACCTGCAACGCGAGCCGAACATCAACGTCGAGTCGGTCACCGGCAATCTCCACTACACGTTCTCGATGCACACGGACAAGGCGCCCTTCGATCACAACGACGTGCGCCTGGCGCTCAAGCACGCGATCGACCGGGAGCTCCTCGTGGAGACGATCCTGCGAGGCTACGGCTCTCCGGGGAACGATCATCCGGTCGGACCCGCCTACCGCTACCACGCCGCCGACCTCGAGCAGCGCCGCTACGATCCCGACAAGGCCTCCTGGCACCTGAAGCAGGCGGGCCTGGAATCGCTCGAGGTCGAGCTCAGCGCGGCCGACGCCGCTTTCGCGGGCGCCGTCGATGCGGCGACGCTCTATGCGGAGAGCGCGGCGAAGTCGCGAATTCACATCAAGGTCGTGCGCGAGGCGAACGACGGCTACTGGGCCAACGTGTGGCTGACCAAGCCTTGGGTAGCGGTCTTCTGGGGCGGGCAGCCCACCGCCGGCGCCATGCTCGAGCTCGCCTACTCCGCCGAGTCTTCCTGGAACGACACCATGTGGAAGCACGAACGCTTCAACGAGCTGCTCAAAGCCTCGAAGACCGAGGTCGACGAGGATCGGCGCCGCGAGCTGTTTCGTGAGATGCAGATCCTGGTCAAGGACGACGGCGGCGCCGTCATCCCCATGTACGCCGACTTCGTCATCGCCGCCTCCAGCGCGCTCGGGCACGACCGGATCGGAGGCCGGCTCGGTCTCGATGACTACCGGCTCGCGGAGCGGTGGTGGAAGGCGGGCTGAGTCGGCGGCCGGATCATGCCTAGTCGATGCGAGCCCGCCGGCGCTCGGCGCTCGGCGTCGCGCCGAATTGCTCCGCGTACCTGCGGGCGAAGTGGCTGGACCCGACGAAGCCGACCGCGCGCCCCACCTCGCCGACCGGAAGGGTCGACTCGAGCAGCAGGTTCCGGGCGCGCTCCAGGCGCAGGCGCAGGTAGTAGTCGAGCGGCGAGCAGCGATAGTGCGCCTTGAACAGGCGCTCGAGCTGACGCTGGGAGAGGCCGACCGCCTCGGCGATGGCAGGGATGGTGAGTGGATCGAGCGTGTGTTCCCGCATGAGTGCGGTAGCCGAGCGCAGACTCGGGGAGAAGAGCGCGGTGGAGAGGCTCTCCGCGCTCCGCTGATGATCGTCGGCCGGCCTCACGTTGCGGTAAAGGACCTGGGTGGAGATCTCCAGCGCGAGCCGGCGGTCCGTCCACTCCCCGATCAGATGCAGCATCATGTCGAGGACCGCGGTGCCGCCGCCGGTGGTGTAGCGCTTCCGATCGATCTCGTAGAGATTCTCGGTGACATCGAGGCGAGTAAATGCCTCGGCGAACGCGGGCAGGTGCTCCCAGTGAATGGTACAGCGGCAACCGCCGAGCAGTCCCGCCCATGCGAGAAGATAGGTTCCGGTACCGATCGCTCCGAGCGCCCTGCCGCTGCGGGCGAAGCGACGCAGGCACTCCACCGCGCCGGACGAGCGAGCGCCCGCGGCGTTGAAGCTCGCGCACACGAAGAGCACATCGAGGTCCCCGGTTCGGGTGAAGTCGCGCTCGGGCTCGATCGCGAGGCCGTTGCTCGCCTCGGTGCGGCGCTCGCACCACAGCGTGGTCCACTCGAAGAGCTGCTCGTTGCGCATGCGGTTCGCGATGCGCAGGGGCTCGATGGCGGCGCTCAGCGACATCATGTTGAACCCGGGTACCGGGATGAAGCCAATCCGCATGATCATGACCGGCCGCGGGCTCCCCGCTCGGGCCTGGTCTCGGACACCCGTCCACAATCTCGAACCACGGTCGAGGTTCGGCCTTCGCCGGCGAGGGGATCGTGGCATTCTGTGTCTCGCCCCACCTTCCCGTCAGCTCTGAATGACTTTCAAAGGCATTGAATCATGAGCGCACCACTGAAGAGAAACCGCAGCACCCCGTCCGAGTTCGTCCCGGTGGACGAGTCGGCGGGCGATCTCCTCGACCACCACCAGTACATGGACGGCTCCCTGCCGCCCGGCATCCGGCCCGCGAAGTGGTCGATGAAGGCGGTCCGGGCCGAGCTCGAGGCGATGGCCGAGGACGAGCGCTGGGACGGCAACACCCGCTACGTGTCGTTGCGGAGCGTGGACTCCGACTACAACTCCACCATCCCCACCATGTGGGCGACGATTCACTGGCTGAAGCCGGGCGAGGGCATCGACATGCACCGGCACACTCCGGGCTCCCTCTACTACATCATCCAGGGCCGCGGTTACTCGACCATCGACCACTATCGGATCGGCTGGGAGGCGGGGGACACCTTCTCCTGCCCCTCCTACTCCTGGCACGAGCACTGGAACACCGGCGACGAGGTGGCCCTGATATGGACGGTGCAGGACCTGCCGAGCTACTCCTACAATCGCATGGTGTCCTTCCAGTCCGGGGACAGCGACGAGATGAGCTTCCTGCACGAGCCGAAGGGCTGACGGGACGGGACGAATCCATGTACGAGCAGCTCCTCGCGCTGCGCTGCGACAACCGGGCGGCGGCTTCGGCCTCGGGCCTGCCGGCGGCGCACTACACCGATCCCGCCCACTTCGAGCTCGAGAAACGCCGGATCTTCTACCGGAGCTGGATCTGTGTCGGCCACGAGTGCATGGCGAAGTCCCCCGGCGCCTGGTTCGTGGCACGGGTCGCCGACCAGGAGGTGCTGGTGGTCCGCAACGACGAGGGCCGCCTCAACGCCTTCCACAACGCCTGCCGTCACCGTGGCCACGTGCTCGCGTCCGGGAGCGGCGAGTGCCGGCGCCTGGTCTGTCCCTATCATGCTTGGGTCTACGATCTCGACGGGCGCTTGCTGAAAGCTCCGCACATGGAGCGGGTGCCGGACTTCGTGCCGGGCGAGGTACGCCTTTCCGCGGTGCGGGTGGAGACGCTGGCGGGCGCGGTGTTCCTCAATCTGGATGCGGATGCCCCGCCTCTCGCAGCGGTGTTCGACGGAGTGGAGGAGGAGATCCTCGGCTTCAAGGAGAATGTCGCCGAGCAGGAGCTCGTGCACGAGAGTCCGCTGATCCACCGATGCAACTGGAAAGCCTCGGTCGAGAACTTCTCCGAGTGCTACCACTGCGGACCGGTGCACGGCCACCTCAGCACCCACATCATCGACCCGGACTCCTACCAGGTGAGCGCGGAGGCGCTGGTGCAGCGTCACGTCGTCGGGGGGCGAGACGGACTGATGACGCAGCGGCTGTGGTACTTCTGGCCCAATACCGCGATGGGCCTGTACCCGATCCCCGGCATCGGGCTCGTCTGGTGCATTCGCCACATGGCCCCGGTGCGCCACGACGAATCGCTCTACCATTACCGGTGGTTCTCGGATGTCGGCGGACCCGCGGACACCATTCGCGAGTACGCCGCGCATCACGCCGAGACCACTGGGGCGGAGGACGCCGAGGTCGCGGCCGGTGTGCAGCGCGGGATGGCGAGCCTCGGGTTCGAGCGGGCCCGGCTCTTCTGCACACCGAGTCGTGGCGTTTCGTCCGAGCATGTCATCAAGTACTTCCACGACCTCGTGCGCACCGCGATGGCCGCACCGGCATGACGCGCACCAGCGGCGCCCGGGTGCTGGCGGAAATGCTGGACGCCTACGGCGTCACGCACGTGTTCATGGTGCCCGCGGTGCTGCGGCGCAGCATGGCGGAGATGGAGCGGCGCACCGGCATCGAGGTCATCCATACCCACGGGGAGAAGTCGGCCGCGTACATGGCGGACGGCTACGCACGCGTGTCGGGCCGGCCGGGGGTATGCATGGCCCAGCAGGTCGGCGCGCTCAACCTCGCGGCCGGGCTTCGCGACGCGTACCTGGCGAGCTCGCCGGTGATCGCGATGACTGGGGGCAGCCCGCCGCAGCTTTGCCACCGGAATCTCTACCAGGCCGCCGACGACCTGCCCGCCTTCGCCCCCTACACCAAGCTCAACGCCGCGCTTGGGGCGGTGGAGCGCTTCCCGGATCTCATCGCACGCGCGTTTGGCGAGGCGACCTCCGGCTGCCCGGGGCTCGTGCACTTGCAGTTTGCCGGCCAGGAGGGCGAGATCGACCGCGAGGCCGCCGACATGCAGCCTCGCTGCGACCCGCGGCACCGTCGGGTGCCCGCCTACCGGCCCGCCGCCGGGATCGATGACTGCCGGCGCCTGGTCGGGCGCCTGCAGGCGGCGGAGCGGCCGGTGATCGTCGCGGGGGGCGGCGTGCACCATTCCGGGGCGGCGGCGGAGCTGGTCCGGCTCGCGGAGGCGCTGCAGGTGCCGGTGGCGACCTCGCTGAACGGGCGCGGCGCGATCCCGGAGGGCCATCCCCTCGCGCTCGGGGTGATGGGAACCTACTCCCGCCCGAGCGCGAACCGCTCGGTGCACGAAGCGGACTTCGCCCTCTTCGTCGGCAGCGGCGCCGGCAGCATGACGACGAACTTTTGGCGCCTGCCCTGGCCCGGGGTGGAGAGCGCGCAGATCGACATCGTGGCCGAGGTGATCGGCAGCGAGATTCCGATCGGGATCGGCCTGCACGGCGACGCCCGGACGGTCCTGCGGCAGATGCTCGAGCTCGACGCGCCTCCGCCTCCCGCCTCGAGGGTCGACTGGCTGCGGGCGGTGCGCGCCGCCGCCGATGCCTGGCTCGGCGAGCGCGAGGCTCAGGTGCGCTCCAATGCTGTCCCGATCCGTCCCGAGCGCCTCTGCGCGGAGCTCGGCGCCTGGCTTCCCGAGGACGCGGTGGTGGTGGTCGACACCGGGCACGCCGGGATGTGGATGGCGAGCATGTTCGAGCTCCGCGATGCCGGCCAGCGCTTCGTGCGCAGCGCCGGCCATCTCGGCTGGGCCTTTCCCGCCGGCCTCGGCGCCAAGTGCGCGGCTCCCGAGCGGCCGGTGGTGACCTTCACCGGTGACCTGGGCCTGTGGTATCACATCGCCGAAATCGAGACCGCGGTGCGCCGGGACATCGCCGCGATCACGGTCGTGAACAACAACCACTCCGGCAACCAGTCGCGTCGCGGCTTCACGCTCGCCTACGACGGCGAGCCGACGCCGCAGTCCGAAACCCTGTGGGTCCACAACGAGGTGGACTTCGCCGCGCTCGCGAACGGCATCGGGGCACTTGGAATCCGGGTCACCCGTCCCGAGGAGATCCGGCCGGCGCTCGAGCGGGCGCACGCGGCTCGACGGCCCGCGGTGATCGACGTGGTGACCGACATCGACGCGGCGCCGCCGCTCGCCTGGGACGCCGAGGACTGGGCGCAGCGCTACTGAGCCCCAAGCCGATGTTCGGAGGTTGAAATGGGCCAGCTCGAGTTTCTCGCCCCGCCTCGGCGCCTCGACGCGCCCTTGCGTCTGGACCCCACGTCCTGGTCGCCTCGGGACGTCTATCGTCTCCACACGGCCCTGATCGTGCCCCGACCCATCGCCTGGGTCTCGACCCGCTCGGCCGAGGGCGTCGACAACCTCGCGCCGCACTCGTACTTCAACGCAGTGTCCGACGACCCGCCGATGCTCATGTTCAGCATCGAGGGCAAGACCGACACCTGGCGGAACCTGCAGGAGCTGCCGGAGTTCGTGGTGAGCTTCGTCACGAGCGCGCTGGCCGAGGCGATGGAGATCTCCGCGGTGCGCATGCCCCCGGACGAGGACGAGTTCGCCTGGGCGGGGCTCGGGAAGTGCGCCGCGGAGCGCGTGCGGCCGGCCCGGGTGGCGGAAGCGGCGGCCGCGCTCGAGTGCACGGTGGAAAGCGTCACCCCGGTGGGGAGGAGAAACCACATGGTGATCGGGCGCGTGGTGCGCTATCACGTGAGCGAGGCGATCTGGCGCGAGGGCCGGGTCGATCCCTCCCGCTACCGCCCCATCGGGCGTCTCGCCGGGCATTACTGCGAGCAGGGGCGGCGCTTCCGGATGCGCCGCCCGGAGTTCGCGGCGCTTCGAGAGCACGGCGCCGCGGGCGCCGCCCGGCTCACCGAGCGTACCCCGCTGCCCAATCCCGGCCCGGCGGAGTGAGCCGGTGTCCCGGCCCCGCAACGCGCTGTGGATCATGTGCGACCAGTTGCGCTTCGACTACCTCGGCTGCGCCGGGCACCCGACCCTGCGCACCCCGGCCATCGACCGTCTCGCATCGCGCGGAGTGCGCTTCGAGCACGCCTACGCGCAGTCGCCGTGCTGCGGGCCCTCGCGAATGTCGGCCTACACCGGGCGCTACGTGCGCTCGCACGGAGCCACCTGCAACGGCTTTCCCCTGCGGGTCGACGAGCGGACCGTAGGCGACTACCTCCGCCCCATCGGGGTGCGACCCCTGCTGATCGGCAAGAGCCACGTCGCTGTGAACGAGGCGGCGATAGCCTGGCTCGGCATCGATCGGGATTCGGCGGCGGGGCAGCGCATCGTGCACGGGGGCTTCGAGTCGCTGGTGCGCCATGACGGCCACTTCTTGCCGGACGATGGCGCCACCGACTACCACGCGTACCTGAGGCGCTGCGGCTTCGAGGGGCGGAACCTCTGGGAGGAGTGGGCGGCGACGGCGCAGGACGAGAGGGGAGAGTGCCTGGTCGGCGTCTTCTACGAGAACGCCGACAAGCCGGCCCGCGTTCCCGCCGGGCACTCCGAGAGCGCGTTCATCACGGGTCGGGCGGAGGAGTTCATCGAGAGCGAAGGCGCGGGCTCCTCCCCCTGGATGATGCACCTCTCGTACATAAAGCCGCACTGGCCCTATCTTGCCCCCGCTCCTTACCACGCGCGCTACGCGGCGAGCGACGTCGTGCCCGCCAACCGCGCGGAAGCCGAGCTCGAGAACCCGCATCCGCTCGTCGACGCCTTCATGCGGCAGAACTACAGCCGGGTGCTGGTGCCGGAGGCGGCAAGACGCCACGTGATTCCCGCCTACATGGGACTCGTCGAGGAGGTGGACGACATGATCGCGCGGGTGCTTGCGTGTCTCCGCCGGACGGGCTTGCTCGACTCCACCCTCATCGTGCTCAGCGCCGACCACGGCGACTACCTCGGCGATCACTGGCTGGGCGAGAAGTACTTGTTTCACGACCCCAGTGTCCGGCTGCCCTTCATCGTCGTCGATCCGAGCGCGGCGGCGGAGCGCACCCGCGGGAGCGTTTCCGCGTCCATGGTGGAGCTCGTCGACGTGGTGCCGACGCTCATCGAATGGTTCGGTGGGGAGGCGCCGGCGCATCTCGTGGAGGGCCGTTCGCTGCTGCCGGAGCTTCACGATCCGGGAGCGGGCACCTCGCGGGAGTTCGTCGTCTCCGAGTATGACTTCTCCTTCGACCTTGCCCGCCACACCCTCGGCAGCAGCGTCGCCACGAGCAGGGTGACGATGGTGGCCGACCGCCGCTACAAGCTCTGGCAGGTCGAGGGGGCGCCGCCGCTGCTCTTCGACCGCGCCGAGGATCCCGCCGAGCGCGTCGATCTCGGGCGGGATCCGGCGCGGGAGACGGTGCGACACGAGCTGAGCGACCGACTCTTCGAGTGGGCTCGCACCCACAAGTCGCGCACTACCGTCGACGACGCGACGATCCGCACGATTGGAGACCGCAGCAGGGACTACGACGCATGGCTCGAGGAAGGCTTCTACATGGGCTACTGGAACCAGGCCGCGGTCGACGAGGAGCTCGCCAAGCGCGACCGCCGGCCAAACGCTTGACGCGCAACGTCCGGAATCTCCGTGACGTCGGCATTGAGATCGTGGAGCCGTAGACCGCAACGCGAGCAGCGCAACCGGGGCGGTCGCCATCCTCCTCATCCCTGACGGGGACGAGAAGACGGTCTCGGAGCTCCGGTGCGCCCGTGGGCAGGTGCGCCGTGTGACGCATTTCGCCCGCAGGCCGACCTTGTCCTCAGTCTCTCTCTTGACGACAATGGCCGGCTGCCTCGCGCGAGTTCCATGTCCGCCCCCGCCGCTACCGACACCCCCGATCGAACGCTCGCTCTCGTGCCGGAATCGGTGCGCACGCGGCGCACCGCGGTCGCCTTCGATGCCGGAGTCCTGTGGCGCATCACGCGCATGGCCTTCGCCCACCCGTGGCGGATGGCGCTCGGCATGGGCGCCACCCTGCTCGCGGCGAGCGCGCAACTCTTCATCCCCCAGCTCATCGGCGAGGCGGTCGACTACGCGCAGGGCCTGCTCGGGTCGGCGGGCGATGACGCCGAGGCCCGCGCCGCGCTGCTCCGGGCCGCCATGCTGATCCTGGCGGCCTCGTTCGCGCGGGGGCTGTGCACGATGATGCAGAACTACCAGGGAGAGGCGGTGGGGCAGCTCATCGGCTACCAGATGCGCCTCGCCCTCTACGCCAAGATCCAGAGCCTCTCCTTCAGCTACCACGACCGGGTGCACACCGGGGACCTGATGACGCGGGGCATCCTCGACATCGAGGGCACCAAGCTGTGGGTGAGCGCCGGGCTGCAGCGCGTGATCCTGCTCTCGATACTGGTCGGGGGCGGCGCGTGGCTGCTGATGTCGATCGACCTGCTGCTCGGGTGCCTCGCGCTCAGCTTCGCCCCCTTCGTGGCGATCGGCGCTTCGCTCGCCCGGCTCCGGCTCCGCCACCTGTGGTACGCGCTGCAGGAAGAACTGGCGGTGCTCACTCGGGTGATGGAGGAGAACCTCGGCGGCATTCGCGTGGTGCGCGCCTTCGTGTCGCAGGCCTTCGAGATGGCCCGTTTCGACGTCATCTCCCGGCGCGCGCTCGCCATCGCGCACCGGCGCATCGACACCTTCGTGAAGAGCACCACGACGATGACCTTCGCGT
>CAYQVB010000048.1:0-8666 GCA_964420925.1 uncultured Ectothiorhodospiraceae bacterium | reverse complement strand
CGCCGCCGTCCACCAGCGTCAGGTCGGTGCCGAAATCCTCGTCGAGAACCGCCATGCGCGAGACGGTAGCGCATGCGCGAAATAGTTACCAGTCAGAAAATCCGTGGAAGGCTACGATCCCCCGGGACCCGAACGGTTACGCTTGGCCATCGCGCGCCTCCGATTCTCCGTTCTGTTTTGACCTCGGCGCCGTGCCGGAAGCGTAAGCGGAGCGCAAGCGACCGGGGTTCAATCGGGGCGCATAATGGGCAGTTGGAGGCGGTATGTCAAGTCCCGCTGAATCGAATTAACCCTATGAAATATAGTCGATTAGCGTAAGCTTAGTTACGGTAGACGGCAGGTGGCGTGAAGTGCGTTTATGTATGTGCCGCCGATGTCGACGGCGAGCCGCGGAGCCTCGCTCATCGCGTCATTCTCCAAGGTGTTCATCTGCACGTGGCTTCCTCGGGACCGTCCGTCCTTACCGCTCCACACCACCGCGGGAAGTCGATGACCCCACTCCCGTCAACACCGCAATCGAGCCTCTTCGTCCCGAGTCGAACCCTGGCATCGTCCTGATATCGCCAATCGTGTCCGTCATTCGAAAGCTGGTAACGGCTGCGGGTCAGTCTTGCGACCCCTGTTCCCGCCCCAGGAGCTGACTCAGGAAGGCACGCGTCCTCGGCTCCTTCGGGTCCGTGAACATGAGGTCGGGAGGACCCTCCTCCACGATCAGCCCCTCGTCCATGAAGATGACGCGATCGGCCACGTCCCGCGCGAATCCCATCTCGTGCGTGACCACCATCATCGTCATGCCCTCGCGCGCGAGCTGACGCATGACGCGCAACACCTCGCCGACGAGCTCCGGGTCGAGCGCGCTGGTGACCTCATCGAAGAGCATGATCTTCGGACGCATGGCGAGCGCGCGGGCGATCGCGGCCCGTTGCTGCTGGCCGCCGGAGAGGCGCGCCGGATGCTCGTTCGCCTTGTCGCTCAGGCCCACGCGCTCGAGCAGTGCCTTCGCCTGCTCCTCCGCTTCCTCCCGAGTCATCTTGCGGACCCGGCGCGGCGCCAGGGTGATGTTCTCGAGCGCGCTCAGGTGGGGGAACAGGTTGAAGCTCTGGAACACCATCCCGATTTCCTGGCGCATGCGCCGCACCGTAACCTTGTCCGGCTTGCGTCCGTGCTTGTCTGCACCGACGGCGATGGGCACGCCTTCGACTTCGACCTCGCCGCGCTGTATCGGCTCGAGCAGGCAGACACAACGCAGGAGGGTGCTCTTGCCCGAGCCGCTCGGGCCGATGATGACGACGACCTCGCCCGGCGCGACCTCGAGGTCGATGCCGCGCAGGACCTCCAGTGCGCCGAAGCTCTTCCAGAGACCCTTGAGAGCAACGCACACGTCGCTCCCGCCCGTGCCGGCCTCCTCCCTCGCCGGGCTCCCGGTCACAGAGACCGACCCCCGTCCACGCGATAGCTCTCGATGGCGGCTTCGTCGAGAGTGACGCCGAGACCCGGTCCATCGGGCGGTCGCACGCCGCTCTCCTCGAGCGGAAAGGTTTCCTGAACGATGTCGCGCTCGTGGTAGAAGGGACCGATGATGTCGGAGGGCACGGTGCCGTCGATGCTGGGGGCCGACAGGCCGATATGGGCCATGAAGGCGGAGTGGATGCCGAGCTCCAGGGTGCTGCCGAGCAGGCACGGGAATCCCCCCGCGCGGGCGAGGCCGAGAATGTCCCGCGTCGGCAAATAGCCGCCGTGGGTTGCCGGGGTGAGCGCCCAGACGTCCGCCGCCCTCGAGGTCAGCAGCGCCAGCGCATCGTCGAGGGTGAACAGACTCTCGTGGGCGACGATGGGGATACGGCTGCGTTGGCGGTACTCGGCAAGCGCGGCGCGAGGGTGGCGGTTGAAGGGCTGCTCGATGAACGAGACACCGAGCTCCTCGAGCGCCGGGAGGGCAGCGAGCGCTTCCGCGTAGGTCCACCCCATGTTGGAGTCGATGCCGACGGGTATCTGGGGCCCGACCGCATCGCGCACCGCACGCACCCGCTCGATGTCCGCCTTCGCCTCGAGGCCGGTCTTGATCTTGATGTAGTCGAATCCTTTGTCGAGGACCTGACGAGCCATGTCGCCGGCCCGCTCGGGGGGGCCGCTCACGACGAACTTGACGGCGACCCGCTCGCGCACCCGCCCGCCCCAGAGCTCCGCGAGGGGAAGGCCGGCCGCCTTGCCCGCGATGTCCCACAGCGCCATCTCGACCGCCGCCTTGGCATAGGGATTGGCCGCGATGACCGCGTCCATGCGATGCAGCGCCCCCTGGATGTGCAGCGCCTCGTGCCCTTCGAGCGCCGGGGCAAGGAAGCTACGAATGCAGCTCCAGCAGCCCGTCAAGTGCTCGCCCGTCCATACCGATTCGAGCGGCGCCTCACCGAGACCCTCGACACCCTCGTCGGTGCGCACCACCACCACCACGAAGCGAGCCGAGGGAATCACGCCGTGGGCGGAGTCGATGCGCACTCGCGGCGTGCGCGGAACATCCACCGGAATGGCTTCGATCTCGCGAATCTTCATGAGCGTCTCCTCTTCGGATTCAGTACTCGCCGACTCCCATCCGGCGTTCGAGCCAGCGCGCCCCGAGGGCGACCGGGTAGGTCAGAACAAAGTAGATAACCGCCACCGCCGTCAATACCTCGAAGGGCCGGAAGGACTCGAAGGAGACGAGCTGGCCGACCCGCATGAGCTCCATGGCGCCGATCGCGGAGGCGAGCGAAGTGCCCTTGATGAGCAGCATGATCGTGGTGGTGACCGGCGGCAGCACGATCCGGATCGCTTGCGGCAACACCACGAAGCGGTAGATGTCGATGCGCTTCAGACCGAGCACCTGAGCGGCATCGCGCTGAGTCGCATCGATGCCCTGGATGCCCGCCCGGAATATCTCGCCGAGAAATGCCGCGATGTTGAGTCCGAGCGCGGCGCTCGCGGCCTGGAAGGAGTTGAGCTCCGTGCCGATGATCACGGGCACGACAAAGTAGAACCAGACGATCTGCACCAGCGGCGGCGTGGTGCGGAAGAACTCGATGTAGGCGTAGGCGGGCCACGACAGGATCCGGTATCCGGAGATGCGGGCAAGCGCGAGGGCCATTCCGACCACGGTCCCAATCGCGAGACTGAGTACCGTGATCGCGAGAGTGACCCGCGCGCCTGCCAGCAGACTGGGCAGGTAGTCGGCAACGACTGTCCAGTCGATCTCCACCGTATTGCCTTCCTTGAGGCCTGAAGCCCGTCCGTCCTTATCCTTTGATGAACTCCGCCGTCATGTACTTGTCGAAGAGCGCCCCGAGCTCACCCGAGTCCTTTTTCCTCTTGATGAAGCCGGAAATCGCCTCTTCCCAGGCGCTGTCGCCCTTCCTGATGCCGTAGGCCACCGGGCAGGGCAGCACGTCCATCGGCGTGTTCATGTCAGGGAAGAACTTGAACTTGTCCCCGTGCTGCTCCACCAGCAGCGCCACCGTCACCGGCGTGTCGAAAATGGTGGCATCGGCCCGCCCGCTCAGCAGCTCGAGCGCCATCTGATCGTCGGTGGCCTGCCCGAAACCCTTGTGGGTGGCGTTCGGGACAGCCACCGCCGCGATCTGCTCGCCCCAGCCTCCCGCGACATTGGCGATGGTGACGCTCGGATCGTCCGCGTCTTCGATCGAATTGATCTTGTCGTTGCTCTTGAGCACGGTGAGCACGCCGCCGAGCATCAGATAGGTCTCCGAGAAGTCGATCACCTCCATGCGCTTCGGAGTCACGCACAGTGCCGGCACGAGGTCCCACTTGCCGGTCGTGATGCCGGCCACCGCGGTATCCCAGCCGGCGTTCACGAACTCGAGCTCCACTCCCAGCTCGTCCGCGAGCTGGCCGAGAATGTCGGGGTCCGCACCGTAGTACTCACCGGTGGGCCGGCGCATGATGAGCGGCCGGTAAACGAGGCCCGCAACGCGGAGCGTGCCCCGCTCCTTGACCTCGTCGAGCAGACTGTCGCCGGCCGAGACGGGTTGTCCGACCAACAGTGCGAGGCCGGCAACAAACAGCGCGAGGACGCCCGACCGCAAGCGGTTGAGACCCCCGCAAACCCGCCGAATCAACTTGTCCTGGTATTGGATTTTCATGGTCTTCCTCATATGGGTGTTGCGCCCGATTCGGATTGTCCTGCCCAGACGCGTGGCACGGTGTTCATAGCGTCCGGAAGGCCGCCCTGCTCCGCCGCTCGAGCGCAGCCGCGGCGAGGGCAAGGGGATAGGTCAGCACGAAGTACAGGATGGCGACGAGGGTCAGCACCTCGAGCGGCCGAAAGGTGTCGATCGACAGGATCTGCCCGCGGTTCATCAGCTCGGGAACCGCGATGATCGCCGCGAGCGAGGAGTCCTTGAGCAGACTCACCAGCGTGTTCGCCGATGGCGCCATGATGAGCCGCACCGCCTGCGGCAGGATGACGTAGCGAAGCCGCTGCCAGGGCGTGAGGCCCAGCACCGTCGCCGCCTCGCCCTGGCCCTTCGGAATGGACTGGATGCCGGCGCGAAAGATCTCCGCCATCTGCGCGCTGGTGTTCGCGGCCAGCGCCGCAACCACCACCGTGACGGCTGAGAGCCGCATGTCGAAGATGATCGGGAACACGTAGTAGGCCCAGACGACATGCACCAGCGGCGGAGTGGTGCGGAAGAACTCGATCCAGGCGAAGGTCAACTGGTTGATCACCGGCGTGCGGGCGAGTCGGATCACTGCCATCGGCAGCGACACGACAGTACCCACGATGAAGGAGCCGAAAGTGATCCCGAGAGTCAGCGGCACGCCGACGAGAAGGAACCAGGTATCCGGAAGGACGCTCTCGAACTGGAACACGGAGCCCGACCGTCAGAGGGTTTTCTCGGTCATGCTGGCGCCTTTCTCGCGATAGCCGGGTTCGTCACGGCACCGTCGGCGACGCTGAACACGGATCGCTCGTCCGTGTCTCACCCCCACGCCCACGACGGCACCGACCGGAGCCTATAGGGTTCGGAATCATCGGGTCAAACGAATCCCCGACCGGACACAAGCAGTCTCGCCGATCAGATTCAAGCCTGGTGCAAGACACTGTGGTCGAGTCTGGCGCAATCACCTCGTACTCCGAGCCCGGGACCGTGGCGCGCACGCTCGTGGCCGCTGGCGTGGATGCACGATAGGTGACTGGTCATGTTTCCACTATCATCGCTTCGCCACTCGGATGAGGATCCGATGTCGCAAACAGCAAGCCGCAGGTCCGGGTCAGAGCTTTCGGACTTCCTGAGCGAGGCGGAGATTGAAGCCCTCTACCGCCCGACCGCCAGTGCGACCGGCCTCCCTGGCCGAGCCTACGATTCCAAGTTCTACCGGTTCGAACAACGCAAGTTGTTCCCCCGGACCTGGTGTGCAGTGGGGTTCGCCAGCGATTTGCCGGACCCCGGTGACGCGATGCCGGTTACGCTGGCGGGCTGGCCTCTGGTCATCCTTCGCGGAGTGGACGGGAAGCTCCGCGCGTTCCACAACATCTGCCGGCATCGCGCCATGCGCGTCCTCGAGGAACCGTGCAAGGGCCGAAGCACCCTGAGCTGCCCATGGCACAGGTGGACCTACGATCTTTCGGGGAAGCTGGTCGCCACACCTCGAATCGGCGGCGGGCAACGGGATTCGGACCCGACCTTCGTCCCTGCCGCCGACGGACTGAAGCCGGTCGAGCTCGGACAGTACCTGGACCTGATCTTCGTGAACATCGACGGCATGGCTCCGCCCTTCCACGAACATCTCGCCCCCCTCATGGAGCTTCTCGCCGAGTTCGACCTCAGCGACCTCCGTCTGGGCGAACGATTCTCTCTACGCTATCCGGCCAACTGGAAGGTGTCGGTCGAGGGCGCCCTCGAGGAGTACCACATCCCCTTCGGTCACCCCCAGCACGTACGCAATGTCCGTGGGGACAACCCGGGTGTCATCCACGCCGGACGCACTTACATGGGCACCTTCAACGCGCGCCGGTACCGCGACCGGCACCACGCGGCAGCATCGGCCGGATTGGACGAGGCAATAGCGCCGCTGCCCCAGCGGCAGTCCTCCGAAGGGAAACGGGCCTACTCCTTGAACATCTTTCCCACCGGGCACATGGACTTGCGCGGCAACCGCGTCAACCTGGGCCTCTTCCTGCCGGATGGCCCGGAGCACACGGACATCGTGCTCGGCATGTACTACCGGGGCGCGGCAGCAAGCGATCCCGAACATGCGGCTCTGCGGTCCAAGGCGGCAACCGAGATGCGCCGAGTTTTCGAGCAGGACATCGAGTTCGCACGACACGTCCACGAAAACGCCAAGCTGCGCGATGCGGCGGGCCTCGACACCTGCTTCGTGCCGTTCTGGGAAGGCTCGGTGCAGCGCTTCCAGCAGGCAGTGGTGGAAAGGCTGCGCGGCGACCGCTGACCGGCGCCGATTCAGCCCACAACCGGCCACTCCTGGGGAGGAGCCAGCTCCAATCGCTTCATTCGGCGTTGCACCGAGGCCTTCGCGTCGGCGTAGACTACGGCCTCGTCGACCCGGGTGCTGTGCCCGTGTCGAAGCACGATCTCCCCGTTCACGATTACCGTGTCCACGGTGCCGGCGTGAGACAGGAACGCCAAGTGGTACGGGACGTTGACCCCCGGACACGCATTGGGATCGGTGTCGCCGCGTATCACGAGATCGGCCCGTTTGCCCGGCTCGATGCTTCCCGTGATGGCATCGATGCCCGCTGCCTTTGCCGCTCCGATGGTCTTCATTTCCAGGATCGTACCGGCGCTGACGTGCTCTCTCGCGTTCTTCGTCGCGAGTTGCGCCGCCAACGCGGTGTCGGCAACGCTGCAGTCCACGCTTCCGTCGACGCCGAGGGCGATGTTCACCCCGCGTCGATGCAGCTCGGGCATGCGAGATGGGTGGGAGTCGCTGATTCCCAGACCGAGGTAGGCCACCGGACACCAGACGACGGAGGCGCCGGAGCGCACCACGCAGTCCGCCTCCTCGTCGTCGAGGATATTCACGTGTACAAGGGTCGAACCCTCGTCCATTGCCCCCAAATCCTCCAGGTGCAGGAAACGCGAGCGACCCAGCCGTGCGGCATCCGCGGACGACATCGAGGGCACGAAGCCCTCGTGCTGGTGGAACGCGACCCCTTCCTGCTCGGCAAGGGCTTTCGCGGCCCGCAGAAGCTCGTCCGATGCCGTTCCCAATCCATACAGGGACACGTGGCCACGAACGAGGTCATTCGGATCCCGGTTGCGATGCACTTCGCTTCCGAGTTGGTCCAGACACCGCTCGGTGTCCGGTGGCGCCCGCTCCAGGAGCGAGCGGCTGCGCAGCGGCGGGAACTCGTCCAGGACATCGGCCTGGTCCCATAGGTAGCACCCGGAGAGCAGCGCACGCACCCCAACCGTCCTCGCGGCGTTCGCGGCAGCGTCCGTGTCGAACACCGTGCCCGGCTCCACGAACGCGGTGAAGCCGTTCCTCAGGAGTTCCAGGCTGGCGAAAGCGGTCGCGGCGTGCTCGTCCTCGGACCGCACGCCCGCCTTCCAGTCCGCAAAGGACACTCGATCGGCGGCGGCGGCGGCGACGTCGGCGAACACCCCTCGGGCGGTGCCATGCACGATGTGGATGTGCGCATCGATGAATCCCGGATGCACCGGCGCGCCACCCGCATCGAGCACCCTCGCCGGACGGTAGCGTCCGAGGAGATCGCGCTCGGTGCCGACATCCACGATCGCTGGGCCGGAGACGGCCACCGCGCCGCGGGAAAACACGCGCCGCTCCGCGTCCATAGTAATGACGACGGCATTGCACACCAGCAGATCACAGGGCACGGCGCCATTCGGCCCGGCTGTCGCTTCATCTTTGCTCGCCATGTTCGCCTCGTCTCCGTAGGTGTCGAGGGACACGATACTCCTCTCGGAGGAAGCACGGGACCCGCGCGCTCCCGGCCCCGGCGGCGTCGTTCAAGCTGCTCCCGTAGCCGCCGCGGGCCGCCAGTGATAGGCTCGACCTCGGTCCATCAGGAAGGTGTCTCCCATGGCAAAAGCCATCCACACCATGATCCGCGTGCTGGATCTCGATCGTTCCATCGACTTCTACCGACGCGCGTTCAGGCTGGAGGTCGCCGACCGCTTCGATTTCGACGGCTTCACGCTGGTCTACCTCCGCAACGAGGAGAATGACTTCGAGCTCGAGCTGACCTGGAACCAGGGGCAGGAGGCGCCCTACACCCATGGCGACGGGTACGGTCATGTCGCCATGTGCGTCGACGACTGCAAGACGGAGCACGAGCGCTTCGAGGAGGAGGGACTGCAACCCAACCCGGTGAAGGAATTCCACCGCGACGGCGCGCTCATGGCCCGCTTCTTCTTCGTCCAGGACCCCGATGGCTACAAGATCGAGGTCCTCGAACGCCACGGGCGCTACCAGTAGCGCCATATCACCACGGGAACCCGGTCCCGGCGATGACCATGCACCGCGGTGCAGGGCACGGCTCGGGAGAAGCGCATCGCGGGCCGGACTGGCGGTCGGGCGGAGACCTTCCACCCGACCCGTACCGACAGGAGGAGATTGACATGACGAAACGAGCCATGAACCGGCGGCGTTTCCTTCACCTCACCGGAGGCTCCGCCGCGGGAGCGGCC
>CAYQVB010000047.1:0-26659 GCA_964420925.1 uncultured Ectothiorhodospiraceae bacterium | reverse complement strand
CCCCCAGGCTCGCCACCGTGAAGGCGGCCATCGTGATCGGCATGCGCCGGCCGATTCCATCGAGCTCGCTCACTCGCGTCTTGCCGCTCGCGACCAGTATCGCGCCCGCGCAGAAAAACAGCGTGATCTTGGCGGCCGCGTGCATCACGATGTGCAGGCCGGCGCCGAGAGTGGCGGGCGCATTCGCCATCAGCGCGCCCAGCGTCACGTAGGAGAGCTGGCTCACCGTCGACCACGCCAGACGTGCCTTGAGGTTGTCCTGGCGTCCCGCGACGATCGCCGCGATCACGATGCCGAGCGCGGCCAGGTACATGAGCCACCGGGTGGCCGAGGTCTCCCCGAGCAGCTCTGGGCCGAAGATGTAGACCGCCACCTTGGCGATCGAGAAGACTCCCGCCTTGACCACCGCGACCGCGTGCAGCAACGCGCTCACCGGAGTCGGGGCGACCATCGCCGCGGGGAGCCAGCGATGCAGCGGCATGACCGCCGCCTTGGCGATCCCGAACACGTACAGGGCGAGAAGGAGGCCCGCGGCGCCCGGCGAGATGCGTCCCGAGAGCACCCCGCCCGGCTCGAACTCGAGCGTGCCGGCCAGGCCCTGAGTCCACACGATCGCGGGCAGCAGGAACACGATGGAAGGGCCGAGCAGCATGAGCGCATAGATGCGCCCGCCGCGACGCGCCTTGTCGTCCTCGTGGTGGGTGACCAGCGGCCAAGTCGCCAGCGTGAGGATCTCGTAGCAGGCGAAGAGCGTGAACAGGTTCCCGGCGAAGGCGACGCCGACGGTCGCGGCCAGGGACACCGCGAAGCAGGTATAGAAGCGGGTCTGCGCGTGCTCGGCGAGCCCCCTCATGTATCCCACCGAGAACAACGACGTGGCGAGCCAGAGGACGCTCGCGACGGTGGCGAAGAGCAGGCCCAGGGGTTCCACCTCGAAGGCGACGCGCAGCACCCGGGAAACCTCGAACGCCACGAAGCGAGGACGCTCTCCCGCCGCGACCGCCGGCCACATCGACACGGTGGCGGCGAGCAGCGCGAGCCCCGTCACGAAGGTCGCACCCTCACGGAGGTTGGGCCGGCGACCGCTGAGCGCGATGGCGAAGGCGCCGGCGATCGGCACTCCCGCGGCGATGATCGGGGCTGCGCTCACCGCCACCGTGCCGCCGAGACCTCGAGAAGCTCGAGCGCGGCGCGCTCCGCGACGCCTGCGCTGAGCGACGTATCGATCCCGAGCCACAGGCTCGCACCCGCGAGCAGCCAGAGTGCGGCCAGCACTCCGGCGGGCGCCTCGATGCGGTGCGCGGGCAGCGCGCCGGGACCCGGTTTGCGCAGCCAGGCCGCCTCGACGATGCGCCCTGCGTAGAGAACGGTGAGCATCGAGCCGGCGACGATCACCACGACCAGAATCCAGGCGTCGCGCTCCAGCGCCGCCCGAAGCAGATACCACTTGCTGATGAAGCCGGCGCTTCCGGGCACTCCCACCAGCCCCAGGCACGCCACCACCAGCCCGGCCAGCGTGAGGGGCATGCGCCGCCCGATGCCCGCGAGCGCGCTCAGGTTGAGCGCGCCGGTCCGCAGGACGATGCCCCCGAGCGCGAGAAAGATCGCGGACTTCATCAGGGCATGGTTCATCATGTGCACGAGCGCGGCGCTCAGGCCCGCGGCGCTCGCCAGTGCCGCTCCGAGCGCCATGTACGCGACCTGGGCGACGCTCGACCAGGCGAACATCCTTCTCACGTCGTCCTGGTAGAGCGCCACCACTCCGCCCACCACCACGCCGAGCGCGGCGCAGGGCAGCAGCACCCAGTCGACCGACAGGCGCGCGAAGGCGTAGTCGGCGCCGAACACCCCGAAAACCACCCGTACGAGCGCGTAGACCGCGACCTTGGTCGAGCTGCCGGCGAGGAAAGCGCCCACCACCGACGGCGCACATGCGTAGGCGCCGGGAAGCCAGGCATGGAGCGGGAAGAGCGCCATCTTGATCGCGAGGCCGATCACGAGGAACGCGAAGGCGGACTTGACCGCCACGCGCTCCTCCACCTCGGGAAGACGACTCGCGATATCGGCCATGTTGAGGGTGCCGGTGGTGGCGTAGAGGAGTCCTATCCCGATGAGCACGAAGGTCGCCCCGACGGTACCCGCCACGAGATAGCGAAATGCCGCGAGCTTGGCTCTGGCCTGCGCTCCGAAGGCGACCAGCACGTACGAGGAGAGCGAGGCAATCTCGAGGAATACGAAGAGGTTGAAGAGATCACCGGTGATCGCGATCCCGGTCATTCCCGCCAGGCAGAGCATCAGAAGCGCGTAGAAGAGATGCCGGCGCTCCGCCTTCACCTCGCGTTCGACGCTCGCGCGAGTCAACGGGAACACCACCGCCGCCACCGCGGTGACGATGAAGAGAACGAAGGCGCTCAGGAGGTCTACACGGTACTCGATGCCCCAGGGCGCCGCCCAGCCTCCGAGCGCGTAGCTCCGCGCTCCATGCATCGACGTCTCGGCGAGCAGAAGCGCGGCGACCGCGAGACACGCGAACGCCCCGAGGGCCGCCACGGCCCGGGCCGCGCGGCCCGGCCGGAGGATGACGCACACGGGGGCGCAGATGAGCGGAATGACCACTTGCAGCGCCGGCAGGTGGTCGCTGAGGACCGGGATCACGACCGGAGAAGGTCCTGCTCGCCGCCCGCGATCTCCTCCTCTTCCACGGACCCATAGGCGCGGTGGATCCGCACGATGAGGGCAAGGGCGAGCGCGGTGGTCGCCACTCCCACCACGATTGCGGTCAGGATGAGCACGTGCGGCAGGGGGTTCGCATAGCGGGTGAATTCGGCGTCGAGGATGGGCGCGGTGCCTCCGTCGAGCTTTCCCAGGCTGATGTAGAAGACGAACACCGAGGTCTGAAAGAGGTTGAGCCCCAGCACTTTCTTCACGAGATTCGAGTGGACCATCACCACGTAGAGTCCGGTCACCATCAGGATGACGACCGCAACGTAGTGATAGCTGCCGAAGAAGGACACCGGCGCGCCTCAGCGGCGGGTAAAGGCGAAGAAGAGTCCGAGCATCACCGCGCTCACCGTCGCTCCCACCCCGAACTCGATGAGCAGGATTCCGAGATGCTGGCCCGCCAGAGGATCCGGCAGGAGCGCATCGTAGTCGAGATAGGCGCCTCCCCCGATGAGCGCCGCGACTCCCACCAGCAGGAAGAGCAGCACCCCACTCGCCGCGACTCCTTGGACCAGGCCCGGAGGCGCCACCCGGGCGAGGGCCTCCACTCCGAAGACGAGTCCGTAGAGGATGCACCCGGCGCCGAATATGACGCCGGCCTGAAAGCCTCCCCCCGGGCCGAAGTCGCCGTGAAACTGCACGTAGAGGGCGAAGAGCAGAATGCAGGGGACGAGCAGTCGGGCGCCCACCCTGACGATCGGATGTTCAACCATCTTCGTTCTCCCTGCCTCGCCGGCGGCGCGAGCGCCCCCCGAGCAGCGCCGCCACTCCCAGCCCCGCGGTGAAGATCACGACGACCTCGCCGAGGGTGTCGTAGCCGCGGTAGCTCGCGAGCACCGCGGTCACGACGTTGGGCACGCCGATCTCCGTCGCGGTCTCGCTCAGGTATCTCGGCGCGACGTGATTGTGGGGAGGCGACGTGGCATCCCCTACCGGAGAGAGGTCGTGCAACCCGATGAGGAGCACGGCCGCGAGCGCGAGACAGAGCGCCAGCGGCAGGGCGCGGCGGTGGCGAAGCGCCTTCTCGCGGCTGCTGGTGGCGGCGAGAGTCGCGAGCATGAGAATGCTCGACGCCCCGGCCCCCACTGCCGCCTCGGTAAACGCGACGTCCACGGCATCGAGCGCCACGAAGAGGGCGGCGGCGGAGAGGCTGTAGATCGCGAACAGCATCACCGCCGCGAAGAGATTGCGCAGCACCGCCACCGCCACCGCCACCGCCACCATGAAGGCGAGGAGGCCGAGATTGATCAACTCCCAGGCGATGGTCCCGGATCCTCGACGACAGGGCGCAGGCCGGCGTGCCGGGCCGCTCTGGCGAGCGCGTGAGAGGCGATCGGCGCCGTGACAAGCATGAAGAGCGCGATGAGGACGAGGCGCACCAGCGCGTCACCCGGCCCTGCGTGCAGCATCAGACCGGCGACGATCGCCATCATGCCGAGCGTCTCCGTCACGCCCGCCGCGTGCAGGCGGGTATAGAAATCGGGAAAGCGCAGCATCCCGATGGTCCCCGCGATGGTGAACAGGATGCCGGTCCCGAGCAGGGCACCCGCCAGGACCTCAAGCATCGTCACCGCCTCCTCGCTTCGCGCTCGTTCCGAGATCACCGTAGGCAAAGTACTTGAGCACCGCAATCACCGCGATGAAGTTGATGAGTGCATAGGCGAGCGCGATGTCGAGGAACTCCGGCCGGCCGTCGAGAAAGCCGTACACCGCGATCAGCAGTACCGCGGCCGCTCCCATGTTGTTCGCGGCAAGGATTCGGTCGTAGAGGGTCGGCCCCCGGAGCGCCCTCACGAGCATCAGCGCCATGGCCACGATGAGCGCGAAGGCCGTGGCCGCGATCACGCTTCCAGCTCCTCAACCCGGCGGCCCATCTCGCCGCCGGCGAGCGACGCCGCGGTGCGTTTCGTGAGCGCGTGGACTTCCACCTCCTTCTCGCCGAGATGGACCGACACGGTTCCCGGGGTCAGAGTGATCGAGTTGGCGAAGAGGACGCGGCCAAGCTCGGTGCGCTGCCGTGCGGGAACGCGCAGCATCACGGGGCAGACCCGCCTTCGTGGGCTGAGAGCCAGCCGGGCGACCTCGACGTTGGCGCGCACGATCTGGCCGAACAACCAGAGCATGTAGCGCAGCGTCGCGAGCGAACGCAGTCGAACCTCCAGTCGGGCACCGTCCGCACGCTCCATCCGGCGCGCGATCCAGGCCACGAGAGCGACCGAAGCGATACCGAGCCCGAAAAAGAGCGGCGAGTACTGGCCCGAGAGCAGCACCCAGAGCAGGGCAAGGACGCCGGCCAGAAGCATCTTTCCCGTCATTCGCCCGTTCCTCGAGAAGACTTTCGCTCCGCGGGCACGATTGTCGGTGCCCGCCCTTCAAACTACACTGCGCAGCAGTCGCGCCGGATTCTCCCGGAATCGCAACTTTACTCGTGAAATCAGCCAGTTCAAGGACTGTCCGGGTTGGCCGGCCATGCTGGCCGCCGGCCGCTCGCGGAATTCACCGGCTCCCGTGAGCGTCGAGCTCCTGCTCAACGTCTCTCCCCGCGAGACCCGGATCGCGGTGGTGGAGAACGGCGTGCTCCAGGAGGTGTTCGTCGAGCGGGCGAATCGGCGCGGGCTCGTCGGCAACATCTACAAGGGGCGCATCTGCCGCGTCCTGCCCGGCATGCAGGCCGCCTTCGTCGACATCGGACTGGATCGGGCCGCATTCCTGCATGCTTCGGACGTGGCAGTCCCGAACGGCCGCCGCCCCCCGGAAGCGCCGGTGCCGGGCGCCGGCGGCAACGGAGCTGCCGGGATCTCGCGCGATGCACCGAGCGCTCGGAACGTGCACCCCGACATCAGCGTGCTCCTTCACCAGGAGCAGGACATCGTGGTGCAGGTTCTCAAGGATCCGATCGGCGGCAAGGGCGCGCGCCTCACCACCCACCTCTCGATCCCTTCGCGCTACCTCGTGTACATGCCCCACGGCGGCGCGATCGGTATTTCCCAGCGCATCGAGGACCCCGTGGAGCGGGACCGCCTTCGATCCCTGATGCACGGGCTGACGGGCCGAGGCAACGCTCGCCCCCTGCCCCGGGAAGTGCGGACATCGAACTACGCGGCGCCGGACGACGGTTACATCGTGCGGACCGCGGGCGAATCGGTGACGGAGAGCACGCTCGGCGCGGACATGGACTTCCTCCACCGACTGTGGGTCTCGGTGCGCGAGCGCGCGGCGGAGGCGCCTCCCCGCACGCTCGTCCACGAGGACCTGCCTCTCATGATCCGGACCCTGCGGGAGCTGAGCGGCACGGAGATCGAGCGAGCCCGAGTCGACTCCAGAAGCGCGCTGCGCGGCATCCTCGAGTTCACCGAGCGCTTCATTCCCGAGTTGTCGGGACGCATCGAGCACTACTCGGGAGAGCGTCCCATCTTCGACCTGTACGGGATCGAGGACGAGATTCGACGAGCGCTCGGACGCAAGGTGGGGTTGAAGTCCGGCGGTCACCTCGTGATCGACCAGACGGAAGCGATGACGACCATCGACGTCAACACCGGCGGCTACGTTGGACACCGCAATCTCGAAGAAACCATCTTCAAGACCAACCTCGAGGCAACCTCGGCGATCGCACGCCAACTGCGCCTGCGCAATCTCGGCGGCATCATCATCATCGACTTCATCGACATGGCGGATCCCGAACATCGCCGCCAGGTCCTGCGCTCACTGCAGAAGCTGCTCGATCGCGACCCCACCCGAACCCAGGTCAGCGAGGTCTCCCCTCTGGGCCTCGTCCAGATGACGAGAAAGCGCACCCGGGAAAGCCTCGAGCATCAGCTCTGCGAGCCCTGTCCGACCTGCAGCGGCCGGGGCTCGATCAAGGCTCCGGATACCGTGTGCTACGAGATTTTCCGCGAGATCGTGCGCGAGGCGCGAGAGTACGACGCCGCCAGGATGCTGGTCATCGCTTCCCCCGAAGTCGTCGAGACCCTCATCGACGAAGAGTCGGACGCCTTCGGCGAGCTCGAGAACTTCATTGGACGGCCCATCACTCTGCAGGTGGAGGCGCTGTACCCGCGCGAGCAGTTCGACGTGGTGTTGATGTAGGCGCTTCCCTGCCCCGTGGACGCGCTGCCTCGAGTACTCGCGCATCGTCCGCTTGTATGGAACTTCCCGTACCTCATTGTTTTTCGTGGATTTCCGCATTCTCGGGAAT
This sequence comes from uncultured Ectothiorhodospiraceae bacterium, assembly GCA_964420925.1. Lineage (GTDB taxonomy): Bacteria > Pseudomonadota > Gammaproteobacteria > HK1 > HK1 > JAJEAD01. The sequence continues at coordinate 19,743 of CAYQVB010000047.1, read as the reverse complement.
GACGGAAACTGCTTCTCGCCATTCCCTTGATTAGCGGGAATCCACCCTCCGAGTTCCACGCGCGACAGCGCGGGCAGGTCCCCTGACCATGTCCGGCTCTCCAGGAGAGTCGGATCGTCCAGGGCCGATGAAAGACGTGCAGGACATTCATCCGAGCGAACACGTGTCCCGTCCACGACGGGGCTGGCCCCGCGTCCTGTGGGTCGTGGTCGGTGCCGCCGCGCTCGTCGCCGGCCTCCTCGCCGTCGTGGTATGGCTTGGCTGGAAAGCGATCGGGTTCTATCCCGAGGAGGTCGAGCGCTGGCTGAGCGGAGGGGTTGGACCGCGTGTCTCGATCACATCGATCGAGACACGGTGGGAGGGACTCCGTCCCCGTCTGGAGCTGCGTGGGGTGACGCTGCTGGATCCTCAGCCCGGGCACGGCGAGCGTGCGCTGGCCCGCTTCAACTCGCTCGATGTCCTCGTCGACCCCTGGGCTTCGATTCGCAGCCGGTCCTTCCGCCCGGCTTCGGTGACGGTGCACGGTGCTTCGTTGATGCTCATCCACCACCCGGACGGCAGTCTGGACGTTCGGGAGATTCAGGACGAACCCGAGGACGCGAAGGGCCCGGACGCCCTTGCCCAACTCTTTCTCGGGCAGGCTCAGATATCGGTCCGTTCGGGTCGCCTGCTCTGGGTGGACCGCTCCGGCACCGGCGCCACGGTGTCGATCCGCGAGGTGAATCTGCACTTGACGAGCGAGGGGGAACGACGGCACGCCATGCTGTCCGGCGTGATCGACAGTCCCGGCTCCGGCCGTTTCGACGTGGAACTGGAGCTCGAGGGCGACCTCCTCACGCCGGACTGGTCGGGCGAAGCCTTCCTCAACGCACGAGATCTCGATCTCGCAGTAGCGAATGCGGTGTTCGACGTCTCCGGCGAAGCGGCCATTGGAGGGAAGACGAGTTTCGATCTCTCGGGACGGTGGCAGGGCGGACACCTGGTCTCGGCCCAGGGCCGAGTCCACCTGCAGGAAGCGGCGTTCGCACTCGGCAACGGACAGGCCCTCCTCCCCGAAGCGGTCGGAATGGTCGAGCTTCGCCCCGGCGGCGGCAAGCTCATGATCGAGTCGGGGGCGCTCGAATGGACGTGGCCCGAAGTCCTGGATCAGCCCGTCGTCGTCGTCGCGTTTTCGGGGAACGCCGGCTGGCAACGGAAGGCGGGGAACACCCGCGTGATGCTCAGCGACGTCTCGTTCGAGAATCCGCACCTCGAGGGTTCGCTCGAGGGCAGTCTCGAATGGCAGGAAGGCCGGTCGGACCCGGTGCTCGGAGTATCGGCGCGGATCGGGCGCGCCGACCTGGCCTGGCTTCCCCTCTACCTGCCGAACGAAGGGCTGGGTCCGGAGCTTGAGAAATGGTTGTTGCGGGCGGTCGATGGAGGGCATCTCGAAGGCGGTGAGCTCCGGATCGAGGGCGCGCTCGGCGACTGGCCCTTCGACAATGGAGAAGGGAGCGTGAACGCCAGAGCCCGGGTCTCGGGGATGGACCTGCACTACTCTCCCCACTGGCCGAGCATCGAGGCGCTCACCGCCGACCTGCACTTCGAGGGGCGCCGGGCAGAGTTCTCCTTGAGCGAGGGCAGGATTCGGGGAGCGGAGCTCATCGGCGCCCACGTCCGCATTCCGCGAATGGGCCGCGAGGCGGTGCTCGACATCGAAGGCGAAGTGTCCGGATCCACCGAGCAGGCCGCGGACTTCCTGCGCAACAGCCCTCTCGCCCCGCGCTTTCGTGCGATGCTGGACGCCCTGGAGGCAACGGGGCCGGCAGAGCTCGCGCTGCGCATCGCCGTGCCCCTGCCCGCCGGAACCAAGAAAGTATCGGGTCACCTGGAAGTACGGGACAATCGCACCCGGCTGCCGGGCCTCGCCGAGGGACTCGAGGGGGTGAGCGGGGTCTTCCGCTTCCAGGGCGCAGCCCTCCAGGCCGAAGGGGTCGAGGCCCTCTATCTCGGCCGTCCCGTCACGGTGCGGGTCGCGCCGTCGGAGTCCGGGAGTCAGGTCCGCATCGAGGCGGAGGGCACCACGACCCGCGAGCATCTCTCCCGCCACCTGCGCAACGCCGGACTGATCGAGTCCCCCGAGGCGGAACCTCCCGCCTGGCTCTCGCAGCTTTCCGGCGAGACCGCCTGGCGAAGCGTCCTCGATTTGAAGAGGGACGCCGGCGAGCACGGGACGCTTGCTTCTCTGCGCATCAGCTCGGATCTCAAAGGGGCGCATCTCGACTTTCCCCCTCCTCTCTCGAAGGCGCCTTCCGACTCCGTCGACCTGGAGGTGGACTTCGAGTTCGGCCGGGAAGGCGCACGGGTGGTGCACGCGCGCTACGGCGAGCTCCTGTCCTCGGTTTTCCGGCTGCGTGATACCGGCGCGGGGGGCACGCGTGTGGAACGGGGCACGATTCGCGTGGGCGGGGACGCCGCCGAGCTGCCCGACGAAGAGGGCCTGGTGCTGAGTGGTTCGCTGCCCTACCTGTCCCTGGGAGAGTGGAACCGCCTGCTCCGCGCGAGGCGGGGGGCGAGGCCTGCCGCCGATTCGGCCGCCGCCGCACCTGCCTCCGTCCCCATGTTGCGGAGAGTGAATCTTCAGGTGGATGAGCTCGAGGCCTTTGGAGTGCCGATCGGCACGACTCGCGTCGACGCCCTGGCGGACGCCAACTCCACGTGGAGCGCCTCTCTCGTCGGAGCCAACGTACTGGGAGAGATCCGGATCCCGGCCGGTTCCGAGCCGGTCCTCGTTCACATGGACCGTCTCATCGTTCCCGGCCCCACGTCGCCCGACGATGCCGGCGGGCCTTCCCCCGTCTCCTTCCGCGATCCCGCCGGACTGCCTGCATTCCGCTTTACCTGCGCGGAGTGCAAGCTCGGGGACCACACGCTCGGAACCGTCGACATCGTCGCCCACCCCGATCCCCTCGGTACCCGCATACCGTCCTTCTACATGAGGGGGGACAGCTACGAGGCCAGAGGCACCGGAACCTGGCTGGTTGCAGACGGGAAACCCCGGTCCACGGTGGACGTGGAGGTGCACAGCGACGATCTCGGCCGCCTGCTCGGCGCGTTCGGGCACGTCGGGGGAGAGTCCATCACCGGGGCGACGGACATCCTGCTGGGCGCATCGTGGCCCGGCTCCCCCTTCGACTTCGACCTTCGGCGCCTCGACGGCATCCTGCATTTCCGAGCGAGCGAAGGACGGCTGACGCAGGTGCGGCGCGGCGCCACCGGCCGATTCTTCGGGCTCCTCATGCTGCCCTCGCTGCCGCGCCGTCTCGCGCTCGACTTTCGCGATTTCTTCCAGGAGGGCCTGGCCTACGATCTGATGGAAGGAAGCTTCGCCATCGATTTCGGCGACGCCTACACCAACAACTTCGTCATCGAGAGTCCCACCGCCACCATCGAGCTCGCCGGTCGCACCGGACTCGTGGATGAGGACTACGATCACGTACTGACCCTCACCCCGAAGCTCACCGAGAACATCGCCCTCCTTCCGATCTGGCTCGGCGAGAAGATTCTCAACACCCGATTCTTCGATCGGGTCTTCGCTCACTACTACTCCATCCGCGGCCCCTGGTCCGCCCCCGAAATCGAGCCGATCCCGTTCGAGGATCAGGCGGCGCAACGCCAGTGAAACCCATGTCTTCCCGAGACCACGTGTTCGTGGCCCTGTCCGGCGGAGTGGATTCCGCGGTCGCGGCGTTGCGCCTGAAGGATGCGGGCTTCCGCGTCAGCGCCCTGTTCATGAAGAACTGGGAGGAGGACGACGAGAGCGCCTGGTGCGCCGCCGCGGAAGACCTCGAGGATGCGCGCGACGTCTGCGAGCGCCTCGACATACCCCTGCACACCGTCAACTTCTCCTACGAGTACTGGGAGCGGGTGTTCACCCGGTTCCTGGGCGAGTACCGCAAGGGGCGTACCCCGAACCCGGATGTACTGTGCAATCGCGAGGTGAAGTTCCAGGTGTTCGCGGAGCATGCGCGGGACCTCGGCGCCACCGCCATCGCCACCGGCCACTACGCCCGAATCGAGCGCACCGCCGGGACCTGGCGCCTGCTCAAGGGAATCGACGAGAACAAGGACCAGAGCTACTTCCTTCACATGCTCTCCCAGGCCCAGCTCGCGGGAAGCCTCTTCCCGCTCGGCGGGATGCGAAAGCCCGCAGTACGCCGCATCGCGCAAGAAGCGGGACTCCCGTGCAGCGAGAAGAAGGACAGCACCGGCATCTGCTTCATCGGCGAGCGTCCTTTCCGCCGTTTTCTCGAGCGCTACGTCGGTCCCGCTCCGGGTCCGATCGTCGCTCCCGACGGGCAGATCCTCGGACGCCACGACGGACTCTCCTACTACACGATTGGACAGCGCCAGGGGCTCGGCATCGGCGGGCGGGCCGGGGGCAGCGGTGCTCCCTGGTACGTATCCGGAAAGGATTTCGCGGGAAACCGGCTCCAGGTTGCCCAGGGCCGGGAACACCCGGCCCTGTACTGCCGAGAGGTTGTCGCGGACGGTGTGCATTGGATTGCCGGAACCCCGCCCCGCCTGCCTCTCGAGTGCCGGGGCAAGATCCGCTATCGCCAGCCGGACCAGGCGTGCGTCGTCGTTGCGGAGGAAGGCGATCGTCTACGGGCGCGTTTCGATGCACCGCAGTGGGCGGCCGCACCGGGGCAGAGCCTCGTCCTCTACCATGGAGACAAGTGCCTGGGCGGAGCGGTCATCGAGACTGCGAGATGAACGTGGCCGGCATCGGCTCTGCGGCGGAAGTCGCAAGCCGGTCGGACGACGGAGATCGCAGACCCACCGGGCGCGGCGGCCGATATCGGGAATCCACCGGCCCGATTGACGCCGGAATAAGGAGGGCGACCAAGCACCCTTGTGGTTGTCGGCCGGTATTCGCCGCATCCGAACACCGATGCGGCGCCCGGACGTCCCGAGTCGGCGCGCGTCAGCCCTCGGGAATTCTGAGGACGTCGCCGATGTGGATCCGGTCGCCGCTGATCCGGTTCACCGTACGCAGGGCGGCGAGCGATACGCGATAGCGCTTGGCGATGTCCGACAGGGTATCGCCACGGGCGATGACGTGGCGCCGTTTCGCGAGCAGGGTGCCGGCGGGCGGATGCACTTCGAAGTACCCGGCGACGCCTTCCGCGATCGCGCCCGCGATGGCCCGACGTTCGTTCGGGTCCATCAGGCGACGCTCGTCCAGGGCATTGGTGATGAACCCGGTCTCCACCAGGATGGACGGGATGTCGGGCGCCTTGAGGACCATGAACCCCGCGCGCTCCACCCGCCGCTTGTGGAGAGGGCCGACGCGGCCGAGCTGTGAGAGTACTCGCCGCCCCACTTCGCGGCTCGCGCGCAGCGATGCGGTCTGGGACAAGTCGAGCAGGACCGTCGCGAGCCCCTCTTCCTTGTCATCGAGCGAGACGCCACCCGCGAGGTCGGCAGCATTCTCCTGCGTCGCGAGCCAGCGCGCCGCCTCGCTGCTCGCGCCTCGGCGTGAGATGACATACACGGAGGCGCCGTGGACACGCGGGTCCCGGAAGGCGTCGGCATGCACCGAGACGAAGAGGTCGGCTCCCGCCTGCCGTGCGAGCTCCATGCGCCGGCGCAGGCCCACGTAGTAGTCGCCGTCGCGAATGAGGACCGCGCGCATCCCTTCCCTGGCGTTGATGACGCTCGCAAGCTCCCGCGATATCGCGAGCACTACATCCTTCTCATGGACTCCCCGGCGAGGCGCCGCGCCCGGATCGTCTCCCCCGTGTCCGGGGTCCACCGCGACCACGACATCGCGCAGGCCATCGGGCGCCCGTTGCGCGGACTGTTTCTCGACGACTGCGTCGCTTGCGTGCGTGCTCTTCGGGTAGAGGTCCACCACGAGACGGTGGCCGTACTGCTTGTTCGGATCGAGGAGAAAGCTGCGAGGACGAATCGGACGCTTCAGGTCGAGCACGACCCGCAGGCCCCCATTCTTGCGGGGGGCGCTGCGGATACCGCGGATCAACCGATCGGACCGTGACGGGCGCCGAATGTCGGTCGCAAGCCGCGTGTGCTTGATGTCGATCACCACGCGATCGGGTTCGTCCAGGAGGAACACCTTGTACGCGGCCGAGGAGTCGAGATCGAAGACGACCCGGGTGTGATCGGGCGCGGACCACGTCCGCACGTTCTTGACCAGCGCCGCGGCGGCCGGGGTGCTCCAGAGGAGGATCGCGGCAAGGATCGGGGCAATCCGGATCACGTTCTCGAAACATCCTGAGAAGGATGCGCAAATTACTATACTGATCGGGAGCTTATGTCAAGGACCTGAATCTAATTGTTAAGAAGTTGCGTCTCTCTCGTCATGCGGGCGGAAAGCGGCATTCGGCGAGCACCCGCCGGCCCTCCCCGGTCGTCGCGCTTCCGAAGAGCAGCCGAGCGTCGCCGAAGACCCGGAGATCGAAGACCAGATCGGGGCAAGGGAGTGCGCCTGCACCCCTCTCCGGCCATTCCACCACGCACAGCGCGCGGCCATGAAAGTAGTCTCGCGCGCCGAAGTCTTCGAGCTCCAGCGCGTCGGCCAGGCGGTAGAGATCGAAGTGGTAGACACAGAAGCCCTCCATCTCGTAGGGCTCCAGGAGCGTGTAGGTGGGACTCCTGACCGGGCCCCGATGACCCAACCCGCGCATCACTCCCCGCACCAGGGTGGTCTTGCCGGCGCCGAGAGGACCGGAGAGGTGCAGACTCATCGCCTTGCGCGACTCGCCCTCCTCCCACTCCCGCGCCCGCAGCGCACTCGCCAGCCGACGGCCCGCGCGAACCGTCGAGTCGGGATCGGGCAGGACTATCCGGCATTCGGAGCGTGGCTCGCTCATACCGGATTGAGGACCCGGCGAAGCATTGCGATGACGTCGCCCGCCAGCATCCCGCGTTCTCCCCCCGCTCTCGCGGCGCTGTCCGCCGCCTCGGCGTGAGCGCAGACGCCTATCCGGGCGGCGAGGGAGGAAGAGAAACCCTGCGCCATCAGTGCGGCCACGACGCCGCACAGCACGTCTCCCATCCCGGCGCTCGCCATTCCGGGATTTCCACCATGGCACACCGACACGAGCTCGTCTCCGTCCTCCACGAGAGTGCCCGCTCCCTTCAGCACCACCACCGCTCCGCTTCGCGAGCGGATCTGTTCCGCCGCTGCGAATCGATCCGACTCCACCTGCGCGACATCGACCCCGAGCAGGCGCGCAGCTTCTCCGGGATGCGGTGTCAACACCGCACCATCGAGCTCGGGATCATCGCTTTCCTGCGCGATCAGGTTGAGTGCGTCCGCATCGAGCACCATCGCCTTTCCGGCGGCGAGGGCGGCGTCCAGCATGGAACGCCCCCAGGCCGAATCGCCGAGTCCGGGTCCGATGGCGACGACACTGGCCCGGTCGAGCAGAGGGCCGAGCACCGACGCCCTCTCGACTCCGCGCGCCATCAGCTCGGGACGCGACGCGGCAATCAGGGCGGCGTGCGCCGAACGGGTAGCCACCGTCACCAGCCCGGCTCCGCTGCGCGCGGCCGCTTCCGCGGCCAGGCGCGGCGCGCCCGGCATCCCTTCGTCTCCCCCGATGACGAGGACGTGGCCGAAGTGCCCCTTGTGGGCGTGACGCGGTCGGGGCCGCAGGACGCTGCGGAACTGCTCCAGGCGCATACGGCGTGCGCTCGGCACCGCGGCGGCATACGCCGCCTCGGGCACCTGGAGACTGTCGAAGCCCACCCGGCCCGCGAGCTCCGGGCCCTCCCCGGTAAACAACCCCTGCTTGAGTCCGATGAAGGTGATGGTCGAGGTGGCCCGCACGGCTGCGCCGAGCCGGGCTCCGGTGTCACTCTGCAGACCGGAAGGCACGTCGAGACACAGGACGGGGCGCCCGCACCGGTTGGTCCGCTCGATTGCACGCGCGAAGGCGCCTTCCACCTCCCGGTCGAGTCCGGTGCCGAGCATCGCGTCCACCACCACATCGAAACGGGAAAGATCCAGTGCTTCCGACACCGGCACGATCCCCGCCTCGCTGCAGCGCCGGGCGGCCTCTTGCGCGTCGCCGCGAAGCCGCGCCCGGGAACCTCTCATCTCGAGACTCACCTCGAGTCCTTCCCCGGCCGCGAGCCGGGCGAGGAGAAAGCCGTCGCCGCCGTTGTTGCCGTGACCGCAGAGCACCGCGATGCGGCGCGCGTCAGGCCAGCATCGACGCAGATGGCGCAGCGCCGCGGCGGCGGCGCGTTCCATGAGGGTGATTCCGGGAATGCCGAAGAGCGCGGTGACGGCCCGGTCGAGAGCACGCAGCTCTCGGGCACGATAGAGCGTGTCGGGCAGCTCGGTCGACATGGGAAACGAATGACCTTGGGAATCGAGCTCCGATCGCGCCGCAGCTCGCGCCGGCGGCGCGGTCTCAGTACAACTGGAGAAAGTGCTCGCGGTAGAAAATGAGCTCCGCGATGGAATCGCGTACATCGTCGAGCGCGCGATGCCGGCTCTCTTTCGACATCCCATCGAAAAGATCCGGACGCCAGCGGCGGCACAGCTCCTTCACGGTGCTGACGTCGAGGTTGCGATAGTGAAAGAAGCGTTCGAGCTGCGGCATCCAGCGGGCGAGGAACCTGCGGTCCTGGCAGATTCCATTGCCGCACATCGGCGAGCAACCGGCGGGAACGTGGCGGGCGACGAAGTCGAGCGTCTGCCGGGCGGCATCGGACTCCTCATGGGGGCTGCTGCGGACCCGGTCGGCGAGGCCGGAGTGGCGATGCTGGCGCGTGTTCCACTCGTCCATGCCCGCGAGCACCTCCTCGGGCTGGTGGACGGCCAGCACCGGTCCCTCCTCGAGGACATTCAGCCCCGAATCGGTGACGATGGTGGCGATCTCGATGATGCGATCCCGGTCCGGGTCGAGCCCCGTCATCTCCAGGTCGATCCAGATCAGATTGCTGCGCTCCACCGCCATGTCGCTACCCGGGAGGAAGGCGATCGGGCCGCCCCCTGCGATCCGGGCGGGCTCCACCTGCCTAGCCGCAACATCTCACCGATTTCCTGCTGCGGACGCCAATCTGCTCGCACTAGCGGGCCGTACTCCCTCGAACCGCTTCGACGTAGTAGCGGCTACGCCTTCAGCGTCTCTCGGTCCGTGCGACCCACTATCACGGCATATTGACACCCTCGCTACGAAAATCGGTGAGATACTGCGGCTAGCCGCCAGTCGGCCCGGTGAGTGTACCAGAGGAGCGGGAAGGCTCCACGGAGAGGGCGGTGTGGGCGTCAGTGATGCCTCACGCCTCAACCGAGCTCCCGGCGTCCCGAGAAAGCATGCGCGAGGGTCGGAGAGTCGACGAACTCGAGCTCGCCACCGAGAGGCACGCCTTGCGCGATCCGGGTCACGCGCACGTCGAGGTCGCCCGCCATCTCCGCGATGTAGTGCGCGGTCGCCTGCCCCTCGACGGTCGAACCGGTGGCGAGAATGAGCTCCTTCACTTCCCCCTCCCGCAGGCGGGCGTTCAGGACCTCGAGCCCCAGGTCTTCCGGGCCGATCCCGTCGAGAGGAGAGAGGCGGCCGAGCAGCACGAAGAAATAGCCTCGGTAGCCGGCTCCTCGATCGATCGCGAGGACATCGCCGGGGGTCTCCACCACGCACAACTGGCTTGGGTTTCGAGCCCGGTCGGCGCAGCGGGCACAGAGGGAATGCTCGCTCAAATCCCGGCAGCGCTCACAGTTTGCGATGCGCTCCACCGCTTCGAGGAGGGTCTCGCCGAGGCGGCGGCCCCCGGCGCGGTCACGCTCCAGGACGTGCAGGGCCATGCGCTGGGCGGACTTGGGCCCCACCCCCGGCAGGCAGCGCAACGCGCCCACGAGGCGAGCGATGAGCGCGGTGTCGGTCAATGCTCGCGGAGCACGGAAGGGGCCTCGGCCAGGGCTGCCGGCTCCACGCCCCTGGACGGCGCTCGAACAACGCACTGTGTCGAGCACCGTATCCGGCATCGGGATGTGCCGGCGTTCTTCATCGACTGCAAGTCGGTGAGAAATGAAAGCGGTCCTGAACCTGCGCTCTCGGGCCACGGAGCCGAAAAAGTCATGGATGACTTTTCAGCATGTTGCTAAAACGGCAGCTTCAAGCCGCCCGGAAGGCCCATGCCGGCGGTCAGTCCCGAGAACTTGTCCTTTATCTTGCCCTCGACCCGGTGCACCGCGTCGTTGACCGCGGATGCGACCAGATCCTCGATGAGCTCCCGGTCCGGTTCCTCGAGCAGAGTGGAATCGATGTGCACCCGGCGCACGTCGTGGCGTCCGGTCATCGTGACCGTGACCATGCCGCCTCCCGACTCACCCGTGACTTCGAGGCGCGCGAGCTCCTCCTGGGCTCGCTGCAGGTTGCCCTGCATGGCCTGGGCCTGCTTCATCAGATCCCCGAGAGGGTTCTTCATCGATGCCTCCCCGCCCGCCGGCGTTTCACTTGCCTCTCGTGGTCGGGCTCAATCCACCGGGTCCACGAGTCTCGGGTCCACTTGCGTCCCGAAGGTCTCGCAGATGGCCCGCACCGTGGCGTCGTTTTCGATCGCCTCCACCGCGGCCCGTCGCCGTTCGGCGTCCCGCCTCCGCTCGCGCTGAGCCGGTGTATCCTGCGGCGGCTCCTCGAGCTCGATGCTGAGCTTCAGCGGCTCGCCGAGACGTTTCTCGAGCGCGCCTTCGAGCTGTTCCCGCGTACGGTCCCGCATCAATTGCGCGTGATTCGGGGCCAGACGCAAGTGCAACACCCCCTCTCCATGCCCGGTCGGCTCACAGTTGACGGCAAGCTCGCGGGCCATCCCCGAGACGCCCAGCTCGCTCACCAGGGCGCTCCAGACATCGGGCGTGATCTCGGCCGGGACTGGCGGGCCGGCCACGGGTGCGGCGGCCCTTTTCACACGGGAAGCGGATGACGCCGGGGTCACCGTAACGCTTTCGCCGCCCTCTTCCCTCGCCTCTCCGCGCGCCGGCTCGAAGGCAAGCATGCGAAGCAGGGTCATTTCAAAGCCTCCGCGCGGGTCGGGCGAGAGCGGGAGGTCGCGGCGCCCGAGCAATGCGATCTGGTAGTAGAGCTGCACGTCCGCCTTGCCCAGGCGCCCCGCCAAGTCGAGGAAGCGGCCTTCGTCCTCGGGTTCCAGCCCGCGCGCCCCGGGCACCACCTGGAGGGTGGCGATGCGCTGCAGGGCGGAGATGAGCTCGGCCAGCGCGTCGTCGAAGTCGACCGCGTCCCCCGCCATGTCCTCGACGCGCCGCAGCAGGGCCTCCGGATCACCGGCGGCGATGCCTTCGAGGAGGGCATGGAGATGGCCCCGGTCCAGGGTGCCGAGCATTGCGCGCACCTCCTCGTGCGCGACCTGTCCCGCGCCATAGGCGATGGCCTGGTCGAGCAGACTCAGCGCGTCGCGCATGCTCCCGTCCGCGGCGCGCGCGATGAGGCGAAGCGCCGGTGCATCGGAGTCAACCCCCTCGCGCTCCAGGATGGTGCCGAGGTGCGAGGCGATCTCGTCGACCGGCAACCGCTTGAGGCTGAACTGGAGGCAACGCGACAGCACCGTTATCGGGAGCTTCTGCGGCTCCGTGGTGGCGAGCAGGAACTTCACGTGGGGTGGCGGCTCCTCCAGCGTCTTGAGCAGCGCGTTGAAACTCTTCTCGGAGAACATGTGCACTTCGTCGATGAGGTAAACCTTGTAACGTCCCCGGGTCGAGGCGAACTGCACGTTCTCCATCAGGTCCCGCGTCTCGTCCACTCTGCTTCGCGATGCCGCGTCCACCTCGATGAGGTCGACGAAGCGCCCTTCGTCGATCTCGGCGCATGCTCCGCAGGCGCCACAAGGGGTGGAGCTGACCTCCTTCTCGCAGTTCAGGCATTTCGCGAGCACTCGGGCCAGAGTGGTCTTTCCCACTCCCCGGGTACCGGTGAACAGGAAGGCATGGTGAAGCCGATCTCCGTCGAGAGCGTTCGCGAGCGAGCGCACGACGTGGGCCTGACCCACCATCTGAGAGAAATCTCGAGGCCGCCACTTGCGGGCCAGGACCTGATAGCTCACTTGAGAAGCCTGTCTTGAGCAGCGGAAGGACGCAGCGGCGCTCGATTATACGGTTCGGCCTTCCGGCCGGAGAAGCGGGGAATCGGCGTGCAGGAACACCCGATCGAACCCGCAGGGACTTCTTCCCGCGGCGAGAACCCTGAGCGAACGCATGGAGGCGGTGACCCGCATCGTTCGCCGGCGCCAGCGGCACATGCAGCGTACCCGGGACGACGCGCCGGAGTACCCGTACGAGGTCCCGCCGGCCGCCGCCGAGTAGCGCTACGGGAGCGGATACCCGGCATCTCCGGGCTGGCCCCCATCCTCCGGGGACAGCATGGGCGCATGGCCGGTGAAACAGCAATCAGGTCTCGTCGGATGACGTGAACGCGTCTACGAAGTGACGGGGAGAGAGCACGGAGGCTCCGTTCGGGGGATTCTCGACGAGAAGCCGATTACCCGTGACGAGTACGCCCTGCGGGTGGCTGTTCAGCAACGCCCACAGGTGATTGTCACGAGCATCCGGGGCTCCGGTGCCGGCAACGGGATCGCGCCACATCGCGTTGGCGACCATGTCCGCGAGCAGCCGATTGATCTCTTCGGTGGCGAGCCCGTGAAGCCGGGTGATCTTCGGACGGCGCAGCACGGAAGAGTACTCGTCGAGCAGGTCACCGGACATGAGGTACGGAACGCCCCCGCCAAGCATGGCGCGCAGTAGCCGCGCCGGAGGACCCGAGCGCGATCCAATCAACCCCGAGACCACGACGTTGGTGTCGACGACGCAGACCTTGCGCATCATCGGCCCCTTTCCGCGCCTTTCGTGTGGGAGGGGGTGAGCGTGTGGACGCCGACGAGGCGGCTACCGCCCCTCGCGATGACGCTTCGTCTCCTCGATCGCCAGAACCATCGCGTCTTGATCGCTCAGCCCGGAACTCGCCTGTGCCTTGCTGACGATATCCATGGCCGAGTCGTAGGGTTGGATGCCTCTCAGCTCCAGGCTTTCCTCGATGATGGAGGCCATGGAGCGGTTCTGCCGTGCCGCAGCCTCCTTGAGAGCGCGATGGGTCTGGTCAGCCAGGCTGATGGTCAGACGTGGCATGACATGCACTCCGCATCATGGATGTGGATTCGAGCGAAGCTGCACCATAACACCAACGCACCACATCGACCACTCACCAAGCAGCAGGCCCGACATCGCCCACCTCTATGTAGACGGCGGCTTCGAAGTCCACCCATGCCTTGGCGCGTGCCATCCGTGCCTGCTCATGGAGAGCGGCAGCTCGGATACGAGCATTAGCAAGGGTCTCGGCCATTGCGATTTGTTCGTGCTTCCGTGGGAGGGGAAAGGTGAGGCCCATCAATGCAGGCTTCGAGATGTTCTTCATCGTCGGTGAAGTCCCGGTCACATTGGCTTCTATCTGGCGCCGAACATCGGAGATACGGAGTACCTCCACCAGAAACTTCATGTCCACCGAAGCTGGATTGCGTGGAATGACCCGGAAGATCTTGTCGCAGAGCATGAGCTTCCGGCGTGTCTCTCGAATCAAGGCGGTCGCGCCGACGAGCCTTGTGATGTTCGCTCGACTAATCAGGAGTTGTCCCGACCGCACTTCAAGGAGTGGGCGCGGCTCAAGATGCCTGGGTAATGCCTTGTTTTCGTTCGGATTGAAGTCCCCGAACGACACCGCTCCGAGTTTCAGAACGCCCCACTCACTCGGCTCAGCCGGTCGGTCGTGACATCTCGGACTCCAGCCATTTTCCAGATCGGCGACCACTTCACCGAGTTGGACAACAGGATAGGACGAAGTAGGAGTCGTATCGCCTTCGACAATCCGGCGAAGAATCGCCTCATGGCTCCAACGGCCCAGGTTCTTGAAGGAAGCGACGAAGGTCGGACGCTCGGGAAGTGGAACGGGGGGCTCGAAGCCTAGCGCCGCCTCGAACGCCGCCATCGCGCATGTTTCGGTCTCGTCGGCTTCGCGCTCAAGGTCGGCGGCGTTATTCAGCGCAATGCGATGCGCAGTGACGATCTTCCGTTGCTCGTCCGGCGGGGGCAGGGGAATGCACAGGTCCTGGAACGCTTCCGGCGTGATTCGCTTGCGACCGCTCGTCCCGCTCGCTCTACGGCGCAACGCCTCGATGAAGCCGCCGGTCCGCAGGACCAGCTTGACGAACTCACCCTCGAGGCGCGCGGGGTCGGGGGTGAAGACCGGAAACTCGGCGGTAACGGCCGCCTTCCCGACTTCGGGCGGCAGCATGCCGATGGCACCGCTACGGGCGTCGATCTTGGAGAAGACGATGTCGCCGGGATAGGCGCCGAACATGCCGCTTTTGTAGGGCCGGGTTCTATCGCGCGCCGAAATTTTCCCGGTGAGATGGACTGTAATCGGCGTCCAGTCCCCGAAGCCTTCTTCGACCGTCACCGCTTCGCGCCGCCGGGTCATCAGTTGGCGGAGCGCCGTTGGAGGATAACGCGCGCGTCGGTCCTCGACAGCCTCGGTGATGATCCAGGGTTCGAGCGCCCTCCACTGCCGGATCAGGAACCTGATCCATCTGCTCAAAGGCGTATCCGTAGTGGTTGCGGAGGTGGAGGGTGAAGCGTTGGCGTACGGTTTCCTCCGGTTTGTCCGTTTCGTCCCGCCATTCGTTGCGTAGCGGGATCCAGAGCCAGTCGCCGGGCTCTCGGGGCTGCTCGGAAGGCGCCGGAAACAGCGTCGCGAGCCGGGCCTTGGGGTGTTTGGATTTCCTGGATGTCCTTCCCGCCTTCTTCGTCTTCGCCACGTTCACCGTCCCCCGGTATGCCCGTTTTCTTCTCGCCCGTCCGGCGTGAGTCCGCTCTATGCGAGGCGTCGCCCCGTGCCGTGCCTCCACTTGACGCCGGCCGGCGGATCGTAACGGCGCATCAAGGAGAGTCTCTTTCTCGGAGCCCGACCCCTCAACAAGTGTCCACAACCCGCTTGGTCGGTCTCGCCGTCCCATGGCATGAGAGAATCTGTCCGAGACGATTGGTGACCTCACGAAGATTGTAATGAACGCATTCGGCCGGACCACGATGGGAATCCGCTCCAGTCGCCTGCGTGGGCCGGACGAACCGCCCGGCATCGAGATGGAGCCAGCCGGTCGCTGCCGAGTGGTGGGTCGGGAACGGGACTCAGGGCGTCGAGGATCGTGGCGATCCGTCGATGCTCGCGCCGAGGCGGAGAAGCCTCACTAGAGCTGTCCGGAGTCGTCCCAGGCCTCGAGCCACTGCCGGTACTGAGGACATTCGTAGCGCTCCAGCGTGAAGGCCCAGGCGTGGTCCGGGAGCGGGTCTCCGAGCACCTGGGCGGCGAGAAGCTCGGCCGCTCCCATGGCCGCCATGATGCCGAATCCGGAGAACGCGGCGTGGATGTAGGCGCCTTCCAGCGGAAGGGGACCCATGAGGGGGCGGTTCTCGCGCGTCTTGGTGTAATAGCCGCCGTCGACGTAAGGCCGCGGCAGGGCGCCGAAGTAGGACCGGAGACCGGGCAGCATCGCGCTCGTCCCGCGTACCACGATCTCGGGCAGGTTCGGATCTCCTTCTACGGGAAAGGTCGCAGGAACCGGCTCCAGGTCGTAGGTCCAGTAGAGGATGACGCTGCGCCCCGCCCCGGTAGGACGGCCGTGGGCGCCGGGCGGAAACTCCTCGAGCAGGTAGCGTGTCTCGTCCTCCTCCGCGAGCACGCTGCGCTCGTCGTCTGACCAGGGCAGCACGACCGGGTCCGTCCAGATGAAAAGCGGCGCCTCGCGCGGCACCACCGCGTGCCGGTCCTCGAAGGTCACCTTGATGTGGCGCTCGGAGAAGATGGGGAGATTGAGACCGAGCTGTTCGCCGAAGGCGTTGATGAGCGGTCCCGCCGCCGCGACGAGCCGGGCGGTGTCGATCCTCGTCTCCCCCTCGGCGGACTCCACGCGAAGCGATCGGATTCGACCACCCCTGGTGTCGACCCCGACGATGCGCCCGCGCAGGAGCCGCGTGCCGGCGGCCCGCGCCGCTTCGAGCAGGCACATGCCGAGCTGCTGGGCGCTGAGCCAGCCGCAGCGCCGGGCGTGCAGGACCACCGCAGTGTCCGGGCTCAACCAGGGGAAGAGCCGCGCCACGGCGGCACGGCCTTCGATGAGGTCGGCTCCGTCCGGCTGACCCTCGAATCCGGTCGGGGGCGCGGGACGGTAGTCCGCTGCCGCCCCCTGGTGCATGCGCAGCGGCCCCGCTCCGAGGCTCGCCGCCTCCTCGGCGGCGTGGCGGAAGCGCTCCACCTGCTCCTCGCGGGCCGACGCGTAGAGATAGCCCCGGCGGTTCAGGAGGAATACGTTCCCGGTCCGCCGCGCCAGCGCTTCGAGACGGTCGATGCTGCGGTTCATCAGGCGGACCATGGCGTCGCCCGGACCCGGCCACCAGTTGCGGTAGCACTCGGTGGACTTGTCGCTGGTGAGCGTGAGCGGAGGCAGCTCGTCGACGAGCAGCACGCCGCGCTGCCCCCGCACGACGCTGAGCTCCCAGGCGGCGGCGATACCGGCGATCCCGGCCCCGCAAATGACGGTTTCCGCTACCGGCACCGGGGATGTCCGGTCTCGAAGACAGGGTTGGGAAAGGCGCTCGGCGTCGTCAATCGCCGCGGCGGACTTCGTAGCCGAACTCCTCCGCCTCGTCCGCCAGCCACTCCCACATCGCGAGGCCGAAGCTGCGAAACACGTAGAGATCGAAGGAGCTCTCGGCTCGGCAGTGCAGCACGACGCTGAAGGAGCCGAGCCTGGTCGGCGCGCAGAACCCGGCTTCGAGTCCGTCGACATCCAGGAGACAGCCCTTGGCGAGCAGATCCCGGGCCATCGGACCGCCCGCGCGCACCACGGTGCGGGCGTGACCGAGATCGAGGGCGGTGGCGTCGTCAGCAGCGCAGAGTTCGCGCGCCTGTGCGGCGCTCATGTCCCCCTCCCGGCCCACCACCCACCACTGGTCGGCGCCGGTCCAGAGGAGATCCCCGGACTCGCCCCTGATAGCGCGGCGAGGCGCGGGAGTACCGGAGATGCCGAGCCGGGAGAGCACGCCACCGAGCGAGCCCGGGTCGGACACCCCGTTCAACTGCACCACGGCGCGGGGGAGAATCTCCTCCAGCACCACTCCGGGCGCCTCGGCATCGGAAGCTCCGTAGCGGCCCGGCTCGACGTGCCCTTCGAGCGCGGAGAGTTCCGCTCGATTGGAAGGGTTGCTCATCGCTCGCGCCTCTCGAACTCCCGCCTCATCCGCGCGCCCGATCCCCCGCCGGGTCGAGGAACACGGGATGGGTCACCTCCACCGGCACGTTCTCGCCCTCGAGCGGCGAGGCGGCGTAGAGAATCTCCCCCTGGTAGCGGTCCGCGTCGTCCAGGAGAGCGAGCGCGATGTGCTGGCCGAGATTGGGGCTGTAGCAGGTGGCGGTCACGTGTCCCAGCATGGGCACCGGCCGCGGGCGCGCGGCATTGACGACAATCTGCGCGCCGCGCGGAATGCGCCGCCCGTCCACCGAGCGCAGGCCCACGAAGCCGTGCCGGTTCTCCTTGCTGAGGCCCGGGCGCTCGAGCGATCGTTTTCCGATGAAGTCCGAGTCGGGCCGCTCGAGGCGCTCGAAGCCGAAGTCGGAGGGCACGGTGCGCCCGTCCAGCTCCCCGGCGACGACGTGCCCCTTCTCGATGCGCAGCACGCCGAGCGCCTCGGTGCCGTAGGGCATGATGTCCCAGGGCGCGCCGGCTTCGAGCAGGGCTTCCCACACCCGCAGGCCGTAACCGGACGGCGTGTGGACCTCGTAGGCGAGCTCTCCGGAGAAGGTCATGCGCAGGACGCGCACCGGCGCCCCCGAGACGCTCGCCTCGAGATAACCCATGAAGGGCAGCGCCTCGTTGCCGACCTCCGCGCCGTCGCATGCCGCGGCGAGGACCCGGCGGGCGTTCGGGCCCGCGAGCGCCACCCCCGCCCACTGGTCGGTGATGGAGCTCAAGTGCACGTGCAGCTCCGGCCACACCGTCTGCGCGTAGTACTCCAGGTGCGCCATCACCGGGCCCGCGTTCCCGGTGGTGGTGGTCATGTAGTACTCGTCCTCCGCGACCCGGGTGGTGGTGCCGTCGTCGAAGATGAAGCCGTCCTCGCGCAGCATGAACCCGTAGCGCAGCCGTCCGACCTTGAGGTTCTTCCAGCGGTTGATGTAGACGCGCTCCAGGAACTCTCCCGCATCGCGACCCTGCACCGCGATCTTGCCGAGCGTGGACACGTCGACCACCCCCACGCTGCGCCGCACCGCGAGCGCCTCGCGGTTGATGGAGTCCATGATCGACTCCCCCGGCCTCGGATAGTACTGGGGACGCAGCCACTGGCCCGCGGTGATGAAGGGAGCACCGGCCTGCACGTGCCAGTCGTGCATCGGGGTGCGGCGGATGGGAGAGAACTCGACGCCGACCTCGCGCCCCGCGATCGCGCCCAGGGTGACCGGCGAGTAAGGGGGGCGGAAGGTGGTGGTGCCCACCTCGGGGATCGACTGCCCGACCTGGGCGGCGAGGATCGCGAGCCCATTGATGTTGCTCGTCCGGCCCTGATCGGTGCCCATGCCGAGCGTGGTGTAGCGCTTGAGATGCTCCACCGAGTCGTAGCCCTCGCGCGCGGCGAGCGCAACGTCGTCAGCGGTGACGTCGTTCTGGAAGTCCACGAAGCGCTTGGCGCGGTGGCCATCCGGCAAGGGCACCGTCCACAGGGGCAGCAGCGGCTGCTCGCGCCACTCTCCCTCCCCCGGCGCGGGGGCCGAAGACGCTGGAGGGGAAGCGGCCCCGACGCCCGCCGCCTCGGCGGCGGCCGCCCCGGCCTCGGCGCCTTCGGCGAGGCATCCCGACAGAGACAAGGTGCCGCGCGCGGCGCCTGCGGAGCGTTCGGCCTGGCGCGACTCTCCGGGAACGAATGCGGCGAGGCGCTCGTCGTAGACGAGCTGACCCTGGGATTGCGAGAAGAGGTGCACGGCCGGACTGTAGCCGCCGGACATGCAGAGCAGATCGCAGCCGATCCGGTGCACATCGCTCACCGCACCGCGATCGGGATGGTAGCGGGCGATACGGACCGCTTCGACGGCCTTCGACCCCTTCGCCTCGATCACGACGTGCCCCCGGTGCACTTCGATGGCGACCCCTTCGACCGCAGCGAGGGCGTCCGGGCCCGGGCCCTCGGCGCGCGCATCGATCACCGCGCGCACTTCCACGCCCTGCCTCTGCAACGCCAGCGCAGTACGGTAGGCGTCGTCGTTGTTGGTGAACACCACGGCGCGTCGCCCGCAGCGCACCGCATAGCGTCGGGCGTACTCGCGCACCGCGGAAGCGAGCATCACCCCCGGCAGGTCGTTTCCGCCGAACACGAGCGGGCGCTCGATCGCGCCGGTCGCGAGCACCACCTGCTTCGCCCGCACCCACCACAGACGCTGGCGGGGGTGATGCGGGGCAGGTTCCGCGAGGTGGTCGGCGCAGCGCTCGTTGAGCGCGACGAGGTTCTGGTCGTAGTAGCCGAAGGCGGTGGTCCGGGTCAGCACCCGCACGTTGCCGGACTCCGACAGCTTCCGTCTCACCGACTCGACCCAGTCGAGCGCGGGCATGCCTTCGATTTCAGCCCTGAGCCCCATGAGGCTGCCGCCGAGACGGGGCTGCTCGTCCACGAGCATCACC
>CAYQVB010000046.1:0-11626 GCA_964420925.1 uncultured Ectothiorhodospiraceae bacterium | reverse complement strand
CTCGCTGCCCGCCGGCGCGTCCGGCTCGATGACCACTGCGGTCAGGGGGTCGGGTTCGACGGCTGAGGTCTGCAAGACGCCGGCCGCGGGCCGGGTTTCCGGCTCCCCGGTTCCCGGACTGGTTGCGCGCGCCGCCACCTCCTCGCCGGCCGGAACGGGCTCGGGAGCAGGCGGGACGACCGATTCCGGCGCCGCCTCCGAGGGTTCTTCCAGCGGAATGATACGGGAGCTGAACCCGCTTTCCGAGCTCGGCGGCATGCCGAGATCGAGCCCGACCTCGCCCGGTTCCGGGTCCGACTCGAGCAGCATGGGAACGAAGACCACGGCGAGCAGGACGAGCACCGCGGCGCCCACGAGACGCTGCTTGAGTCCCTCGTCCACGACTCACCCTCCGACGCGTTGCGATTCGCACTCGAACGCGGCCCGCGCGGCATGAAAGGATCCCCAGACCACGACGCGGTCCCCCGGCCGCGCCGCGGCACAGGCCGAGCGGTAGGCGCTTGCGATGTCGCAGTGCAGGTTCAGGCTCAGATCGGGCGCCATCCTCTCCGCGAGCGCGCGCGCGCCGAGCCCTCTCGGCCCCGGCAGTCCGGAAACGAACCAGGAATCCATCACGTCGCGCAGGCACGCGGTGGCGCCCGCGATGTCCTTGTCCCCGAGCATGGCGAACACCGAGAGTGTACGCCCTCGCACCGCGCGAGCCCGCAGCGCGCTGCGCAGCGCGCGCACCGAATCGAAGTTGTGGGCGACGTCGATCACTTTCTCCACTTCCCCTTCGAGCACCTGCTGCCGACCCGGGAGCTCGACCCCCCTCATCGCTCGTGCAATCCGCTCGGATCCAACCTGCATTCGAGGGGGCAGAAGCCTCATCGTCATGATCGCGGCGGCGGCGTTTTCGAACCAGAAGGGCCCGCTGAGCGCCGGGGCGGGAAGATCCGCGTACTCCACTTCGCGGTTCCGCCAGGACCAGCTTTCCGGCCCCACCTCCGTGTCGAAGTCGCGCCCGAGGCGGTAGAGCGGAGCAGCCAGCGCAGCGGCGCGCGCGCGAAGCGCGGCGGGCGGCTCCCGTTCGCCGCTCACCACGGGCTTCCCCGGCCGGAGAATCCCTGCCTTGTGGAAGGCAATCTCCTCCCGCGTGCCGCCGAGCCATCGCACGTGATCGATTCCGACGTTCGTCACGACCGCGATCTCCGGCTCGAATATGTTGACCGCATCGTCGCGCCCGCCCATTCCGATTTCCAGCACCGCGATTTCCGCCCCCGCCGCCCGCAGCGCTTCCATCGCGGCCAGGCTCTGAAACTCGAAGGCGGTCAGCGCCGTGTCTCCCCGCACCGCTTCGACGCGGGCAAAGGCGGCACACAGGGCGGCATCTTCCACCTCTCTTCCTCCAACCCGGACCGTCTCGGAAAAACGCAGGAGGGGTGGCGAAAGGTAGGCGCCGGCGCGCGCACCGGTCGCATTGATCATCGATTCGAGCAGCGCCACGCAGGTGCCCTTCCCGTTGGTGCCGGCGACGCTGACGATGGGAAAGGCGGGGGGTATCGAGCCGAGACGGCGGGCGACCGCCGCGCACCTCTTCGTCTCCAGAACCACGTCCCGCGGATGCAGTCTTCGTCCCCACGCGAGCCACTCGTCGAGGGTGGACCCCGTTGCGAGCGGAGGACCCTCCCTCATCGCCTCGGAACGCCGCTCAGGGAGCAGGCTGACGGGTCAGCATCGCGAGCAGGGAGGCGATCCGGTCGCGCATCTCGCGCCGGTCCATGATGATGTCCATCGCACCGTGCTCCAGGAGAAACTCGCTGCGCTGAAATCCCTCGGGCAGCTTCTCCTTGATGGTCTGCTCGATGACCCGGGGGCCGGTAAAGCAAATGAGCGCGTTCGGCTCCGCGATGTTGAGGTCTCCGAGCATGCCCAGACTCGCCGAGACCCCGCCCGTCGTAGGGTCGCTCAACACCGAGACGTAGGGCAGAGCGTGCTGCCGGAGGCGGGCCAGTGCGGCGCTCGTCTTCGCCATCTGCATCAGGGCAAAGAGCCCCTCCTGCATCCGGGCGCCGCCGCTCGAAGCGAAGCAAACCAGGGGAATCCGGTGCAGGACGGCGGTGTCGACCGCGCGAACGAATCGCTCCCCGACCACCGATCCCATTGAACCACCACAGAACTCGTACTCGAAGGCCGCGGCGACCAGCTCCACTCCCTTCACGCGGCCTCGGATCACGACCAGCGCGTCTTTCTCTCCCGTCAGCTCCTGCTTCTCCGCGATCTGCTCGCGGTAGCGCTTCGAGCCCTCGAAGCCGAGCATGTCCACGGGCTTCAGACTGGCGCCGATCTCCATCCGCGGCTCCCGGTCCAGAAAGTGGTCGAGGCGGCGGCGCGCGGGCTGGCGCCGGTGGTGGGCGCACTTGGGGCATACGTCGTAGTTGCGCTCGACCTCGGCCTGATAGAGCAAGGCCGAACACACCGGACATTTCGTCCAGAGGCCCTCGGGGACGTTGCGCTTGGCGCGGCCCTCGGTGCGGATGCGGGACGGGATGAGCTTGCGGAACCAGCTCACTTGGCGCCGTCCATGGCCGAGCGCATCTCCGCCACGAGCGCGGAAACCGCCGTCGGGATGGCCTCAAACTCCGCGAGGAAGTCGGGATCCTGCCGGTATCTCGCGTACGCTCCCTCGAGCTCCCTCACGGGCCCGATCAGCGTTTCGGCGATGAAGGCGTCGCCGCAAAGGCCGAAGTCTCCGGACTCGTCCGGACCAGCACCGATCATCGGGTCTTCAGCCGCTTCGTTCGCGAGGATTGGCACGCATCACCTCCCGAATGAAGGCGCCCACCAGCGCCGGCGACTTGCGTCCGGGCGATTCCTCCACCCCTCCGCACACGTCGACGGCGTAAGGGTGGACCGCCCGCACGGCTCGTGCGACGTTGTCCACCTTCAGTCCCCCCGCGAGCACCAGCGCCTTGTCCCGGTCGACGGGCACGAGCGACCAGTCGAAAACGGACCCGGTGCCGCCGGGAAGGCCCCGGCGATAGCTGTCCACGAGAAAGGCCCGGGCGCCCGCGTAGCGCGCCTCGATCTCCGCCCAGTCCTCGCCCCCGCGAACGCGAATTGCCTTGATGTAGGGCAGGCCGTAGCGCTCGCATTCCGAGGGGCTCTCGTCGCCGTGAAACTGGAGGACGGAAAGCCCCGCCCGCGCGAGCACCCTTTCCACCTCGCCTTGCTGCGGGTCCACGAAAACCCCGATGGGCGTGACCATCGGCGGCAGGACCGAGACGATCTCGCCAGCCCGGCCGGCATCGATGCAGCGCGAACCCGGGGCCCAGAAGTTCAGCCCTACGGCATCGGCCCCGAGTTCCGCCGCCATGGTGGCGTCCTCGGGGCGGGTGACGCCGCATATCTTGACTCGTGTTCGCATGCCGGGGCCGGGCCGCTGCCTGCGGGGCAGGAGAGACTACCAAAGGGGTCTCCAATGGGAAACCGAAGGCAACCGGAAGCGTGCCTCGTACTCCACCCGGGTCAGATACAGGCCCTGGGGCGGAGCGGTCACTCCCCCGCAGATCCGCGAGCGCGAAGCGAGGACCTCTCCTGCCCATTTGACGGGGCGTTCGCCGCTGCCCACCGCCTGCAGCACCCCGGCCAGGTTGCGGACCATGCGCTTGAGGAAGGCATTCGCGCACACGTCGATGACCACGAAGTCCCCGTGGCCTTCGACCTCGAGGCGATGGACGGTGCGCACCGGGTTTCGCGCCTGGCAGTCGGATGCGCGGAAGGCGCTGAAATCGTGCTCGCCTACCAGTTCGCGCGCGGCGCGGCGCATCGCAGCGACATCGAGTCGGCGATGGAAACGCGCGGCCCGAGAGCAAAGCAGCGGCGAACGCGTCGTATGGTTGTAAATGACGTAGCGGTAGTGGCGACGCAGGGCGGAGTAGCGCGCGTGGAAGTCCTCGCCCGGCTCGCACCCCCAGCGTACGGAAACGTCGGCGGGGAGTTGGGTGTTCACACCCAGAATCCACGCGCGCTGCGGTCGCATCGCCTCGGTGTCGAAGTGCGCGACCTGGCCGATCGCGTGCACCCCGGCGTCGGTCCGCCCCGCGCACACCGTGACCACGGGATGGTCTGCGACCGCCGACACGGCACGCTCCAGCACTTCGGCCACGGTGCGGGCGCCGGGCTGTCTCGCCCAGCCGGCAAAGCGCGTGCCGTCATATTCGATCCCGAGAACGACGCGCATCAGGACACTCGCATCCGTCCAACCGGAGGCGCGGGGCTACTTCAAGGAAGCTTGCCGGCCAGATACCGGGCAATCGCCCGCTGTTCGAGTTCGCCTTCGCTTTGCACCTCGCGCAACAGCGTGCGGGCGTTCTCGAAGTCCTCCATGTCGATATAGGTCTGAGCCAGATCGAGCTTGGTCTGGAGCTCGTCGACGTCGCCGGACAGGCCCTCGCCGGACGCGAACGCGGCCACCCCTTCCAGCGGATCCGCATCGCCGGGCCGTCGGGACGAAGCGCCCTGTCGCCCGGGTGCGAGACTCGCGCCTTCGGGCTCTCCGGGCTGACGGACTCCGAGGTCAACGCCCATGTCGTCATCTCCGCGCCTGGAAGCGAACTCCGATCCCACGTCCGGCAAGAGACCGAAATCCGAACGCGGTGGAGCTCGGCCGGCGGCGCGGTCTCCGGACGGAGACGATGTCCGTGCCCGCGCGGTGGGCCTCCCTTCGATGTCGGACTCGGCCTCCAACTCCTGCTCCATGGTCCGTGTCAGCTCCTCGTCCAGATCGATCCCGATGTCGAAATCGTCCATCTCGGGCTCGCTGTCGGACGGCGTTCGCTTGCCCTTCGACGCCTGCTCCGCGGGCAGGGCGGAAGCGTCGTCGTCTCCGAATCCCACTCCCTCCTCCTCGAATTCGGCCTCGTCTCCCCAGAAGTCGGACTCGGCGTCATCCTCTGCCGAAGTCACGTCGTCGTCGGAGTCCTCCGGAGTCGCTCCGCGCCGTCGCATGAGGGCGATCAGTCCGCCCAGTATGAGAATGACGCCCACGAGCCCGACTCCACCTACCACCGGACTGAATCCGAGCATGTCTTCCAGGCTTCGGAGCACCGGAGGCGAAGTGGCGGAATCGGAGGGACCCTCCGTACCCGCTTCCTGCTGCTCCTCGGGGAGGAGCGGCTCGGGCACGGGCGCCGGCGGGGCCGGATCCGTCATCTCCGTCCGTGCCGCCACCGTGGTGTCGACTGGAGCTGGCACCTCGACCGGCGCCGCCGCGGCCTCGGTCTGCAGTCTGGCTTCCTCTCGCGCCCGCTCAGCCGCTTCGGCCTGCGCGGCGGCTCGAGCCTGTGCCGCGACCTCCGAACGCACCTGCTCCGCCGCCTCTGCCTCCGCTGCGACCCTGGCCTGAAGAGCGGCGATGTCGTCATCCTTGAGCTCGACCAGACGCTGCAGGTCGGCAATGAGCTGCTCCGCCTCGTCGAGCCGAGCGCTCAGCTCGAAGATCTCCTGGCGCTTCGAGTCCGCTTCTTCCAGAGCGAGGTGGAGCTCGGCGCGCAGCTTCTGCTGCTGGTCCGCGTCCGCCGATTGCGCGGTACCGGGCACGACCACCCGCACTTTCGCATCTTGTCCCTGCCCGGTTGCTTCCCGGTTCCTCCCCGCGCCGTCGGGCGCCGTCTCCGGAGGCGGCGTTGCCGCCTCGGGGTCCGCGGATACCGGCGCCTCGATGTCGGCGGCGGCGCCAACCTGCTCCCCCGTCGACGGGAAATACGCCTTCCAAGCCTCGTTCTGGCGGAGTACTTCCCGAATTGCAGAGTCTTTCTCGTCGGGCCCGATGCGCTCGAGGGAAGGAATCTCGAGGATCGCCCCTTCGCGCAAGGCGTTGACGTTCGCCATGGAGAAGGCGTGAGGGTTGAGCGCAAGCATCGTGAGCATCATCCGCTGCACGCTGACGCCTTCCGGCCGGTAGCGCCCGGCGAGCGACCACAGGGTGTCGGTCCTGTGGACCGGGCCGTGGGAAGCGACCGCGCCGGGGGGCGCGGCGTCGAGCAGCACGGTGTACTCGCGCAGCGTCCTGCCCGCCGGCCACACCGCCTCGACCAGGAAGGTCGCTGATGGGGAATCGATCGGGTCTCGACCCCGGATCATGATGTGGGCGGGCTCCCCACCCTCGGCCACGACCTCGAACTCGAGTGAGAGGAGGTGGTCATGGCGCTCTATTCCGGCCCGGGCGAATTCCTCCGGCGCTGCGAGCCCTACCTCGAGGTTGCCGGGGTCTCCATCGGCGAGCTCGACGAGTGCAATCCGCGCCATGAGTGGCTCGCCACG
This sequence comes from uncultured Ectothiorhodospiraceae bacterium, assembly GCA_964420925.1. Lineage (GTDB taxonomy): Bacteria > Pseudomonadota > Gammaproteobacteria > HK1 > HK1 > JAJEAD01. The sequence goes on along the minus strand of CAYQVB010000046.1, from coordinate 5,323 downwards.
CAGCGAACCCACTTCGATATCGCCTAGATCGAGGGCTTGCAAACGGCCGGCGGCCGTGAGCCACAGCCCCACGAGGAGCATCGTGGCGAGGCGCTTCATGACGCATCCCCCGCGTTCATGCCGCCTTCGGCCCCTTGAAGCTTCCGAGGTGGTTCCGCACCACCATTTCCGCGATCTGCACGCTGTTCAGAGCCGCCCCCTTGCGCAGATTGTCCGAAACCACCCACAGATTGAGTCCTCGTGGATGGGAGATGTCCTCGCGAATGCGGCCCACGAACACGTCGTCGGTACCCGCGGCGTGCGTGGTCGCAGTCGGATACGCCGCATCCGCACGCCCGTCGACCACCGAGATCCCCGGCGTGGCGTCGAGGAGACGCCTGACATCCTCGACGCCGGCCTTGGTGCGGGTTTCGAGATGCACCGCTTCGGAATGACCGAAGAAAACCGGCACGCGCACCGCGGTCGCGTTAACGCGGATGTTCTCGTCGTCGAGGATCTTTTGCGTCTCCCAGACGATTTTCATCTCCTCCCGGGTATAGCCGTTCTCGAGGAACACGTCGCAGTGCGGCAACGCATTGAAGGCAATCTGAACCGGATAGACGCCGCTCCCGGCCGGCCGGCCCTCCAGACGTGCTGCGGTCTGCGCGGTGAGCTCGTCGATGGCCTCGCGCCCCGTCCCGGAAACCGCCTGGTAGGTCGCGACGTTGATCCGCTCGATGCCGAAGGCGTCGTGGAGGGGTTTGAGCGCGACCACCAACTGAATCGTCGAGCAGTTGGGGTTTGCGATGATGCCGCGCTTGCGGAACCCGTCGAGGGCCCGGGGGTTGACCTCCGGCACCACGAGAGGGATGTCCGGCTCGTAGCGAAAGCACGAGCTGTTGTCCACCACCGCACAACCGGCCGCGGTAGCCCGGGGCGCGTGCTCGCCCGCGACCGACGCACCGGCGGAGAAGAGCGCGATGTCGACGCCTTCAAACCCGAAATCTTCGAGCGCTTCGACTCGCAGCCGCCGACCCTGGAACGTCACCTCGCGACCGGCCGAACGCCGGCTCGCGAGAGGAAAGAGGCGGGCGACGGGGAAGCGGCGTTCCTGAAGGACCTCGATCATCGCCTCGCCCACCGCACCGGTCGCTCCCACCACCGCCACGTTCAAGCGCTTGTCGTCCATACTCCGTACGCCTCCCATTCACCACTGCACTGTCAGGCGGTCGACACACGCGGTCTGTCTTTCCGCCGGTTCCAGTACCGGGAGGTACCGGCATTCTTCATCGACGCCGAGTCGATGAAACATGGAAGCGGCCCTGGACCTGCGTTCCCGGACCGCGGGATGGAAACAGTCACGGCTGACTCTTTCTGTCATCCTGCTGGAGATCGAGGGCATCGCGCACCGCGTCGCCCATGCGGCGCGTCCCCACCGTCTCGCCTCCTCCACCTCCGATGTCGGGGGTTCGGAGCCCCGTCTCCAGGACCCGGCCCACCGCGTTCTCCACCCTTCGCGCGAGATCATGCTCTGCGAAGGAGTGGCGAAGCATCATCGCCACCGACAGGATGGCCGCGAGCGGGTTGGCCACTCCCTTTCCCGCGATGTCGGGCGCGGCGCCGTGAATCGGCTCGTAGAGTCCCTTGCCCCGTTCATCCAATGACGCAGAGGGCAGAAGCCCGATGGAACCGGTCAGCATGGACGCGAGATCGGAAAGAATGTCCCCGAACAGGTTACTGGTGACCAGCACGTCGAACTGGGTGGGCTCCCGGACGAGTTGCATCGCGGCATTGTCCACGTACAGGTGGCTGAGCGTGATGTCCGGATAGTCTCCCGAGACTCTCTCCGCCACTTCGCGCCACAGCTCGCTCGTCTCCAGGACATTGGCCTTGTCCACCGAGCAGACCCGGCCTCCACGCCCCGACGCAGTATCGAAGGCCACCCGGCAGATCCGTTCGATTTCGGATTCCCGGTAGACCATGGTGTTGAAGCCTTCGCGTTCTCCGTCCTTCGCTCGTTCGCGGACCCCGCGCGGCTCTCCGAAGTAGATCCCGCCGGTCAGCTCTCGCACGATCAGGATGTCCAGGCCCGCCACCACTTCGCCGCGAAGGGTCGATGCGGCGGCAAGGGGGGGGAAGAGAACGGCGGGACGGAGGTTGGCGAACACACCGAGCTCCGAGCGCAGTCGCAGCAAGCCCCTTTCGGGACGGATTGCACGTTCGATGGTTTCCCACTTCGGCCCGCCCACCGCACCGAGCAGTACCGCATCCGCGCATCGCGCTGCGGCCAACGTCGCCTCCGGCAGAGGAGTGCCCTGGGCATCCACCGCGGCGCCGCCGATATCGGCGAACTCGAGCTCGATCTCGAGCACGCCGCTTAAGCGCAGCGCATCCAGCACCTTGACTGCTTCCGAGACGACCTCGGGACCGATACCGTCTCCCGGGAGCACGAGAACCTTCGACACCTGCCGCATCCTCCTGTTTTGACACCAGTGAAAAAGAAAACGATACAGGGTATCGGATGCGGTGCTTCGCCGTCACCTTGCAATCGGTGATCGTCGCGGCGGCGACGACGGCCCCGCGATGCACCTGGAAAGTGCGACATGCCCCCCGCGGGTTATGATTCCAGGCATGGAGATTGCGTGCCGCGATGCAGGTGGACCCGACCGTGAACGCCTCGCCACCGACGTCAAGCGTTGGGGACGGGAGCTCGGATTCGCGCGAATCGGGATCACCGGTACCCGCCTCGAAGAAGACGAGGCGCGCCTTCTCGCATGGCTCGACGACGGCCGTCACGGCGAAATGCACTACATGCACCGCCACGGGACCATGCGCAGCCGTCCCCGTGCTCTGCACCCGGGCACGATGAGCGTCATCTCCGCGCGCATGGACTACTGGCCGTCACCGTCGGCGCCCGCGGCTTCGGTGCTCGACGACAGCACCCGGGCCTACATATCACGCTACGCACTGGGACGCGACTATCACAAGGTGCTGAGAAAGCGATTGACCGCGCTCGCACGGCGCATTCAGGCTCGGGTAGGAGAGTTCGGATATCGCACTTTCGTGGACAGTGCACCGGTTCTGGAGAAGGCGCTGGCCCGAAACGCCGGCCTCGGGTGGATCGGCAAGCACACCAATCTGCTCTGTCGCGAATCCGGGTCGTGGTTCTTTCTCGGTGAGCTCTACACCGATCTGGCGCTGCCCGCCGACCTTCCCGCAACCGAGCACTGCGGCACCTGCCGAGCCTGCATCGATGCCTGTCCGAGTGCGGCGATCACCGCACCCTACCAGCTCGACGCGAGACGATGCATCTCGTATCTGACCATCGAGTTCCGAGGCAGCATCCCGGTGGAGCTCCGGCCCGCGATCGGCAACCGGATATTCGGCTGCGACGACTGCCAGCTCGTGTGTCCATGGAACCGCTTCTCCTCTCCGAGCACGGAGGGAGACTTCCACGTGCGTCACGGGCTCGACGATGTCGGCCTCTGTGACCTGTTCCGGTGGGACGAGGCAGAGTTCGATCGCAAGACGCGCGGAAGCGCGTTGCGCAGAGCCGGGTACACCGGCTGGCTGCGCAACATTGCGGTCGCGCTCGGCAACGCTCGCCGCACCGAGGCCGTAATCCGGGCGCTCGAGTACCGGCGCGACCACCCTTCGCCGCTGGTGCGCGAACACGTGCGGTGGGCGCTCGAACAGCACCGCATCCGGAGCAACGCCGGCAACGCGGATTCCCACGATAGGAGTTGACGATGACGGACTTGGAAAAGGTGATATCCGACGCCTTCGAGCGGCGCGGCGAACTCGGCCCGGGTCGGGTCGAGGACGATGTCCGCCACGCGGTGGAGGAGACCATGACTCTGCTCGACCGGGGAGAGGTGAGGGTCGCGGAGCCGTCCGGCTCCGGCTGGCGAGTACACGAATGGCTCAAGAAAGCGGTGCTGCTCTACCTCGTGATCACCGAAACCCGGATCATCGACGGGGGCTTTGCAAAGTACTTCGACAAGGTCCCCACCAAGTTTGTCGACGACGACCTCGACGCCTTTCGTCGGCGCGGAGTGCGGGTGGTGCCCCCGGCGATCGTTCGTCGAGGCGCACACGTCGCACCGGGGGTGGTGATGATGCCGAGCTACATCAACCTCGGCGCCTTCGTCGATCGCGGAACGATGGTCGACACCTGGGCCACCGTCGGCTCCTGCGCTCAGATCGGCAGGAACGTGCATCTCTCGGGCGGGGTGGGGATCGGCGGCGTCCTGGAACCGCTTCAGGCGAGGCCCACCATCATCGAGGACGATTGCTTCATCGGGGCCCGCTCGGAAATCGTCGAGGGCGTCGTGGTGGAAAGCGGCGCCGTCATCTCCATGGGCGTCTACATCGGGCAGAGCACCCGTATCTACAACCGTGAAACGGGCGAGATCACATATGGTCGAGTGCCGGCCGGCGCGGTCGTGGTATCGGGAACCCTGCCCTCGGACGACGGGCGCTACAGCCTCTACTGTGCGGTCATCGTGAAGCAGGTCGACGAAAGAACCCGGGCCAAGGTGGGCATCAACGAATTGCTGCGCAGCACCTGAACCCAATCTCCCTTCGCGCCGGGAGGAACCTGCCGGCGCCTCGGACACCGGCAGGGTCATACGGGAGGATCGGCCAGCCTCACACCCCTCAGTTGGCCATCTCCTTCAGGCCCTTGAGCGGCTGGATCTTCACCACCGTCCGCGCCGGCTTGGCCTTGAACATCATCTCTTCGCCGGTGAACGGGTTCTTCCCCTTTCGCGCCCGAGTCGCCGGCTTCCTGATCGTCTTGATCTTCAGCAGGCCGGGCAACGTGAACTGGCCCGCCCCGCCTCGCCGCCTCAGATGCCGTCCGACGATGCGGCTCAACTCGTCCATCACCGCCCCTACTTCCCGTCTCGTCATCCCGGTCTCCGCCGCAAGCAAGGACAGGAGCTGGGTCTTGGTTAGTGGCTCGCTGATCGCACCCGTTCTGGCTTTGGGCATTTGCGTTCGCCTCCTTGGATTTTTCGTCAGGTTGGCTATCTACCACGGCGACGCCGCAACCCGCACCGCCGTCCCCCTTAGCGGGGCAATCATAGTCAGGTGCCCGGGAATTTCCAACGATGCTCGGCGAAGTCTCAGGAACATTCTTTTGTCCCGCTCCCCAGTCCAAGCCCCAGCTCCAGGGTGAGTGTAGGCGCGGGGGGGGGGAGCAACAACCCCGGATCGGGCGATCCTTCCGCGCCATCGGGCCGTTCGACGCCTGATGACGGGGTTTTCGGCCCAACACGGGCGCGGGTGTCCGACGGCGCACTCCGGCGCCCTCGTTTCTGCGATGACGCCGGCGGATCAG
>CAYQVB010000045.1:0-25001 GCA_964420925.1 uncultured Ectothiorhodospiraceae bacterium | reverse complement strand
CGCGCCCCCGCCGCGCGCCCGACCCGCACCGCGCCCGCCTGGGCGAGCCCGACCGGGATCATGAAGACCAACGCGTAGCACTGGGCGGTCACCGCGTGCGCCGCCAGCGCGTTCACCCCGATGAGGCCCATCATGAGGGTGGTCACGAAGTACATGCCCATCTCGGTGATCTCGGTGACCGCGATGGGGGTGCCGACCCGGACGATCTCGGTCATCACCGGCCCCTCGATACGCCACAGGCGGCCCAGGAGGTGGTAGCGCCGGAACTTCCGGTGCCGCAGCACGTATCCCAGGAGCGCGAGGAACATGACCCAGTTGACGACGAGGCTCGCCACCCCGGCGCCCTCGAGTCCCATGTTCGGAGCGCCGAAGTTGCCAAACATCAGCGAGTAGTCGAGCAGCGCGTTGAGCGCAATGGCGAAGAGGGTCACCACGAGCACCGCGCGAGGGCGAGTGTGGGCGGCGAGAAACTCCGTGAGCACCACGAACCAGAGCGAGGGGAGCAGGCCCCAGAGTAGCCAGCGCAGATAAGCCTGGCCGTCGGCGGCGACCTGCGGGTCTTGCCCCAGGGTCACGAGGAGCGGACCGGAGTACCAGGCCACGACCGAGACCGGAACCGTGAGCAGGAGCGCGAGCCATGCGGCATTGCGCACCACCGGCCGGATCCGGCGGAAGCGGCGGGCGCCGAGGTGCTGGGCCATGATCGGAGTGGCGCCGGTGAGGACGCCCATCGAGAAGGCGCCGAACACCCAGAAGAAGTCGCGCGCGAGCGTGCCCGCCGCGATCGCCTCGGTGCCGATCCAGCCCATCATGACGACGTCGGTGAGCAGGATGGCCATGTACGACAGGTGGCTGAGCGCCAGGGGCAGCGCCAGGTGCGCAACCGCTCGGGCTTCGCGCCACCAGGGCGAGAGGAAGGGCGGGGACAGCATGTTCACGGGATGGCGTTGTCGTCCGTGCGGCGCGACGCTCCGGGGATGCGAGCGGCAGCCGGGGCACGGCAGGGTACGATTCTGCGCCACCACTGCAACCACGAGGTGCCGCTCATGAATCCATCCGAATACGTCCGGTACGACGGGCTGGGTCTGGCCGCGCTGGTGCGCGCGGGAGAGGTGTCGCGCGAGGAGCTCGCCCGCGCCGCGTTCGAGGCCATGGATGCGGTCAACGATGCGCTGAACGCGGTCGTGGGAAGGGTCGACCCGCCGGTGGCGGCTGCGCCCTTCGACACCGGCGCGGTGTTCGCCGGTGTGCCCTTCGTGGTCAAGGACCTCTGGCACGGCTGGAGCGGCGTCGAGTGCAGCGAAGCGAGCCGCATGGGCGCGGGTATCGTCGCGGCCGAGGACAGCGTGCTGGCGGCACGTTTGCGCGGGGCGGGACTGGTGGTGGTGGGTCGTGGCAACACCTGCGAGCTGGGACTCTCCGGTCAGACCGATCCGGTGGTCTTCGGGGCGGCGCGCAACCCCTGGGACCCGTCGCTGGCGCCGGGGGCCTCGAGCGGCGGCTCGGCGGCGGCGGTGGCCGCCGGAGTGGTGCCGCTCGCCCACGGCAACGACGGCGGGGGCGGCGGGGGCTCCATCCGCATGCCGGCCGCCTACTGCGGGCTGGTCGGTCTCAAGCCGTCGCGCGGCCGCAACCCGCTCGGCCCTCCCACCTTCGGCGATGGCGCACACCCGGTGGTCGCGCATCACGTGATGTCGCGCAGCGTGCGCGACAACGCGGCCGCGCTGGACGTCTCCTCGGGGCCGGCGGGCGGCGACTTCGTGCCCCTGGTCCGGCCGCGGCGCCCCTTCCTCGAGGAGGTCTCCCGCGAGCCCGAGGGGTTGCGCATCGCCCTGTGCACCCGGATCCGGGAGGCGAGCGAGCCCGATGCCACCTGCGTGGCGGCGGCGCGCTCGACCGCCGCGCTCTGCGACAGCCTCGGGCACGTCGTCGAAGAGGCCACGCCCGAGGTGGCGTACCCGGACATCATCGACGTGTGCATGGACTTCTACGCCCTGTCCGTAGTGTCCTCGGTCGAGGCGATGGCGCGGGCTACCGGCCGGCGTCCCGGCCCCGACACCCTCGAAGCGCCCTCGCTCTCGACCTACGAGATGGGCCGGCGCATGGACGGAGCGCGCATCGCCCGGCGCATGGAGCACCTCGCGTCCATCGGCCGGGTGATGGGAGAGTTCATGCGCCGCTTCGACGTGGTGATCACACCCGCCACCTCGATGATGCCGCCCGAGGTCGGCCGCTACAGCGCGGGCCACTACCAGGCCGGCGATCTCTCCTACTGGGCCGAGGAGGGAGAGACCTACACCTTCCTGCCTCTCTTCAGCGTCAGCGGGCAGCCCGCGATGTCACTGCCGCTCCACTGGAGCGATGAGGGCCTGCCGGTGGGAGTCCAGATCGCGGGAGCGATCGGGGACGAGGCCGTCCTCTTTCGTCTGGCCGGCCAGCTCGAGCGCGCGGCGCCGTGGAGCGGGCGGCGGCCGAAGGTGTTCGCGGGATAGGCTCACCCTTCGCTCCGGCTCCCGGAGCCGGGAAGCGTTATCGAATCCGCGCGAACGCACCGGTGACCCCGTTCGCCGAGCGGCCCCTCGGCGGAAGGGAAACGCCCTCCCGCATCCGTGAACGGTCAAGCGGGTGGAATCGTGGTATCGAAGCACGAAGGGGAAAGCATCTCGGCTCAGTCTGGTTGTATTTCGCCCAGTCCGAATATCGATGCGCCCTCCCGGCGACCGCCGGCGAGGCGCTTCGCGCCTCCCCACATGCGCCCGCCGGGCAGGACGCTCGGTCAACGCACGATTCAGCTCGAATCTGCGCCTTCCCCGGCGCCAGTGGCGTGTCGGGGCGGCGGTACTGTAGGCTCGCGCGCCATGGAACCCGTGGTCCGACTGAACCGTGTGAGCAAGCGCTTTCGGGAGCTGGAAGCGGTGAAGGAGCTCACGCTGGAGGTTGAAGAGGGCGAGTTTCTCACCCTGCTCGGGCCCTCGGGCTGCGGAAAGACCACCACGCTCCGGCTGATAAGCGGCTTCGAGGTGCCCGACGAGGGCGAGGTCGTCATCGAGGGTCAGGTGGTGGACGCGCTTCCCCCCTTCCGCCGCAACGTCAACACGGTATTCCAGAGCTACGCACTCTTTCCCCACCTGAGCGTATTCGACAACGTCGCCTACAGCCTGTCGATCAGGAAGCGGCCCCGAAGCGAGATCCGCTCCCGGGTGTCCGACATGCTCGAGCGCGTCGGACTGGCGGACAAGGTCCGCAACATGCCCTCGGAGCTCTCTGGCGGGCAGAAGCAGCGCGTGGCGCTCGCCCGCGCCCTCATCAACGAGCCCCGGCTCCTGCTCCTCGACGAGCCCCTGGGGGCGCTGGATGCGAAGCTCCGGCGCGCCATGCAGCTCGAGCTCAAGCACATGCAGGCGAACCTCGGCATCTCCTTCATCTACGTCACTCACGACCAGGAGGAAGCCCTGGTGATGAGCGACCGCGTCGCGGTCATGGACTCGGGAAGGCTCCAGCAGCTCGGTACCCCGGCCGAGATCTTCGAGCGTCCGGCCAACCCTTTCGTCGCCGAGTTCCTGGGCACCGCCAACTTCCTCGAGGGAGAGGTAGAGGCGGCAGGCGCCGGTCGCTGCCGGATTGGCATCGCCGACGGGATCGCCATCGAAGCCGAGGGGGCGCCTTCGCTCGTCACCGGCGACAAGGTCCTGGCCACGGTGCGCCCCCAGAAGATCCGCCTGGCCCTCGATGACCCGGGCGCGCCGGTCGCGGTGAATACCTTTCCCGCCACGCTGAAGGAAGTGATCTTCGAGGGCGTGCTGGTCAGGATGCTCCTGGAAAGCGCGGGCGGGACCGGCCTCGAGGCGCAGGGCCTGCCCGACGCGCTGCCCTTCGCCTACCAGGAGCTCGCGCCGGGCCAGCGGATGAGCGTCTACCTGCCCCCGGAAGCGGTGCTGGTCTACCCGCGGTGACGCAGAAAGCCACCGTGTCGGGGGGCAGCGCGGCGAAGGCGCTCCGCCGCAAGCGGCTGGCGCTCTTCCTGCTCTGCTTCGGCCCCCCCTTCCTGTACCTGATCTGCTTCATGCTCCTGCCCTACGGGAACGTGTTCCAGTACAGCTTCTGGAAGAAGGAGCTCTACACGGTGGCGGCCGAGTTCAACTGGGACAACTACGCACGGGTGTGGGCCAACCCGCTCTACCGCACGGTTCTGCTCAACTCGCTCGAGGTGGCGGCTATCGTCACCGTGTGCGCCAACCTGGTCGGCTATCCGCTCGCCTACTTTCTCGCCTTCGTCGCGCGCAAGCACCGCACCCTGCTCTACTTCCTGGTGATTGCGCCGCTGTGGACCAGCTTCCTGCTGCGGGTCTTCGTCTGGAAGCTGATCCTCGGAGTCGACGGCATCATCAACGGAATGCTGATCTACGTCGGCCTGATTGACGAGCCGATGTCGATCATCATCTACAACCGCTTCTCGGTGTGCCTGACCCTGGTCTACATCTTCATTCCCTTCGTGGCGCTGCCCGTCTACGCCGCACTCGAGAAGATCCCGCGCGAGTACGTGGAAGCGAGCATGGACCTGGGCGCCGGCCGCTGGCGCACCTTCGTGCGCGTCATCCTGCCGCTCAGCATACCGGGGGTGATCGCCGGCTCCATCTTCACTTTCTGCCTGAGCTTCGGCGACTTCGTCACTCCCACGCTGCTGGGAGGGCCGAGCGGCATCATGATCGGGAACATCATCATCGGACAGTTCGGCGCGGCCTTCGACTGGCCTTTCGGGAGCGCGCTCGCGGTGGTCATCCTGCTGGTGGTGCTGGCGATGATCGGGTTGGCTGCGGCCGCCGAGCCGCGCGCCAAGGCCCGGATTGCGTGAAGGGACGGCGGGCATGAGAAGAGCCGGTCACCGCAGCTCCCGTCTCGGAGACCGGGCGCTCACCGCCTTCGCCGTGCTCACCTTCGCGTTCCTCTACGCCCCTATCGCAGTGCTGATCGTCTTCTCCTTCAATGATTCCCCGATCCTGGTGTTTCCGCTGAGCAATCTGTCCTTCAAGTGGTACGGAGCGCTCTTCAGCGACGGGGACCTGCTGCGCTCGGTGGCCAATTCCTTCGTGGTGGCAGGCGGTGTGGTGCCCCTCACCCTGCTGCTGGGCGTGCCGCTCGCCTTCGCGCTCGATCGTTTCTCGTTCGTCGGCAAGGCCCTGTTCGAGCGGATCATGCTGGTGCCCCTGATCGTTCCGGGCCTGATCACCGGGCTCGCGCTCCTGCTGGTGTTCACCCAGACCGGCTTTCGCCTCTCTCTCGTCTCCATCATGATCGGGCACTCCATCTTCGTGCTGCCGATCGTGGTGATTCAGGTCTACGCGCGCCTGCGCCGATTCGACCGCAGCATGGAGGAGGCGAGCCTGGACCTGGGCGCCACCCGAGTGCAGACCTTCTGGCGCATCACCCTGCCCAACATCAAGACCGCGATCATCGGAAGTGCTCTTCTGGGGCTGACGCTGTCCTTCGACGAAGTGGCGATCGCGTTCTTCCTGACCGCAAACGACAACACCCTGCCGATGCACATCTGGTCCATGCTGCGACACGGCATCACCCCGCAGATCAACGCGATCGGCACCATCACCATCGTCGTGTCGATCCTGCTCATCGTCGCGAGCCTGCGCCTGCTCGAGACGAAGAAGTAGCGCCGCTTCCCCCTGCCGGGCAACGCCGCCCCGGCTCCGGGGCGAGGCGCGGGCGGCGGGGAAGGCGGCAAGTGCCTCCGAAACCGGCCGAAGCGCCCGGCCCGGATCCTTCTTCGGGCCAGGCATCGCAATCCCGGCGGGCGGAGACGCGACCCCGCCCGCCGGCCCGCTGCCCCCTGTCAAGTCAGCGGGCGCGGACGCCCGGCGGGGTTGCGCCGCCGGGCGCCTGCGTCGCGATAGGCAAATTCGGGGCCGGGGATCAGCCGGCGCGATGGTTCAAGGGCAGGCCTTGATTTCGTTCCAGACCTCGATGTACTTCTCGCGCCGGGGAATCTCGTCCCAGATCTTCATGGTGGTCAGGAGCTGCGGGCCCTCGTCCATGTAGAGCTTTTCCCAGACCTCCGGGTCCATGTGCTCCCTCGCGGCCGGAATGCTGACCGAGTAGCCCAGGTGTTCGGCGGCCATCGCCATAATCCTGGCATCGAGCAGGAAGTTGATGAACTTGTGGGCCAGCTCGCGGTTCTGCGCGCCCTTCACCACGAAGTTGGTGTCGATCCATCCGATGGGAGGCTCGGGGACGAACTCGCGAATGTTGTGACCCTGGCTCTGCAGCTCCACGGTGACGTAGTTGTAGGAGTTGCTGGCCACGATCTCGCCGCTTGCGAACATCCCGATTGCCTCGCCGGGGGTCGACCAGTACTTGCGCACCAGCTTCTTCTGCTCGCACATCTTGTCCTTCACCATCGCGAGCTGTTCATCGGTGAGATCCCAGATGTTGTCGAAGCCCATCCAGTTCGCCACGTCCCCGAGGGTCGACGTGTCGTCCCACATGGAGATCTTCCCCTCGTGCTGCGGGTCGAAGAGGATGCCGAAGTCGTTGCCCTCCGGATAGACATCCGCGTTCACGGTGACCGGGTTGGTTCCCCACATCCAGGGCGCACCGTAGACTTCTCCATCGGGGCCTCGCATCAGCTCGATGTTCTGGAAGTCAGGAAACATTTCCTTGAAGTTGGGAACCATGTCGAGGTCCAGCGGCTCGATGAACCCCGCCTTGATCGAGGGTTGCACGAGCGAGCTCACGATGGTCACGACGTCGTAGTACTCGCCGCCGCCGGCCGCCAGCTTGGCCATGTACTCGTCGTTCGAGCCGACGTAGGTGCCGGTTACGACCACGTCGTGCTCTTCCTCGAAGATCTTGACCCAGGACTCATGGACGTAGTCGGACCACCCGAGGTAGCGCAGCTCCTCCGCCGCCAGGGCGCCCTGTCCGGCGACGCCCGAGAAGGCGGCCAGGACCGCGATACCGACGCACTTGCTGAACATATTTCGACCGCTCATCTCTACTCCCCCTTCGTGTCAGGAACTTCGTGCATTCAACCAGTCGCTCGTTCCGTCGCTTGCGCTCATCATATTGACGCGACCGGGGCATGTCACCAGAGCCCCCCGCCACCGGCCGACGAGGCGCCCGGAAACTTGGTCATCCCCGCGACGGAGTGCCTCGAGTGCATGCGGAGCTTCCGGTCGGTGGATTGTCGAGTGAGCTGCCACGCGTGGTGCGCCTGATGCGTGAGACGGGACGGGCCGGGGTGAGCCGGCAGCGGGACACACGCACCACGCATGCGCATTGGAGCCAGCGTGCGGCCCCGGACCGGGCCGAGCGCCACTTCCAGGCCGATGCACGCACCGGCAACGCAGCGCGACGCCCATAGCGCGAAGATATCCCTAGAGCGGCGCCCATCTGTTGAATCCGACATCCCGTTGGGCCGCCTTGAGATACATTTCCCTGAAGTAGGGCTCGTATCTCGCCGCATAGGCCGTGTTCTCCCGGGCCAATTCCATGAAGCCGGGGACAGTTGCGTTGATTTCCGCCCTGATTGCCTCTTCGTCGGCGGTGAGAAGACGGCCGTCCTCAACGACGACTTTGCCGGCGATCATCGTCATCACGACCGACGAGCCAGTATCGGTAAAGATGAGCTGCCGCTTTAGATCGTTGGGCGGCGAAAACGACGAGGTGCTGAGATCCAGGAGAATGATGTCCGCGTCATAGCCGGGTGCCAGCATGCCGCGCCTATGCGAGCATCGCATCGCATGTGCTCCGCCGCGCGTGACCGCGCGCAAGTACTCCTGCGCCTTTGGCCAGTTTCGATAGTCGGGATCGGTCATCTTCTGTATCAGGGCACCGACCTTGCAGACCCCCCAGAGGTTGACGGTGTCGTCGACGCTCGGCTCATCCGTTCCGATGCAGATCGGAATGCCTGCCTCCCGAATTCTCCGAAACGGCATGATGCCGGACCCAAGCTTGAGGTTCGAAATCGGGTTGTGAGCGACGGTGCAGCCGCTTGCGGCCATGAGATCGATGTCATTGTCGTCGACCCAGACCGCGTGAATGACGACAAAGCGCTCGTCCAGATGGCCGAGCTCGTGCATGTGCCGGATCATCGACTTGCCGTACGTCTCGTCGGCAAAAACACGCTGGACCTTGGTCTCGAGAACGTGGCCGTTGAGGGATAGGTCATGCGTGCGGGCCAGGTCAGCCAGACCCTGGAAATACTCGGGCGTAACGCGGTGCGGGGCGGAGCAGGTCAAGGCCGCGCTCAGGCGACCGCCGGCAGCGCCGTGCCAGGCGTCGATCAAGTATTGATACTGCTCCAGCAGCTCCTCGCGCAGCATCGGCGGCGGCTCCGAGAGATGTGCGCGAATGTCGTCCGGCAGGATGTCCTCGAGGAAGGGATGCTTGTCGATTTCCGGAACATCCGCCTGCTCCAACGACACCTGTGCGCGCATACCAACGTCCCGATAGGCCGACATGACGCCATCGATCGTCTCGAACGACGGGACCGGCGAGAAAACGGCATCGTCCCGAACTGAGGTGATTCCCAGGCGCACCATCTCCATCGCGCCCAGCATCGCACGCAGGTAGTAGAATCGCTCCGAACGATATTCCGGCGTGGATGGTTCCGGCTCGAGATGCAGAAGGTAGATCTCCAGCGGATCTCCGTCCCAGCGACCTCGGTAGATGGAGCTGGTCGAGTGATAGTGACCGTTGATCAGCCCAGGCATTGCCAGCATGTTCGACGCGTCGATCGTCCGCTCGACCGTCTCCGCGGCCACCTGCCCGCTGCCGCGCAGGTCCGGACCAATGGCGACAATCTTGTCGCCATCGACAAGGATGTCCGCCCGGTCGAATTCTCGGTCGTCGTCGTCACAGGTCAGAATGCGCGCGTTGGCAATCAAAGTTCTCATCACCTGTCTCCCAACCTATCTTGCGGCCCGGACTCCAACCTCCTTCGGCTCCGAGGTGCCCGAGAAGTTGGTGCCTCACGACCCGGAGTGGGGCTTGGCATGAGCGTAACCCAGCCGGATTGCCGTGATTGCCAGGCCGACGGCCGCTTGCGTCGGATCGACGACGGGTAACCCGCAGGCGGCTTCCAGCGACGATCTGAAGTTGGTCATCGCCGCACAGCCAAAGACCAACACACTGGCTTGGAGGTCGCGCTCCAAGTCTCTCGCGGCGAGCGTCATGCGCTCTAACACGAGGTCTGTGTCGTCCAAGCGCGACATGGGTACGTTGATTGATCGCCCACCCACGACTCGACTCTGCAGCCCCAGTGATCTGACCCCGCGCATGGCAGGGGCGATATCGGCCGTATCATTGTGAAGCATGCCAATCCGGTCGCCGAGATTCAGTGCCGTCGTCAGGCCCGCCTCGCAGATGCCAAATACGGGCTTGTCAGTGACTTCTCGTGCGGCCAGCACGCCCGGGTCGGAATAACAGGCCACTACGAAGGCTCCCGCACCCTCCGACGCTTCTGCAACGAGCTCGCAGAGTGGGGCGACAACCTGCGCCCCATGAAACTCGGTCTCGATGGCGTGTGGGCCGCGTTCCATCGTCCGGCATTCGATCTTGGGGCCGATATCGGAGCGCAAGGGTTCCAGCGCTTCATCGATCCACCGGGTGTTCTCGGCGTTGCTGTTGGGGTTAATGACAAGAACCTTGTCGCTCATCGGATAGTTCTCCCTCTTTGGTCCGGAGTCCGCCGACCGCCGCGACCGGCTCCGCCGAATCGAAACGCCTCGGAAAGTTGATGACAGAAGTCAATGAGGGTCGTTGCCGTGTCTCAGCGCAGTTGCAGGGGACTCATGCCAGCATGGTTTTGTTCGCCTACAAAATCGGTCCGGAAGTCCCGAGCTCCGACGATCGAGGTAACGGCTCCGATTTGCTTGCCTTAGACCTCCAGGTTGGGCCCTTGCTCGATATGCGCCTCGAGATATCCTCGGCATCTGCCATGGTTGACCTGAGTCGTCGCATCCCTGGAAAGACCGGTCTCCTCGGGGCCCCCGATTCGTCTAAGCCCGGACAGGGGCGTCCGAGGGGTTTGCGGCCTGGACCACCGTCGTCCGGCTGCGCCTCACGCCATGAAAAATCCAGTGCATGGTTGGAAAATGGATGGACGCCGCCTTGGCGACACCGTCTTCGCCGCGCTCGAATCTCAACGTCATGGGCCAGTCGCGCCATCCGAATTCCCGATCGGAGAAGGCGACGAGTTCCGAGCGGTGCACGGGAAAAAGCTCGCCGTCGGAGTCAGGGGCTTCCGTGAAGGCTTGTCCGTCTTCCAATTCGATCACAAGAACATCGGCAAAGTCGAAAACGCCCAAGAAGTCGTACACGCCGACCAGCCCCGCGAGGGCTTTTTCCCCGAGCTGGCAGATCGGCTTGCGATAGGGCGGTGGAACAACGAACTCGTCGAGCTCGATCCGCCTGACGAAGTAGACCGCGCCCCATGCTTGGGCGAGCGACAGCGGCTGGTAGTGGATGTTGGCGCGATCCGGACGAGATCGATTCAGGACTCGAGCGACGGCGTCGTTCTCTCCGGCCTCTCGGATGTCCAAGAAGAATGACGACGAGCCCAGCCGATCCAAGAGAGCCTGATTGCTGTCGTCCCGGGCCGGATCGTCGGGCTTCAGGCTGAAGTGGTTGGTTCCGGAGATCAAGTAGAGCTCGCTCTTCGGGATCAGTGTCAAGAGATACTGCGAAAATGTCCCGAGCTCGACCTCGGTCTCCAGGTTGGGGCTCCCTTGCAAATGCACATTATGCGCCCCGATCAGGATCCCACTCTCCCTTCCCTCCCGGTCGTAGATCCACTTGAGCTGCTGAGCCATGGAGAAATCGCGCAGATTGTTCCAATGCAACAGCCATCGGTCGGGGCTCCGCTTGACCTCGGCCATCGCGAGCCCGATATCGCGCGCCAGGAGAGCGGACATCTCCGTCCATTCGAACTCGCCCAGACTCGATCGCGCGATGTAGGCAAGCTTGTCGACCCGAAGCCGGCTGACGAGGCTGCTGAGATCGCAAGCCAATCGGTCGACGGAGTCTTGCCGCACATTCGGCAGATTGTACAGCGTGAGCCCCGCCGCCAAAGGCAACAGCGTGCCCCGATAGACCTCCGCGAGCGGCGGGTCAACCACATCGTGGTAGTCGCAGACCGAAGCGATCGCAGTATCGGCTCGAGTCCAACCTTCGCTGCCGTCCATCCCGTAGAACAGCAGCTTCTCGCCGTCGCGGCGGGAGCGGTTCGTCCTCCGCATCCAGGCCAACAGCTCCTGGACTTCCCTCAGGACGCCGAAGTTGTTGTTGATGTTGATGAAGACGTCATCGGGGGAGAGGTCTTCGCCCAGCACGTAATCATAGGCCCGCCTCGCCTCCACCAACCCACATTCGAGCACGAAAACGCGAAAACCTTTCCGATCGACCAAGTACCTGAACAGTCGGCTGCGAAAACGGTTGAATTCTCGAACGTAGTGATGGCTCTCTCCCAGTCCCACCACCCGTACATTTCCCACAAGATCGCCAATTCCCTCAAGATCCTGCCAGTGGTCCCGGTCCGCGGCCGAATCGAGGGGCAGGGCGCGGTCTCGGGCCCAGCCCAGGAACTCCTGAACATCCGTGTCATCCGTCATCGGCACGGCAGCAAGATGTATCCTCTGTGCAGGCCCGAGGGCTCGGAGAAGGCCCGCCTCAGGCAAGTCGCCCGCCGGCGGGATAGGCATTGGATGGCGGCCTTTCCAGGTATTCGCCACGTCCCGCTTCGCCAATGCACTCGCCGTTCGCCACGATCGTTTCACCCCGGGAGATCACCGTCTCCGGCCAGCCGCTCAACTCCTTCCCCTCATAAGGGGTGTAGTCCACATTGTCGTGCAGCATGCCTTGCGTCACGGTGACCTTGCGATCCGGATCCCAGATCGCGATGTCTGCATCGCTGCCCACTGCAATGGTGCCCTTGCGCGGATGCAGACCGTAGATCTTCGCGGGGTTGGTGGCGGTCACGGCGACGAACTGGTTGAGGCTGATCCGGTTCTTCTTGACGCCCTCAGAAAAAAGGTAGGGCAAGCGCAGCTCCAAACCGGGCATGCCCGGCGGCACGTGCCGGAAATGCGGCGCTCCTCCGCCCACCTTCTTTCCGTTCTCGCTGTCGAACATGAAGGGCGCGTGATCGGAAGAGACGACCTGGAACACGCCGTTGGCAATGCCGCGCCAAAGGAACTCGCGATTCGCCTTGTCTCGGGGGGGCGGCGCACAGAGGTACTTGGCGCCCTCCCAGCCCGGCCTGCGAATATCTTCGTCCGAAAACTCGAGATAGTGAGGGCAGGTCTCGCCATGGACCTTCAAGCCCTGCTCTTGCCCCCAGCGAATCTGATCCATCGCCGACCGCGCCGAGACATGGACGATCAGAATCGGCGCGTCCGCTATTTCACTGAGCGTGATGGCCCGGTGGGTCGCCTCTCTTTCCACTGGCGCGGGGGCCATGTCGGGGAAGTTCTCCAATTCCGTGAGCCCCTCCCGGCTGAGCTTGTCCGCAAGGTGATGAATGCAATGGTGACTCTCTGCGTGAACCAAGACCATGGCCCCGTGCTCGCGGGAGGTTTCGAGCACTCTCAGGATCTCGCCATCGTTCAAGACCATGTCGTCGTAGCTCATATAGACCTTGTAGGACGTGTATCCGTCATGGATCAGCGCCGGAAGGTCCTGTCCGATTATCTGATCGTCGATCCTGGTCAGCATGATGTGGAAGGCGTAGTCGATGACGGCCTTGTCCCGCGCCTTCCCGTGCGTGGCCATGACCGCCTCGCGCAGCGTCTGGTCGCCTTCCTGCTGCACGAAGGGGAGGATCGTCGTCGTCCCCCCGCAAGCCGCGGACCGCGAGCCCGAGCCGAAATCGTCCGCGAGCTTGACGCCGTAGAATGGCGGTTCGTCGAGATGCACGTGAGCATCGATGCCTCCGGGCAGGACCAGCTTGCCGGCAGCATCGATCTCCTTGTCGCCGACCGGAGCATCTCGACAAAGCACTTCCACCCTGCCGTCGAGAATTCCCAGGTCGCAAACGCCGGCATCCGAGGCCGTAACTACGGTGCCATTTCGGATAACCAGATCAAGTTCGGCCATCGTGTCCGAGCTCCTCAGAGTAATCTATCGTCCGAACATGATAGACGAATCGTATGCACGCACCGGGAACATGTCACCCGAGCCGCCAGCGGGCAAATCGGCGGGGGTGTCGATGGCTGCGCAACGTCGTGTCGGCAGCTTCGTTGACACTGGTGGTTCGGACCGATACACATATCACACCACACATTTGCACCACGACATGGACTTCAAACGGATTGTGCGTGTGGTACCGAGGTTGAAGGAGAAGAGCTTCCTCGAATGATGGTCTCCAATCCTCTGCCCGAAGTCGCGCGTCTGGTCGACCTCGACCGATACCCGATCCACGATCTGGAGAGCGTTCGCATCCGCGGTCTGATAGCGCAGTGGCGCGCGGAATTCGACCGCACCGGCGCTTGCAATCTCCAGGGTTTCTTGACCCCGGAGGGGGCGGTGGAGCTGGCCGCGGAGGCCATCGCCCTGCTGCCGCTCGCCCACCGCAGAGCGTGGACGCGCAACTTCCTGGACGAGATGGAAGACGACCCGACCCGGCCCGCGGACCATCCCGGGCACCGCTTCTGGACCAGCTTCGCCACGCAGCTCGCCGACGATCAGATCGGCCCCGAAACGGGGACCAGACAGCTCTACGAGTGGGAGACGTTGACCGAGTTCGTCGCGAGAGTCCAGGGCAAGAGCAAGCTCTACCGCTTCGCCGACGAGTTTCAGGCCCTCAACATTATCGCTCTCGGCGACGGCGATCGGGACATCTGGCATTTCGACGACAACGAGTGCACGGTCACCCTGCTGCTCCAGGAACCCGAAGCAGGTGGTGCCTTCGTGTACGGCCGTGACACCATGGACCCCGACGGGAACATCGATCTCGATGAGGTCAGGAGGTTGATCGACGCGCCGCTCGAGGAACTCGAATGGCTGGAGCGAGGTGCGGGCACCCTCACGTTGTTTCGTGGCGGACACTCGCTGCACGGAGTCACTCCGGTACGAGGCAGCCGCCGGCGCATCACGGCAATCATGACCTACGATCCGGACCCCGACCGGGTTTCCAACGACCGGACCAACTGCGCGATATACGGCCCCCGGGTGGAGCGCATCCTGAACGAGAGAAGGCTCCGGGAAGGGGCCAGCAGAACGCCCTGACGCGAGTCCTGCGGCATCACGTGTTCCGGAGCCCGCCGACGGTGCATCGGGGCCGGTTCTCGTTCACTCCTCTGCGCCGACATATCGTTCCGCCGGTCAGTTCGGACAGCTATCGTCGTGTGCTCCGCCGGAAAGCCGAGCTCGAACACTTCGACATCTTCGGAATGGCGACGGAGGTCGTGAACCTTGCGTGAGGGAAGGTAGACGAAATGGATCGCGTTCCGGCGCTAAGATAGCGCCCGGCCGGGGCCCTCGCACGCTCGACGCCCCTGCGCATTGCCGCACACGACCGGCGCCCGCCGCGGGCGCGTCCGATGGGAGAGAGCCAAATGCCGGAATCCGCCGCCGAGATCTGGGAGCGCCAGAAGCAGAGCATTGCGGGCGGGGTGATGTCGCTGAACCGCGCCATCGACCCGATGCGCGTCTTCGTCCGCGCCAAGGGCGCGTACCTCTGGGACCACGAGGGCAATCGCTACATCGACTACCACGCCGCCTTCGCCCCCTATCTGCTCGGACACGGCGACGAGGACATCGACAACGCGGTCGTCGAGTGCGTGCGGAGCGGCGCCTCCCTCATCGGGGCCGGCACCACGCCGTGGGAGGGCGAGGTGGCCGAGATGCTGGTGGCCTGCGTACCGGGGCTGGAGCGGGTCCAGCTCACCAACAGCGGCTCGGAGGCCGTCAGCTATGCGCTTCGCCTCGCGCGGGCCGCGACCGGGCGCGACAACGTCCTCATCATGCAGGGGGGCTACAACGGCTGGATGGACTACGTGTCCTACAACCTGATGGACCCCGCGAGCGTGCTGGAAGACCACGAAGCGGGCGAGCAGTACCCGCTGCGTCCGATCACCGCCGGTATTCCGAAGGTGGTCGAAGAGACGGTGCGGGTCGTGGAGTACAACGACGTGGAGGCGGCGGAGCGGGTGCTGGCCGGGCGCGACGTCGCCGCCCTCATCCTCGAGCCCATCCTCCAGAACATCGGCATCGTGAAGCCCGAGCCCGGCTACCTGGAGAGCCTGCGCGCGATCTGCGACCGCTACGGGACCGCGCTCATCTTCGACGAGGTGAAGACCGGGTTCCGGCACGCGCTCGGCGGCTACCAGTCAATCTCGGGCGTCATCCCCGATCTCTGCGTCTTCGGAAAGGCGGTGGCGAACGGCTATCCGGTGGGCGTGGTCGGGGGCCGGGAGTCGATCATGGCGCACTGCGCCCATCCCGACCCCGCGCGCCGGGTGGTCGTCGCCGGCACCTACAACGCCCACCCCTTCACGGTGGCGGCGACGAAAGCGACGCTCGCCAAGCTCATGAACCGGGAGGAGGAGATCTACGGCGAGCTCGAACGCCTGGGAGCACGCATGGAGGACGGGCTGAACGCGCTCTTCGGCCGGCGCAACTATCCCGCCACCGTGGTGCGACAGGGTTCGGCCTTCGTGGTGTACTTCATGGACCACGCGCCGAGAAGCTGGCGCGAAATCGCGATGCACAACGATGCCGACAAGGATGTCACTTACCGCAAGGCGCTCATCGATGCGGGGGTGTTCCACTTCCCGGTCACCACCAAGCAGGGCAGCATCTCCTTCGCCCACACCGACGAGGACATCGAGCGTACGCTGGAGATCACCGACGAGGTGCTGAACCGCCTCGAGTGAGGGCGCGCATCAAGTACGCCGCAGGTCAGATCGCCAGGTGCCGTTGCGCCTGCCGGTAGACCTCCTGATCGAAGCCGAAGGTGCACCAAGCCATTTTGGCGGCCGAAACGAGGTGTGCACGGCGGTAGGGCTCGCGGGTCGTCTCGTACTCCTCGCGCGCCGCCTGCAGGTGCTTGAAGGCGTGCATCTCGCTCGAGTCGTCGCGGCACACCAGCTCGCCGAGGCGTTGAAAGAGCGCGCCCGGATCGTGGCCCGCGTCGGCGTAGGCCTGGGCGAGGGCAAGGGTCTTCTTCACCTCCTCGCCGCAGTAGAGCTGCTCGACGCTGACCGAGCGGTCCGGCGGAGTGCGTTCAGTGATGGAGCGCTCGATGGCGTGGAGCAGATCACGCTGGTCGAGTTGCCCCGCCACCGCGCCGTCGAAACGAGGCGGCCAGCTCACGCGTGGCTCGCAGAGCCGCACCTCGGAACCGTTGGACCAGCCGAGCAGTCCGAGGAGCTTGTTGCGAAGACTCACCTCGCTTACTCCGAGCAGGTAGCGGCGGGTATTGATGCCCGTGTGCAGGTGCACGTCGAAGGGATTCCCGTAGTCGGTGCGAAGGTGCAGCAGCGCCGCACCGTAGGACATCGCCTCCGCGGTTGCGGCGAGCGAGAGGCCGCCGGCAAGCGCTTCCGCGACCACGTCGGGGATCTCGGCGAAGGCGGTGTCGGTGCCGATGCGCTCCCCGAGCGCGCCCACCGCCGCATCCTCGTCGTCCCCGCTCTCGAGGCGCGTCACCCGCTCGAGCAGCCGGTACTCGTCGACGAGCCCCTCGAAACGCTCGTACTCCTTGTAGGCGGCGAGATTGCCCTCGACGAACTCGTGGGTGAAGCCGGCCCCGGGATCCGCAATGGTGCGCATGTTCGTCGAGAGATAACGGATCACGGGACGCAGCACCACCGGCGCCCACCGCCAGCCGATGCAATGCAGCGCCCGCACCGCGTGCACGGTGTAGAGGAAGTAGTGATCGTCGAGGCCGTTGCGCCGCAGGGCGCTCTCGAGCATCGCGTCGAGAATCTCGCCCGGACGGTGGGTCTCGTAGAGGCCGAGAAAGAGGCGCTGGGCGAGCAGCGGCTCCAGACTCCGGATCGCGTGACGGAAGGCCTCCAACCGCTCTTCCCGCGAGCCCTTCGGCGAGTCGGGCGACAGGCTCGCCATGATCGCCGGTCCCATGTCGGGAGAGTGGACGTGCCGGTTGGCGAGCGCGACGCTGTGCACGACCGGCATCTTCGACCAGTCCCCGGTGAGCCAGGACCCGGTGTGGTGGATCGCGTGCACCCCGGACACCGGATGCACCGGGCCACCGTGGTGATCCGCCGGCAGCTCGGTGGATCGACTCACCGCGAGCGCGCTCGCGGCGAGCAGGTCGCTCGCCGCACCGTCGGCATCGAGTCGGGCAATCGTCTCCTCGACGATGCGCGCCGGAGGCGTCGCTTCGACGAATCGCACCGCCGCCTCCATCGATTCGGGCAACTCGACCGCTGCCGCCATGTCACACCTCCCGCCGTGCTCGAGCGCAGCCAATTGTGGGCAAGCGGCGAATGGTTGTGAAGTACCGATCGCCTTTTCGGCAGTGGTATTTCACGCTTTCGCGGAAAATCCCCCCGCTCGTGGTGTCTCGTGGATTCTGCCCCCCGCTTTCGCGGGGGCCAAAGGCTTCCGCGGGAATGACGGGAACGGACGACTCGAACGCGCGTACTGCCTCGAGGTTCCTTGCGCGACAGCGCGGACAGGTCCCCCGACCGAGGAGGGCTTCCGGGAACCTGCTCCGACCGCTTCAGCGATACACCACGCCCACCGCCTGGCGGACGTCGTCGAGGGTCTCCCGCGCCACGTCCCGCGCCCGCTCGCACCCCTCGGCGATGACGTTGCGCACGAGATCCGGGTTGGCGAGATACTCATCGGCCCGGTCACGAATCGGCATCTGCTCGGCGAGCACCGAATCGATCACCGGCTTCTTGCAGTCCAGGCATCCGATCCCGGCACTCCGGCACCCCTGCTCCACCCACTGTCTCGTCTCTTCGCTCGAGTAGATCTGATGGAGGTCCCAGACCGGGCAGCGGGTGGGCTCGCCGGGGTCGCTGCGCCGGACCCGCGCCGGATCCGTGGGCATGGTGCGGAGCTTCCGGGTCACCGTTTCCGGGTCCGCGCGCAGGGTGATCACGTTCTCGTAGGACTTCGACATCTTCTGCCCATCGAGGCCGGGCATCTTCGCGGCCTCCGTCAGCAGCGCCTGGGGTTCGGGCAGAATGACCCGGCCTCCGCCTTCGAGGTAGCCGAAGAGGCGCTCGCCGTCGCCGAGCGTGATGTTCTGCTGGTTCTCCAACAGGGCCCGTGCCTTGTGGAGCGCTTCGTCGTCTCCCTGTTCCTGGTACTGCCGGCGCAGCCGGCGATAGAGCTTCGCGTTCTTCCGGCCGAGCTTGCGCACCGCGGCTTCCGCTTTCTCCTCGAAATCCGGCTCGCGGCCGAACACGTGGTTGAAACGCCGGGCCACTTCCCGGGAGAGCTCGATGTGGGCGACCTGGTCCTCCCCCACCGGTACCAGGCCCGCCTTGTAGGCGAGGATGTCCGCGCTCTGGAGCAGCGGATAGCCGAGGAATCCGTAGGTCGCGAGGTCGCGTTCCCGGAGCTTCTCCTGCTGGTCCTTGAAGCTCGGGACCCGCTCCAACCACCCGAGCGGGGTAATCATCGACAGCAGCAGGTGCAGCTCCGCGTGCTCGGGCACCCGGGACTGGATGAACAGCGTCGCATCGCCGGGGTCGATGCCGGAGGCCAGCCAGTCGATCACCATGTCCCACACGGTCTCGCCGATCACCTGCGAGTCTTCGTAGTGGGTCGTCAGCGCGTGCCAGTCCGCGACGAAGAAGAAGCACTCGTACTCGTGCTGCAGCCGGACCCAGTTCTTCAGCACCCCGTGGTAGTGGCCGAGGTGAAGCTGCCCGGTGGGCCGCATGCCGGAAAGGACACGCCGATGGGAAGGGTGGAGCGGATCCATGTATCAGATCGCTGCCGGCACGCAGCGGGAGAAGGCGTTCCCGGTGATCCTCGGGCTCGGGTTGCGCAGCATTCTAACCTGCATCTTCGAGTGTGAGGCGAGGGGCGGAGCGTGTCGATGGCGGCAAAGCGCCGGGTTCGCCTTCATGCGATACCTTCGAAGGGGCCCAGGCCCTCGCGGAGAAGCTGCGGCGCTCCGCTCGTGAGGTCGATCACGGTGGTGGGCCGGTGACCGCAATGTCCTGCGTCGATCACGAGGTCGACGTCGTGCTCCAGGCGCTCGCGCATCACTTCCGGCTCGCCGAGGGGCAGGTCGTCCCCGGGCAGAATGAGAGTCGAGCTCATGAGGGGCTCGCCGAGATCTTCCAGCAGGCGCGACGCGATGCGATGGTCGGGCATCCGGAGCCCGATCGTCCTGCGACGCGGATGCTGGAGCCGCCGAGGCACTTCCCGGGTCGCGGGAAGAATGAAGGTGTAGGGTCCCGGCGTCAGCGACTTGATGAGTCGGAACGCGGAGTTGTCGACCTTGGCGTAGGCGGCGATTTCGGACAGGTCGCCGCACACGAGCGTGAAATTGTGGTCGCTGTCGAGGCGCCGGATCCTGCGAATCCTCTCCACCGCCTCCTTGTTCCCGATGCAGCAGCCGAACGCATAGCAGGAATCGGTCGGATACACGATGAGCCCGCCCGAGCGCAGGATGGCGACCGCCTGGGCGAGCAGCCGGCGCTGGGGATTGCTCGGGTGGACGACGAAGAGCTGGGTCACGCTCGAGACGGGAGAGGGTCGGAGGGGGCGCGAGTATAGCCCGCGTTCACCGCCCGGAACCCCCGGCGTCCGGACCGGGACGCGAGCGGGGGGTATCCGTGACGGGTTGAGCCGGACACGAAGGCGATGCGAGGAGCGGGACACCGGGCGCACCGTCATCCGGTAGACTGGAGCGAGACTTCCGGCGAGGCAGCCACAGCACCCATGAAACTGCTGATCGACTTCTTTCCGATCCTTCTCTTCTTCATCACCTTCAAGCTCTTCGACGACCAGCAGCAGGGCATCCTCGCCGCCACCGCGGTGATCATCGTCGCCACCGGGGTCCAGGTCGCCATCACCTGGGCCTGGAAGCGCAAGGTCGAGAAGATGCACCTCATCACCCTCGCCCTGGTGGTGGTCTTCGGCGGGGCGACCCTCCTGCTCGAGGACGAGATGTTCATCAAGTGGAAGCCGAGCGTGGTGAACTGGCTCTTCGGGCTCGCCTTCCTCGGCAGCCACTTCTTCGGCGAGCGCAACCTGGTGGAGCGGCTGATGGGCTCGAGCCTGCACCTGCCGAGCGAGATCTGGGTGAGGCTCAACTTCGCCTGGGTGCTGTTCTTTCTCGCAATGGGACTCCTCAACCTCTATGTCGTGTACCGCTTCGACACCGACACCTGGGTGAACTTCAAGCTCTTCGGACTGATGGGCCTCACCCTGCTCTTCGTTCTCGGCCAGGCCTTCTACCTCGCCCGCCATCTCGGAGAGGGGCACGCCAAGGACTGACGCCGCGCGCTCAGGCGACCGCCCGCTCGCGGACCTCGGCCTCTTCGAACTGCTCCTCTTCGGTCGAGCCGGCCAGCGCAGTGATCGAGCTCGCCCCGCCGGTGACGACCTGGGTCACCGCGTCGAAGTATCCCGCTCCCACCTCCCGCTGGTGCTTGTGGGCGCTGTAGCCTCGCGCCTCCGCCGCGAACTCCGCCTCCTGCAGCGCCACGTAGGCGCTCATGGCGCGATCCCGATACCCCCGGGCGAGCTCGAACATCCCGTAGTTCAGGGAATGGAAGCCGGCGAGCGTGATGAACTGGTACCAGTAGCCCATGTCCGCCAGCTCGTCCTGGAAGCGGGCCACGGCGGCATCGTCGAGCTTCGACTTCCAGTTGAACGAAGGCGAGCAGTTGTAGGCGAGCCCCTTGCCTGGATAGCGTTCGTGCACCGCTTGCGCGAACTCCCGCGCCTCCCCGAGATCGGGGGTGGAGGTCTCGCACCACAGCAGGTCGACGTAGGGCGCGTAGGCAAGCGCGCGGGACACCGCCTGCTCCATTCCGCAACGTACTTCGTAGAAGCCTTCGACGGTGCGTGCGCCGGTCAGGAAAGGCCGGTCGCGCGGGTCCACGTCGCTGGTGAGCAGCCGGGCGGCGAGCGCGTCGGTGCGTGCGACCAGGATCGTGGGCACCCCGCACACGTCGGCGGCGAGGCGCGCGGCAATCAGCTTCTGCACGGATTCCTGGGACGGCAGCAGGACCTTGCCGCCCATGTGACCGCACTTCTTCGCCGAAGAGAGCTGGTCCTCGAAGTGCACTCCGGCCGCTCCGGCGTCGATCATGTCCTTCATCAGCTCGAAGGCATTGAGCACTCCGCCGAATCCCGCTTCCGCATCCGCCAGGATGGGAAGGAACCAGTCGATGCGGTCGTCGCCCTCGGCGTGGTGAATCTGATCCGCCCGTGCGAGCGCGCCGTTGATCCTCCGAATGAGGTCCGGCGCGCTGCTCGCCGGGTAGAGGCTCTGATCGGGGTACATCTGGCCGGCGTTGTTCGCGTCCGCAGCTACCTGCCAGCCGGACAGGTAGATCGACTCGAGGCCCGCCCTGGCCATCTGCACCGCCTGGTTGCCGGTCACCGCGCCGAGCGCGCGAACGCAACGCCGGCGCTGCATGAGATCCCAGAGCCTCTCCGCGCCGCGCCGGGCGAGGCTGTGCTCGATGCGTACCGAGCCGCGGAGCCTCACCACATCGGCGGCGGTGTAACCCCGCTCGACGCCACGCCAGCGCGGATCCGACCGCCATGCTTTCTCTATCGCCTGCGCCTCGATGTCACGCTTCATTGCATTCTCCCGGAGAACCGCCAGATGCAGCCGCGCCGACTCGAATCGCAGTGGCGGCACGGATGTCGGTTCCATGCTAGTCACGAGACATCATTTGACAATACAATCTATCAAATGCTGAACATTAAAAATGTCAATAATTCCCTTCTCAGGGCGAAATGCCGGGATATCGGCCCTTGTGCGGTCGTTTTTTGGGGTTTCTTCGCGACCGGAGCGCAGTCCCCCGGGCCCACTCCTCATCGAGGCCCCGGTTCCGAGTCGATGAACCGGGGTTAGAGAACAGATGAGGTCCGAACCTTCCCGCTTCTACTACAAGCAGAACCGTCTGAAGCAGTTGCGGGCCTTCTGTCACGCGGCCCAGGCCAACAGCATCTCGCGGGCCGCGGAGCGTCTTTCCCTCAGTCAGCCCACGATCTCCCTTCAGGTCCGGGCGCTGGAAGACGAGCTCCGGGTGACGCTCTTCGAGCGCAAGGGTCCCCGGATCTCTCTCACCCCGGAGGGCGAAGTTCTCTATCAGCTCGCGGTGCCGCTGGTCGAGGGCATCGACAACCTCGGCGACGCCTTCGCCGAACGGCTGGGCCACGTGGCTACGGGAGAGCTCAACATCGCGGCGGGAGAGTCGACCATCCTCTACATCCTGCCGCGATTCATGAAGCGCTTCGCCGCGCAATACCCCGGCATTCGCGTTCGCCTGCACAACGTCACGGGGCGGGACGGGCTCGCCCAGATCCGGGCGGACGAAGTGGACTTCGCGGTCGGCTCGATGCTCGATCTCCCCGCCGACATCGAGTACCGGCCCACCTTCTCCTACGACACTCTGCTCATCACCGCCGAGTCCCACCCCCTCGCCGCCCAGGAACAGCCGAGCCTGCACGCGATCGGGCGCTACGGGCTGATCCTGCCCCCCCGGCACCTGAGCACGTGGCACGTGGTCGACCTGGTCTTCCAGCAGCACAACGTGCCCTTCAAGGTCACTCTCGAGGCGGGGGGATGGGAGGTGATCAAGCGCTACGTCGAACTCGATCTCGGGATCTCCATCGTCTCGGGAATCTGCATAACCGGACATGAGCGGTTGGCGGTAAAGTCGCTCGACCGGTACTTTCCGAAGCGCACTTACGGCGTGGTGCTGCGCCGAGGGAAATTCCTGTCCCCGGCCGCGAAGCGATTCATCCGCATGATGGATCCCTGCTCCTTCTCGAGCCGCGACCTGGGGGCGGCGCCCTGGGAAGGGCCATCCGGTACCGCAGCGGGCGCCGCGCCCGTCGCCCCGCGATCGGGGGATTCTTGAGTCCGGCCTTCCTGGGCTAGAATCCGGCATCATGGCCAGGCGCCCCGAACGCGAATCCGATCACGGCCTGGCGGTCGAGGAGGCCAAACCTCGGCTGAAACGCCCTCCTCTCTACAACGTTATACTGCTGAACGACGACTTCACCCCCATGGAGTTCGTAGTACACGTGCTCGAGTTCTTTTTCGGCCTGGATCGAGAGAACGCGGTACGGGTGATGCTGCACGTCCACACTCGCGGGAAAGGGGTGTGCGGGTGCTTCTCTCGCGAGATTGCGGAAACCAAGGTCGAGCAGGTCAACGACTACTCGCGGGAGAACCACCATCCCCTGCTCTGCACCATGGAAAAGGTCTGAGGCCGAAGGCCCGGGATTGGCGACATGCTGAGCAAGGAACTCGAATTCACCCTGAACATGGCCTTCCGCGACGCGCGCGAGAAGCGCCACGAGTTCATGACGGTCGAGCACCTGCTGCTCGCGCTGCTCGACAACCCGGCCGCAAGCAAGGTCCTGCGCGCCTGCGGAGCGGGGATGGACAAGCTGCGCGGGGAGCTCACCGCCTACATCGAGGAGAGCACCCCGATGCTGACGGCCAAGGACGAGCGCGAGACCCAGCCCACGCTGGGGTTCCAGCGCGTCCTGCAGCGGGCGGTCTTCCACGTGCAGAGCTCCGGCAAGAAGGAAGTGAACGGCGCCAACGTGCTGGTCGCGATATTCGGCGAACGGGAGTCCCAGGCGGTGTACTTCCTCGGGCGGCAGAGCATTACCCGCCTCGATGTCGTCAACTACATCTCCCACGGCATCTCCAAGGTGCACGACAGCGAGGACGGAGACTCGTTCACTTCCGGCAGCGAAGAGGAAAAGCCGGCCGAGCAGCCCTCCCGCTCCCCGCTCGAGGCCTACGCGAGCAACCTCAACGAACAGGCGCTGCTCGGCAAGATCGACCCCCTCATCGGCCGCCGCACGGAAGTGCAGCGCACCATCCAGATTCTCTGCCGGCGCCGCAAGAACAACCCGCTCTACGTGGGCGAGGCCGGAGTGGGCAAGACCGCGATCGCGGAAGGGCTAGCCAAGATGATCGTCGAGGGAGAGGTGCCCGAGGTGCTCGAGGAGAGCACCATCTACGCCCTCGATCTCGGTGCGCTGCTCGCCGGCACGAAGTACCGGGGAGATTTCGAAAAGCGCCTCAAGGGCGTGCTCGCCCAACTGGACAAGCAGCCCGGCGCCATTCTCTTCATCGACGAGATCCACACCATCATCGGCGCGGGCGCCGCGTCCGGCGGGGTGATGGATGCGTCCAACCTGATTAAGCCGATGCTCGCCTCGGGAGAGTTGCGCTGCATCGGTTCAACCACCTACCACGAGTACCGGGGAATCTTCGAGAAGGATCGCGCGTTGTCGCGACGATTCCAGAAGATCGACATCACCGAGCCGAGCATCGACGAAGCGGTAAAGATCCTGAACGGGCTCAAGTCACGCTTCGAAGAACATCACCAGATCCGATACTCGCGCCAGGCGATGCGCGTCGCGGTCGAGCTCTCGCACCGCTACATCCACGACCGCTACCTGCCCGACAAGGCGATCGACGTCATCGACGAGGCGGGCGCCTCCCAGAAGCTGCTGCCGCCCTCGAAGCGCCGCAAGACGGTCGGCGTCACGGAAGTCGAGGGGGTGGTGGCCAAGATGGCGCGGATCCCGCCCAAGACGGTCTCCTCCACCGACAAGGATGTCCTGAGAACCCTCGATCGCGACCTCAAGATGGTGGTCTACGGGCAGGACGCCGCCATCGACACCCTCGCGGCCGCCATCAAGATGGCGCGTTCGGGCCTGCGCGACGCGGAGCGCCCCATCGGCTCGTACCTCTTCGCCGGCCCCACCGGAGTGGGCAAGACCGAAGTCACCCGCCAGCTCGCACGGCTGATGGGCGTGGAGCTCGTGCGCTTCGACATGTCGGAGTA
>CAYQVB010000044.1:0-54214 GCA_964420925.1 uncultured Ectothiorhodospiraceae bacterium | reverse complement strand
ATCTCTTCCGCAAGTACGCTGGCCCTGCGGGCGGGGGGCGGGGTACGCGGACTCGCTTTCCCGAGTGTCTTCGGCCACGGGTATGGTGAAGGTGAAACGGCTGCCCTGGCCGTTGCCGGCGCTCTCGGCGCGGATGCGGCCCCCGTGCGCCTCCACCAGCCCCTTGCAGATGAGGAGCCCGAGGCCCGTGCCGGCAAGCGCGCGTTCGCCGCCGCCCGCAGGGCCAGCGTACTTGCGGAAGAGATGGGGCAGCAGCTCGGGCGCGACGCCCCGGCCCTCGTCGGAGACGGATACCGCGACGTGGACGCCTTCGTGCGCGGCCGCAACCCGGATCGGCGAGGAGTCCGGAGAGTGCCGGGCGGCGTTGGACAGGAGGTTGTTCAGCACCTGCACGATGCGGCGGCGGTCGGCCATGATCCGGGGCAGATCCGGGGGCAGGTCGATGAGCACGGTGTGGCGGCCGCCGCCGGAAAGGAAGGTGTTCCTCGCCCGGTCCACCAGCGCGGCCACCTCGGAAGGCTCGGGCGCGACCGACAGCATGCCCGCCTCGATGCGCCCTGCATCGAGCAGGTCGCCGATGAGGGCGCGCATGTGCCCGGCCTGTTCATGGATGATCCGGTGGAACTCGTGCATCTCGGCCACGTCGAGTTCGCCTGCTTCTTCCAGCAGGGTGGCGGCTGATCCCTTGATGGAGGTGAGCGGGGCGCGGAGCTCGTGGCTCACCATGCCGAGGAACTCCGCACGCAGGCGCTCGAGCTCCTGGAGCGGCGCCAGGTCCTGCAGGGTGACGACCACCGAGACGACCTCCTCATCGTTCTCGGAACGGATCGGCGTCACGTTGATGAGCGTCGAGACGCTGCGCCCGTCCGGGACCGAGAGCTCGACCTCCTCGGCGCGCATCGTCCGGGCGCTCCCTAGCGCCCGTGCCAGAGGGAACCCGTCGAGCGCGATTTCGCGCCCGTCCGGGAAGCGGCAGGTGATGACCTCCAGCAGCTCCTCCGGCGGGTGCTCCGCGGTGCGCAGGCTCTCGACGATCCGCCGCGCCTCGCGGTTGACCGATACCGGATGGCCCGATCGGGCATCGAACACCACGACACCGGCCGGCGAAGTCTCGACCAGCGCTTCGAGGTCGGCGCGGGCGCGCTGCTCGTCACGGTGGGTGTGCGCATTGGCGATGGCCGTCGCCGCCTGCGAGGCGAACAGCACCAGCACCTCCTCGTCCTCGGCGGTGAACTCCGGTGCCCCCTTCTTTTCGGCGAGGAAGAAGTGGCCGACGTGCTTTCCGCGGTGGTGCATGGGCGCGCCCTGGAAGGTATTCGAGCGCATCAGGTCCGGGGAGAAGCCCAGAGAGCGTACAAACGAGGGGAGATCCGGCAGCCGTATCGGCCCGGGAAGGTCGCGGAAGTGCGCGAAGAGGCTGGGCCCGTCCGACCATTCGATCAATTGCCGGTGCTCCTCGGCCGTGAAGCCGGAGGAGACGAACTCCCGGATGCTTCCCGTCTCGTCAATGGTCACGATGAAGCCGTAGCGAGCGCCGGTGAGGGCGCGGGCGCTGTCGACCGCCTCCTGCAGGACGGTGGTGAGGTCGAGGCTCGCGCTGATGCGCAGGATCGCGGTGCTGAGCGCGGAGATCCGTTCGCGCACCGCCTCGGCCTCCGTCCCTGGTTCGCTTGCTTCGTTCAACGTTCTCTTCTCTCCGAACCCGGTACGGCACCCGGGCCGACCGGCCTTCGAACATCCCATAGCGGCGTGCCAGAAGCGCGCACCTGGAGAATTCCCACCCCGGCTGCACTGCCGATCCAGCCGTGCCGTGGCGAATCTACTGCAGAATTTACGGAAAAGATACTGCTCTACTTGATTTAGATACGCACACTTTATCCAGGATCCACAAGAATGGAGTTGGTTGGCAGCTCCGCATAGTCGAGAGGATGGCGACGATGATCTGCAGGCAAGGGACGGGCTCGCCCACCCGGGACGACGAGTTTCTGCTGATCGCGCACCAAGGGGTCGCTATGGATCCCGGGGACGCGATACGGCGGGCGCGCGTCGCCTGGAAAGCTGATCGGCCCGGGCACTGGTAGGGAGAGCGGGATGCTGGCGGCATTTGTAACCTCGGTCCGGCGCTTCCTGCACGACACGCGGGCCGGCGCCACTGCGATCACCGCCGCCGCCGTCACGGTCATGGCGGTCGGGGGCGCATCGCTCATCATCGATCACCTGTGGCTCGTCGATCAGCGCGACACGCTCAAGAGCGCCACCGATTCCGCCGCCGTTGCAGCCACCATCGCCATGGAACGCCTCGTCGATTCGGACCACACGCTGAGCAATGACGCTCTCAAGGCCCGCCTCGAGCCCGTGGCGCGACGCTACATCGAGCTCAACCTCACACACCTCCCGGCCGAGCGTTTCGCACGCGCGAAGAATACGCTCGTCATCACGCTCACCATCGACCGCACGGCGAGCCGCGTGAAGGTGGCCGCCGAAGCCGATCTGGGCGGAACTCTCTTCGCGCGGGTGATGCCGTTCCTGGGCGGATACGCCGGGCCGGCGACGATGCAGGCCAACACCACGGTCGAGTGCGCGGCGAGCGCGATCGAAGTGGTGCTCGCCCTGGACGTCACCGCCTCGATGCACGCCAGTATCGACAGCAGCAACCGTCGCCTCGACGCCGTCATAAAGGCTGCCAAGGCGCTGGTCGAGGAGCTGCGCTCGGGCTGCGACGAGAGCGCCGTGGCGGTGGGTATCGTCCCCTGGGACAAGACGGTGCGCGTCCCGAACGCGGCCACGTGGCGGCAAAAGACCTGGGTGAAGATGGGGCCCAACCGCACGGGCAGCATCCCGACGGACTGGGCGGGGTGCGTCGAGGATCGCGCTCACGACGCGAACCCCCTGGACGCGACCGCGCTCGCGGGCGCGACGAGCATGTCGCTCGACCTCCCCGTGACCGCGACGAGCTCCTTCCCCGTTTTCATCTACCCGGACACCACAGGCTTCTCGGTCACCCCGATGGAGAACGGCATCAAGGCGGCCTTCCCCAATCTGGCGGATGACATCAAAGACGCCCTGAAGGCAGAGCTCGAGGCGCTCCGCGACAACGACTGGGGCTCAACGGGACCGAAGGGCAGGGGAGGGGGCAACTACAACTGCACCTCGACGAAGATGCTGCCGCTCACCACCACGCTCACCACCGTGGACACCGCGCTCGACGGCATCAAGACGAGCGAAGTGATGGGCGGCGGGACCATGGCGCATCTCGGAGTGACCTGGGGCCGGCGCATGCTCGCCCACTCCTGGCGCGAGGTGTGGGGCGACGCCGACAGCGTCCATCCTAGCAACCCTGCCGACCGCGCGGTCACCAAGGCCCGCATCCTGCTCACCGACGGCGGCAACGCCCTGGAGGACCAGCACACAAAGCTGCCCGGAATGCTCAACGCGAAACACGTCGGCGTACCCGATTGTCTCGATGGTGTGGAGGATCCCCCGAAGTCGTGCCGGCAAGGCGCTCTCGGGACGTTCTACTCGGCGCTCGGGCGGCTCGGGCCGAAGCCGGGGAAAGAAAATGACAAGGTCCAGGGATACTACTACTCCGGCTGGGGCGTGACGGGGACCACCGGAGGGGGGAGCAAAACGACCGAGACGGCGCTCGCCGCGCTCATGAAGCGCTCCTGCACCCTGGCGCGCCGGGAAGGGCTGACGGTCTACACGATTGGCGCGATGCCGAGCGTCAAAACTCGGTGGAAGGACGCCCTCGTCGCGTGCTCGGGCGCGCCCGGGACCGCCGACGCCGACCGCGGAGAATTCTACTTCGCAGCCACGGACCGCGCGTCGCTCGACCGCGCGTTCCAGTCGATCGCCCGGCGTGTCATGCAGGTTCGTCGCGTCAACTAACGCGGAAGGGCTTGGAGACGGACTTCTCCCGGTTCATGCCGGCAGTCGCGAGGAGTGAGTTGCTGTCGCTCTAGAAACATTGGCGCTCCCTAGGGGACTCGAACCCCTGTCCCCGCCGTGAGAGGGCGGTATCCTGGGCCGCTAGACGAAGGGAGCGTGAACCGGCGATCCTGATGGACGGCTGCTGCATCACTGGTATTATACGTGGCGCCGCGGGTGGCTCAATACGCGGGCCGCATGCGGCTTTCGGCGTGATTCGTGCCCTTCGGCGGCAGAATGCGCCTTCATGAGTTTCGGCAACCGGCAAGAGGATCAGGACCGAAAGCCATTCAACGCTTCCGGGCGCGGGTCGGATAAAGGAGTGTCCGGTGTGCCGATTTCCTCGGCCGGAGGGCACGGACATTCCCTCCGGCGCTCGCCATGAGTGCGGGTTCGCGAGGCGAGCTTCATCAACACGGATTCCGGCAACATTTCGATCCCCGTCGTATACGCTCGACCCGAGCACAACATCTCTCGGGCCGACATCAGCAGGGCCGCTCTCAAGGTTCTCTACACGCTTCGCGACGGGGGCTACGAAGCATACCTCGTCGGGGGAGGAGTCCGCGATCTGCTGCTCCGGCGCAAACCGAAGGATTTCGACGTCGCGACCAATGCGACGCCGGATCAGATCCGAAGATGTTTCCGGAGCTGCCGGCTGATCGGCCGTCGTTTCGTGCTCGCCCATGTCCGGATTGGGCGCGACATCGTCGAGGTCGCGACCTTTCGCGCCGCGAGCGGAGATACCGGGAAGATGCCGCACGAAGGGAGGATCACCGTCGACGGACGCGTGGTGCGGGACAACGTGTACGGTACGCGGGAGGAGGACGCGTGGCGGCGTGACTTCTCGGTCAACAGCCTCTACTACAACATCGCGGATTTCTCGGTGGTCGACTACACCGGCGGCATGGCGGATCTGAAGGAGAGCCGACTGCGCCTCATCGGCGAGCCGGACCGGCGATTTCGCGAAGATCCGGTGCGCATGATCCGGGCGATACGTTTCGCCGCCAAGCTCGGCTTCACCATCGATGGGGCGGCGAGCAACGCCATCCCGAAGTGTCGGGAGTGGCTGCTGGAGGTATCGACCGCCCGCCTCTTCGAAGAAGTAGTGAAGCTCTTCCTCGGCGGCGAGGCCCGCCGGTCATTCTCACTGTTGCGCCGCTACGGCCTGTTCGCGCTCCTCTTCCCCGACATCGACGCCTGCCTGGAGGAGGAGGGCGAAGAGGGAGGGGCTGCCGCGTTCATCGACCAGGCGCTCGCAAACACCGATGCCCGCATCGCGGAGGAGAAGGCGGTGACCCCGGCTTTTCTGTTCGCGGCGCTGCTGTGGCCGGTCCTGCGCCGGGAGGCGAGCATCCTGCGGGCGGGTGGCGAAAGCGATGCGCAGGCGATCGAATCAGCAGGGGCGCATGCGATTGCCCGTCAGGCCGGCCGCATGTCCATTCCCCGTCGCTGCTCGCTCGTGACCCGGGAGATATGGGAGATGCAGCCCCGGCTGCTTGCGCGTCGCGGGCGGCGCGCCCTCGGCTTGACGACGCGTCTTCGTTTTCGGGCCGCGTACGACTTCCTGCTCCTGCGTGCGCAGGCGGGCGAGCCGGTGCAGGATCACTGCGATTGGTGGACGCGACTGCTGGAATCGGAAGGCGAGGAGCGCGCCGCACTTCTCGACCCTCCCCCTGCGCAGGCGCGGCGCCGGCGTCGGAGGAGGCGGAGAGAGCGTGTCGCTCCCCTCGGGTGTGCGCCCTCATGTTGACCCGTGCCCGGTGCTCGCTTCGGTGGTGCGACGCCCAGGGGTTCGACAGCGCAGCGCAACCTGGATGTCGCCGGGAGCCGGGCGGAGTCGCCGCCGTGCCGCCACATTTCACGGCGCTTCGAGCCCGAGACTGCGAGAGTTCCCGACGCACCCGGCGCAAGGCATACGGGCACCGGGACGCGGAAGCGGGGACGGAGGCTCGTCCTTCGGCGGCGTGGGAGTGACGGGCGCGAAACGGCTGGGGACCGTGGCTTCGTGGAGTTAGCTCGCACCTGCGCCGAAGTGCGCGCCGCTCTCCTGGCCTCGCGGCGGAGCGGACGGCGCATTGCGCTCGTTCCGACCATGGGTGATCTTCACGGAGGCCACATCGCACTGGTGCGCCGGGCGGGCGAGATCGCTCCGGTCAGAGTCGTCAGCATCTTCGTCAATCCTTTCCAGTTCGGGGAGGGGGAGGACTTCGACGCCTACCCTCGCACCCCGCAGGAGGATATCGAGCGCCTCGATGCCCTCGGAGTGGATCTGGTCTTCCTGCCCCCGGTTTCCGAGATTTATCCCGACGGCGCCGAACGGAGCACCCGCGTTGAAGTACCGGGACTGAGCTCCGTGCTGTGCGGCGCGACCCGGCCGACCTTCTTCCGGGGGGTGGCCACCGTGGTCAGCATGCTGTTCAACGTGATCCAGCCCGATCTGGCCCTGTTGGGAGAGAAGGACTACCAGCAGTTGCTGGTGGTCAGAAGGCTGGTCCGGGATCTCAAGCTGCCGGTCGCCGTGGAATCGGTGCCCACGGTGCGGGAAGCGGACGGGCTCGCAATGAGCTCCCGGAATCGCTATCTCGATGCGCGTGAACGGAGCCGGGCATCCGCTTTATACCGCTTCCTCCTCAAAGCGGCGGAGCGAATTCGAGGAGGCGAGCGCGACTACCATGCGCTCGGCCTGCACTACATGAAGGCGCTCGAAAGGGCGGGTTTCCGGCCAGAGTACTTCACCGCGAGACGGGCCGAAGATCTCGCTTCGCCGACCCCTGATGAGGAGGAGCTGATCCTTCTTGCCGCGGCCTGGCTGGGGCGTACCCGGCTCATCGACAACGTTGCCTGCACGCTTTGACCGCGCTCGGAAGGGAAATCCGAGCCTCGAGCAAACAGGGACCGGCTTCTGCGCCGTCGCGTCGGTCGAACGGGGAGGGCGCGTCCCTCGCCTCGCCGGGTCTTCCGTCCGCGACGGTGCTGCGTCGGTCGCGGCTAAGCGCCGGAAGACCGATGGCGCGCTTCCATCGGGTGGTGGTGCCCGCGCTCGGGAGTTCGTGAGCGACCGGCCTGGTTGCGCGCGCGCCTGATGCGGGAGTCGAGTTGGTACGGGAGGGGGGACTCGAACCCCCAAGCCCTCGCGGACAGCGGCTTTTGAGGCCGCCGCGTCTACCGATTCCGCCACTCCCGCACCGGTGCGCCCGGCACTGTCGGCGCCGGACCCGCGCAGGATAGCATCTGGGCACTTGCCCGGCGGGATTTCCGTACCCATCTCCCTCCCGAATCGGGGCCCGCCCCGCGGCCGGCCGGCGCCCGCCTCACGACTCATTCATTCCGGAGATAGGGGGAAGCGGCTTCTCCGAGCGCGCGCCAGGTGCCGAGGAGGCCCAGGCCCAGGGTGAGCGCTACGCAGAGCGAAACAGTCACTGCGACGGTGCCGGGCATGAAGGTCCACTCCTGCTCGAACACCCGCGTTACCACCGCCCACGCGGTGACGCTTCCCGCCCCGGCGGCGATCGCCCCGGTGAGAAGTCCCAGCAGCCCGAACTCCACCGCGTGGATGAGTGCGATCTCGCGCCGGCGCACCCCGAGGACCTTGAGCACCACGCTTTCATAGGTGCGCCGCCGGTGTCCCGCCGACACCGCGCCCGCCAGCACGAGCACCCCCGAGATCAGGGTGACGCCGCCCACCGCGCGCGCCGCGGCGGCGATGTTGCCCATGAGTTCCGCGACCCGGCCGAGCGCTTCACGCACCCGGAGCACCGTTACTTGCGGAAACTCGCGAGCCAGGGTTCGCTCGATTCGGGCCTCCGCTTCCGGTACCGCGCTCACCGTCGCGACATGGCCGTGCGGCGCCCGGCGCAGCGGCTCCGGTGAGAGGAGGAGGGCGAAGTTGAGCTGCATCCCCTGCCAGCGGACTTCACGCACGTGGCGGACCTCGGCGCTCAACTCGCGTCCCAGGACGCTGAGAGTGATGGTGTCGCCCAGGTCGAGCGCGAAGGCGTCAATCACGTCCACGTCGACCGAGAGGAGCGGCGGTCCCGCGTAGTCCTCCGGCCACCATTCGCCGGCGATGGCCGGGTTGTCGGGGAGCGTGTCGGTATAGCTCAGTCCGCGGTCTCCCTCGATGAGCCAGGCGTGCTCGTCGTCGACGAGCGCGTCTTCAGGATCGAGTCCGTTGACCCGGACGATGCGACCCCGCAGGAAGGGCACCGAGCGGAAGCGCTTCGTGCCCTCGATTCCCATCAGAGTCTCCGTGAAGGCATCGAGTCGGCCCGACTCGATGCCCAGGAAGAAGAAGGCGGGAGCGTCCTCCGGGAGCGACTCCACGATGCCGCGCCGGAGGTTGCCTTCGACGAGGGCAACCGCGACGAGCACGGTGAGTCCGAGCCCGAGCGAGAGCAC
Organism: uncultured Ectothiorhodospiraceae bacterium; assembly: GCA_964420925.1. Classification (GTDB taxonomy): domain Bacteria; phylum Pseudomonadota; class Gammaproteobacteria; order HK1; family HK1; genus JAJEAD01. The sequence goes on along the minus strand of CAYQVB010000044.1, from coordinate 45,889 downwards.
GATATCGGCCGTCGCGTTGCCGGGACGGCACAGATTCGAAACCGCCATGCGCAGTCGCGGTGCGGACCTCTGTCTCTTGCCTGCGGCGGCGCGCCCGCGCGGTGACGCATGGACGGCGCTCGCGCCGCGCACCACTGCCCAGCCCGCGACGCGAAAGCCGATGAGGACGAGTGCGCCGCCGCCCGCGAACCAGAGCGCGAACTCGCGATCGGGAGCACTCACCATGGCCAGGGCCGCGAGCGCGGCTCCTCCCGCGAGCGCCGCCGCGAGATGCCCGCGCCGTCCGGGGCGCGTGCCGAGGCCGACGCCGCGAAAGAGGGCGACGGCCGGGGTCTCGTGGGCGCGGGACAGCGGCCACAGTGCGAACGTGAAGGCGGTGAGCAGGCCAAAAAGCGCGCTCGTTCCAAGCGCCGCGGGATAGATGCCAAGAGCGATCGGAGTCGGGAGCAACGGCGAGAGAAGGCGGGCGACCACCAACGGGGCGAGGGCGCCGATCACGAGCCCCGCGAGCACTCCGAGTCCCGCCAGCACCGCCAACTGGACCAGGTACGACGAGAATACGACGCGTCGGCTTGCCCCGATGCACTTGAGAGTCGCGATGATGGGGAGCCTGGTGTCGAGCCAGGCCCGAACCGCGTTGCCGACGCCGACTCCACCCACCAGCAGCGCGGTGAGACCGACCAGGGTGAGGAATGAGCCCAGGCGTTCCACCATCTGCTGGATGTTGGGGGCGGCGTCTTCGTAGGTCCGCACCTGCCATCCCGTGCGGTCGAGCCGGGCGCCGAGCTCGGCGCCCACGGCAGCGGCTTCGTCTCCATCTTCCAGCCGAAGCGCGTACTGGTGGTAGACCAGGCTGCCTTCGCGAAGGAGTCCCGACTCGGCGAGGGCGTCGAGTCCGATCATGACCCGCGGCCAGAATCCGAAGGGTCCGCCCGATCCGGCGCGATCCGGCTCGCGAACGATGGTGCCTCGAACCTGGAGCTCGATGCCGCCGACGGAGAGCAGCGATCCTTCCCGGATCTCGAGGCGCCGGATCAGTGCGGGGTCGACGAGCGCGCCCCAGATCCCATCGCTCCGGGCAAGCGCCGGGGTGATCGGGATCGCGCTTTCGTCGTCGCGTTCCGCCTCCAGGGCGCCGAAGAGTGGATAGCGCGCGTCCACCGCCTTGAGCTCGACGAGCACGCCCGAATCCGCATCAGCGCGCCGCGCCATCGTCCGCATCTCGGCGAAGTGGGAGTAGGCCGCCGCCGAGCCCTCGACCAGCTCGCGTTCATCCGCACTCAGATCCCGATACACCGCGCGCAGGGCGAGGTCGCCGCCGAGAATCTCCCGCCCGTCGGCGCGCAGTCCGGTCACGATGGAGCTCGAGGTGGACTGCACCCCGGCAATGGCGGCGACGCCGAGCGCGAGGCATCCCAGGAACACTCCCAGGCCGCGGAGCCCTCGAAACCCCTGGCGCAACTCGCGTGCGGCGATGCGAAGGGCTACGGGCAGCATAACGCTTCGCTCGCTCGTGCAGGCGCTCGGGGCGGCAGACAGATTCGGGGCATGTCGACGGGACGATGCGAAAACGTCGTCTCGACGGGCGCTTCGGTGCGGACCCCCCGGGGGCCGGCGCAGGCAAGAAGCATCGACGCGGCGGTCCTATGCCCTTGACGGCGCTTCGATGCGTCCGTCCACCATGCGAAGGGAACGGTCGCAGAGTGCGGCGAGACGCGCTTCATGGGTGATCAGCACGAGGCTCGCGCCCTCGTCACGGGTGCGCGTGAGGAGATGATCCATCACCTGGTCGCCGGTTGCGGCATCCAGATTTCCCGTCGGCTCGTCCGCGAGCAGGACCTCCGGACGGTTGACGAGGGCGCGGGCGATGGCGGTGCGCTGTTGCTCGCCCCCGGAAAGCTCGCCCGGGAAATGATCCAGGCGCTGGCCGAGGCCGACCGCGACGAGCTCCCCGCGTGCCCGGTCAAAGGCGTCGTTCTCTCCCGCGAGCTCCCGGGGCACCGCCACGTTTTCCAGCGCGGTCATGGTGGGGATGAGATGAAAGGACTGGAAGACGATGCCGATGTGACGCCCTCGGAAGCGTGCGAGCGCGTCCTCGTCCAGCGCGCCGAGCGCGTGGCCGACCACCCTTGCTTCACCGCGGGAAGGTCGCTCGAGACCGCCGATGACCATCAGCAGCGTGGTCTTGCCCGCTCCCGAAGGACCGACCACGCTCACCGTTTCGCCGGCTTCGAGATCGAGATCGATCCCCCGGAGGACCTCGACCGGTCCCGCGCTCGCGCTCAGGGTGACGCCGAGATCTCGGAGCGATACGATGGATGGACGGGCGGTGGACATTACTTTGCGTGGACCGGCGGTTCGCGTTCAGCATAACAAGCACCGCGGTCGGCGATCCTGTGAAGCAACGATTCTTTACTCTTCTTTACATTCCTTGACTGCGTTCGCCGTTTCCTCCGCGTCGGCCGCCGCACTTCGCGCCCCGCGGCTTCGTCGGAATTCGCCGTTCCAGGTCCCGTCCGCGGAGCCTGCGTCCGGTACATGCGGATCCCTGACCCGGTGACGACGCCTGTCGGGACTCCAATCGCCGTCCTGTCCCGCACTTCCCGGGCAATCGCGGCGATCGTCGCAGCGGCGGCGCTCGCCCTCTGCGCCTCCGGACTCCGGGCCGAGGCGCAATCCGGACCTCTCCGCCTCCTCGTGCTTGGCGACAGTCTCACTTCCGGCTATGGGCTTCCCTCCCGCGATTCGTTGCCTGTCCGGCTCGAAGTCTCGCTTCGGGCCCTCGGCCTCGACGTCGCCGTCATCAACGCCGGAGTGTCGGGAGACACGAGCGCCGGCGGGCTCGCACGTCTCGATTGGACTCTTTCGGACAATCCTCATGCGGTCATCGTGGCGCTGGGCGCGAACGACGCCCTCCGGGCACTGGACCCCGCGCTGACCCGGGAGAACCTGGACAGGATCGTCGGCGCCTTGCGTGAGCGTGGTCTTCCCGTGCTCGTCGCCGGGATGCTCGCTCCCCGCAACCTCGGAGCGGGCTACGCCGAGCGCTTCGACGCAGTCTACCCCGAGCTCGCCGCTCGGCACGACGCGCTGCTCTATCCCTTTCTGCTGGAAGGCGTAGCGGGTGTCGCCGCCCTCAACCAGGAGGACGGGCTCCACCCCAACGCGGCGGGCGTGGAAGAGATTGTGACCCGTATCCTCCCGAGCGTGCGTTGCCTGCTTCGCAGAGTTCGCCATCCGGTACTCGAGAAGACGGAACGGGATGCCGGCCTCGCCCCGGAGGCGTGCGTCGCGGCGATTCCGATGCCCGAAGACTGAGGCGCTGCGCAGGCGTCGGGCACCGATTTCGAGACTCTTCAGCGCAAGTGTTTCTTGGCAACTCACTGATTTGGCCTTGATTTGAGACGAACTTCGACCGATCTTCCCCGGGGCCTTGCTGCGGGATCGGACCTGGAAGCTTGAGTACACACCAGAGGACGGCGAGCTTGTTGCGTTGCCGGACCGCCCGGATCAGGACGCGCACCGGCGCGACGCGGAAAGCAGATGGGATAGCATGGCGCGGATGCGCGCCTCCGACTTCGACTACGAGCTGCCCGCGTCCCGCATCGCACAGTATCCCGCCGCCGAACGGAGCGCGGCGCGCATGCTCGAGCTCGATGCAGACTCCGGGGCGCTTCGTGATGGCAGATTCCGGGACCTGCCGGACCGCCTCGAGAGTGGCGACCTGCTGGTCCTGAACGACACTCGCGTCCTGCCCGCGCGACTCTTCGGGCGCAAGGAGAGCGGCGGAAGAGTGGAGGTGCTTCTCGAGAGGCGGCTCGGCCCGCGCCGAGGGTTCGCCCTGCTGCGGGCGAGCCGCCGCCCGCGTGCGGGGACCTGCATCGCGTTCGAAGGCAGCTACCGCGCGCGGGTGGCCGCGTGGCGCGGTAACCTCGCGCTCCTCGAGCTCGTCGAAGGCGACGATCTCGACGGCCTGATGGCCCGCCACGGCAGCCTCCCGCTCCCCCCCTACATCAAGCGCGCGGCCGAAACGCTGGATGATGTGCGCTACCAGACCGTCTACGCCACCCGGCCGGGCGCGGTCGCCGCACCTACCGCGGGCCTGCACTTCGACGAGTCGGTTCTCGCTCGACTCCGGGAAGCCGGCATCGAGACCGCCCGCCTCACCCTCCACGTTGCCGCCGGCACCTTTGCACCGGTCCGCGAGGATGTCGTGGACAACCAGAGCCTGCATGCCGAGTATGTCCACGTCTCGCGGGATCTGTGCGACGCGGTGGCCGCGGCTCGGGAGCGGGGCGGGCGTGTGATCGCCGTCGGCACCACCAGCGTGCGCGCACTCGAGACCGCGTCGCGCTCAGGGCGGCTTCACCCCTACGATGGCGAAACCGATCTCTTCATCCGGCCCGGTTTCGTCTTCCGTACCGTGCAGGCCCTGCTCACGAACTTCCACCTTCCCCGCTCCACGCTCCTGATGCTGGTGTGCGCCTTCGGAGGCACCCGACACGTGCTCGACGCCTACCGTCACGCGGTGAAGAGCGCCTACCGTTTCTACAGCTACGGCGACGCCATGCTCATCCTGCGCGGTCGCAACGCGCACGCTTCGTGAACGGCCTTGCCATGCGTCGAGGCTGAACGTGTCGCTGCGCTTCGAAGTGCTGGCCCGCGACGATCGGGCGCGCACCGCCCGGATCCACCTCGCCCGCGGCACGGTGGACACTCCGGCGTTCATGCCGGTGGGGACCTACGGCACGGTCAAGGCGATGACCCCGGAGGAGCTGCGGGACGGCGGCACCCGGATCCTGGTGGCCAACACCTATCACTTGTCCAATCGCCCCGGTCACGAGGCCATCGCCCGGCTCGGCGGACTGCATGCCTTCATGCACTGGGATGGTCCGATCCTCACCGATTCCGGGGGATTCCAGGTGTTCAGCCTCAGAGGTCGCCGCAAGGTCGACGAGCAGGGAGTGGACTTCCGGTCGCCGCTGGACGGCTCCCGTCAATTCCTCGACCCGGAACTCTCCATGCGGATCCAGGCCGCGCTCGGTTCGGATATCGTCATGGCCTTCGACGAGTGTACGCCCTGGCCGGCCACGGAAAGCGAGGCGCGGGCGTCGATGGAGCTGAGCCGGCGCTGGGCGGCGCGCAGCCGGGAGGCCCATGCCGGCAATGGGAGCGCGCTCTTCGGCATCGTTCAGGGGGGGACCTATCCCAGCCTGCGGGAAGCATCGCTCGGCGCCCTCGTCGAGATCGGCTTCGACGGCTATGCGCTCGGGGGGCTCGCGGTGGGAGAGCCCGAGTCGGAACGCATCGAGATCCTGGAGCACGCCGCGCCCGCCATGCCCTGGGACCGACCCCGCTACCTGATGGGCGTCGGGCGGCCGGTGGACATCGTCGAGGCGGTGCGCCGCGGCATCGATCTCTTCGACTGCGTGATGCCGACCCGCAATGCGCGCAACGGCCACCTCTTCGTCCAGGGCGGGGTGGTCAGGATTCGCAATCGCCGCTACCGCCACGATCCGGAGCCGCTCGATCCGCACTGCACCTGCTATACCTGTCGCAACTACTCTCGCGCCTACCTGCACCACCTCGAGCGCTGCGGCGAGATCCTGGGTTCGCGGCTCAACACCATCCACAACCTCCACTACTACCAGTCCCTGATGCGCGAGCTCCGCGAGGCGATTCCGGCGGGCCGCCTCGAGGAAGTGGCGCGGCGGCTCCGTTCCGAATCCGAGGACCGGGATTGAGCCGCACATCGCAGGAAGAGGGGACGGAAATCCACCCGGACCAGGTAGTTCGGGTTGGAAGCACGGGTCCAGCCAGCGTGAAGTACCCCGGCGGCCGGACTCCCCGGCGCTCGCGCCTCTGGCTTCCAGGTGTCATAATCCCGCCGCTTTTTTCGCCTCGAACTGCACGATCACCATGGGATTGCTTATCTCCGACGCGCACGCCCAGGGGGCTCCGGCCGCCGGGGGGGTACCCTTCGACCTCCTGTTCATCGTCCTCATCTTCGTCGCCTTCTACTTCCTGCTCATCCGGCCGCAGCAGAAGCGCGCGAAGGAGCACCGCAAGATGGTCGAAGCGCTCGCCAAGGGCGACGAGGTGGTCACCAGCGGCGGCCTCCTCGGAAAGATCACGGAAATCGGCGACAGCTTCATCACGGTGGAGATCTCCCGCGGCACCGAGGTGCGCGTGCAGCGCTCGTCGGTCTCCACCCTCATGCCCAAGGGCACCATCAAGTCGGCATGAGCTGAGGGCCGGCTTGCTCTTCGCTCTTCGGTCGAGGGCCGGCATCCGGTGATCAACCAGTATCCGCTCTGGAAGTACCTGCTCGTCGCCTTCGTTCTGGCGGTGGGATCCTTCTACGCGTTGCCCAATCTCTACGGAGAGGATCCCGCGGTGCAGATCTCGGCCGCCCGCGGGGCGCCGATCGACGAGGCGCTCGAAGTCCGGGTGAGCGAAGAGCTCGCGCGAGTCGGCATCGAAGCGTTGCGGGTCGAACGGGACGAGCGAAGGCTGCTCCTGCGTTTCGACGCGGAGGAGACCCAGCTCCGGGCGAAGGAGGAGCTGCGCAGGGCGCTCGACCGCCGTCGCTTCGTGGTCGCACTCAACCTCGCTCCCGCCACGCCGCGGTGGATGGACGCCATCGGCACCCTGCCGATGTCGCTCGGCCTCGACCTTCGCGGCGGCGTGCACTTCCTGATGGAAGTGGACATGGATGCCGCGGTGCGCCAGGCGGATCTGCGCCACGTCGGTGACGTCCGCGCGCTTCTGCGCGAGGAGAAGATTCGCCACCGGGGCATCACCCAGCGCCAGGACGGCGGTCTCGCGGTGCGATTCCGGAACGAGGCGGACCGTGATGTCGCCGAGGAGCTCGTCGCTGAAACCCTGCCCGACCTGCAGCTCGAAGAGGTCGAGCTCGACGGGGAGCCGGGGCTCCGGGGAAGGCTCAGCGAGACCGCGACCGCGGACATCAAGCGTTTCGCGCTCCAGCAGAACATCACCACGCTTCGCAATCGCGTCAACGAGCTGGGCGTGGCGGAACCTCTGGTGCAGCAGCAGGGCGAGAACCGCATCGTGGTGCAGCTTCCGGGAGTGCAGGACACCACCCGGGCCAAGGAGATCCTGGGCGGCACCGCCACGCTCGAATTCCGCATGGTCGACGACCAGAACTCGGTTCAGGAGGCGCTGGACGGCCACGTGCCCGCAACGTCGAAGCTCTACCGGGAGCGCGACGGCCGACCCATTCTGCTCAAGAAGAACCTCATGCTCACCGGGGAGTACATCATCGACGCCGCATCCGGAATCGAGAGCCAGACCGGCTCACCGGCGGTGTTCATCACCCTGGACGGGAAGGGCGCCCGGCTCTTCTCGCAGCGCACCCGGGACAAGATCGGCCGCCCGATGGCGGTGGTCTTCATCGAGAAGAAGTCCGAGACCCGCGTCGTCGACGGCGAACGCATCAAGACGAGCTGGACGGACGAGGAAGTCATCAACGTCGCGGTGATTCGGGATCAGCTCGGGAAGAGATTCCAGATAACGGGTCTCGACAACACCGAAGAGGCGCGCAACCTCGCTCTGCTCCTGCGCGCCGGCGCGCTCGCCGCTCCCATCGAGATCGTGGAGGAGCGCACGGTAGGACCGAGCCTCGGTCAGGAGAACATCGACCAGGGATTCCGTTCGGTGCTCATCGGCTTCGCCCTGGTGCTGGGATTCATGGCCTTCTACTACCGGCTCTTCGGCCTCGTCGCGGATCTCGCCCTCACCTTCAACCTGGTCCTGATCGTGGGAGTGCTCTCCCTGTTCAACTCGAGCGGCTGGCCCGCCACGCTCACCTTGCCGGGAATCGCCGGCATCGTGCTCACCACCGGCATGGCGGTGGATGCCAACGTGCTGATTTTCGAGCGCATTCGAGAAGAGATCCGAATCGGAAACACGCCGCAGGCGGCGATCCACGCCGGCTATCAGAAAGCCTTCTCCACCATCGCCGACGCCAACATCACCACCTTGATCGCCGCGCTCGTGCTCTTCGGTTTCGGTACCGGACCGATCAAGGGTTTTGCGGTCACCCTCTCCATCGGTATCGCGACCTCGATGTTCACCGCGATTCTCGGCACCCGCGCAGTGGTCAATCTCATCTACGGCGGCAAGCGGGTCGCCCGTCTCTCGATCTGAGGCCGAAGCGTCCCGATGCGAACCCTCATCCCTCAGACTCGAATCGACTTCATGGGCCGGCGGCGCACCGCGCTCTACGTATCCGGCACGCTCCTGCTCGTGGCTCTGCTCTCCCTTGCCTTTCGCGGACTCAACTTCGGGATAGATTTCACCGGGGGCACCCTGGTGGAGGTCGCCTATCCGCAGAGCGCCGACCTGGTGACGCTTCGCACTGCGCTCGAGGTCGAGGGCTTCGATGACGCGGTGGTGCAGCACTTCGGCACCACCCGGGAGGTGCTGGTGCGCCTGCCTCCGCGCGAGGAGCTCAGCAAGGCGGAGCTGAGCGACGAGGTGCGCCGGGTGCTCGACGGGGCGGGCGGCGGTCACACCGAGCTGCGCCGCATCGAGTTCGTCGGACCCCAGGTCGGCGAGGAGCTGACCGAGCAGGGGGGGCTGGCCATGCTCATCGCGCTGGGCGCCATCTTCATCTACGTGCTCCTGCGCTTCGAATGGCGCTTCTCGATCGGCTCGGTGGCGGCCCTGTTCCACGACGTGCTCCTGGTGATCGGCTTCTTCTCCGTGTTGGGGCTGGACTTCGATCTCACGGTGCTCGCCGCCATCCTCGCCGTAATCGGCTACTCGCTGAACGACACCATCGTGGTGTTCGACCGCATCCGGGAGAACTTCCGGCGAGTGCGCAAGGGCACTCCGCTGGAGGTCGTGAACCGGTCGCTGAATCAGACCCTGTCCCGGACCCTCATGACCTCTCTCACCACCCTGCTCGTGCTCGTCGCGCTCTTCTTCTTCGGGGGCGAGCTCATCCATACCTTCTCGATCGCATTGATCGTGGGCGTCGTCGTCGGTACCTACTCCTCGATTTACGTCGCGAGCTCCACCGTTCTCGCCCTGGGGGTCTCCAAGGCGGACCTGATGCCGGTCAAGAAGGAAGGCGCCGACCTCGAAGGACATCCCTGAGCCCCGCGCGGGCGAGGCCGCACCTCCGAACCCGGGGCCGCCGGCTTCGTTCGCCGCGCCGCTTGCGATCGACTGGAGGCCGGGAGTCCTCAGGAGTCGCGGATCCGGGCCTCGAGGCGGGCGGCCGACTCCCGGAGCTCCTGAAGCTCCCGGAGGAGCTCCTGGCGTGAAGGCGGCCGCTGCTCGAGTTGCCGGCGCTTCGACGCTTCGAGATTGTTGAGCACCACCGCGATGAAGAGGTTGATGATGACGAATGTGCCCACCACCACGAAGCTGACGAAGTACACCCAGGCGAGAGGGTGAAGCTCCATTGCGGTGTACATCACGTCCGTCCAGTCCTCCAGCGTCACGACCCGGAACAGGGTCAGCAGGGACAGGCCCAGGGTGCCCCAATGTTGCGGGTCGTGGGCGTGGAAGAGATGAAATCCCGCTACTCCGTAGATGTAGAACACGATGCTCATCAGGAGCACCACGTGTCCCATGCTGGGGAGCGAGCGCAGCAGGGTGGAAACGATCAGGCGCAGCTCCGGAATGGTCGAGATGAGCCGCATCACGCGCAGCAGCCGGAGCAGGCGGGCCACCGTCGCGAATTGCCCGGAGGCTGGGATGAGGGAAAGCGCCACCAGGGTGAAGTCGAAGTCGTTCCAGGGATCACGAAAGTAGCGGCCGACGTTCGGCCACACCGCGGTCAGCTTGAGAACGACCTCGGCGACGAATATCCAGAGAATGATGTCGTCAATCCTGCTCAGCCATTCCCCGGAGTGGCGGATGACGGTTTCGGAGGTCGCCGCTCCGATCACGATGCCGTTGGCGATGATGAGCGCAATGATCCCGCGCCGAAAGGCGCTGGAATCCACAATTCTGGCCGCCAGAGCACGCATACCGGGATTCCGCCCATGCCGCTCATGCGGCCTTCGAGCGGAGCGCATCATAGCAGCGATCATCTCTCGTCCCGGACAGGATTGCGTGCCGGTCCGACGGGTCGGAACCCCCGGCCAGCGATCATCGGCTCAGGCACTGTTGCGTCAGTGCCCGCGATCCGCTCGACACGAGCGCGGACCGTCGGATGCGCGCAGCCGCTTCTCACTCAGAGGGTGAGGGTATACTCTTGCGCCCTGTTGGGGCCGTGGGCCTCGTCGAAACCGGACTGCAGACAGGAATCAGCGCGCGCTTGGGTTCGGAAGCATCAGGCAACGGGTTCGGTGGGGGAGAATCTCGACGACGATGCGAGGACTTGGAGGAGTGGCGGCCGGGGCGCTCGGTCTCGTGGCGGCATCCGCTATTGCGCTGGTGGTGGCGTTGACCGCGCCCGCGGAGTCCGAACCGGTCGATCGATACCGGGTTGTCGGCCTCTTCGACAATGTCGGGGGGCTGGAATCCGGAGCGCCGGTGACTATCGGTGGAGTGAGGATCGGCGAAGTGAGCGGGCTCGAGTACGACTTCGAGCGCCAGGTGGCCGTGGCGGTTCTGTCGATCGACTCGCGTCATTCACGCATCCCGGCCGATAGCGGAGCCAGCGTCTTGAGCGCCGGTCTTCTCGGGAACCGCTACGTGGAGCTCGAGCCGGGGGGAGCGGACGAGCGCTATCTGCGCGAGGGCGACCGGATCGTGCTGACGAACTCCGCCCTCATCCTCGAGCAGGTGGTGGCCAGAATGATGTTCGAGTCCTCTGCCCCCGCGGCAGAATTTTGAAGGCACGAGGTCGCAGCATGGGGAAGATTGCCCGATACGCCGTCCTCCTGTTGTCGTTCTCGTCGGTGCTCGTGCGCGCGGACCCCTCCTTGAGCGCGGAGGAGGTCATCAGGACCACGACCGTCCAGGTGGTCGAACGTCTCGAGTCGGATCCGGAGCTTTCCGAGGATCCGGATCGCCTCTACGAAATGGTGCAGGACGTCGTCCTGCCTCGTTTCGATTTCGAACGGATTTCGAGGCGTGTACTCGGCAAGTACTGGAAGCGTGCATCGGAAGAGCAGCGCCGACACTTCGTGAGCGAGTTCCAGACCCTGCTCGTGAAGACCTACGCGATTGCGCTCGCATCGTACGAACACGAGCAAATCGTCTACGGTCCGTCCCGGATGCGAAGCGAGAAGGAGACGAGCGTCAGGACCGCGATCACGCCCAGCAGCGGTCCCGGGATTCCCATCACCTACGAATTGCATCTGATGGGCGACAACTGGAAGGTCTACGATGTGGTGATCGACGGAGTGAGTCTCTCGCTGACCTACCGCAACGACTTCCGTTCGCTGGTTCGCCAGGACGGCCTCGACGCGCTCATTTCACGCATGGTGGCGCACAACCGAGGGACCCGATAGGCTCTCTTTTGGGGAGTCGGGAAGAGGCCGCGGGGTCCGCAAGGGAAAGACGAGCAAGGGCGCAAGCCATGGATCCAGGAGAGTTGAAGCACCTGATCGCGGCCGGACTGGAAACCACCTTCCTCGAGGTGAGTGGAGACGGCCGCCACTTCGAGGCGGTGGTGGTTTCCCGAGCCTTCGAAGGCAAGCCGATGCTGAAGCAGCACCGCCTGGTCTACGCCGCGCTCGGTGACCGTTTCGACACTGAAGCGGTACATGCGCTCTCGATCAAGACCTACACACCCCGCCAATGGGAGGAGCTGCAGGGGTGAAAGGGTGAAGAGCCGGACTTCTCGCCGGCCCTCGCAACACGGCGCGCATTCCGGCTGAAACGGATTGGACAAGCTGATCATCAGCGGCGGACATCCGCTGTGCGGGGAGATCCGCATTTCGGGTGCCAAGAACGCTGCGCTCCCCATCCTGGCCGCCACCTTGCTCGCCGATGGTCCGGTCAGGGTGGGCAACATTCCCCACCTGCACGACATCACCGTCACCATGGAGCTGCTCGGCCGAATGGGCGTCAGCCTCATGGTGGACGAGTACATGAACATCGAGGTCGACTGCAGCAGCATTCGCGAGTTCTTCGCCCCCTACGACCTGGTGAAGACGATGCGCGCCTCCATCCTGGTGCTCGGCCCGATGTTGTCGCGTTTCGGGCAGGCGACGGTATCCTTGCCCGGCGGTTGCGCGATCGGGTCGCGCCCCGTCGATCAGCACATCGAGGGGCTCGTCAAGATGGGAGCGCAGATCGAGACCGACGGCGGGTACATCCGCGCCCGCGCCAAGCGCCTGAAGGGCGTTCGGCTCGTGCTCGACCTGGTAACGGTGACGGGAACCGAGAATCTGATGATGGCGGCGACCCTGGCCGAAGGCACGACCACGATAGAGAATGCGGCCCGCGAACCGGAGGTGGTCGACCTCGCGGCCTGCCTGAACGCGATGGGAGCGCGGATATCCGGTGCGGGGACCGACACCATCACCATCGAAGGCGTCCGGCAGCTCGAGGGTGCGCGCTACGACGTGCTCCCGGATCGGATCGAGAGCGGGACCTTCCTGGTCGCCGCCGCCCTGACCGGCGGCAAAGTCAAGCTCAAGGACGCCCGGCCCGGCACCATGGACGCGGTGCTCGAGAAGCTGCGCGAAGCGGGCGCGGAAGTGACGGTGGGGGAGAACTGGATCGTGCTGGACATGCACGAGCGTCGCCCCGCCGCGGTGGACATCAAGACTTCACCGTATCCCGCCTTTCCCACCGACATGCAGGCGCAGTTCACCGCGCTGAACGTGGTCTCCGACGGCACCGCAGTGATATCGGAGACGGTCTTCGAGAATCGCTTCATGCACGTGCACGAGCTGCGCAGGATGGGAGCGGACATTCGACTCGAGGGCAACACCGCGATCACCCGTGGGGTCCCGATGCTCAACGCGGCTCCGGTGATGGCCACCGATCTGCGGGCTTCCGCGAGCCTGGTGCTCGCGGGTCTGGTTGCGGAGGGAGAAACCGTGGTCGATCGCATCTACCACATCGATCGCGGCTACGAAAGCATCGAGGAAAAGCTCACCAAGCTGGGTGCCCATATCCGACGCGTGCCCGGTTGAACGCGCATGGGTGGACCCGGGCGGGAGGCGGCGACGCGTTTCCGGTGTAACGGGTGTAACGGAGAGGCGTGCGAAGGTTCGGGTTCGGGCGGCTGATCCCGCTTGGCCAAAGCGTCACCGCGGGCGCCACGGAGGGTCAGCTTGACGGGATCCGGGGCATGTAGGATGCTACGCGCGCTTCGGTCGGACTCCGCGAGCGGGAATTCCGGCCCCCGGGCGCGTGACGCCGTCCACCGAACAGGAGCGAGGGGAATCCTTCCCAGATGAGTACAGATGCGGTCGATTCACGGCGGCGCCGTTTCCTCACCGGCGCGGTCACGGTGGTCGGTGGAATCGGCGGAGTGTGCACCGCGTGGCCCTTTGCATCCGCCTGGCAGCCCAGTGAACGCGCGCGCGCCATCGGCGCACCCATCGAGGTCGACATATCGAAGCTCGAGCCCGGTGCCATGCTCACCGAGGCATGGCAGGGAAAACCGGTGTGGGTGCTCAACCGCACCAGCGAGGCGCTGCAGTCGGTGGCGGATCTCGATGATGCGGTGCGGGATCCGGACTCCGCCGAAGATCAGCAGCCGGGCTACGCCCGCAACCAGCACCGCTCGCGCCGGCCGGAACTTCTGGTGCTGGTCGGCCTGTGTACACACCTCGGGTGCTCGCCGAAGCACGTCCGGGTGGAGCAGGCGTCGTACTTCGGGCTCACCGATTGGCGAGGCGGCTTCTTCTGCCCTTGCCACGGGTCGATGTTCGATTATGCCGGCCGCGTGTTCAAGGGAGTGCCGGCGCCGACCAACCTCGTCGTTCCCCCCTACCAGTACCTCTCCGATACCGTGTTGCTGATCGGCGACGACGCCCCGGAGACGGCCTGATGAGGGCGTTGCTCTCCGGTCTGCTCGAGTGGACCGATGCCCGCTTTCCGTTGAGCAAGCTGTGGAACGAGCACGCGGCTCGCTACTACGCTCCGAAAAACTTCAATTTCTGGTACTTCTTCGGTTCCCTGGCGCTGGTGATGCTCGCGCTCCAGCTCCTGAGCGGCATCTGGCTCGCCATGTACTACAAGCCCGACGCCGAAGAGGCGTTCCGGAGCGTCGAGTTCATCATGCGGGACGTGGAGTGGGGGTGGCTCATCCGCTACATGCACTCTACCGGTGCCTCCTTCTTCTTCATCGTCGTGTATCTCCACATGTTTCGCGGGGTGATGTACGGCTCGTTCAAGAAACCCCGCGAGCTGTTGTGGATCATCGGGGTCCTCATCTACCTGTGCCTGATGGCGGAGGCGTTCTTCGGCTATCTGCTTCCCTGGGGTCAGATGTCGTACTGGGGAGCGCAGGTCATCATCTCGCTCTTCGGCGCGCTGCCCTTCGTGGGCGAGCCGCTCGCCCTGTGGATCCGGGGTGACTTCGTCGTCTCCGACGCCACTCTCAACCGCTTCTACTCCCTGCACGTCATCGCGCTTCCCCTGCTCTTGCTGGGCCTGGTGGTCGCCCACATCCAGGCCCTGCACGAGGTCGGCTCGAACAACCCCGACGGCGTGGAAATCAAGAAGAAGAAGGACTCGTCGGGGATTCCGATGGACGGGATACCCTTCCATCCCTACTACACCGTCAAGGATCTCATGGGCGCGGTGCTGTGCCTCATCCTCTTTGCGGCGGTGCTCTTCTTCATTCCGGAATTCGGCGGGTGGTTCCTGGAGGCGGCGAACTTCGAGCCCGCCGATCCCCTGAAGACGCCCGAGCACATCCTGCCCGTCTGGTACTTCACTCCCTACTACGCCATTCTGCGGGCGATCCCGGACAAGCTGACCGGGGTCATCGCGATGGGCGCGGCGGTGCTCATCTTCTTCTTCCTGCCCTGGATCGACCGCCATCCGGTGAAGTCGATTCGCTACCGCAGCCTGCTCTTCAAGCTGCTCCTCGTCCTCTTCGCCATCACCTTCGTGGTGCTGGGCTACCTGGGCATCCAGCCTCCCACCCCGGGTCGCGCCGAGCTCGGACTCCGCCTCGGCGAAGCCTACTTCTCGTTCTTCCTGGTCCTCTGGTGGTACAGCCGGGAACGCAGCCCCGGAGCGACATGGACCCTGCTCGCGGTGCTGGCGCTGGTTTTCGCCATCATCGATGCGATCCGATGGGATCCGGAGAAGGGGATGTTGATCGCATTCAGCGCCCTGCTGCCCCTCATCTACTACGGGCTCTTCCTCGTCGGTCCGCTCGTGTCACCGAGGCTCAATGCGAGCCGGGAAGTTCCCGAGAGAGTGACCTGAGGTGGGAAGACTCGCTTCAATGTTGGTCCTGATGTGCCTTCCGCTCGTCGCGAGCGCGGCGGGAGGCGGCATGGCCTTGCTGGACGCGAACACCAACCTGTCGGATCGGGCCTCGCTGCAGCGGGGAGCGAAGCTCTTCGCCAACTACTGTTCGGGTTGCCACTCGCTGGACTTCATGCGTTACAACCGCATGGCTCGGGACCTGGGGTTGAGCGAAGGGCAAGTGATGGAAAACCTCGTCTTCACCGGCGCCAAGGTGGGCGACGAGATGCGGATCGCACTTCGCCGCGAGGACGCGCGGGAGTGGTTCGGGGTCGCCCCCCCGGACCTGTCGGTCATCGCCCGTTCCCGTGGTCCCGACTGGCTGTACTCCTATCTCCTCACCTTCTATCGGGATCCGAATCCGGCACGACCTTTCGGGGTGAACAACCTGGTTTTCACGGAGGTCGGCATGCCGCACGCCCTGTGGTCGCTGCAGGGGATTCAGTCGCTGGAATTGGGCGAGCGGCCGGCCGGCGCGAAGTCGGAGCACGCGGTGCGGCTGGAGGCGACCGGGCAGGGAGTGGACCTGCACAAGATCGTCGTGGACGAGTCGGGAGAGGAGCGCAAGGTCGTGGATCGGCTCGTGACGGGTACTCCGGGAAGCCTCGGAGTCGGCGCCTTCCGCTCCGCGTCCCGGGATATCGTGAACTTTCTGAGCTACGCTGGCGAACCGGCCCAGTTGGTCCGGTACCGCATGGGCTTCTGGGTGCTCGTGTACCTGGCGGTCTTCTTCCTGCTTTCCTACGCGCTCTACCGCGAGTACTGGAAAGACGTACACTGAGCTCCAAGCCGCGTACCGGCCGGAGTGACCCACAATGGCCTTGTTCGTCAATCGCCGTTCGGTAATGTCGCTGTACTCCGACGCTACCGATGCCGCCTGTCACGCAGTGCGCTTCGTGCTCGCGGAAAAGGCGATCAACGTGGAGATAATGGACGTGGCTCCGGACAATCGTCCGGAGGACCTGAATGCCCTCAACCCCTACGACACGATTCTCACACTCGCCGACCGTGATCTCGTCCTCTATGAGCCGCAGATCATCATGGAGTATCTCGACGAGCGATTTCCGCATCCCCCCCTGATGCCGGTGGATCCGGTCAGCCGCGCCAACAACCGGCTCTACCGCTACCGAGTGGAGCGCGACATCTACTCCGTCATGAAGCGGCTGGATCGGGGTGGCCTCGGCTCTGTCGCCTCGGAACGCAAGACCTTGCGCGACCACCTGACCGCGATCGCTCCTGCGTTCTCGCAGAAGAGGTTCTTCATGTCGGACGACTTTTCGCTCGCCGACTGCTTCATGGCTCCGGTGCTGTGGCGCCTGCCCCACTACCAGGTCAGGTTGCCGAGTCAGACCAAGGGTCTGCGCAGCTATGCGGAGCGGCTCTTCGAGCGTGAGGCGTTCAAGGCGAGCCTGTCGGAGCTCGAGCACGAGATGGGGGAAGGGTACTGACGCCCCCTTTCCCATCATGGCGTCGTCCCGGCCTATGACCTCGAGCCGCCCCTACCTCATCCGGGCGGTGCACGAATGGATCGCGGACAACGCGCTCACGCCGCAGATGCTCGTCGACGCCGAGGCCCCCGGGGTCGTGGTGCCCTCGCACTGCGTCGAGAACGGGCGAATCGTGCTCAACGTATCCGCGAGCGCGGTCCGGGGGTTTCGTATCGGCAATGATCACGTCGAGTTCGACGCCCGCTTTTCGGGGGTGAGCTTCCATGTGGAGCTGCCCGTCAACTCGGTACTGGCGGTGGTCGCGAGGGAAAACGGCGTGGGGATGTCCTTTCCCGAAGAGCGCAGCGAGCCTCCGCCCGCTCCGTCGGGCGGTGAGTCCAAAGCGTCTCGACCGAAGCTTCGCGTCGTCAAGTAGCGCTCGCTCCGCATCCCGGCGGTTCCTGCCCCCAGGGGCCGTTTTCGACGGGACAGGGCTCGTATCGGAGGGATGTACTATCCCGCGCGATAATGGGCTATCGTCCCTCGAGGGTGGCACCGAGGTCGAACGCCTTGGAGGGTCTTCTCCTTTGCATAGTGGCGCTGGGGGCGGCGCTGCTGGTCTGGCGTGACGGCATGAGGGCTCGCGAGACCGCGGTCGAGGTTTGCCGGCGGGCCTGCCGCAGCTACGGCGTGCAGTTGCTGGACGACACCGTGGCGCTCTCGCGCATGCGACTGGTCGGAGGCGGCCAGCACGGGCTGACGCTGCGCAGGACCTACGAGTTCGAAGTGAGCGCGGACGGACGCACCCGGGAAGGCGGTAGCGTGACCGTCACCGGCAACCAGGTCGATGCGATTTGGGTGCCTGAACCTCCAGTATGAAGTTCTGCGACCCGTGGTGACGACGTGATTCCGGTTCACGTCGGAGATTTCTACTCGAAGTACTCGAAGAGCTTCACCACCCGCTGCACGCCTCCGATTTTCCGGGCGATGTTGGTGGAGACATCGGCCTCGCTGCGCCGTACGAGTCCCATCAGGTAAACCACCCCATTCTCGGTGACCACCTTGGTGCGGGCCGCGATTTCGAAGCTGTGGCGGCCGAGCGCGGTCTTGATCTTCGCCGTGATCACGGAGTCGCTGGAGCGCGACAGCATCGAGCTGGGAGCGGCGATGGCGAGTTCGTTGTGGACACGGCGAACCTTGTCGATGTTCTCGACCAGCTCCGTGATTCGGCGGCGCGTGTCTTCGTTCAGGGTTTCGCCGGTGAGCAGGAGGATGCCGTTGTAGCTCGTGGCATTGATGTGACTGTTCGGAGCAATGTCGTCGTTGCGCCGCAGGGCGGCGAGCGCCTTGAGCTCAATGACTTCGTCGTCGACGACAGCACCTGCGCTTCGCCGACCGGTGGCCGTGGCCACACCGGCGACCCCGGCGGCACCCACCGCACTCGTGCCCACCATTGCCGCGCAGCCCTGCAAGAGGGCCACGCTCACGGCGAGCAGGAGAAGGCGAACATGGACTGAACGGCGCACTGTTTTCCCTCCGTGACGACTCGGGCGGAGTCCTGCATCGCGAAAGACGCAACTTCGATCCCCAGGCGCTGATATGAGGCGTACTCGTCGTGAATCAAGGGTCACGGCGAGAGGTCGCGAGTCCCGTCATCCCGGCGGCCGTCGAGTGGCCTCCCGCCCGCATTCGGGGATGTACGCAACCTACGGTCGTCCTGCGGTGCTACTCCCCGAGCCATCTCGCCGCATCCAGCGCGTGGTAGGTGATGATCAAGTCGGCCCCCGCGCGCTTCATGGCCGTGAGGTTCTCCAGCGCGATGGAGCGTTCATCGAGCCAGCCCATCGCGCTCGCGGCCTTCACCATCGAGTATTCACCGCTCACGTTGTAGGCAACCATCGGCACCTCGGGGTAGGCATCGTGCGTCCGGCGGATGACATCGAGGTAGGCGAGCGCGGGCTTCACCATCAGAAAATCCGCACCTTCTTCGATGTCGAGCGCGGCTTCCTTGAGCGCCTCGCGCACGTTTCCCGGATCCATCTGGTGAGTACGCCGGTCGCCGAACCTGGGCGCCCCCTGTGCGGCATCCCGGAAGGGACCGTAGAACGCCGAGGCGTACTTGATGGCGTAGGACATGATGGGCACGTGCTCGTAGCCGTGATCGTCGAGGCCCTCGCGAATGCTCGCGACCATGCCGTCGATCATTCCGCTCGGAGCGACGATGTCCGCGCCGGCCCGCGCGTGACTCTGCGAAACTCGGGCCAGGATGTCGAGTGTCTCGTCGTTCAGCACATATCCCGCCGGGAGCACCGGGTTCTCGCGGTTGAGCACTCCACAATGTCCATGGTCGGTGTACTCGCACAGGCACACGTCCGTGATCACCAGGAGCTCCGGCCGGGCCGCCTTCAATGTGCGGATCGCACGCTGAACGATGCCGTCGTCATCGAAGTTCTCCGCGCCAATCGGGTCCTTCGAGGCCGGAATGCCGAAGAGCAGCACTCCCGAGATGCCCGCTGCGGCGGCCTTCGCCGCCTCCTCGAGCGCCTCGTCCACGGAAAGCTGGCAGATGCCGGGCATGGACGGTATCGGGGCTCGCACCTTCTCGCCGTGGACGATGAACATCGGGTAGATGAAATCGGTGGGTGCGAGCGCCGTCTCTCGCACCGCGGCGCGAAGCTCCGGGGAGTGCCGCAGACGACGCGGCCGGCTGCGCAGGCGGGACTGGATTCGGGTTGCGGCGTCCATGGAGATTCTCCCGATACTCAGAGGGCCATCATACTCGGGAGCACGCGTGCCCGAGGCCCTGGCGCCGCCGCCACTCCGGCGCGGGGGCCTGCGTTCCGAGGAAGCGCGCCCTCCTCAAAGCTCGAATGCATCCCGTATCCATTCGATCTCGGGATCGCCTTCGTCGCCGGAGAGAGAGACCACGTCGAATCGGCAGACCTCATTCGCCCAGCGCGGATGTTGCTGAAGATAGCGCGAGGCGGCCCTGATGATCCGGTGCTGCTTGACGCGATTCACACTCTCCGCTGCGCTGCCGAAACGGTCTCTTCTGCGGTATCGTACCTCGACGAATACGAGCGTGTTTCCATCGCGCATCACGAGATCGATTTCGCCCACGCGGCACCGGTAGTTGACGTCGAGCGGGCGCAGTCCCCGCCGCCGGAGCCACGCGCCCGCCAGTCGCTCCGCCGCGGCTCCGCGGGCCATGGTGTGCGATGTGCCCGGCGGGTTCATGGCGCCATCAGGCGCGGGTCGAGGGGGCGGGGGAGGCCATGCTCGAAACGGGCCCAGGTCAGGCGCCGCTGCACCCGTCCCTTCTCATCGAGATAAAGCAGTCCCGTACGGCCCCGATGGGCGTTGTCGGGTGCCGCTCGGAGGTAGCGCACTCCGGCGATCAGGTCGAAGGCGTCGAAGCCGAAGGCATAGAGACGCAGATGGGCGCGCAACCGGTCCGGCCACAGGGAATGGAGCTGTCCGCGCAGCGCCTCGCCTTCCCCGGCGACCGGCAGCACGATCGGCATGTCCCCGAAGACGATGTCGTCGACGTCACCGTCCGCTTCTGCGTCGGGGATTCCGGTGTACACGTGCGATGTCGAGTAGATGGGCACGCCGGCGGCGTCGTGGAATTCGAACTGGGGCCGCAGTTGACGCGCCTCCCGCGGAAAGCCTGCCATGAACACGAAGTCGGCGTCGGTGCGCCGGCGTGGCTCGAAACGCACTCTTCGGCCGAGGACCTTCCGGAGCTCGACTCCCCGTGCCTTGCTTTCGTCGATGTTCAGGAGCATCACCACCGGCACCGACATGTCCGGCGGCTGGGAGTCGTCTTCGCCGGTCGTGGAGTAGTGCTGCGTCTCCACGACGTGTCCTCCGAGGCGCTCCCACGCGCTCGAGAAAGCGCCGGAAACCCGCGCGCCCCACTCGCCTTCCGGCGCCAGGATGGCGGCGCGCGCGTATCCGTCCCTCCATGCCCGCTCGGCCACCTCGCGGGCTTCACCTTCCGGCGAAAGGGCAAACTGGTAGAAGTCCTCCGCGGGCGCCGCCGCGTCGTCGCCGAGCAGATTGAGCGCGAGCATCGGGACCGCGGGACGCCCGAGTGCCGCGGCCTGACGAACCGATGACTTGCGCAGAGGCCCCACGATGAACTCCGCACCCTCTTCCGCCACGCCCGCCACGAGAGCCGCGATGTCGGCGTCGCTGGTGTCGCGCACGACAATCGAGGGTCGGGTATCGGGATCTTCTTCCGCGTACCACGCCGCGAGGAAGCCGTCGCGGACGGCGCGGGCGGCGTCCGCGAAGGCGCCGCGCGCGGGCAGCAGCAGGGCTACCTTGGCGGGAGGCTTCGAGGCCACGAGGCTCTCCGCCAGCAACTGCGGCACCAGCTCGGACTCGGCGGGATGACGGGGAAAACGACCGCTCCACTTCTGGATTTCCCTCCGGAAGTCCGCGTGGTCAAACATGAAGGCCCGGTGGAGGAGCGCGAGCTCGAGCCACCCGCCGAAGCGGCTGGGAGGCGGGAGGCGGGCCGCGTCCAGTTCGGCGCCAGTGACTCCGCGAAGCGCCTCCCATATGAGGCGACGGTTCTCGCGCGCGGCCTCCGCGCCGAGGTCGAGCGCCTCGATCGCGACGCGCTCGCGCGCCGCGTGGAGACGGCGACCGGTCGCCGCAAAGGCCTCGGCTCGAGTGCGCCTGATCCCTCGAAGCATCGGCCGAGACGCGGCGTTCACGATCGAGTCGGGGAGCAGTGCGAGCGCCCGATCCGCATCTCCTTTCGCGAGGACGAGCTCGGCGCGCAGGGCGGCGCGCTTCACGCGCTGGGCCGGCGACGCCTCGTTCCAGTCCCCACGTTCCAGACTCTCGAGGGCCTCGTCCTGCCGGCCTCCGGCCAGGAGCGCCTCAGCGGCGTTCAGGATGAAGTGCCAGACGGCCTCTCCCTGCGCGAGTTCGGCCAGCCTCCGGTACTCTGCCGCCGCGTCCGCGAAACGGCCTTCCGCCAGCATTCCCCCTGCGGCGACGTCGGCAGCGTCGTCCGGGCGGGGAGGCGCCTCGACGCATGCGCCGATCGAAGTCGCGACGAGCAGGGCGGCCGCGAGGCGGGGAAACGCGCCGGTGGTCTTCGGATACGTCTCCATCACCGCTCGTTATCGCTTTGCGCTACCCTCTCCCCCCGAACGCCTCTGGCCCTTGCACGAAGGAGGTCGGGCGAATTCTGGCTCCGTCCGGGGGACTGGTTCCGAGCAATGCCGGTGGGCGTCGGGATTCC
This sequence comes from uncultured Ectothiorhodospiraceae bacterium, assembly GCA_964420925.1. Taxonomy (GTDB): domain Bacteria; phylum Pseudomonadota; class Gammaproteobacteria; order HK1; family HK1; genus JAJEAD01. Next base: position 23,830 of record CAYQVB010000044.1, on the reverse strand, counting down.
CATGCTGCGCGACATGCGCCCACGATACACCAACCATCGGGTCTGCGAGCCCCCGGAGCAGGCGTGAGCCGGGAGAGCCGGGGCGGCGAAGGAAGTGGTCGCCCGCCCGGCGCCCTGTATGTCGTAGCCACTCCCATCGGCAATTCGGGCGACATCAGCGCACGTGCGCTCGCCGTCCTGCGAGAGGTGGGCGCGGTGCTCGCCGAAGATACCCGGCACACTCGCCGCTTCCTCGCCTCCCACGGGATCGAGGCCCGACTCGATCCCCTGCACGATCACAATGAGCGACGGATGGCGGCGCAAGTCGTTCGACGCCTGGGGAAAGGAGAGAGCCTCGCCCTGGTGTGCGACGCGGGGACCCCGCTGATCAGCGACCCCGGTCTTCATGTCGTGCGCCGCGTGCGTGAGTCCGGCGCCCCGGTCGTGCCCATTCCCGGCCCCTGCGCGCTGGTGTGCGCGCTCAGCGCCTCGGGGCTCCCTACCGACCGCTTCGCGTTCGAGGGCTTCCTCCCCGCGCGGCGGGCGGCGCGGCGGCGGCGCCTCCGGGCGCTTCGCGGGGAGCCGCGCACGCTCGTGTTCTACGAAGCACCCCACCGGGTCGAGGCTACCCTCGCCGACCTTTCCGAGACATTCGGAGGCGAACGCGATGCGGCGCTCGCCAAGGAGCTCACCAAGCGTCACGAGAGGATCCGGAGCGGTGCCCTCGACGAACTGCGGGAGTGGTTGCTCGAGGAGGACGGGCACGCAAGGGGAGAGTTCGTGATTCTCGTTTCCGGGGCACGAGAACAGGGCCCTTCGCCTCTCCGGGACCACGAGCGCACGGTGCTCGCCGAGCTTCTGAAGGAGCTTCCCGTCAGGCGGGCGGTGGAGATTGCATCGCGGCTGACCGGACGCGAGCGCAATCGTCTCTACCGGCTGGCGCTCGAGATCGCGGCGGAGAATCCGGTGGAGGGAGCCGGCCTGTAAGCCGGGTTCTGTCTCGAGCAACCATTCATCTGGGATGCGCGTCACCGCGCACCTCTAGCGACCTACCCGGGAGCGGCGCGGGCCACGCCTCCTCCGCACCGGATGAGGGATGCTGGAGATACTCCGCTATTTGGTCTTGCTCCGGGTGGGGTTTGCCCTGCCACCGGTGTTGCCACCGGCGCGGTGCGCTCTTACCGCACCATTTCACCCTTACCGCTCTTCTCGTGACCGAGGAAGAGGGCGGTGTATTTTCTGTGGCACTTTCCGTGGGCTCGCACCCCCCAGGCGTTACCTGGCACCCTGCCCTTTGGAGCCCGGACTTTCCTCCCCCCTGAGCCCCAAGCGGGATCAGGGCAGCGGTTGCTCGGCCGGCTCCCACCAGGACGTAGTGTGGGAGAGGTTGCCGATCAGAATCAATCCCGGCTTCTGATAGTCAACTTCAAGTAATGCCCACAACAGTATGACAAACATGGGCAACGCCTTGCCGGCGTCCGCCCTTGCCGAGCGTCGTCAAGTGCGGCGACACGGGAGCATCCGAGGGAGCGTTTCCGTCTGCCGCCGGAGGCCAAGTGGAGTACGCACCCGAATGGGGACTCGAGCGTGGCCCCTCATGTGTTGACAGTGGGAGAAAAGGGTCAACATAATGCGTTAAATGGGTCCAGATGGGGCGTGGTGGATCCTTGGCGGGGCGACTGTGTTCAGAGGGGAGCATCCACTTACTTTGGACGACCGGGGGCGTGTCGCGGTGCCTTCGAAGTACCGCGAGCGTCTCCGAGAGGATGCGGGCGGCTTCCTGGTGGTCACCGTCAGCATCATGGAGACCTGCCTCGTCGTGTATCCCTTTCCCGAGTGGCAGCGCATCGAGTCCGAGCTCGAAAAGCAGCCGGCGCTGGATCCTCAGGTGCACGTTCTCAACCATGTCCTGGTCGGAAGGGCGACCGAATGCGAGATGGACGGTCATGGCCGCATTCTCCTCCCCCCGTCATTGCGCGAGTTTGCCGGCCTCGATCCGAAGGATCCCGAGGGACGAAGTATCAGGATGATAGGGCAGGTGCGCAAGTTCGAGCTGTGGCGCGAGGACCGCTGGAAGGAGCGCTTGAGAGGACTGCTCGAGAACATCGGCGAGCTCACTTCCAATCCTCAGAGCGTGGTCAGCACCCTCGTGCTCTGACCCGGATGGTGATGGATTGCGGTGATGGAGATTCGAGGGGCGGAAACAGATCTTCGGGTGCGCCCGGCGCGCTCTGCCGCGATGCGTCCGGCGTTCGAGGGCCGCCGCCACGCGGAAGTGGCTGAGCCCGAGTCGCACACTCCGGTGCTGCTCGCCGAGGCCCTCGCGGCGCTCGGGCTCCGCGAGGGCGGCCTGTACGTGGACTGCACGTTCGGGCGCGGGGGTCACACCTGCGCGGTTCTCGAACGCCTGGGCCCTTCCGGTCGCGTGTTCGCTCTGGACCGGGATCCGGACGCCGTCGCGGCGGCGCGGTCGCTGTCCGAGGCGGACTCCCGGCTCGTGGTCGCGCACGCCTCGTTCTCGTCGCTCGAGAGGCACTTTCGCGCCGCATTCGGTGAATCCGGGGCTGACGGCGTGCTCTTCGATCTCGGGGTCTCCTCACCGCAGCTCGAAGATCCCGCGAGAGGGTTCAGCTTTCGCCATGACGGCCCGCTCGACATGCGCATGGACCCCGGCGGTGGCCCGAGCGCCGCGCAATGGCTCCACGAGGCGAGCGAAGGGCAGTTGATCGACATTCTGCGCTCGCTGGGAGAGGAGCCGCACGCGAGGCGCATCGCCCGTGTGATCGTCGAGCGAAGGGCCTCCGCCCCCATCCGTCGGACTCGCGACCTGGCGGATCTCGTGGCGCGGGTGGCGGGTCATGCGCGCGGCGGACGCTCGGGTCGGGCGCCGCATCCCGCCACCGCGACCTTTCGCGCGCTGCGCATGGTGGTCAATCAGGAGCTTTCGGAGCTCGAACGCGGTCTGGGGCAGGCGGCGCAAATCCTCTCCTCCGGGGGCCGGCTCGTCGTCATCAGCTTTCATTCCCTCGAAGATCGTCTGGTCAAGCGCTTCATCCGGGACCACGGGCGAGGACCTCGCGTTCCGCGTGACCTCCCCGTCGAGGCGGCGTGCATCGCCGGGCCCGCTTTCCGCGCTTCGGGTCGGGCGATTCGTCCGGGCAATGCCGAAGTGGCTCGCAATCCCCGCGCCCGCAGCGCGTGCCTGCGCGTGGGGGAGATGACTTGATGGGCGCTGCCGTACACGCGGGACTCTTCCTGGCCCTCATCGCCTCGGGAGTGGGCGTGATCCATACCCAGTACCTGCATCGCAAGCTCTTCGTCGAACTCAAGGCGCTTCAGTACGAGCGCGACGCGATGGAGGACGAGTGGGGTCGCCTGCTGCTGGAGCGGAGCGTGTGGGCGGCGAAGGGCCGCATCGAGCACATCGCGCGCGAGCGGCTGGCCCTCGAAACGCCGGCGGCGGCGGACATCGTGCTGGTGATCCCTTGAGAGCCCAGCCATGAACGATCTCAGTCAGTCGGCCCGTCCGCGCGCTCCGGGGCGCCGCTACCTGTTGATGGCGATGGTGAGCGCGGCCGCAATGGCCCTGGTGGGGTGGGCGATCTACCTCAATCTGAACCAGGGCGCTTTTCTGCAGCAGGAAGGCGAAGCGAGACACTTGCGCGAGGCGGCCATTTCCGCTCATCGCGGCAAGATTCTCGATCGCAACGGACGGCCGCTCGCGATCAGCGCCCCGGTCTTCTCGGTATGGGCGGATCCGAGCGCCTTCGTCGAGTCGGGAGACGACTTTGCGACTCTGGCGGGGTTGCTCGAGGTGACGCCGGCGGAGCTGCGGGAAACCATCGCCGCCCGCGCCGGCAAGGAATTCCTCTACCTTCGCCGTCAGGTCACGCCCGCGCTCGCGGAGCGCGTGCGCGCACTCGACATCCCCGGTATCGGACTCCGGCGCGAAAACCGCCGCTACTACCCTCTCGGGGAGGCGGCGAGTCACGTGATCGGATTCGCCGGCGTGGATGAATACGGACAGGAAGGCATCGAACTCGCCTTCGAAGAGCGCCTGGCCGGCCATCCGGGGGCGGAACGGGTGCTGCGCGACAACCTCGGCCGAATCGTCGAGCGCGTCGGACGGCTCGAAGCGCCGCGACCGGGCGAGGACATCGTGCTCAGCATCGATGCCCAGATTCAGCACCTCGCGTACCGGGCGCTCCTGGAGGGGGTGAAGGAGCACCGCGCGAGCGCCGGCTCCGCGGTGGTTCTCGATGTTCGAAGCGGCGAAGTGCTGGCAATGGTGAATCACCCCTCCTACAACCCGAATCGACGTGATCGGCCCGCGAGCGCTCGCCTCCGCAACCGGGCGGTCACCGATGTGTTCGAGCCCGGCTCCACGATCAAGCCCTTCATCGTCGCGGCGGCGCTGGAAAGCGGAAAGTTCGGCGTCAACACCGTCGTCGACACCACTCCCGGAACCTTTCGGATTGGCCGTCATACGGTACGGGATGTGCGCGACTACGGAGTGATCGACGTCGCGACGGTGATCATCAAGTCGAGCAATATCGGGGCGACCAAGCTCGTGCTGGCCATCGAGCCGGCGCTCACGTGGCGGAGGCTCTCCTTCGTGGGTTTTGGCGCGGGCAGTGCGAGCGGCTTTCCCGGAGAGGCGCACGGGGTGCTCAACCACTTCTCCGGATGGCGTTACACCGAACACGTGACCCTTGCCTACGGCTATGGCGTGTCGGTAACCGCCCTTCAGCTCGCCCGGGCCTATGCAGTGATCGCGAACGGCGGCCTCATGCCCCGCATCAGCTTCGAGCACGTCGAGGATCCGGGTGAGTGGACCCGGGTCATGCCGGCGACCACCGCCCGTCAGATGCGCCACGTGCTGGAAGCGGTGGTGGCTCCCGGCGGAACCGGGCGGCATGCGCAGGTCGCGGGGTATCGGGTCGGAGGAAAGACCGGCACCTCACGAAAAATCATCGGCGCCGGATATGCCGAGGATCGATACATCGCGCTCTTCGCGGGCATGGCGCCGATGTCCCGGCCACGGATCGTCATCGTGGTGATGATCGACGACCCGTCGGGCGAGCACTACTACGGGGGCCTCGTCGCGGCTCCGGTCTTTTCCCAAATCGCGCAGGGGGCGCTGCGGGTTCTCGCGGTCGCGCCCGACGACAACACGGTCGTGACGAGGAGGGTGCACCTCGGTGGCGAAGAGGACGCATCGCACCTCCAGTTGTCGGCCGCGCCGCCGGATCTCCAATGAACGCTTCCCGCCAGCTCGGAGCGCTCCTGAAGGAGCCGGGCCGGCTCCGGGAGTACCCCGATTGCGCGGTGCGCGCCCTGCGAAGCGACAGTCGGGAGGTGGGACCGGGAGATGTCTTCTTCGCGCGGGAGGGCGCTTGCTTGGACGGACGCAGGTTCATCGATGCGGCCTGCGACGCGGGCGCAGCAGCGGCCGTGTTCGAGGGAGAGGGCGAGCTCGAGCGTCACCCGAGCGGAGCGTGGCTGGTGCCGGTGGCGGACCTGCCCGGCAGCCTGGGGCGGGCGGCGGCGCGTTTCTATGGCCACCCTTCGCATGCCCTGATGGTGATCGGGGTGACCGGGACCAACGGAAAGACCTCCGTGTCTCACATCGTGGCGCGGGCGATGGCGCAGATCCACGGCACTTCCTCGCACTGCGCGGTGCTCGGCACTCTGGGTCACGGAAGCCTCGATCGGCTGGAGCCGGCGACGCTCACCACTCCGGACTCCATCAGCGTTCACCGCCAGCTCGCCGACATGAAGCGCGCCGGAGCCCGGCAGGTCGTCATGGAGGTCTCCTCACACGCTCTCGATCAAGGGCGGGTGGCGGAAGTGCGCTTCAAGACCGCGGTGTTCACCAACCTGTCCCGAGATCACCTCGACTATCACCGGGACATGGCCGCCTACGGGCGGAGCAAACGTCGCCTTTTCGAGACCGAGGATCTCGGCTTCGCGGTCGTCAACCTGAACGACGCCTTTGGTCGCAGTCTTCTCGCCAAGGTGCCCGAGGCGGTGCGCCTGCTCTGCCACCGGCTCGCGGGGAGCGGCCCGGCGCCGGAGGTTCCCGGCTTTCGCTCCCGCCTCGAGGTCACCGGGCGCCTAGTGCGTGCGGATGCCTCCGGTCTGGAGGTCGCCATCCACACCCCCTGGGGCGAGGGCGTCGTGCGTTCTCCCCTGCTCGGGCGCTTCAACGCCGAGAACCTGCTCGCCGCGCTGGCGGTGCTGCTCACGCTGGACGTATCCCTGGAGAGAGCGTGCCGTGCACTTTCCACGGTGAAGCCGGTGGCCGGACGAATGCAGTGCCTGGGGGGACGTGACTGTGCACCGCTGGTGGTGATCGACTATGCCCACACCCCGGACGCACTCGAGGGCGCCCTGCGCGCGTTGCGAGAACAGTCCCGCGGAAGACTCTGGTGCGTGTTCGGATGCGGAGGAGATCGCGACCCGGGAAAGCGTCCTCAGATGGGCGCGGTGGCATCGAAGCTTGCGGACTGCCTCGTGATCACCGACGACAACCCGAGAAGCGAAGATGGCTGGCGCATCATCGAAGACATTCGCACCGGAATCGCGGGCACGAGCAGCGTCCGGGTGGAACGCGACCGAGGGGAGGCGCTGCGCTTCGCAATGGAGCACGCGTCGAGCGAAGACGTCGTGCTGGTGGCCGGCAAGGGCCATGAGACGTGGCAGGAGGTGGGCGGTGTGCGCCGTCCCTTCAATGACGAGGCCGAAGTCTCGCGGCTGCTCGCCCGGTCCTGTCCAAGCGGTGGACGGTCGTGATCCGAATGCGTATGTCGGAGGCAGCCGGGGCCGTCGGGGGGCGTCTGCGGGGCGCGGATGTCGAGTTCGACGGGGTGGCCATCGACTCGCGCCGGGTCGGATCCCGAGCCCTCTTCGTGGCGCTTCCCGGCGCGCTTGTCGACGGCCACGAGTTCGTGGCCGAAGCCGGGGCCCGGGGCGCGAGTGGGGCGCTCGTGGCCCGAACGGCGGAGTTCCCCCTGCCGGTGCTCCAAGTGCCGGATACCGCGCGGGCGTTCACCCGGCTCGCCCGCTACTGGCGCCGGCGGCATCACCCCCGGGTGATTGCGGTGACCGGCAGCAACGGCAAGACCACGGTCAAGGAAATGCTGGCCGCGATCTTCGGTAGTGGGAGCGCGACGCTCGCGACTCGAGGCAACCTCAACAACGAACTGGGCGTGCCCTTGACCCTGCTCGAACTCGATGCCTCGCACGAGACGCTGGTAGTCGAGCTGGGCGCAAACCACGCCGGTGAGATCGGGCGTCTTTCCTCCCTCGTACGCCCCGACTTGAGCGTGATCACGCAGTGCGCTCCCGCTCATCTCGAGGGCTTCGGCACCCTGCAGGGCGTTGCCCGCGCGAAAGGCGAGATCTTCGAGGGCATGGCGCCGGACGGGGTTGCGGTGGTGAATGCGCAGGACCCCTTCGCAGGGCTGTGGAAGGAGCTGGCGGCGCCGCGGCGCACGCTCACCTTCGCTCTCGACGTGGAAGCGGACTTGCGTGGCGCATGGAGGCCGGCCGGCGAAGGTGGCGTCATCGAGATGCACGGCGTCTTCGGACGCCTGGAGGCGAGACTCGCCCTTCCGGGGCGCCACAACGCAATGAACGCGCTCGCCGCGGCTGCCGCATCCTTCGCGGTGGGGTGCTCGCGCGAGGCGGTGCAGACCGGTCTCGCCGGGGTGCGGCCGGTGCCGGGGCGGCTTCAGGTCCGAAACCTCCGTCCCGGCCTCGTGCTCATCGACGACACCTACAACGCCAATCCGACTTCGCTTCGGGCGGGGCTCGAAGTGCTCGCCGACCACCCGGGCCGGCGCTGGCTGGTGCTCGGGGACATGGGAGAGCTGGGTTCGGAAGGGAGGTGGCGACACGAGGAGGCGGGGGACACCGCGCGTCGCTTCGGGGTCGATCGCCTCTATACCACGGGGTGCTTGAGCCGAAATGCGAGTTGCCGCTTCGGCAAGGGCGCCGCCCATTTCGACACTCGCAACGATCTCATCGAGGCATTGATTCGCGACCTTCCCGGGCACGTCACCCTGCTCGTGAAAGGCTCGCGCGCGATGGGCATGGAAGGCGTCGTGCAGGCGCTCGCTGCCCGGGCCTGACGAGAGTCGACGCAAAGCTCCGATGCTTCTCGAACTCACAGAGCTGATGACTCGGATCCACTCCGGGTTCGGCGTCTTTCAGTACATCACCCTGCGGGCAATCCTGGGCGTGCTGACCGCGCTCGCGATTTCGCTGCTCGTCGGTCCGGCGATGATCCGCCAGCTCAATCGCCTCCAGATCGGTCAGACGGTGCGCGATGACGGTCCGGAGTCCCACTTGTCCAAGGTGGGCACGCCGACCATGGGCGGGTCCCTCATTCTCGTCGCGGTGGGCGCCAGCACCCTGTTCTGGTCGGATCTCACCAATCGCTTCGTGTGGGTGGTCCTGATCGTCACGCTGGCCTTCGGTGCGGTGGGCTGGGCCGACGACTATCGAAAGCTCGCACGCGGCGACTCCCGCGGCCTGCCGGCGCGGACGAAGTACCTGTGGCAGTCGCTCATCGGCCTCGCAACCGCGTTCTTCCTTTACTTCACCGCTGCCTCACCGGCGGAGACGCAGCTCATCGTGCCCTTCTTCAAAAACTTTGTGCTCGAGATCGGATGGATCTTCGTTCCCCTCACCTACTTCGTCATTGTCGGTACGAGCAACGCGGTCAACCTCACCGACGGGCTCGACGGACTCGCCATCATGCCAGCGGTGCTGGTGGCGGGAGCGCTCGGCATCTTCGCCTACGTGACCGGTCACGCGGGGTTCGCCGGCTACCTCGGCTTCCCGCACATCGGTGGCGTCGGCGAAGTGGTGGTGTTCTGCGGTGCGATCGTGGGTGCGGGCCTCGGCTTCCTGTGGTTCAACGCCTACCCGGCCCAGGTGTTCATGGGTGACGTCGGCGCGCTCGCGCTCGGCGCCGCGCTCGGCGTCGTCGCGGTGCTGGTGCGTCAGGAGCTCGTCCTGCTCGTCATGGGGGGCGTGTTCGTCATGGAGACGATGTCGGTCATCATCCAGGTGGCCTCCTACAAGATGACGGGCCGGCGCGTCTTCCGCATGGCGCCCCTGCATCACCACTTCGAGCTCAAGGGCTGGCCGGAGCCGCGGGTGATCGTCCGCTTCTGGGTCCTGACGGTGATCTTCGTGCTCATCGGGCTCGCCACTCTGAAGATCCGGTGATGAGGGGAGGACCTGCCTTGGCCGTCGACTCGTCGGCTTCCTGCGACTTCCGAGAAGTATGTACCCCCCGCACGGCCCTGGTGGTGGGGTTGGGCAAGACCGGGTTGTCGTGCGTCGAGCACCTGAGCGCGAAAGGCGTCGTGGTGTCGGTGGTCGATTCCCGTGCGACACCCCCGGCTCTCGACGCCCTGCGGGAACGCTTCCCCCGTACGCAAGTGCGCTGCGGCGGATTCGATCCGCAGTGCTTCGAAGGAGCCGAACTGATTGTGGCGAGTCCGGGAGTTCCGCTGCGCGAGGCGCCCATCGCGGCGGCCGCTGCCCGGGGTGTTCCGGTGATCGGCGACATAGAGCTCTTCGCGCGGGCGGTGGATGCGCCGGTGGTCGCGATCACCGGATCCAACGGAAAGAGCACCGTGGCATCCATGGTGGGCGAGATGGCGAGGCGCGCGGGGATTGCGGTGCAGACCGGCGCCAATCTCGGGGAACCGGCCCTGTCGCTGCTCGGCCGTGGTGCGGAGCTCTACGTGCTCGAGCTCTCGAGTTTTCAGCTCGAACGCACCTTCTCGTTGCGCCCGGCCGCGGCGGTGGTGCTGAACGTGGCTCCCGATCACATGGACCGCTACCGCAGCATCGATGAGTACGCGGACACGAAGCGCCGCATCTACGACCGCGCATCAGTGGCGGTAGTCAACCTCGGAGACCCCCGGGTGCGTTCCATGGTGGCGCCGCTGCGATCGCGGATTGCCTTCCTGCTGGACGAGCCGGAAGAGGGGGATTTCGGCGTCTCCGGCATCGGCGATGGCGCGTGGCTCGCGTTCGGGAAGGAACGACTGATGCGGGCGGACCACCTGCCCCTGGCGGGGCGCCACAACCTCGCCAACTCGCTCGCCGCACTCGCGCTCGGATACTCCGTCGGTCTCCCCTTCCCCCCAATGCTGGAGGCATTGCGTGCTTTCCACGGGCTCGCCCACCGCTGCGAGCTCGTGGCGGAGCGGGGCGGCGTTCGCTGGTACAACGATTCGAAGGCGACCAACGTGGGCGCGACGCTCGCCGCGATCGAGGGACTCGGCCCGGAGGAGGCACTGGTCCTGATCGCGGGGGGGGATGGCAAGGGGGCCGACTTCTCACCCCTGCGCCCCGCGGTGGCGGCGCATGTACGGGCGGTGGTGCTCTTCGGCCGGGACGCTCCGCTTCTCGAGCGCGCCCTTCGGGGTGCGGCGCCGCTTCACCGCAGTGCCGATCTGCGCGAGGCGGTGGAATGCGCCGGGCGCCTCGTGTCCGACGGAGGACGGGTGCTCTTCTCCCCCGCCTGCGCGAGCTTCGACATGTTCGACGACTACCGGGCGAGGGGCCAGACGTTCACCCGGTTGGTCAGGAGACGCTCATGCGGATGAGGCCTCGGGCCCAGGCGCGGATCCCGCGGGAGGCCGGAGAGGGCGATGGTGCGACCGCGCCCATCGATTACCCCCTTCTCGTGGCGTCCCTCGCCCTGCTCGGCCTGGGGATGGTGATGGTGGCCTCGGCTTCGCTCGCAACCGCGGCGGGAGAGGAAGGGGCGCCCTTCCACTACTTCATACGCCACTGCGTGTACGCGGGAGGCGGCGTCGTCGTCGCTCTGATCGCCGCCAGCCTGCCGCTTGCGGTGTGGGCCCGCGTCGCCCCGTGGTTGCTGGCCGCGGGAAGCATCCTGCTCGCCCTGGTCCTGATTCCCGGCATCGGCCACGAGGTCAACGGCAGCCGGCGATGGTTGCGCCTGGGATCCCTGACCCTTCAGCCGTCGGAGCCGATGAAGCTCTGCGTCATCCTCTATCTCGCCGCTTTCCTGGGGCGCCGGGGAAGAGAAGACGGCGAGTCGCTGGCGAGTTTCCTGAAGCCAATCGGAATCCTGCTCGCGATCTCCACCCTCATCGTTCTCGAATCCGACTACGGCACCACCGCGGTGCTCCTCGCCACCGCGTTCGGGATGCTCTTCCTCGGCGGTACGCCCTTGATCATCTGTCTCGGTCCGGCGCTGGCGGCCGCCGCGGGACTGGCCGTGCTCGCCCTGAACGAGTCCTACGTCATGGAGCGCCTGCTCACGTTCACCGATCCATGGGCCGACCCCTTCGGGAGCGGTTTCCAGCTCACTCAGGCCCAGATCGCCATCGGCCGCGGAGGCTGGCTGGGAGTGGGCCTGGGAGAGGGGGTGCAAAAGCTCTTCTACCTTCCGGAGGCGCACAACGATTTCCTGTTCGCGGTGCTCGCCGAGGAACTGGGTTTCGGGGGGGTGGTCGCGGTCATCGCACTCTTCCTCTTCGTGTGCCTGCGCGCCATCGGGATCGGAGGCAGGGCCGAGGCGGCAGGGCGCCCTTACGGCGCTCACATCGCCTACGGCATCGGCCTGCTCGTGGCGATCCAGGCCTTCTTCAACATCGGGGTGAATCTGGGCGTTCTGCCGACCAAGGGGTTGCCCCTGCCCCTGGTGAGCTACGGAGGTTCCAGCATGGTCGTGACTTGCGCCGCCATCGGCCTGCTGTTGCGGGTGGCGCTCGAATCGAGGCGAGGGCGATGAAGCGCACTGCGGGCGACAAAAGCACCGATCCCGTTACCGTGGTCATTGCGGCGGGGGGAACGGGTGGGCACGTCTATCCCGCCCTGGCGGTCGCCGAGCGTCTGCGGCGGCAGGCGGTGCACGTCGTGTGGCTCGGTACCGCGGCCGGGCTGGAGGCGCGCGTCGTGCCCCGGCATGGCTTCGACTTCATCACCGTGCGGGTGACCGGCCTGCGCTCCGGTTCCTGGCGCCGGCGTTCGAGCGCCCCGCTTCGCTTCATCGTCGCTCTCGGTGCGGCCCGGCGCTGCCTGCGCCGCAACCGCGCCGCGCTGGTGCTCGGCATGGGGGGATACGCGAGCGCTCCCGGCGCACTCGCGGCGCGCCTGCTCGGCCTGCCCCTGGTTCTGCACGAGCAGAACGCGGTGCCGGGACTGGTCAATCGATGGCTCGGGCCATGGGCCAGCAGGGTGCTCGAAGCCTTTCCCGGGGCTTTTCCAGCGCATCGTCGGGCGATCCATGTCGGCAATCCGGTACGCGACGAGATCCTCGGGGTCGCGGACCCGCAGGACCGGCTCGCTTCGCGCAAGGGTCCGCTCCGGGTGCTGGTGCTCGGTGGCAGTCAGGGAGCTCGCATCCTCAACCAGGTCGTGCCCCAGGCGGTGGCGAAGGTCAAGGGGCAGGCAGAGCTCGCCATTTTGCACCAGGCCGGCCGGGGCAACGCCGAGCGCACTCGCAAACGGTACGCGGGGTGCGATTTCGAGGTGGAGGTGGAGGAGTTCATCGAGAACATGGCCGGCGCCTACGCGTGGGCGGATGTGGTGGTGTGTCGGGCCGGGGCCCTTACCGTGGCGGAGCTCGCCGCGGCCGGCGCCGCTTCGGTTCTCGTCCCCTTCCCCTTCGCGGCCGACGATCATCAGGCCCGCAATGCCTGTCGAATGGTCGAGGCGGGGGCCGCGCTGATGCTGCCGCAGGAGGATTTCGACGCGTTCGCGCTCTCGAAGCTTCTCCTCGAGTTCGAGAAGGGTCGCGCCCGGGTGCTCGAGATGGCGAGCGCCGCCCGGCGGCTCGCGGTCAGTGACGCGGCGACCAATGTGGCTCGTCATTGCCTGGAGGTGGTGCGTGCCTGAGGCGTGTAAGACCCGGGGAGGGATGACGATTCCGGATCGAGAGATGACTGGCATCGGCACGATGGCGGAGCTCCATCCCTGGATGCGGCGGGTGCGCCGTGCGCATTTCGTCGGCATCGGCGGCGCCGGGATGGGGGGCATCGCGGAGGTGCTTTTCACCCTCGGCTTCGAGGTGACGGGATCCGATCTCGCAGAGAACACCATGACCCGCCACCTGCGAGACATCGGGGTCCGGGTGCATTCGGGGCATCGGGCCGCCCACGTGGGCGGCTGCGACGTGGTGGTTCGATCCGCCGCAGTGCCGGATACGAACGTGGAGCTCGAGCACGCGCGGGCCTGCGGCATCCCCGTTCTGCCCCGGGCGCAGATGCTGGCGGAGCTGATGCGCTTTCGGCACGGCATCGCGGTGGCGGGAACGCATGGCAAGACCACCACCACCAGCCTCATCACGAGCCTGCTCGCCGAAGGAGGACTGGACCCGACCTGCGTCATCGGGGGACGGCTCAACAGCATTGCATCCAATGCCCGCCTTGGAGCCGGACCCTATCTGGTGGCGGAGGCGGACGAGAGCGATCGCTCCTTCCTTCGCCTTCAGCCGATGGTCGCCGTCGTGACCAATATCGACGCGGACCACATGGAGGCCTACGGCAACGACTTCGCACGACTCGAGGTGGGGTTCGAGGAGTTCCTTCAGCGCCTTCCCTTCTACGGGCTCGCGGTAGTCTGCGGCGACGACCCTGCGGTCACTTCGCTCCTGCCCCGAATCCCGAGTGCCGTGCGCACCTACGGTTTCGCGCCTGGACTCGACGTGCGCGGAACGCGTCTGCGGCAGAACGGAATGAGCATGAAGTTCCGCATCCTGCGCCCGGGCCGGCCCGGGCTGGATGTGAGCCTCAATCTTCCGGGGCGTCACAACGTTCAGAACGCGCTCGCGGCGGTCGCGGTAGCGAGCGAGCTCGAGGTCGATGACGACGCCATCCGCCGCGGCCTCGGCGGGTTCCAGGGCATTGTCCGACGCCTCCAGGTCCATGGCGACTTGCCGGCTCCGCACGGACGAGTGACTCTCGTCGACGACTACGCGCACCACCCGCGCGAGCTTGGCGCGACGCTCGATGCGGTGCGAGCAGGATTTCCCGGAAGACGGGTGCTCGGGGTCTTCCAACCCCATCGCTACACTCGCACCCGTGCGCTCTTCGAGGACTTCGTCGAGGTTCTCGCCTCCCTGGATTCACTCATTCTGCTCGAGGTGTATCGGGCGGGGGAGGCGGAGCTTCGCGGTGCCGACGGCCGTGCGCTCTGCCACGCGGTGCGCGCCCGGGGTCGGGTGAATCCGGTCTTCGCCGAGGGTCCGCGGGACGTTCCCGCCTTGCTCGATGACGTAGCGAGGGATGGCGATGTGGTCCTGACTCTCGGTGCGGGCGACGTCGGAGCGCTCCCCGGCTTGCTGCGCGCCCGCTGGGCAGGGCCGGGGCCGGGCGAGGGGAGGGCACCGTGAACATGACGGCGAGGGGCTCTTCGTCGTCCGTTCGCGGCACTCTGCGTCTTGTCGAGCCCATGTCGCGGCACACGGTCTGGGGAATCGGCGGGCCCGCGGACCGCTATTTCGAGCCCGCCGACGCCGATGACCTGGCCTCGTTTCTCGCTTCGCAGCCGGATGGAGAGGCACTGCTCGTCATCGGACTGGGGAGCAATCTGCTGGTGCGCGACGGGGGCATACGCGGCACGGTGATCGCGATGGGCGCCGGACTCTCGCGCCTGCATTTGCCTCGAGCCCGTACGCTGCGTACCGAGGCGGGGGTGGCATGTCCCAAAGTGGCGCGCTTCGCGGTGCGCAGGGGTCTGGCCGACTGTCACTTTCTGGCCGGCATTCCCGGCACCGTGGGTGGAGCGCTGGCGATGAACGCCGGCGCTTTCGGTGGCGAGACCTGGGACCTCGTCGAGAGCGTGGAGACCATCGATCGTTGCGGTCATCGGCGCCGGAGGGCGCGCGAGGACTTCGTCGCCGGCTACCGGCAGGTGGCGGGAGCGCCCGGCGAATGGTTCCTCTCCGCTGATCTGGCGCTGTCCCGCGATGTTCGAGGCGAGGGCGCCGAAATCGTCAGGTCGTTGCTGCGCCTGCGCGCCCGGACCCAGCCCACGGGCACCCGAAACTGCGGCTCCGTGTTTCGGAATCCTCCGGGAGACTTCGCCGCGCGCCTCATCGAGGCCTGCGGCCTCAAAGGGGTCTCGGTGGGGGGGGCATACGTCTCCCCCAAGCATGCCAACTTCATCGTCAATGCGGGTGGCGCCCGCGCCGACGATGTGGAAACGCTGATGCAAGTGATCATCGACCGGGTCGCGGGCGAGAGTGGGGTAGTGCTCGAGCCGGAAGTCCGAATCGTCGGTGAGGCTTTGCCGGGAGAGTGATCGAGGTGGGCGACGATCAGGCCGGAACGCTTCGCCAGGCGCGTGATCCGGGGGATTTCGGGCGGGTGGCGGTGCTCTACGGGGGCGACTCCGCCGAGCGTGCAGTGTCCCTGAGGAGCGGAAGTGCCGTGATCGGGGCGTTGCGCCGCAGAGGAATCGATGTCGTCGCGATCGACAAGGGCGAAGACGTCCTCGGGCAACTGACGGCAAGCGGAGCGGAGCGAGTGTTCAACATTCTGCACGGGCGTGGCGGTGAGGACGGAGTCATTCAGGGCGCGCTCGAAACCCTCGGGCTCGCCTATACCGGTAGCGGGGTCCTCGGTTCGGCGCTCACGATGGACAAGCACCGCACCAAGCGAGTCTGGCAGGCCTGCGGCATTCCGACCCCGGACTTCCGAATCGTGCGCAGCGAGGCGGAGCTCTTCGCGGCCGGGCGGGAGCTGGGCTTCCCGGTCGCGGTCAAGCCCGTGCACGAGGGATCGAGCATCGGAGTGTGCCGCGCCCGGGACGAGGAGGGCCTGCACGCCGGCTGGTACGAAGCGCTGCGGCACGACGACGAGCTGATCGTCGAGCCGTGGATGCCGGGCGAGGAGTACACGGCCACGATTCTGGGCGGGGAAGTGCTGCCCCTGATTCGCCTGGAACCGGCTCGGGAGTTCTACGACTACACCGCCAAGTACGACCACGACGCGGGCACTCGCTACCACTGCCCGAGCGGACTGGCGCCGGAACGCGAACGGGCGTTCAAGGTGCTCAGCATGCGGGCCTTCGAGAGCGTCGGCGCCAGCGGCTGGGGGCGAGTGGACTTGATGTGCGACGCCGACGGCGAGCCCTTCTTTCTCGAGGTCAACACCGCTCCCGGCATGACCGATCACAGCCTGGTTCCCATGGCGGCCCAGGCGCTCGGAATCGATTTCGACCAACTGGTGTGGCGCATCCTGGAGACCACCCTGTGATACGCATGCGCCGACTGCGAAGCTCGAGATGAAACGCCTGCTGAGCACCATCCTCGGCCTCGCCCTCCTGTCCGCGATAGCGGGACCGATCGCCCTCCAATTGTGGCGGCAGCCGCTTCAGTCGGTACGCGTGACCGGTTCCTTCGTCAACGTGTCTCGACAGGAGTTCGAAGACGCAATCGCGCCTCACCTGTCCGCCGCCTTTCTGCTGGTGGACGTGTCCGCGATTCGCCGTGCGGCCCGCGCCATCGCGTGGGTCGACGACGTCTCGGTACGCCGGGTCTGGCCGGACCGGCTCGATATCGAGGTGCGCGAGCGCGAAGCGGTGGCGAGGTGGCGGGGGCGGACACTGCTCGAGGCGGACGCATCCCTCTTCGAGCCTGAGCGCATCGAGAACTCCGCGATGCTGCCCTGGCTCGAGGGACCGCCCGGTCGGCACCGGCAAGTGCTCGAGCGCTGGCGGCAGCTCGACGAAATCGCGCAGGAGTATCTGAACGTCCGGGTAACCCGTCTCGGGGCGCAGGTGCGCGGGACCTGGGTGGCGGAGCTCAGCAACGGCATCGTCGTGCAACTCGCCACGGACACCTTCGAGGACGATCTGCCGCGTTACGCGCGGGCCTTCCCGAAGGCTCTGGGGTCCCACCTGGACGACGTGGAGACGATCGATCTCCGTTACGGCAACGGGTTTGCGGTGCGCTGGCGGGAGGAAGAGGACACCGGCGAGGGGGTGGGAGCGTGAAGCGAAACGACACGGAGCTCGTGGTGGGACTCGACATCGGCACTTCCAAGGTATGCGCCATCGTCGGCGAGCAGAAGCCGGAAGGCGGTATCGAGATCATCGGGATCGGGTTCCAGCCCTCGCGCGGCCTGAAGCGGGGGGTCGTCGTCAACATCGAGTCGACGGTGCAGTCGATACGCCGAGCGGTCGAAGAGGCCGAGCTCATCGCCGGGTGCGAGATAAACGCCGTCAGCGCCGGCATCGCAGGCAGCCACATCCGCAGCCTCAACTCCCACGGCATCGTCGCGATCCGGGACCGGGAGGTGACCGCCAGCGACGTGGAGCGGGTCCTCGATGCCGCGCGTGCGGTAGCAATCCCGGCCGACCAGCGCATCCTGCACATCCTCCCCCAGGAGTACATCATCGACGACCAGGAGGGGATCCGGGAGCCGGTGGGCATGTCCGGGGTCCGCCTGGAAGCCAAGGTCCACATGGTGACCGGTGCGGTCACTTCGGCTCACAACGTCATCAAGTGCGTGCGTCGTTGCGGTCTCGAAGTCGACGACCTCGTCCTCGAACAACTGGCATCGAGCGACGCAGTCCTCGCCGAAGACGAGAAGGACCTCGGGGTGTGTCTGGTGGACATCGGCGGTGGCACGACGGATATCGCGGTGTTCACGGAAGGGGCGATACGGCATACCGCGGTGATCCCCATCGCGGGCGATCAGGTGACCAACGACATTGCGGTCGCGCTGCGAACGCCGACCGCGCGGGCGGAGGAGATCAAGATCAGGTACGCCTGCGCGCTCGCTCAGCTCGCTTCGATGGAAGAGACCATCGAAGTGCCGAGCGTGGGCGATCGGCCATCGCGCCGGCTCGCCCGGCAGACGCTGGCCGAAGTGGTGGAGCCGCGTTACGAGGAGCTGCTGACCCTCGTTCAGGCCGAGCTGCGCCGAAGCGGGTTCGAGGACCTGGTGGCCGCGGGCATGGTGCTGACCGGCGGCAGCGCGAAGATGGAAGGGCTCGTGGAGCTCGCCGAGGAGATCCTGCACATGCCCGTGCGCATCGGGCATCCGCAACGGGTGGAAGGGCTGGTGGACGTGGTGCGCAACCCGGTGTACGCCACCGGAGTCGGACTGCTGCACTTCGCCGTCAAAAGCGTTCGCGCGCGTAGCGCCCGCGCCATCACCAACGGCGACGCCGAGGGTCCCCTGCAGCGCATGAAGAGTTGGTTTCAGGGCAGTTTCTGATGGTTTTCGATATTGGCCAACCGGCCGAATGGAGGTGTTCTCATGTTTGAACTCATGGATTCCTGCAGCCAGAGTCCGGCTGTCATCCGAGTCATCGGGGTAGGCGGCGGCGGAGGGAACGCAGTGGAGCACATGCTCGAGACCTCTATCGAGGGAGTGGAGTTCGTGATCGCCAACACCGACGCTCAAGCGCTCGGAAACTCGGCTTCGCGCACTCGCCTTCAGCTCGGGGCGAGCGTCACCCAGGGGCTCGGCGCGGGAGCGGATCCCGCGGTGGGCCGTCAGGCGGCGCTGGAAGACCGGGACCGGATCGTCGAGGTGCTCAAGGGCGCCGACATGGTGTTCATCACCGCAGGCATGGGCGGCGGCACCGGTACGGGGGCCTCGCCGGTAATCGCGCAGCTCGCGAAGGAGATGAAGATCCTGACCGTCGCGGTGGTCACCAAGCCCTTTCCCTTCGAGCTCAAGCGCCGCATGAACATCGCGGAGCAGGGTATTGCAGAGCTCTCCGAGCACGTGGATTCACTGATCACGGTCCCCAACGAGAAACTGCTGAGCGTTCTCGATCCGGGAATCTCCCTGCGCGAAACCTTCCGCGCCGCCAATGAAGTGCTGCACGGCGCGGTGCGAGGGATTGCCGAGCTCATCACCCGTCCCGGAGTCATCAACGTGGACTTCGCGGACGTACGCACGGTGATGTCGGAGAAGGGCCGGGCGATGATGGGGTCCGGAATCGCCAGGGGAGAAAAGCGTGCGGAAGAGGCGGTGCACTCGGCCGTCAACTGCCCGCTCCTGGAGGACGTCGACCTGAGCGGCGCCTGCGGCATCCTCGTCAACATCACCGCGGGTCCCGAGCTTGGCCGGGACGAGTTCGCGGCGGTAGGCGAGGCGATCGGCAGCCTGGCCACCGACGACGCCCTGATGGTGATCGGGACGACGCTCGACGATGCCCTGGAGGACGAAATGCGGGTCACCGTCGTGGCTACCGGACTCGGCGACAAGCGCGCCCGGAACGAGCCCGAAATGCGCCTGGTGAAATCCTCGGAGGAAGACGGGAGGGGCGGCCGGCGAGACTACCGGGACTATGAGCCGCCCGCGGTGTATCGCGCCCAAGGCCGGGCCAGAGGCCGCGGCGCGGCGGACGCCGCCAGGGAAGAGAACGACGAGTTCCTGAACATCCCGGCTTTCCTGCAGCGCCAGGCGGACTGAGGAGGGCAGCTCGGCGCAACGCGAGCGCCTCGTGGACGGCGAGGGTCGGGACGGCGGCGCGGAGCGCGGCTGCCCGGTCCGTCGTCCCCGTCGGGGGGCGAAATGTCGCACGCGAGGCATGATATTGAAGGCATGAGGTCAAACTTGTGCTACGATTTTCCTCAGACCGCGCTTCGGAGGGGAAGCTCGCGCAGGCCATGGTGGGCTGCCGGGTCCGCGGAGGGGCACCAGAACATGATCCGGCAGCGTACGCTCAAGAACTCGATCAGCGCTACCGGCGTTGGTCTGCATACCGGCACCAAGGTATACCTGACCCTGCGACCGGCCGCCGCCAATACCGGGGTGGTGTTTCGGCGGGTGGATTTCCCTGAACCGGTGGAGATCAAGGCCTGCGCGCAGAACGTCGGCGAGACCACCCTGTCCACTACGCTGGTCCAGGATGGGGTCCGGGTGTCCACGGTCGAGCACCTGCTCTCCGCGATGGCGGGACTCGGGGTGGACAACGCCTACGTGGATCTCAGCGCGGCGGAAGTGCCGATCATGGACGGGAGCGCCGGCCCCTTCGTGTTCCTGATCCAGTCGGCGGGTGTCGAGGAGCAGAACGCGCCCAAGCGTTTCATCCGGATTCTGCGAAAGGTGTCGGTGCGCGATGGAGACAAGACGGCCCGATTCGAACCCTTTGACGGCTTCAAGGTCAGCTTTGCCATCGAGTTCGACCATCCGGTCTTCAAGCAGTGCATCAACCACGCCTCGCTCGACTTTTCCACCACGTCCTTCGTCAAGGAAGTGAGCCGGGCCCGGACCTTCGGATTCACGCGGGATCTCGAACGCCTGCGGGCCAACAACCTCGCCCTCGGGGGGAACGTGGACAACGCCATCGTGGTGGACGATTTCCGGGTGCTCAACGAGGACGGGCTTCGCTACCGCGACGAGTTCGTGAAGCACAAGGTGCTCGACGCGATCGGGGATCTCTACCTGCTCGGACACAGTTGCATCGGCGCCTACAGCGGATACAAGTCCGGTCACGCGCTGAACAACCGCCTTCTCGCCCGGTTGCTCCGGACCAGGGACGCCTGGGAGATCGTGACCTACGACGACGTGGTCGATCTGCCCATCATCTTCATGCCGCCGGTCTCGAGCCCTTCGACCGGCTAGGCCCGCATCTGTCACCGATTTACGTCGCGAGGGCGCCGAGGCGCCGCGATAGCGGGGTGGACGGACCGAGAGACGCTGAAAGCATAGCCGCCACTATGTCGAAGCGGCTCGAGGGAGTACGCCCCGCTAGCGTGAGCGGTTCGGCGTCCGCAGCAGGAAATCGGTGACATAGCCGGGCCAGGCCCGCTTCGAAGCGTCGGCCGAGCGCTTCCGATCACCGCCGCGGGACGCGGTGAGCCAAGCGTTTCCGCAGCGGTTTCGACCCCGCCTACTCCCGCTCCTTCCGCGTGACCCGGGGGGAGGGAGCGCGCGCGCGGCGATGCGGTGGGCGACCGCCGTGGCGGGCATCGAGGGGCGGGCGCACCAGAGTCTCGAGGCGCGTGAGACGGGGGCTTCCCAGCGCCACCGAGAAATAGTCTAGAATCCCTGCCGACTGGTAGCGCAGCCGGGCGGCCCAGACGGGCGAGTCGACCACCACCACCAGGTTCGGCTCCCGGACTGCGCCGACCGATGCGTGTTCAGCCAGAGGAGGGTCGAGGAACTCGCGCAAGATGCGGGTAGCTTCCGCAAGTTGCGCAGCCTGTCTGCCAAGGCGTCCCAGGGGGCCGGAGCCCGAACGCAGCAGGCCGCGAGGGGTAACGAATGGGGCCTTGGCCACTTGAGGCTCCGACACAATGAGCTCGAGGCTCGCACGGTGGAGATCATACTCGTATCCAGGCTTCGTGCCGGGGTATCGCGCCGCATCCGATTGAGCCGGTGGACGGTGCTGCTGCTCTTCGTCGCTGGAATCGCCTCGATTCCAGGGGCGGCGTGGCTGGGCTACGAGTTCGCGCGGCAACGTCCCCCGCCCGAGGCGGAGCTCTTCGCCACGGCCTGGGCGAACGAGGTGCACGCCCTGCGCCGTCAGGTCGCCGAAACCAGAGGCGCGGCGTCGGAGAGCCTCGATGCGCTGGCTATCCGGGTGGGTGAGCTCCAGGCCCGGGTGCTTCGCCTCGACGCCCTCGGTCACCGTCTCGTGAACATGGCGGGGCTCGACGAGGAGGAGTTCCGCTTCTCCATTCCGCCGGCTCTCGGCGGGCCGAGTCCGGTGGGCGGGGGCGAGAGCCTTTCCATCTCGGATTTCCTCGACGAGCTCGATTCCCTCGGTCTGCAACTCGAGGATCGTGCGCCCAAGCTGCTGGCCATCGAGAGTGAGCTGATGAGCGCCCGGCTCCGGGCGGAGGCCTCTCCCTCCGGGCGTCCCATCAAGCAGGGATGGCTCTCGTCGCCGTTCGGTTGGCGAAACGACCCGATTACGGGTCGTCGTGCCTTCCATCGGGGACTGGACTTCTCGGGCCCCTTCGGTTCAGACGTGGTCGCGGTCGCGTCCGGAGTGGTGACCCGGGTCGAAAGCCACTTCGGCAACTTCGGCAACATGGTCGAGGTCGATCACGGAAGGGGCTATGCAACCCGCTACGGGCACAACGACGAGATACTGGTCGCGCCAGGGGACAAGGTGAGCAAGGGGCAGACCATCGCCCTGCTCGGCAACAGCGGGCGCTCGACCGGCCCGCACGTGCACTTCGAGGTGCACTTGAACGGCAAGGCGATCAACCCCATAGAATTCGTTCGCCCCTGACGCCTCGCCCCGAACAGTGCTGAACAGCCTCGTCAAGAAAGTGGTCGGGAGCCGCAACGATCGGCAGTTGCGACGCATGGGAAAGGTGGTTGCCGGAATCAATGCCCTGGAGAGCGGCTTCCGGAGCCTTTCCGACGAGGCGCTCAAGGACCGGACGCATGCGCTGCGCGGGCAGGCTCGGAACGGCGAGGCCCCGGAGGAGCTGCTGCCCGAAGCCTTCGCGGTGGTGCGCGAGGCGGCACGGCGCACCCTGGACATGCGCCACTTCGACATGCAGCTCGTCGGCGGCATCACCCTGCACGAGGGACACATCGCGGAGATGCGCACTGGAGAGGGAAAGACCCTGGCCGCGACGCTTCCCGCCTACCTCAACGCCCTGGGCGGGCACAGCGTGCACATCGTGACCGTGAACGACTACCTCGCACGGCGGGACGCGCAGTGGATGGGCGCGATCTATGGATTCCTGGGCATGCGTACCGGAGTGGTGGTACCGGGGCAGTCGGCGGCGGAAAAGCGCGACGCCTACGCGGCCGACGTCGTGTACGGCACCAACAACGAATTCGGTTTCGACTACCTGCGCGACAACATGGCGTTTCGCGCCGCCGACAAGATGCAGGGCGCGCTGCGCTTCGCCATCGTGGACGAGGTCGACTCGATTCTCATCGACGAGGCCCGTACCCCCCTCATCATCTCCGGCCCGACCGACGAGAACTCGGAGCTCTACATCCGGATCAACCGGTTGATCCCCTACCTCTCGCGCCAGGAGGAAGAAGAGGGACCGGGGGACTTCAGCGTCGACGAGAAGGCGAAACAGGTGTTTCTCACGGAGGAGGGTCATCAGAAGATTGAGCACCTGCTCATCGAGGAGGGGCTCCTGAAGGCCGGAGAGAGCCTCTACGACGCGACCAACATCGTGTTGATGCATCACGTCAACGCCGGACTCCGGGCGCATGCGCTGTTTCACCGCAACGTGGAGTACATCGTCACCGACAACCGGGAGGTGGTGATCGTCGACGAGTTCACGGGAAGAACCATGCCAGGAAGGAGGTGGTCGGAGGGCCTGCACCAGGCGGTCGAGGCGAAAGAGCACGTACCGATCCAGAACGAGAACCAGACGCTCGCCTCCATCACCTTCCAGAACTTCTTCCGGCTCTACGACAAGCTCGCCGGGATGACCGGCACCGCCGATACCGAGGCGGCCGAGTTCCAGCAGATCTACGGCCTCGAGGTCATCGTGATCCCCACCCAGAAGCCGATGGTCCGGGCGGACCATGCCGATGCGGTCTATCTGACGAAGGACGAGAAGTTCGAGGCGATCATCGAAGACATCGAAGACTGCCGTTCCCGGGAACAGCCGGTGCTGGTCGGCACCGCCTCCATCGAGACCTCCGAGTACGTATCGGGACTCCTCGGCCGCAAGGGCATCGCGCACCAGGTGCTGAACGCCAAGCACCACGCGAAGGAGGCCGAGATCATCATGCACGCGGGGCGTCCCGGCACGGTGACCATGGCGAGCAACAAGGCCGGCCGGGGCACCGACATCGTGCTCGGCGGAAACCTCCAGGCCGAGCTCGCCCGGCTCGAAGACGTGGACGAAGGTGAACGCAGGGTGTTCGAAGGGGAGTGGGAGGACCGCCACCGG
>CAYQVB010000043.1:0-99258 GCA_964420925.1 uncultured Ectothiorhodospiraceae bacterium | reverse complement strand
GAGGACGTGTACGTGGGCGGGGACATGTTCGTCTACTACGAGGAGGGCAACCCGGGGGCGGTGGTGGCCCCGGGTTGCCCTCCTCGTAGTAGACGAACATGTCCCCGCCCACGTACACGTCCTCCCGGTGTCGAAAGTGCGTCCGAAGCACGGTCAGCACATAGAGCATCGGCGCGAGCTGGAACTCGGACTCCGCCATCGGCTGGTCATCCGAGCACGGATAGTGCACCACAACCTCGGGCGGCACGGATCGGCTCATCGGCAAGCCCCTCGACGAGTGACGGGACGCGGGCAAACGTCGCCAACAAAGGTACCACGGTCATGGATACGCCCAAAAAAGAGTCCCGGGGACGGGGCGATCGTTCCTCGCGCCGCGGCCCCTTCCGCGATGCACGATCGCACGGGGCCTCGCCGGCCGGAATGGACGTTCATCCCGACTCCTGTAGGCATCCGCCGCTATTGGTGTGGGAACATTGCGACATTGAGGCACCGACCTTCGAGTGACCTGCGCGAGTCACGCCGTGATGAACGGCGTGGCGCTCCACCGGTCGTCTCGCGGTTGCTCGGGCACAGCGACGTGGGAATGACATTGCGCTACGCTCGCTTGGCCGACGGCGATATCGAGGCCCCGGCGGAATGCATGGGCGTGGCCTTGGCCCGAGTCCCGTCGCTCGAATAGCGAAGCGCCATCGGAACCTCTGGTGCTCGCGCCTGCGCTTGAAAAGTCGTTTCGCTATACCCGATTGCGTGCGAGCAACCCCCGCCCACGAACCGCCGCACCCTCTTCGCCGGAATCGGTCGGACCTCGTGACCGAACTCTAGCCGCATTACCTCACCGATTTCTTGGCTAGCGGACGCCAATCTGCTCGTGTTAGCGGGCCGTACTCCCTCGAGCCGCTTCGACGTAGTGTCGGCTACGACTTCAGCGTCTCTCGGTCCGTGCGGCCCACTACCACGGCACCTTGGCGCCCTCGCTACGAAAATCGGTGAGGCATTGCGGCTAGTAGCAATCGGTTTCCACTCTTATACCTCTGTGTTGCAGCGCCGGAATATCCACGTGACACGCTGTGCCGCTCAATGGGTTGCCGGTCAATACTATGTAACGAATACCGCTCTGCCCCGCGCTCGAGACGAAGGGGCCGATGTCCGTTATCTGGTTCCAAGCGAGGTTCAGGGTCCCCAGGTTCGCCGGCAAACTGGACAGCGGCGGCACGTCCGTTATCCGGTTGCGCTTGAGGTTCAGGGTCCGCAGGTCCGGCGGCAAGCTGGACAGCGGCGGCACATGCGTTATCCGGTTGTCACCGAGGCCCAGGGATTCCAGGTTCAGCAAGCCGGGCAGCGACACGTCCGTTATCCGGTTGCCACTGAGGTTCAACTCCTCCCTCAGGTTCGGCAAACCGGATAGCGACGCGTCCGTTATCTGCGTTATCTGATTGTCAGCGAGATCTAGTCTCTCCAGGTTCGGCAAGTCGGACAACGACACACCTGTTATCCGGTTCTCCTGGGCGTACAGGGACTCCAGATTCGGCAGGCCGGACAGCGACAAATCCGTTATCTGGTTCTTGGCGAGGATCAACGACTCCAGGTTCGGCAGGTTGGACAGCGACACGTCCGCTATCCGGTTCTCAGAGAGGAACAGGTCCCTCAGATTCGGCAAGCCGGACAGCGGCGGCACGTCCGTGATCCGGTTCTCGGAGAGGTTCAGGCGTATCAGGTTCGGCAAGCTGGACAGCGGCAGCGCGTCCGTTATCCGGTTCCCATAGAGGCGCAGTGCCCTCAGGTTCGGCAAGCCGGAAAGTGGCAGCACGTCCGTGATCTGGTTGCGGCCGAGGCTCAGGGACTCCAACCCCGTAGCGCACTCCAAGCCCGTCAAGGTTCGAATACCCTGTTGGTGCGCAGAGAATCTCCTCAACAACGCAAGGTCGGGCGGCGCGATGGGATCGCTTGCCGCCCTGCCTCTCACCGGAATCATTACGGTGCCAATCTCGGCACGCAGAACTGCGTCCGGGAAACTCACCTCCTCTGCGTACCCGGCGACGGCGCATGCATTCGCATATGAAACACTGCTGGGCGCCGCGGTCGAGAGATTCACCAAATGCCCGGTCGAACTCGCCAGCAGGCTCATCACCTGAATGACCTGCTCGGAAGTCACCGCCAGCCGCCACTTGCCCTTGCCGTCGCCGAGCTCGCCGCTCACCCCGCTTCCCGCATCCCACTCGCCGGACTCGAGCTCCTGCGACTCGAGCGTGCGTGACGCCCCCGCCGGCACCGTGAGCTCTACGCCCATACCCGGCGATGCGCCCGCGTCATCGGTGCCCTCGATGGTCACCGCGGCCGCCTCCCCGCCTGGGTTGATGATGCGAAGGCGGCTCACCTGATTCACGTTGCTCGCGGGGTTGAAGGTGGCCACGTAGTGCTTCAGCACGTCGTCTCCTCCGGGACGCACCACCTCGGTGTAGGGCACCAGGTCGTGCAACGTGGTCAGCAATCCGTCGTGGGTACGGTTGTAGGCCAGCACCTCAAGGTCGAGGTCGGAGCGCAGGCGCAGCCGCCAGTCGCCGCTGCCCTCGCTGCCGATGCCCCTCGACAGACCCTTGCCGGGGTCGCCCTCCTCCAGGTCGCCGGAGTTGAGGTGCACGGTCTCGTTCGCTTCGATATCGAGGGTCACCGGTCCGTAATCATTCCCCGCATCGTCGAACGCCTCGACCGACACCTCGCCCACCCCGCCCGAGCGGTTGATGATGCGCACGAACCCCTGATAGCCGTCCGCGTTGGAGGCCGCGGGAAACAACGGCACATCGTACTCAGCGGCCGCGTCCCCGTCGCTGGCCTCGGGCACAGTGGACAGGTTCGTCAGATGCCCCGTCGGACTCGTCAGCAGACTCATCACGTCGATGGATTCATCGGACGTTACCACCAACTGCCACTTCCCCTGTCCATCGCTGAGCATCCCGGCGAGCCCCTCGCGCTCCCCGGACTCGAGCTCCTGTGACGTAACCGTACGCGACGCCCGTGCCGGCACCGACAGCTCCACTGCCATGCCCGGCGAAACGCCTTCATCGTCAACGCCTTGGATGGTGACCGTCGCCTTCTCCCCACCGCGATTCATGATGCGAAGACGGCTCACCTGATTCACGTTGCTCGCGGGATTGAAGATGACCACCCGCTGGCCTGTCGCCTCCTCGCCCGTACTCGGGCGGCGCACCACTGCGCTTGGCACCTGGTCGTGCAGCGGGGCCAACAGCCCGTCGCGGGTGCGGTTGTAGGACAGCACCTCCAAAGTGAGCGGCGAGCGCAAACGAAGGCGCCAGTCGCCACTGCCCGCACCGATACCCGGCGACAGACCCTTGTCCGTGTTGCCTTTCTCCAGGTCGCGGGAGTTGAAGTGCACCGTCTCGCCTGCGCCGATGCGAAGCGTCACCAGACGGTACGGCACGCCGTACGGCACACCTTCGTCGTCGAACGCGTCGATGATGACCTCTCCGGATACGTCCGAGCGGTTGATGACCCGTACGAACCCCTGATGCCCCAGGGGATGGGAGGCGGAGACGAACAGCGGCACATCGTGCGCCTTCCATTCCTGCGCGCCAACCCGGCCCGCCGCGGCACACAGTGCCGCAACGACAAACAGAGCACACGTCAGCAACTTCTTCACACGGCTGGCTTTCGACATCCATGACTCTCCATATCGCCCCGGAACGAGGCTACATACCCCGATCGGCGTTACTTAAGACGCTGACCGAAACTGGGTTTCCAACTTCATCGCGATCGCAACTCACAGTTCGGGGAGGCGATTCGCCGTGCTACCGCCGCGTAGTGCACGTCCCGTTGGGCGGGAGTATTGCATATTTGTCGTGATAGATTCGTGTCTTACTGTCCATATATCGTGTTTTTTCTGTGTACAAACGGCATCACCCTGTGTTTGGGCGGCTCGTCGTCGTTCGCGACCTCGCGGCGCGACGCTCGTTTGCGCGGCACCGTAGACCGCCGCCGTCACAGTGATCTGACACCTGTCCGACGGCGCGGCCGGCGCATCGGCCGTCGTCCCGGCCGAGAACGCCGGGTCGAGGCCAAGGCCGCCCGGCATGACGGCTCTTGCGACAAACGCCCGTGTCTATGTGGCCGGTCCGAAACGTGGCCGCTTTCCGACCCGAAACATGGAAATTCGATTCAGGACAGCGTCCTCACCCCTCCGGCGAGGTCCGCCCCTGCTGCAAGTCCCGCAACCGCGCCCGCAACTCGGTGACCTGCGCCTCGGCCGCCGCGCGGCCGGTGGCCTCCTGTCGACGTGCGGCGTCCGCCTGCTCTGCCCGGACCTCCGCCGCCTGCCGGGCATGGCGCTCCTCCTCGTGACTGAGGAGGCCCTCTGCGGTAGGGGAGCCCCGGTTCCCTCCGCTCAGGAGGAAGCGCCGCCCCGCCAGCGCCCTTCAGTCACAAAGGGGTAGACGCGGGTGATGTCGGCGTTGGGCTCGGCGTCTTCGAGCCTCCGCCACACTTCGTGGATCGACGGCACCAGCACCGCTTCTCCACCGGCCGCCTCCAGCGCCTCGAGATAGAGGCGCAGATCCTTTTCCAGCAGGCGCGAGGTGAATCCCGTGTCGTAGGTTCCGGGAAGGATCCGATTCGGGAACTTGTCCGCCGTCGCGCTGTTGCGGCCCGATGAGGCGTTGAGCACTTCGATCATGGTCGCCATGTCGAGTCCATGGCGCTCTCCGAGGGCGATGGCCTCGCTGGTCGCGGTCATCGCCACCGCGGAGAGGAAGTTGTTGAGGAGCTTCATCGCCTGCCCCAGCCCCGCTTCGCGCCCTACGTGCACGATGTGCGCGGCGATGTCTTCGAGCACCGGGCGGTACGCGGCGAATGCCGCGTCGGATCCCGCAAACATCACGGCAACGGTGCCGTTTCGAGCTCCGGAAACCCCGCCCGAGACCGGCGCGTCCAGGTACTCGATCCCGGCCCTCGCCAGGCACGCATGGATCTCCCGCGCGGCGGCGATACCCACGGTGGAGGTGTCGATCACCCAGCGGACCCGGGCTTCTCGAACACCGGCGATCTCTTCGGCGACCCCTCGCACGGCGCCCCCGTCCGGCAGGCTCAGGAAGATCGCATCCGCACCGCGCGCCACCGCCCGGTTGTCTTCTGCGAGCGTGGCGCCGGGCGGGGCACGCTCACGGGTACCCGCGGCGTCGTGCACCAGCAGGCACCGGCCGGCACGGGCGAGGTTCGCGGCCATCGGAGCGCCCATGTTGCCGAGGCCGATGAAACCGAAAGTCAGCTCCGTACCGTCACCCGAGGTACGCTGAACGTGTTGTGTGGAAGTCCCCATAGCCCCTTGCTTTCGTGGATTCCCGCCTCAGCTTTCACGAGGCGGGCTGTTTCTGTGGACACCGCGCAAGCCAAACCGAACGCCGCTTGCCATCACTCCCCCGGTAAGCGGAAACTCATCGTCGAGGCTCTCTGTCCGACAATGGAGCGAGTTCTCCAACAAGGCCGCCCCGCGTGCCGGCAGCAGGGTCATCTTACCCGGCGTATCGGCGATTCGACTCCATAACGGGGCGGAACGAGTGTCAAGGCCTCGACGAGTTTCCACTGAGGCGTCGGACCGGGCCCCGCGAGCGGTCAGCGCAGCACCGCGCGCAGGAACTGGCGGGTACGCTCGTTGTCGGGGTCATCGAAGATCCTGTCGGGCGGACCCTCCTCCACCACTACGCCCTCGTCCATGAACACGACGCGGTCGGCGACCTCGCGCGCGAACCCCATCTCGTGGGTTACAACCAGCATGGTCATGCCCTCGGTCGCGAGCTGCTTCATCACGTCCAGCACCTCCTGCACCAGCTCGGGATCGAGCGCAGAGGTGACTTCGTCGAAGAGCATGACCTTGGGCTGCATGGCGAGCGCCCGCGCGATGGCCACCCGTTGCTGCTGGCCTCCCGACAAGGTGGCGGGGTACGCGTCGATCTTCTCCATCAACCCGACTTTCCCGAGCAGATCCGAGGCCATCTCCGTCGCCTGTTCGCGAGACATCCTGCGCACGAGCATCGGAGCCTCGATCAGGTTTCCGAGAACTGTCTTGTGGGGCCACAGGTTGAACTGCTGAAACACCATGCCGATTTCGGCTCGGGCCCGGTTGAGCTCGCGTTGGGAGACCGGCACGAGATCGCCATTCCTGTTCTGCCGGAACCCAACGAGGTGACCGTTCACATGGATGCGGCCCCGCTCCGGCGTCTCCAACAGGGTGATGCAGCGCAGGAGCGTACTCTTGCCCGAGCCGCTCGGTCCGATGATGCAGACCACCTCCCCGCGGCTCACTTCGAAATCGATTCCTCTCAGCACTTCGTTCCCGGCAAAGGACTTGTGAAGGTCCTTGATCTGAACCGTGCCTTCGGGGTTCTGCGGATTCATGAACGTCTCCCGGCGGCCAGGCGCACGTCGTGCTCTGCGCGGGGAAATGTCGAGCCCGACATCCTCACGCCGCCCTTCTTTGCGCCATGAATGCCTCGAAGCGCGGTGCCGCCCACACGAAGGGATAGATGATCAGAAAGTAGATGACGGCCATCGCCGTGTACACCTCGAGCGGCCGGTAGGTGGTGGTGATGACGTTGCTCGCCTCGCGGAAGAGCTCCCAGACCCCGATGACCGAGGCGAGCGCCGATGCCTTCATGAAATCGGCGAACACGTTGAGCATCGGGGGAATGACCCGCTGGATCGCTTGTGGCAGCACGATGCGGCGCATCGTCTGCCACGCGGACAGGCCGAGGACTCGCCCCGCTTCCACCTGACCCCGGTCTATGGAGGAGATGCCGGCCCGGTAGACCTCGGCGAGGTATGCGGTAGCGTGCACGGCCATCGCCAGCGTGGCCGACGCGAACGCGCTCATCTGGATACCGGTGAGAATCGGCAGGCAATAGAACACCCACACCAGTTGAACCAGGATCGGAGTGTCGCGAAAAACCTCGATGAACGCACCGCTCAGGAACCTGACGAGTCTCGACTTGGACAATCGCCCGATACCGACCGGGATACCGAAAATCAACCCGAACAGCATTGATAGACCGGTGAGGGTCAGGGTACCGATCACACCGAGCATGAATGTCTCTCGGTACTGCCACAGGATGTCAAATCGCCATGCGTAGTCCATTTTGTACTCCCGAGTTTCCGGCAAGGAAGGAGCGCGTGCCGGCTCTCCGGAAGGCGCCGGCGACTGCGAACGAGCGAGCGGGCACCGCCCGAATCCCGGGCGGTGCCTGCGTCGCGGTGAGCTGATGCGCCGGCGGGATGCTCCCGACTCGAAGAAAGTCGGACGCGGCCCGCCGCGGCCCGCTACGAAACGGCAACCATGTTGCTGGTGGGAACGTAGTTCGGCACCGGGTGAATCCAGTCGGCCCCCACTGCCTTCTCCCACTCGGCCATGCGTCCGGTGTCCTGCATGTTGCGCAGGGCGACCCTCAGCAGGTTGAGCAGGGCCTGGTCGCCACGACGCACCGCCCAGCAGACCGCGCTGATCTGCACCGGGCCATCGAACATGGACACCAGCTTGCCGGGATGCTCCGCCATGACCCGGCGCTGAACGTACTCGTCGCCGAAGTACATGTCGGCCCTTCCCGACATGACCTCCATGTAGGCCCGCATGTCGTCCGTTCCCGCCGCCAGCACGTTGATCTTGGCGTTGGTGAAGGTGCGCTGGATGTACTGCAGGCTCGCGCCTCCGTCGATGCCCACCACGGTGATGTCTTCGCGGTCGAGGTCGTGGAGAGACTTGTAGTCGCCGGCGAGCCTCGGATGGAGAGCGACCGAGGTGCCGAGGTAGATGAGCGGATCGGTGAAGTCCACGGCCTGAGCGCGAAGGGTGGTGGCGTAAGTCGCCCCGATTGACAGATCCGCCTGTCCGGCCTGAAGAGCGCCGATCCAGGTCGCCCAGTTCCCCTCGACGAAGACGGGCTCGACCTTCATCTCATCGGCGAGATAGCGGCCCATCTCGACGAAATGTCCGGTCAGCTCCGTACCCTTGGGATCCTTGATGACGGTGGGCGGCCATACCGCGTACACCATCTTGAGCTCGCCGGACTTGGAGATCCGGTCGACCGTGTTCTCCCCGTCAGTAGCGGCCTGCGCGCTGCGAATCCCGAGAAGAGCCGCCGCACCGCTCGCGAGCGCACCGGTGCCCAGAAAACTGCGTCGTGAGAAGAAATTCATCGCGATTTCCCCCTGTTGCTTGAGTCCCGCTCCTGAAGAAGCGCGACGGGAGCTCCGGCTGGTCACCTGAAGGTCCAGGGTCCACGGGCTCGACCTGGATCCGGACGGGAGCCAGACGGTAACCTGATGTAAGCACGAATGGCGGGCGCTTGCCAGTTGCGGCTCTGCGGAAGCAAGGGCATTTCACGCCCCGGCCAGACCCCGATCTCGGGGACTCGATACGACAGGAGAACAGCCCGTGGATTCCCGCGTGTGCGGGATTCCACCCGAGTCCGTTCGTCCAACCTTCCGGCCGCAGTACGCCAAACTGGGATCGTTCTGCCGCTCAGGAGCTGCGATGTCCGAGCGCGTCCGCCATGTGTTCCGTTGCCCGGTCAGGCCGGTGCGTCGTCTCGATACAGCTTCACCAGCTCCGAGTTGTCCCGGTCGCCGTAACCCGCACGAGCGAGCCGGCGGTACATCTCGCTCGCCGCATTCGTCATCGACAGCCTCGCTCCGACTTCCGCCGCAAGGGACTCGATCGCGTCGAGGTCCTTCAGCATCACCGCGATCGCGCCCTCCACCGAGAAGTCCGACGACGCCATCTTCGGCATGAACTCCTGCAGGAGACGCGAATCGGCGCGTCCTCCTTCAAGCACTTGCGGAATCCGGCTCGCGTCGACGCCGATGCGCTCGGCCAGTCCGCAGGCCTCGGCCAGCACCGCGAACATGCAGGCGACCAGCACCTGGTTGACCATCTTGGTGCTCTGCCCCGCACCGCTCGGTCCCATCAGGGTGCAACGTGCCGCGAGCGCGTTCCATACCGGGCGCGCCTTCTCGAAGTCCGCCTCCTCGCCACCCACCATCACCGCCATTCGCCCCTCGCGGGCGGCCGGCGCGCCGCCCGAGATGGGAGCGTCCAGCCATCCCATCAAACCCTCCGCGCGCAGGCGCTCCGCCATCCTTCTGCTGTGCTCGGGCTCTACCGTGGACATGTCGATTAGAAGGCTCGTGGAAGAAGCGTTCGAGGCGATGCCGTCCTCGCCGAACACGACCGCCTCGACCGCAGTTCCGTCGGTCAGGCAGGTCAGGACGAAGTCGGCGTCCCGGACGAGGTCGGCGGGACGGGCGACCGCGCGGGCACCGGCATCGATGAGCGGCCCGAGCTTGTCCGGCGTTCGATTCCAGGCGAGCACATCGAAGCGAGTGTCGAGAAGCCGAGCCATGATGGCGCTGCCGAGGATCCCCGCCCCCGCACAGCCGATCCTGATTCCGACACTGGACATGGGAGGTACGCCCGGAGGTTTGCAGAGACACCCGGTTCAGGCAGCGGACCTTTCGGTCGTGGTGTCGAGTACCCGGTCGAGCACCCAGTTTGCGATCGAGTGAACGAGCGGCTCCTCCGATGAGAGTCGGCTGGTGGAACTGAAAGGCGATGCCAGACCCGCCTGCTGCTCTTCGGAGATCCAGATGTCTTCCGGAACCGAGGTGTCGAGGCGATGGTAGTACTGCTCGGCAATCTCGTCGAAATCCTTGCTCTCCACCGTGCTCCTCGGAAAGCAGGAGGTGAGGGCGATACGGGTGCGCGCCGGTCCTTCCGGGGACTGCTGGATGAAGAACACGCCATCCTGGTTGCACGCCATGGTGGAGCCGGGATAGAGCAGCACGAAGTAGGTCCCGCGTGCCGCCCGCCCCGTCAACGTGTCGATCTGGGGTAGCGATCGCGTCTCGCCGGGAAGGGTCGCAATCGACTTGCCGGACTCATGAAACGCGGTCACCCATTCGCCGCGCGTCTCCTCCAGAATGAGCTCCTGCCGGCCGAGCGATCCTCCGTGAACCGTACCCGTGTGGTATCCCTCCATCGCATTCTCGGTCAGGAGCTTCCAGTTGCACTCGACGACGCTCTCCTTGCGCCGGGTCAACACCATTTCCCCGAAGTTGTACATGGCGAAGCGTTCGGGGAAATCGCCGAGATAATCCATCAGGCCCTCGGATTGCGCATCGAAGCAGATGAAGATGAAACCCTCCCAGGTCTCCAGCCGGATGGGATGCAGCGCAATCTCCGACAGGTCGAAGTCGAGCGTCTCCTTCATGCCCGGCGCCCCGACGAGACGTCCGTCGAAAGCATAGGCCCAGCCGTGGTAGGGGCACTTGATGTACCTGTCGCAGCTCCCTTCCCCCGTCAACAGGCGGCAACCGCGATGCCGGCAGGTGTTGGCGAAGGCCCGCACCTCCCGGTTCTCGTCGCGCAGAATGATCACCGGCACGCCGGCGAGCTCCAGCGCGATGTAATCTCCGGGACCGGGGATCTGTTCCACCCTTCCCACGAGATTCCAGACCTTCATGAAGATCTCCCGGACCTCGCGTTCATAGAACTCCCGCGACGTGTAGCACCACGGTGGCAAGAGGCCCGCCTGCAGAACCGGAAGTCGGACATCGGCGTAGAGATCAGGAGAGAAGATGTAGTCAGGTGCTGTCATGCTCGCCTCCTGTAGAGACATGGTTGATCACGTGTCCGCGGGTTGCAGCTTGTCGTAGCGCCATTCGTGCAGGGGTCTCGGCTCGGCGCCGTTCTTCTCCAGCTCCGCAGCAAAGGTCTCGAGGATGTCGTCGTCCTCATCCTCGTACTCGATCTGGTGCCCCCCGGTGCGGGTGCTGGTGTCGGCCGCACCGAAATAGTCCACGACCACTCGCCAGGTACCGTAGTGAACGGCGAAGTAGCGGGAAGGCTCGGCGCCGGTGTTGAAATGCTGGTGGAACCACATGTCGGGCGGAGCGAACAGCGATCCGGGCCCCCAGTCGAGCTTCTGCTTGGGTCTTCCCTCCTCCCACATCAGCGAGAAACCGCTGCCGCTCAGGATCAGGATATGGGCGCCCGGTCCATGTCGATGCGCCTTCTTGTAGGTGCCCACCGGGAACTCCGCGCAGTGCGACTGCATGGTGTTGTTCGCCATCTCGAACATCACCGCCTTGCTCTCCGAGCCGCCGCCGCGCCAACTGTAGTCCTTGAGGGTGAAGCTGGTGACGTCCGGCACGAAATTGCTGCGCCACACCAGGTTGGGAAGCGCTTCGCCCTTGCCGCTGAAGTAGTCTTCCTCTCCGCTGAAGCGGTCCGTGAACGCATGTTCGCAGCGGAAGATGTAGTCCTCGCTGCGGAAGAGATTGAACATCACCGGAGCGGTGGTCACCACCAGCATGCGAACGGGCTCGTCCGCGCTTCCGTTGAAGTGTTGGCGCCACGCGTTCAGCGGCGGGCAGAAGACGCTGCCCGCCTGCCACTCGAAGGTCTGCTTCCCGCCCCCGGGGAGCCAGATGGTGGTCGCGCCCCGCCCGGAAAGCACCACGTACTCCTCCTCGAACATGTACTTCTCGGGCTCGGTGTTTCCCGTCGGCGGTATCTCGATGACGTAAGCGTCGAGCGACTGCTCCCCGCCCCGGAGGCCGAGAAAGGCGCCTGGCACTCCCTTGCGGCCCCAGGTCTCGAGCGGCAGCTCCCCCCGCAGGTCGGGCACCATGAGGCCGCCCACGACGGGGACTCCTTCGCGCTGCCGCCAGAGCTCGTAGAAGGAAGGCTCGGTCCTCAGGGCCGGACCCGCCGGTACTCGCTGCGCTGTGTCTCTCACGTCTCGCCTCTCTTTCTGCTCTGATTCACCGATACTTCAATGCACCGCGCGGTGCCGGCCCGCGCCACCGTCTCCGGATTCCGCCGGTCCCGATGTTCTCCCGCGCCGTGCCGTGAGTAGAGCGCCACCCCTCGGCGCGTCTCCCTGATCCGCGGGCGCCCGCCGGGCACTTCCTGACGGCTTCACCTCGGGCCGCTCCCCAGCACCTCGCGGGCCACCTTCGCGGCGTGGCGGACCTGGGCGGTGCATGCGCTGGCAGCCGCTCGGGCATTGCGCTTCTTCACCGCGGCGATGATCCGCCGGAAGTTTCGGACCGAGGCCCGAGTATGGGATTCGCTTTGCCGATGAGCGGTCGTGGCCCGGAGATAGTGCATGCGGGCGCGGAGCGTGCGGATGAGCGAAGCCGCGATCGAATTGCCGCACCCTTCGAAGAGAATCCCGTAGAACGCGTCGAGCTTCGCGGGCACCTCCCGCATGTTCTCTTCGACCGCCGCCGAAATCATGTCCTCTCCGGCCCGGGCGAACGCTTCGACGAGCTCGTCGTTCGCGCGCTCGACGAAAAGCCGCGCCGCGAGCCCTTCGAGTGCTTCCCGGACCTCGTAGATGCGCATGGCATCCTCGAGACTCAGGGACGTGACGACGGGACCGCGATTCGGGATGGTCTCGATGAGCCCTTCCGACTCGAG
This sequence comes from uncultured Ectothiorhodospiraceae bacterium, assembly GCA_964420925.1. Classification (GTDB taxonomy): domain Bacteria; phylum Pseudomonadota; class Gammaproteobacteria; order HK1; family HK1; genus JAJEAD01. Next base: position 86,777 of record CAYQVB010000043.1, on the reverse strand, counting down.
CTGTCGCAAGGCCTCTCGCACCGAAGTGCGGCTCACCCCGGTCAGCTCGCACAGCTCGCGCTCGATGAGGCGCTCTCCGGGCTCGAAGAACTGGTTGAGAATGGATTCACGGAGCCGCTCCACGGTCTTCTCGCGCAGTGTTTCCCGCGTCCTGCTGACCCGCAGGGCCGAAGTGTCCCGGCTCGTTCGTGGTCTCACGCCATCCCCTCGCTGCGCCAGTGTACGCTCGGGTGCCAGTGGCCGGCGCTTCGCACGCAGAGCACGGCAGACCCATTGAACTCAGCCGGCACCCGCCGCCGCGAGCTCCTGCGTCCCGTCCTTGCGAAACTCGGGGATCACGTGCTCGCCGAGAAGCTCGATGCATTGCAGCACTTTGTCCTGGGGAAGCCCCTCGTGAGCGAAGGAAGCGGCAAGGGTCCCGGCACCGGTGAGCTCCTGCAACTCCTGGATCTGCTCCACGACGTTTTCCGGAGACCCCGCGATCAGGCAACGGTTCCAAAGAAAATCCCAGTCCAGAGCCGTACCCGGGGCCGCCTCTTCCCCTGGGTCGAGGAAGGCCTGAATCGCCCGCCAGGGATCCGCCGCCCGGTAGCGCATCATGTTGACGAAGAGCGCCTCGTAGTCACGGCGGGCCGCCTCCATCGTCGGCGCGACGTAGACCTGCCGCAACACCCCCCAGTCCCGCCCCGGACAAGGGCACGGATCTCCGCGCCCGCGGCGCACCGCCTGGTACTTCCCAATCCACTCGCGCAGCTTGCGCGCGGTCTGGCGCCATGCCACCGGCTTGAGGTCGAGCTCCGCCGCCACCTGCGCCGATCCTTCGGTCGATATCGCCATCCAGAAGGGGGGGTGCGGCTTCTGCCAGGGCCCCGGAACCATGTGCAGCCGGTAGACCTCCCCGTCTCGTATCCAGCGTGGATCGTCCTCGAAACCCTTGCGGCTCGACCAGGACACGCCCCGCGGCGGCACTTCGTAGTACTCGCCGGAGTGGCTGAAGAACTCCTGCGTCAACGCCTTCTTCACCACCTCGAGTCCCTCGGCGAACACCGCGCGAGAGCCGGCCGGGGAGCGGGGATCCGCCGCGGGGTTGAAGGTCACCACCTCGTGAGGCTGGCTCGCACGGCCAAATCCGATCTCCAGGCGACCCTTGAGCATCTGGTCGAGCATCGCGATGTTCTCGGCCACGCGAAGGGGATGCCAGAGGGGCAGGACGACCACCGCGGTGCCGAAGCGGATGCGGGTGGTGCGGCTGCCCAGATCCGCCGCGAGCAGGAAGGGGTTCGGCAGGTTGTCCCGCCCGTTCGCGCCGAAGTGGTGTTCGGCGAGCCAGAACGCGTCGAAGCCGGCTTCCTCGCAGAGCCGAGCCTGTTCGCGCGCATTGTCGACGAGCTGCTCGTAGCTGAGCGCGAAGCCCGGGTTCTCGAATGTCGTGTTGAAGACGAATCTCACAATCGGGCCCTCCCGGCCATGGTTGCTCCATCGAGCCCCCGGAATCTCCCGAGGCGGGTTCGCACGCCCATCCCCGATGATGACTCGTGCCCCGAGGGCGCCGACGGAAGGCGCCGAGAAATTGTATGTCAATATGCTTGTCTGCGGCATGCTGCTGGGGCGGCGATCCGGGTCCGCCCTCCGGCTCCCCTCTCACGATAGAATCCCGGTCTGCGGCAGCGAGCGGACGGTCGAGCACCTGGTGGGGAGGCGTTTCGCTGCGGGCGACATGGAGCCGATGCCCGAGGATCGCCGCCGCAGAGGTGCAGGCCGTGCGAACGAAGAGCAGGGTGCGTTACGCCGAAGAACGTTCGACCCGGGGTACGGGCCCGTTGGCTCTCGCCGCTGCGTGCACTTTTTTCCCCTCGCCGGCGGGCGCGGCGATGGAGAGCGAGATGCAGTTCGTCCTGAACAGCTTCTCCTTCCTCTTCTGGGGCGCGCTGGTGATGTGGATGTGCGCCGGCTTCATGATGCTGGAAGCAGGCTCGGTGCGCACCCGCAACGTGTCGGTCATATGCCTGAAGAACATCGGCCTCTATTCCATCGCCGGGCTCGCCTTCTACCTGATCGGCTACAACATCATGCACGTCGGAGTCGAAGCCGGCGGCTGGTTCGGCTCGCTCGAACTCTTCTACGGTCCCAGCAGTGCGGAGAAAGCATTGCTGGGCGGCGACGCGTCCCAAGACAAGGCGGTCATGGAACGCGGCCACGCCACGATGTCCAACTGGTTCTTCCAGATGGTGTTCGTGGCCTCCACCGGCTCCATCGTGTCGGGCACGCTCGCCGAGCGGGTGAAGCTGTGGCCCTTCTTCGTCTTCATCGCGGTGCTGACCGCGTTCATCTATCCCGTGGTCGGCGCCTGGACCTGGGGCGGAGGCTGGCTGGGAGCGATGGGCTTCAAGGACTTCGCCGGCTCGACCGTCGTCCACTCCACCGGAGGATGGGCGGCGCTCGCCGGAGTGCTCGTGGTGGGTGCACGCGAGGGCAAGTTCCGGGCCGACGGCAGCGTCAAGGCGACCCCGCCCAACAACGTGCCGGAGGTGACCCTCGGCGTGTTCATCATCTGGCTCGGTTTTCTCGGATTCAACGGCGGATCACAGCTTGCCCTGAGTGGCGTGGCCGACGCGATTGCGGTCAGCAACATCCTCGTCAACACCAACCTCGCATCCGCCGCGGGATTGATCACCGCGATGGCGCTGTCGCGGCCCCTCTTCGGAAGGATGGACCTGCTCGCATCCCTCAACGGCGCGATCGGCGGACTCGTGGCAATCGCCGCGGGTCCCGACCTGGTCGACCACTACGTCGCGCTGTTCATCGGCGCGATTGGCGGCGGCGTGTGCGCGGCCGGCATCAAGCTGCTGCAGCTTCTCAGAATCGACGACGAGGTCGGCGCGATTCCCGCCCACATGGGCGCCGGCGTATGGGGGACGCTGGCCGTGTGCATCGCGGGCGGCGGCGACCTCCTCGTCCAGTTGGCGGGCGTCGTCGCCGTCGGGGTCTTCGTGTTCGGATTCTCCCTGTTCGTCTGGCGCATCATCGACCGCATCGCCGGCGCCCGCATCAGTCCACGTGTCGAGAGACTGGGCCAGGACAGCACCGCGCTCGGCATCGAGTCCTTCCCGGAGTTCCTCGTGGCGGAGGAGCGCCGTGATTCCTGACCCCGACTCCTCCCCCGGCCGGCGACGGCCTCGGGCGCTCGCTTGCGAGTGGTTCGCCCCGTTCGGCAGAGTGAATCCGTTGGGAAGGAGATTCGAGAAGGGCGGAGATGCAGCCGCTCACCGCGGTATCTCGACGCCCTCGCCACGAAGGCCGGGCAGCACGATGCGGACTGCCCTCATGTCTCCTCCGGGTAGAAGCGCGCCGCGCTCTTCGCCATCTCGGTGAGGAGCGGAGCGGGCCGAAAGCGATCGCCGCATTGCGCGGTCCAGGACTCGAGGCGCTCGACCGCGTAGGCGGCTCCCAGCGAATCCACGTAGCGAAAGGGCCCGCCGAGAAAGGCGGGAAAGCCGGCTCCGAACACGGCGCCGACATCGCCGTCCCGCGCGCGCCGAACGATGCCCTCCCCGAGGCAATGGACGGCTTCGTTCATCATCGCGAGAACGCAGCGTTGCGCGATTTCGGTCGCGGGCCTGGCGACTGCGGGCCATGACTGCACCGTGGTGTACACGGAGCCGTCGACCGCGCCCCGCCGCTCCCTTCCCCGAATCTCGTAGTTGTAGAAGCCACGCCCGCTCCGGCGGCCGAGGCGCCCGTCCGCGACGAGCCTCGCCATCGCGGGCGGCGGACGCATGCGCTCTCCGAGCGCGTCGTGCACGACGTGCCCCAGGCCCGCCGCGACGTCGATGCCGAGGTCGTCGAGCCGGGCGAAAGGGCCGACGGGAAATCCGAACTCGACGAGCGCCCAGTCGATGTTCTCGATGGAAAGTCCTTCCGAGAGCTGCCACAGCGCCTCGTTGAACCAGGGGGCGAGAATGCGGGCGCAGTAGAAGGCGGGGCCGTCGCGCACCCCGATGACCGTCTTGCCCTGTCGCCGGCCGAACGTGACGCAGGTCGCGATCGCCCGGGGAGAGCTCTGCCTGCCTGCCACCACTTCGAGCAGGGGAACGCGTGCTGCCGGCGTGGCGTAGCGCAGGCCGAGCACGTTCTCGGGGAACGGACAGGTCGACGCCAGGGCGGCGATGGAGTGGGGCACGAGACCGGATGCGTAGATGACATCTCCGGCCTCGAAACCGGGCAGTCGGGCGATCGTCCGGCGCTTGTCCTCGAGCGAGCCCGGTTCAGCGTCGATCACCAGGTCCACGCCCTTGAAGCGCTCCTCGCCGCTCACCGCACGCACCCGGTGGAGCACCGCGTCGCGGCCGGCCCGGGTCAGGCGCTCCCGCGCCACCTGCGCGTTGAGCATGCCTTGCACCAGGGCGACTCCCCGCTCGCGCGCGGCGGCATCGCGACCGGCGAGCCGCACCTCGACGCCGGCATGCCTTGCGCTCAAGTAGGCGATGCCGGCGCCGGTGGGGCCGGCGCCCAGAATGCCCACCGAGCGTACTGTGCGAGCTTCCGTCGATTCGGAGGCATTCCGAGACGCGCCCGCAAGCTCCTCCTGCGCGGCGAAGAGGCGCAGCAGCGTTCTCGCCTCCGCGCTCGTCGCGAGCTCCCCGAACGTCCTCGCTTCGAGAGCGCGTCCCGCGTCGGAACCGCCGGCGAGACCCCCCTGCACGACCTCCAGGAGGCGCTTCGGTGCCGGGTAGTTGCCCCGGGTCCACGCATGAATGCGTCTCTTCTCCCGGCGAAAGAACAGCGCGCGGCCGATCGGGTTGCCGGCCAGCACCAGGTGCTGCGCGCGAGCGCGGGACGGCGCCCGCGAGCGCTTCCGCCCCCGCGAGACCCGCCTCAGGCTCTCGGCAAGGGCGACCGCATCCTCGATCAGCCCCTGCCTGGTGCTGAGGCGATCCAGGAGACCGAGACGGAGCGCGGCGCCGGCGGAGACTTCGCGTCCGCTCACCAGGAAGTCGAGCGCCGCGACCACTCCGACGAGGCGGGGCAGGCGAAGGGTGGTCCCGCCGCCCGGCACGAGTCCCAGGCGCAGCTCCGGCGCTGCGAAGAAAGTGCGTTCGTCACCGCTCGCAATGCGCGCATCCGCGGCCAGGGCGAGAGCGAGCGCACGGCCACGGCAGGGACCCTGAATCGCCGCGACGCTCGGCACCGGGAGTCCGGAAATGCGTTCGGCCAACGCCTGCGTCCGCTGCGCGATGCCGGCGCATTCCACCGCGCTTCGCAGCATCCGAAGCTCGGAGAGTGCGGCGCCGGCCACCTCTCCGTCGCTCCCGGTCGAAGCGAACACCAGCCCTTCGAGGGCCGGCCACGCCGCGATGCCGTCGAGCCTCGTTTCGAGCTCGCGTTCAAGCCGCTCCGTGCGGCGAGCCCCGTCCGGCGCCGCCGTCTCGTCCCACGCGATGACGGCAATGCCGTCGCTACGCCGGTCGATCGTGAGCGCGGCGGGTGCCTCTCGTCGCTCGGGCACGCCTCTTCAGGCTCTCGGCCACACGCGCGGAAACACCGACTCCACGTCGATGAGACAGTCACCGGGCTTGAAATCGTGCCCGGTGATGTGCGGCTCCACGTCCCCCGGGCGCTCGCCGTACACCGCATCGTCGCCGAGCCAGGTCGCCTGCAGGGCGCGCCGGCGCCGGGTGGGCGAAGGATTGCCCCGCGCGCCGTGCAGCATCATGGGGTGGAAGACGATCACGTCGCCGGGCTCCATGGCGAAGGACATGATGTCATAGTCCTCGCGCCGGCTCTCGATGTCCGGCACCGGGACGTAGTCGCCCCCGTCTTTGCCGAAGGAAATGTCGCGGCCGTCGTTGAGCATGCGGCGCTCGAAGCGTTGCGGCCAGCGGTGGGCGCCCCGGACGGTCTGAAGACAGGTCTCCTCGTCCACCGGTTCGAGCGGAATCCACATCACCAGGGCCTGGTTGCCGTCGACGTTGTAGTAGACCTGGTCCTGGTGCCAGGCGCTTTCCTTGAGGGTGCCCGGCTCCTTCACGAAGAGTCCGTCGAAAAAGAATCCGACGCGTTCGGAACGCATCATCCGCGCCGCCACCGCCCCGGCCGGGCTTTCGAGCGCGAAGCGCCGCAGCTCGGGGATGCGTCGCCACATGTAGTAGTCGGTGTAGAAGAATCCGGGATCGTCGGGCGGAGACTGCACCCGCCCGTAAGGTCCCGGATCGCGCAGGTCGCGCTCGATGCCGCGGGCGATGAGGTCCAGCCACTTCGACTCGAACACCTGACGCAGGCAACGCGCACCGTCACGCTCGTAGGCTTCGATGTCGGCGGCGCTCACCTGTGCCAGCGCACGTGCCGTCTCGGTGTCCATTGCTGAAATTCCTTTCCCGGTTGCAGGGCAATCCCTCGTCATGGCCGGCTTTCGCGGCCTCGGTATCGAACACTACAATCGAGCACGGTTCTCCCTCAAGGAGCTCGAGCGGCAGGTGATCCGGCGCGCGCGCGACCTCGAGACCATCTGCCGCGCCGGTCTGTGCATCGGCTGCGGGCTGTGCGAGAGCGTGGCCGGACGGGACGCGGTCGAGATGCGCCTCGTCTCGCCCGGCTTCCTGCGCCCGAAGCAGAAGACCCCCATTCCGCCCGAGACGATGGAGAAGATCCTCGAGACCTGCCCCGGAGTCGTGATCGACGGCGATGCGGCCGAGCGCACCGCGCTCGAAGACCCGGTCTTCGGTCCGGGAGTGAGCGTATGGAGAGGCCGGGCGGCCGACGACGAAGTCCAATTCCGGGCGGCGGCGGGAGGCGCGCTCACCGCGCTCGGGATGTACCTCCTCGACCACCGCAAGGTCGACTTCGTGCTCCACGTAGGTGCCGCCCGCAACGCCCCGATGCAGACCGAGCGCAAGCTGAGCTTCAGCGCGGGCGAGGTGCTCGACGGGACCGCGTCCCGCTACGGGCCCGCCGCGCCCCTCGTCGACGTGACCTCGCTCCTCGCCCGGGGGCAGCGCTTCGCGTTCATCGGCAAGCCCTGCGACGTCGCGGCGCTTCGCAACCTCGCGCGCCGGGATCCGCGCGTCGACGAGCTGGTGCCCTACACCCTGACCATTTCCTGCGCGGGCGTGCCGAAGCAGCGGTCATCCCACGAGTTCCTCGCCCGCCACGGCCTGCGCGAGGACGAGCTCGAGACGATGCGGTACCGGGGACACGGCTGGCCCGGCCCGACCTGGGCCCGCGCCCGCGACGGCCGGGAGGCGCAGGAGTCCTACCTCGACATGTGGTTCCCCTACGAGCAGAAGTGGAAGACCCAGTTCCGCTGCAAGATCTGTCCGGACCACACCGGAGAGCTCGCGGACATCACTTCGGTCGACGACTGGCCGGGCGGAGCGCCGGAAGGCGACGAGCGGATCGGTCGCTGCCTGGTGGTGGCGAGGACCCGCGCCGGAGACACCCTCTTCCGGGAGGCGGTGAAGGCCGGCTACATGCTCGCGGAGCCGGCGCCGGAGGGCATGCAAGGCATGCACAACACCCAGGGGCACCAGGTCCGCAAGAAGCAAGGGATACTCGCCCGGCTCGTCGCGATGTGGCTCGAGCGCACGCCACTGCCGCGCTACCGGCGAATCCGGGTCCTGCGCGCGGCGCTGACCGTGCATCCGATGTTCCACCTGCGCAACCTGCTCGGTGCCCGCCGGCGCCTGCGGGAAGGGCAGCACCGAGAAGAGGTACCACTGTGACCCACTCCGACTCCGCGCGCCGGGAAGCGCTCCGACAACGCATCCGGGCCGTGCCTCGGGTACGCCTCGCCCACCTCCCGACACCGCTCGAGCACTGTCCCCGACTCGCGCGGGTCCTCGGCGGCCCCGACATCTACGTCAAGCGCGACGACCTCACCGGTCTCGCCTTCGGGGGCAACAAGACCCGGCAGCTCGAGTTCCTGCTCGCCGACATGGTGGAGAAGGAGGCCGACGTCATCGTGGTCGGCGCCTACACGCAGTCGAACTGGTGCCGGCAGATCACCGCGGCCGCGCGCAAGCTCGAGCGCGAGGTCTCTCTCGTGCTCCTGCATGGGGAGAAGGGTCCGGTGCGCCAGGGCAACCTGCTCCTCGACGACCTGATGGGAGCCGACATCACGGTGACCGACATCGACGACATGCAGGATCTGCCCCCGCTGCTCGAAGAGAAGGCCGAAGCGCACCGTGCCGCGGGACGCCGGCCCTATCTCATCAACCCCTTCGACCTGGACATCCTCGCGCGTTCCACCGTCGGCTACGTGGAGGCCGCGATCGAGCTCGATGCCCAGCTCGACGAGGCGGGGGTGGACGCGGACTACGTCTTCGTGGCGGGCGCCAACATGACCCCGGCCGGCCTGCTGCTCGGCCTGCGCGCCCTCGGTCGCAAGGCCCGCGTGACAGGCATAGCCCCCATCGAGTGGGACGAGGACCGGAGCGTCGACATCGCGCGCATCGCCAACGCGGCGGCCGGACTGCTCCACCTGGATCTCGAGTTCGGACCCGAGGACGTCACCAACCACGACGGCTACATCGGCGAGCGCTACGGCGTGCTGAGCGAAGCGGCGCGCGAGGCATTCCTTCTCACCGCCCGCAGCGAGGGCATCATTCTCGACCCCGTGTACACCAGCAAGGCGATGGCGGGCCTGGTCGACCACGTCCGCCGCGGCCTCATCGGCAAGGACGAGGTGGTGGTCTTCGTGCACACCGGGGGCAACCCGGCGGTGTTCGCCTACGCCGAAGACCTGCTCGGGGCGTCGGACTGACTCCTGCGCTGGCGCCGCGCGTAGCGTCCGCATTCTCCGCGGCGGCTGCGAGTCGGCCGAGTCGTGCCTGCAACGCGCGCTTGCTGCGGCGGCGCTCGGGAAGCGATGCGCCGCCGGCCGGGCCACGCACGGTCCTTCTACCCGCTGCCCGACGAGCACGCGACCCCGAACGGAGTCGGAACGTATCATTCCCCGGATCGCCGGGTCGGCGCAGGCCGGAGGTGCCAAAAGACATGAAAGCGAGGGTCAAATGGCTGGAAGGCGTAGCCTTCGTGGGCGAATCGGGGAGCGGTCACAGCGTTGTGCTCGACGGCGACCCCGGCCACGGCGGGCGCAACATCGGCATCCGCCCCATGGAGGCGATGCTGATCGGGGCCGGTGCGTGCAGCGCCTTTGACGTCGTCACCATCCTGAAGAAGTCGCGACAGGCGGTGAGCGACTGCGTGGTCGAGCTCGACGCAAAGCGCGCCGGCGAAGCACCGAAGGTGTTCACCGAGATCGACATGAAGTTCACGGTCTCCGGACGACAGCTCTCGGAGAAGAGCGTGGCGCGAGCGGTCAGCCTCTCGGCGGAAAAGTACTGCTCGGCCACCGCGATGCTGCGAGCCGGAGGGGTCGAGGTCAGCCATCGCTTCGAGATCGAGGAGATCGAATGACCGAAACGGGCAATCTCCGCTCCCCACCCTCGTTGAAACAGCACCCCCCGCACTTGCGCTGCCATCCGGGGACGAAGTGCAGGGCTCAGGCTTCCGCTCAAGGGACGAGAAAGGACTGACGCACGGATGAGACGGAGCGATCCGAAGATGGCAGAGCGGCGCCCGCCGCGCCCATGACCCGCCGTTTCCCCGGCCTCGCCGGCTCGGTCGTCGCGATCGCGATCCTGGGACTCGCGATCGGCGCGGTCACCTCGCTCGCAGCGATGCTCTTCGTCGACGTGGTGGCCCTGCTCAACGATCAGCTCTTCATCTCGCCCGCGAGTCGACGAGAGGCGGGAAGTCCGGCACTCCTGATCATCGTTACCATTCTCGTGCCCACCGTGGGCGGCCTGGTGGTGGGGATCCTCAACCAGTTCATTCCCGAGAAGCGGGCGCACGCTCCGGCCGACATCGTGCGCGCGGTGCAGGGGTTCGAAGGGCATATCCCCACCCGCTCCGGCCTGCTCTCCAGCGCGTCCAGCGTCATATCGCTCGGCGCCGGCGCATCGACCGGGCAGTACGGACCGCTCGCCCACCTCGGAGCGACGCTCGGCTCGGCGATCGCGGACATCGACGAGCGGCGGCGCTGGATGGGCAACGTCGGCATCGGCTGCGGGGTCGCTTCCGCCATCGCCACCGCCTTCAACGCGCCGCTCGCCGGGATCGTGTTCGCGCACGAGGTGATCCTGCGGCACTACTCGCTGCGCGCCTTCGCTCCGATCACCGTCGCCGCCGCGATCGGCTACGTAATCGTCAACGCGGGCTTCGAGCGCCCGCCGCTCTTCGAGATCGAGCACTTGAACCCTGCCCGGCCGGTGGAGTTCGCCGCCTTCGCCCTGATCGGAGCCGCGGGCGCGCTGGTCGCGGCCGCCTACATGCGCGCGATGCAGCTCTCGACCCGTCTCGGGCGCGCGTCTCCCATCGCGCCCTACGTGAGACCGATGGTGGCCGGGGCCGCCCTCGGGGTGGCGGCGATCTGGATTCCCGAGATCCTCGGCATCGGCGGGGAAACGGTGCGCGCGGTGCTCGCCGGGGACATCGTGGCGAGCGACCGGCTGCTCCTGCTGCTGGTCGCCAAGATCCTCGCCACCGCGCTGTGCATCGGCTTTGGCTTCGCGGGCGGGGTATTCGGGCCCGCGCTCCTCATCGGGGCGCTCTTCGGCGCCTTCGCCGCGGGCGGCGCGGAGTGGGTGCTCGGCGAGCTGCGCGCGGAGACCGTGGTGTACGCAACCTGCGGCATGGTGGCGGTGATCAGCGCGGTCATCGGGGGACCGCTCACCTCGATCCTGATCGTCTTCGAGCTGACGAGGAACTACGAGCTGGCCACTGCGGCGATGGTGAGCGTGGTGTTCTCCAACCTCGTGTCGTACCGCATATTCGGCCGCTCATTCTTCGACGTGCAGCTCGAGGATCGCGGCTTCGACGTCTCGCTCGGCCGCGACAAGGTGATCCTCGGGGACCGGCGGGTCGGGGAGTACATGAGCCGCTCCTACACGGTGGTCGCACCGCGTACTCGGTTGGTGGAGGTGAAGCGGCGCCTGCTCTCCGATCCGGGCCGCGAGGCCTGCGTCGTGGATCGGCGGGGGCGCTACGCGGGCACCGTCACTCTCGCTGCACTCGTGGCATGGGAGAGCAGTCCCTTGTGGAGAGGCGGCTCCGCTGCCGACATCGCGGACCTGAGCGCCCCCCGCCTCTACGCCGGCACCTCGCTGTGGGAAGCGATGGAAGGAGTGGCGGACTTCACCGGCAACGCGGTGCCGGTGCTCGTGAGCGAGAACGACGAGCGACTGCTCGGCGTGCTTTCCGTGTCGGCGCTCGCGCGAGCCTACGCCGACACCCTGGAAGAAATCCGCCGCGACGAGCACGCCGCGAACTGAGCGGCGCCTCCCTCCCCGATCTCCAGGCGCCGGCGCAGCCCGGCTCGTCGCACGCGGGTGGCGCCGCGCCCGCGAAGAAGCACGGAGGGCGGCGCCCGCTCGGAGAGACGGCCCCGCTCAGGACCCGAGCACGTCGTGGACCGCGTCGTGCACGATCCCGACGATGCGGTCGATCTGCTCGTCGCTCGCGACGATGGGTGGTGCGAGACAGATGACGTCCTCGCCGCGCAGCCGGGTGAAGAGTCCGCGCGAGACCATCGCCTGCATGAGGCGCGGACCCACTCCGTCCTCCGGCGTGAACGGCGCCTTGGTGGCGCGGTCCTTCACCACCTCCACCCCGCACATGAGGCCGAGTCCGCGAATGTCGCCGACCTGCGGATGGTCGATGAGTGCGTCCTTGAGGCCCACGAGGAGCCGCTTGCCCTTCGCCGCCGCCTGCCCCGGGAAGTCCTCGTCGCGCACGATGTCGAGCATCGCGAGCCCCACCGCGCAGCCCACCGGATGGGCGCTGTAGGTGTAGGCGTGCATCCAGGGCTTGCCCGCCTCGTCGATGGTGGCGGCGATCTCGTCGCTGATGCCGATGCCGCCGAGGGGGAAGTAGCCCGAAGTAATCGCCTTGGCGAACTGGATCATGTCCGGCTGCACCCCCCAGTGCTCGAGTCCGAACATGCGGCCGGTGCGCCCGAAGCCGGTGATCACCTCGTCGGAGACCAGCAGCACATCGTACTGATCGCAGATCTCGCGCACCCGGGGGAAGTAGTCGTCCTGCGGCACGATGACCCCGCCGGCTCCCTGCACCGGCTCGGCGAGGAACATCGCCACCGTCTCCGGACCCTCCTCGAGGATCTTCTTCTCCAGCTCGTCGGCGGCGGCGATGCCCTGGCTCGCGGCCCCCGGGGGCGCCTCGTAGCGGTAGGGATAGGGAGAGGGGACGTGGACGAACTCGGGGATGAGGGGCTCGAACATCGGGTGATAGGGAGAGATTCCCGTGGCGCACATCGCGGCGAAGGTCACGCCGTGATAGCCCCACTGCCGGGAGATGAACTTGACCTTCTCGGGACGGCCCTTGAGCTTCCAGTAGTAGCGGGCCATCTTGAAGTTGGAGTCGCTCGATTCGCCGCCTCCGGAGGTGAAGTAGAAGCGGTTGATGTCCGGGTAGCAGATCTCGGAGAGGCGCTCCGCCAGCTCGATCGCACGCGGGTTCGAGCTCCCGGCGTAACCGGACACGTAGGCGAGCTCCTCGAGCTGCGCCGCGGCGGCGCGGGCGAGCTCGGGACGCCCGTTGCCGGCGGTGTTGTTCCAGAGGCCGGCGAGACCGTCGATGAACTCGTCGCCGTTGGCGTCGTAGATGAACGCCCCTTCCCCCCGGCTCCAGACCCTGGCGTTCTCGTGCACCTTGCGGCTGTGCAGGGGATGCAGCAGGTGGTGGTGGTCGCGATCGAGCAGCGCGGCATTGGCGTCGTTCGGCATCGGGCGGTCCTCGGCAGGTCGGTGATCCGATCGCGATGCTAACGCCGCCGACCCTGGCGGTCGAGGTACGGAATCGGATGCGGGAGGCCATTTCCCCCGGTGCTGCACGTGCGCCTACCGGGCGGACGACCCGAGTCGGGATGGATTCCCGCTTCCACGGAAACGACGCGATCGAGGCCGGAGCGTAGAGGCGAAAGGCCCCGGCACTGCCCCGAGACGAGTCTCAGATCCGGTTTCGCGCGTTCCCCGAGAGCGCCTCGATGTCGCCCTCCCACCCCGCGTAGAAGTTCGCCGCGAGCTTCGCCACCCCTGCGCGGTGGGCCGCGATCTCGGCGGGGCCGAAGTCGGTGGTGGGCGCCGGTTCGTGGTCGAAATTGCCCGACTCATCCACACCGTGTATGAGTCGGGCCGATTCGCGCTCCCCGTGCTTGACCGAATCGGGGCGGATGTAGTCGAAGAACACCGCCATGCGGCGATCGTCGGAGTGGTTGGGCGCGGAGCCGTGCACCACGCCGTAGTGGAAGAGCACGCCCTCTCCCGCCTCGAGCTCGATGTCCACCGCGAGGCTCTCGTCGAAGTCGTCCACTATGTGGTGAGAGTGGGTGAGCATGCTGTCGGGATTACCGGTCTCGACGTGCTGGAGCCGTCCCCACGCTTGCGAGCCGGGAATGAAGCGCAGGCAGCCGTTCTCCCTCGTGCAGTCGGTGACCGCGAGCCAGGCCACGACCTTGGGCGGGTCTATCCATTCGTAGGCGGTGTCCTGGTGCCAGCCCACGAAGGTGCGCCCGTCCGGCGCCTTGTTCCGGAACGCAGTGCTGTGACACATCACGTTCGGCCCCATCACTTCGGTGACGCGCGCCATAATCGCAGGGTGGGCGGAGAGGTGGTCGAGACTGGGAAAGAGCAGGCTCGCCTTGAGATCGAGCTTGCCCACCGCCTCCGGGTGCTCGCGCTCGAAGCGCTCGACCAGGGTCCGGATCTCGCCCGCCTCTTCCCGGCTGAGGATCCTCCCGGTACGCGCAAAGCCGCTCTCGTGGAAAAACTCGGCGGAGTCGGCAGCAGTCATCGGATCGCCTCCCGGCTGGCTCGAGCCGGAGACGGTATAGCGGCGCCGCGCGCGCTTCAAGGGATCACGGCGCGGGGGGCGTGCGGCCTCCGGACGCGTCAGCTCCTCCCGGCGGGCTCCGAAGCGGAAGACGACAAGGGTCGCGGCAACCCAAGGGGCACGATGCGGTAGAGCAGCCGCCGGTCATGCCGGCCGGTAGGGGCGCCGATCGGTCGGGCAAAGTGCAGCGTCGAGGTGTTGTCCCACATCAGCAGGTCGCCGGGACGGTAGCGGTGCGCATAGCGGAACTCCTCGCCGATGGCGTGGAGCTTCAGCCGGCGCATCAGGCGGAAGGCGGGTTCACGCTCCATGCCTTCGATGGCGACCATCGACCCGGCGGGCGAGTAGAGGCCCTTGCGCCCGGTCACCGAGTGCCGCCTCGCGACCGGGCGTCGAGCCGGAGGCGGCAAGCGCTTCACGGTCTCTTCGGTCACGGGTTGGAGAGGATGCTCCCACTCTTCCCGTCCGCCGACGATCTCCCCCGTGCCGGAATACCGGTGAATCGCGACGAGGGGCTCGATTTCCCGCCGGGTCTCCTCGTCCAGCGCCTCGTAGGCGGCCTGCATGTCGGCGATGAGCGTCTCCCCGCCCTGCGCCGGCGCCTCCAGGCAGTAGAGCATCGTCGTTGCATTCGGATCGGCTTCCGCCGCGCAGTCGGTGTGCCAGAAGGAGGCGCCGTTGCGGTAGGCCTCCTGCACATTCACCCCACCCACGTTGCCCACCGTCGCCATGTAGTCGAATCCGGGAACGTTGCGTTCGGCGAATCCGTCGACGCGCGGCGTGCCCCAGGAACGTGCGAACGCGGCGTAAGCCTCCGGGGAGAGATCCTGGTCCCGAAACAGCAGCGCCTTGTGCTCCACGAAGGCCAGCGCCAGCGCGCGCAGCGTGTCGGCCCCTACGCCTCCGGCGAGATCGATTCCGTGCACTTCGACCCCGAAAGGAGCGGACAAGGGAGTCAGGGAAAGTTCGGGCATCTCACGCCCCTGGAGCATGCGGCTCATCGTTACCAGTTCGGACCCTCGGACGCCATGAGCTTCCCGCTCCGAGTGATCCGCAAACGGGATTGAACCGCGCCGGGTTTCCGGGAGAGTACATGACTCGAGACGAGAGAGCCTAGAATCCCGCCGACGATTACGGCTCGTTGGTGGTAATCGCAAGTGAATTCCAAGAACGGGTTCCGGCAACCTTCGTGCCCTTCCCGTTCTACGAGCCCAAGAAACGAACGGTTACGGTCGTAGTCTCAAGCGAGCGCCGCCATTGCGTCGTCGATCAGGAGAGCGTGCGCCGCACGAATCACCGCTTCGGTGATGTCGGTGCGACCCATTTCCCGCCAGCCTTCGGCGTAGTCGGCGGCATGCGGCGCCTGGCGCAACGCCGCGCGGAGGTCCCAGTACGGGAGAGCGCACAGGTCGAAACCGGTGCAGCCGGCATAGCGCGCCGTGAACGCCTCCATGGCCTCCCGGCCGAACCCCCAGGACATGTCGGCCCGCGCGATGGCGAGATCGGCGAGGGGATCGCCGATGGCCGCATCCTCCCAGTCCACCACGCCCGAAAGCCGGCCGTCCCGCCAGAGCACGTTGCCCGCCCAGAAGTCGCCGTGGAGCAGCGCCTCGGGGTTGCGAACGGGTGGTGGCCGAGACGCCTCGAGAAGCTCGCGCGCGCCGCGAAAGGCGCCGGGTAACCCGTTGCGGCGGGACGGACCATCGAGCGGGCCTTGTCGGCGCGAAACGGCAGCGAGGTCGACGTGTCCGGCGTCGATGGCATGCAGGCGCGCGAGGAAGCCGGCCATCTGCCACGCGGCGTCCATGCGGTCGGACGGGTCGTAGTCGGGCGCCCCCTCCAGGAAGGTGACGACCAGAAAAGGCCTGGACAGGAGCCTGTGCGACTGGTCGACATGGAGCGCGCGAGGTACCGGCAGTCCCCTGCGGCTCAGCGCGTCGAGAACACGCGCCTCGTTCTCCGCCGCGTCGGGATCGGCTGCGAGGTTCGCGTCGCCGGCCTGGCGCAGAACGACGCATTCCCGCGCGCCGCCTGCTCTTTCGAGGGTAATGGAGGTCATGGTCGCGGACTCGCCGCCGTCCATCCCCGACGCGGCGACGACCCGGGCGTCCGGCGCGAAACGGCGGACAACGGCAGACAGGAGAGCCGTGCCGGGCGGGTTCAATCCGTCTCCCGCGGCTCTGATCGCTCGGGCCGCTTCGTTCCGGTCTTCAGGGCGCCGGTGAACAAGTACACCATGGTCTCTGCGGCCGTGAATGGCTCTGCCAGTGTAGTCTTTCCCGACGACTGGCCCGCGCAAGGGACGCATTCCCGTCAACCGGGGAAAACTGGAAGTCCCTCTACACCTGGATGGGAACGGAGTTGGGTGGAAGAATCGACCGCCCCTTTCCCGGGATACGCCGCAATCGGCGCGCAATGCCCACCCGCGGGTGGAACGGTGGGAACCCGAGCGGTAGCGGCGAGGTGCCCGCCAGAAACAAGACTTCTCGAAGACCGAATCAACACTGTTTCTCTTCGCTTCTTCTGTATCTGCTGTCGTCATTTTTCGTGTATTTCCGACGGCATGCCTTCCACCGATCAGCGACGTCTCAGGCCACCCGAGGAGAGCTTCTCTGTCATCGAAGCGGTTGAGTGCCGGGCGAGAACACGAAGCGATGAACTGCGCCCCTCCGGCTGAAGCTGCCGGTAGAATTCCGGCCCGAATCCGATGAGCGCCTCGGCAGACGGCGAGGCTTCGGGGAGTACGTTGCCGCCAGAGGCGGAACACCAATCAAGATCGAGCCCACCAAATCTGGAGGACTTCCGTGAAAGAGATCGAACGACTGGATCGCATGCACCGCGAAGGGGACCTCAGCCGTCGCGAGTTCCTGTCCCGGGCATCGGCCCTCGCCGCAGCGGGAGTGGCCCTGCCTTCCGCGCTCGTGAGCGAGGCGGCTCGCGCGCAGACCCCGAAGAAGGGGGGGAGGCTGCGCATGGGGCTCGTGGATGCGAACGCGAGCGACAACCTGGACCCCGCCAAGACGATCGGCCGAGTGGAGGCGGTGACCACTCAACAGTTGCGCAATCCCCTGGTCGAGCTCGACCACGAGTCGAAGCCCACCAACAGTCTGGCCGAGAGCTGGGAGGCAACGCCGGACGCCAGGATCTGGCGCTTCCAGCTCCGCAAGGACGTGGAATTCCACAACGGCAAGACGCTGGACACCGAGGACGTCCTCTACTCGATCAACTACCACCGCGGCGAGGACTCGACTTCCGCCGCCAAGACGCTTCTCGAGCAGGTGGTCGACATACGCGCCGACGGCAAGCACACGGTGGTGTTCGAGCTCTCGGGGGGCAACGCCGACTTTCCCTACATCATCAACGACTACCACCTGCAGATTGTCCCCGCCGGGACGAAGGGCGCTGAGTTCGAGAAAGGGGTGGGCACCGGCGCCTACATGCTGGTCGAACACGATCCGGGCACCCGCATCCTGTGCAAGCGCAACCCCAACTATTGGAATGCGGACCGGGGACACTTCGACGAGGTGGAGACCCTGGGAATCAACGACACCCCGGCCCGCACCAACGCGCTTCGCAGCGGCCAGATCGACGTGATGAACGAGCCCGACGTGAAGACCGTGCACCTGCTCGCGAAGGAGCCGGGGCTCGCCGTCGCGGAGGTCATCGGCACCCAGCACTACAACCTGCCGATGGACACCACTGTCGCGCCCTTCGACAACAATGACGTGCGCCTCGCACTCAAGTACGCCATCGACCGCGAGGAAATCGTGGAGAAAGTCCTGCGCGGTCATGGACTGGTGGGCAACGATCAACCCATCGGCCCCGCCAATCGCTACCACGATGCGGAACTCGAGCAGCGCGTCTACGACCCGGATCGGGTCAGGTTCCACCTGAAGAAGGCCGGCCTCGAGACGCTCTCGGTGCAGTTGCACGTGGCCGACGCCGCGTTCACCGGTGCTGTCGACACTGGAGTGCTCTACAGCGGGCACGCGAAAGCCGCCGGCCTCGACATCGAGGTGGTCCGGGTTCCCGACGATGGCTACTGGGGCGAGGTCTGGATGAAAGTGCCCTGGAGCGCCAGCATCTGGTACGGCCGTCCCACCGAGGACATGATGTTCTCGACCGGGTACGCGGAAGGCGCGGACTGGAACGAGACACGCTGGAGCCACGCGCGCTTCAACGAGCTCTTGGTCGCGGCCCGGGCCGAGCTCGACGAGGTAAAGCGCGGCACGATGTACGCCGAGATGCAACGGCTGGTGAAGGACGAGGGCGGTCAGGTGATTCCCATGTTCTCCTCCGTCATCACCGCCCACTCCGACCGGCTCGCGCACGGACCGGTGGCCGGCAACGCGATCATGGACGGACTGCGCCTGCCCGAGCGCTGGTGGTTCGCGTAAAGCGTCACGGCCCCGCAGGCCTGGGCAAGGGACGCTCGAGGATCTCGGGCGCCCCGCCGGCCCTGTTGTCCCTGCATCCGGCTCCACCGATGGCGGAGCCAGGGAATCCGCTCGTCGAACGAGAGTCCGCGTCGTGCCTTGGTCGACGTTGCGGATGACGGAAGAAGTCCCCGGCACCACGCCGGTCAGCGCGCTGCCCCTCCCTGCGCAGGGAGAGCGCTGGTCGCTCTTTCTCGACTTCGACGGAACCCTGACGGAGCTCGCCGAGACACCGGACGGAGTCCGGGTGGACCCCGAACTGCCCGCCGCACTCTGCGCTCTGCACCGATCCTTCGGCGGCGCACTGGCAGTGGTGAGTGGCCGATCGATCGCCCAGCTCGACGCTTTCCTCGCGCCCGCCCGCCTCCCCGCCGCGGGCATGCACGGTCTGGAGCGCCGCGGCGAGCACGGCGTGTGCGGCCCGGGCGAGGACTTCGTCCGCGCCCTCGCCCCCGTGCGGGCCGCCCTCGCAGCGATGGTCGAAGACGACCCACGTCTGGTGGTCGAGGACAAGGGCCCATCGCTCGTGCTTCACTACCGGCGCGCCCCGGAGCGCGAGGAGGAATGCCGGCAGGCGGTTACAAAGCTGCTGGAAGGCGGGCCGGAACTCTCGCGGTTTCGCGTCGTGCTCGGCAAGCGCATGGTGGAAGCGGTACCGGCGGGAAGCGACAAGGGGACGGCAATCCGGGACTTCACGCGTGAGACGCCCTTCGCCGGCCGCCGGCCGGTGTTCGCCGGCGACGACCTCACGGACGAGGACGGATTCGCCGTGGTGGCGGAACTCTCGGGATTGGGTATCAAGGTCGGGGAAGGACCAACCTGCGCCCCATACCGCGCCGCATCGGTTGGCGAGCTGATGGAGTGGCTGCGCCGGCTCCTGCCCGGCTCGGAGTAACCTGGCCTGAATCTGCACGCAAGAGAATTTGCCTGGCATTCCGGAATTACGAAGGGAAGTCAGACTTCCATTCGCAGAGGCAAAGCGTTCCACCAGGGCACTGTCACCGGCTCGTTGAGTAAACCGGAGGCAGCGATGATCTGCACGAATCCTGCTCGTACCCTTGTGTGGGTCGAGTGCCCGGCGCTCGGTCCGAAGCGGCTACGACGCCGCAACGCCACCGGGAACGTCCGGGTCGTTGCCGCCGACGCTCGGCCGCGCAGCGCCCGGCACGTGCACGCCGGCCGGAGCCGCGAAGCTCAAAGGAGCGCCGGCGGGTGAGGCGAGATGGCCCGAGGCCCGCTCCACGGCATGACCCATATCTTCGAGCCCGCGCAGCGTCGCCGATGGCATGCGCGCGTCGCAGATGACGAGGCGTCGCGCGACCGGGGTCGAGCCGCAGTCGATGCGCGGCGCCGCGAGCGCGGTCTCCACGTCGAGACCGAAGTCCACCACGTTGACCACCGCCTGCGTCAATGCGCACAGCACCCGGTTTCCCCCCGGCGCGGCGAAGGCGAAACACTCGCCGCCGGGGGTGGTCACGAGAACCGGCCAGCCCGAGGTAGCGCGTTCCCGGCCCGGCCCCACCGACGCCCGGGTGCCGGGCTCCGGGTTGTAGCCCATCATCTGGTCGTTGAGCAGCATTCCGGTGCCGGGCACCGTGACGCCCGAGCCGAAGACGTGCCCGTGAGTCTGCAGCGCAGCGGCGAGGTTGCCGGCGGCGTCGGCGGCGAGGTAGCTGGTCGTGGTCGATGCAGCCCCCGGGGGAGCCGGACCATCCGCCTCGTCGGGAAACAGGCGCGCCTCGATCACGCCATCGGCTCGGATCTGCGCGGCGAGCGCATCGATGTGCGCCTTTTCCAGCGCCGCCGCTGCGGGTGGCCCACCCTCGGGTGCCGTCATGTATCGGTAGAAGTCCGCATGAGCGAGTCGGCACGCCTCGGCGATGATGTGCAACGCGGCGGCACTGTTGTGGCCGAGCGCGCGGAGGTCGAAGCGCTCGAGGATCAGCAGGGCCTCCAGTACCTCGGTGTCGCTGCCGGTGGCGATCCGAAAGCCGCGATAGCCGATCTCGGTGACGACAGCCTCGCGGGCGCGATAGCGCGCCAGATCCTCGGGTGCGAGCCAGCCGCCGAGCGCGCGGAGGTGCGTAACCACCCGCTCCCCGAGCTCGCCGCGACAGAAGACGTCCACGCCCTCGCGGGCAATCAGCGCCAACGAGCTCGCGAGCTCCGTTTGCACGAGACGCGGCACCGGCTCGATGCGGTGCTGGATCGCCGGCGACGGAACGCCGCCGTCAGCAAGGAAGATCGACGCGCTCGCGGGGTCGCGAGCGAGCACCGGTGCGCTCGCCGCGATGTAGCCGATGTCCAGCCAGCTGAGCGCGTGACCCTCGCGTGCGTGCGCAATCGCCGGCGCCATGGCGGCCTCGAGGCTGAGGGTGCCGAAACGCCGGCGCGTCAGCTCGAGGCCTGCGAGCACTCCGGGCACGGCGACGGAACGCGCGCCGATCTCGTTGGCGCGGTCGCGCACCCCGCTAAAGCCGAACAGCCCCCGCGGCATCTTGGGGTCGACGTCGAAGCAACCCTCGGTGGCGGCGAGCGGCGCGACCACCGGCGCGTCGATTGCGACCCGCTTCCCGTCTGAAAGCTTCGCCACGAGCTGGTACTTGCCGCCGCCGATCCCCGACATGTAGGGCTCGACCACCGCGAGCACGAAGCCCATCGTGACCAGGGCGTCGAACGCGTTCCCGCCCTGCTCGAGCGCTTCGAGGCCGGCGCGGGTTGCGAGCGGGTGCTTGGATACCGCGACAGCGCTCATGGTCCGGCCCGCGCCGAAAGCGATCTATGCCGATCCAGGCGTGTCGAGCCCGAGGATGCGCGCGGCGGTGCCGCCCATGATCAGCTCGAGTTCCTCGGGGCCGAGGAACTTGCAGTACTTCTCGATGTGGTCGCGGGACTGGCGGTAGGTGCAGTGGCGATTCTGGAAAGGCATGTCGGTGCCCCAGAGCAGGCGATCCGCGCCGATGCGCTCGACCATCTCCTCGATCGCGGGAATCGCCTCGTGGTAGGGGAAATCGAAGCGATCGCCGATGCGCACCGGAAACGAGACCTCGATGCTGAGATTGGGATTCTCGAAGGGTGCCCACACGCCTTCCGGCAGGCGAATGCGATTGCCCTCGAGAAAGGAGCGATAGGGAAAGCCGTGGGTGATGCTGCACAGCGTGTCCGGGTAGCGCGTCATCCATCGCTGCAGAATACCGAGCTCACCGAGGTAGGCGGCGATGGTTTCTCGCGAGGTGCTCCAGGTGTGCCGGCTCGGGCCGTTGCCGAGCGAGAAGAAGATCGGCACGCCGAGCGCGGTGGCGGCTTCCCAGAAGGGTCGGTAGAACCCGTCGTCCCAGGGCTCGGCGCTCACCCGATACCCGTCCGGGTTGAACTTGATCGCGTGCAGCCCGTGCTTCTCGATGGACTCCTCCAGCTCTCGGATCACCGCGCCGGTGTCGTCGCGTATGCGCCACTCGTCCACCGGCGCCATCGAGCGCAGCCGGTCGGGAAAGCGGCGCACGCACTCCGCCTGATAGGCGCTGCTGCGGCCGAGCATCGGGTTCGTGTGCAGCAACGCGAGGTCCACCCCCGCATAGTCCATCTCGCTGATCAACCCGTCGGGCGCGAACTCGCAGCTCGGCAGATTGGGCGGGTAGTAGTGCTTGGTGAAGTCCTCGCCGTCGATCGTCCAGACCACGCGCCCCGCCGCGTGGTCGATGCGCAGGCCGACATCGGGAAGGCGGGCGTGATCGTCGCTGCCCTCGGGCGCGAGCGCCTTCGAGGAGCCCGGGCGCCGATCGCGGGTGCTGAACACCGGCTGATAGTGCTCGGCGTGCCCGGCCTGCACCCAGGCGAGATGCTCGGCGATGCTGTCGTAGCCGAGCAGGCTGTCGGCAGCCGCGAAGCAATAGGCGTGCGAGTCGATGATCATGAGCCGGGAGCCTCGGGCGAGTCTGCGCGCCGCTTCTAAAGCGATCGCGGATCGTCGACGAACATGTGCTCCTCGTCGTTCTGGGGCGTGGTCGCGAGCACGGTGACGCCATCGTCGGAGCGGAATCGATGCCAGCATCCCTGCGGCACCACGATCAGCATGCCGGCGTCGAGCTCGAGCGTGTGCTTGTCGTCGTCGATGATGATGTCGAAGTGGGTGGAGCCGGCGACGATGTGCACGATCTCGTCCCCCTTCAGGTGGCGTTCCCAGCCGGCGATGCCGTCGAAGCTGCCGAGATACACCCCGGCATCCCGGAAGTCGCCGTCGCCGAGCTTGGTGAACGCCTGGCGAACCTCCTCCTCGGTGGTGTGCTCCCCTCGACCGGCGATGGGCGTCAGGCCCTTCATGCGATCACTCAGATTGATCGGGTATATCACGGTGTGCTCCTATGTGCGGGCTCGGCAACCTGGTATACCTCGGCTTAGGCTGCGGCGCATAGCCTACACCCCCACCTCTCCGGTCTTCTCCCAAATGGACTGGCCCATCCTTTGCCGGTAGTTCCCACGCCGGCCCCGATCCGGGACACCCTTCCCCTTGATACCGCTCCGCGACGACAACCCGAGCTCAATCACCCCCATCGTGAGCTGGGGGCTCATCGGCGCGTGTGCCCTCGCCTTCCTGTGGCAGCTTTCTCTCGGGCCGCGCGACGCTCAGGTGGCGGTGTACGCACTGGGGGTGATCCCGGCCGTCCTGTTCGAAGGCGCGCGACTCCCGGCCGAGTTCGAAATGGTGCCGCCGTCCGCCACCGTGTTCACATCCATGTTCCTGCACGGCGGGTGGATGCATCTCATCGGCAACATGCTCTACCTGTGGATTTTCGGTGACAACGTCGAGGACAGCATGGGCCACGGGCGCTTCGTGCTGTTCTACCTGCTGTGCGGGGTGGCCGCGGTGTTGGCGCAATCGTTGCCGGACACGGGATCGCAAGTGCCGATGATCGGCGCGAGCGGGGCGATCTCCGGCGTGCTCGGCGCCTATCTGCTGCTCTATCCGCACGCGCGCGTGCTGGTGCTCATTCCGCTCGGCTTCTTCACCCAGATCGTCCGCCTGCCCGCGGGCATCGTGCTGGGACTCTGGTTCGCACTGCAGCTCTTCAACTCGTTGACGACGCCGCCGGGCGGCGCGGGAGTCGCCTTCGGCGCCCACATCGGCGGCTTCATCGCCGGCCTCGCCCTGATACCCTTCTTCAAACACCGCAACGTGCGGCTACTGCACCCGGGCCGACGACCGCGTTAGCGCTGCCCATGCCCCACAGGTAGTCCCGAACTTTCGCAGATGGCGCACGGCATCCGTCGCGGCGCAGTCTGAACGGCGACGGGAATCTGCCGGGACCGCGGGTCCGACGGAGCGGGTATGCGTGACGGGTCGTGAATCGGCTCAGGCGTTGTCCTCCCAGGACTCGCTCAGGCGTGTCGCCGCATTGATGATGCCGACCAGCGAGTAAGTCTGCGGGTAGTTCCCCCAGAGCTCCCGGGTCGAAGGATCGAGGTCCTCGGAGAGCAGGCCGAGCGGGTTCCGCGCATCGAGCATGGCATCGAACATCTCGCGTGCTTCCTCCCGGCGCCCGATCCGGATCAGCGCGTCGATGTACCAGAACGTACAGATGTTGAACGCGTTGCGCGGGACGCCGAAGTCGTCGGCGGTGGCATATCGAAAGAGATAACTGCCGCGGCGAAGCTCCTGCTCGATGCGAGCCACCGTGGACCGAAAGCGCTCATCGCAGGAGTCGATGAACCCGACCTCGGCCATCAACAGAATGCTCGCATCCAGCCCATCGCCTTCGAAGCTGTCTGCGAAGGCGCCAAGGTCGGGGTTCCAGGACCGTTCCAGGATTGCCTCGCGCACCGTGTCTGCCCGCCGGCGCCACATCTCGCTCCGGTCGGAGGCGCCGTGATGGGCGGTGATCTTCGCGAGCCGGTCGCACGCGGCCCAGCACATCAGGCTCGACGACGAATGCACCCGGGCCATGGTGCGAAACTCCCATATGCCGGCATCGGGCTGGTCGTGCATGGCGAAAGCGCGCTCACCGACCCGTTCCAGACGTTCGAGCTCGGCGTGACCCGGCCGGGCCAGGAGCCGGGTGTCGAAGAAGGCCTGGGACGCCGCGAGCACCGCGTTGCCGTAGACATCGTGCTGGATATGCTCGAACGCCTGATTGCCGGCGCGCACCGGACCCATGCCGCGATAGCCGGCAAGCGAAGCAACGGTGCGCTCGGTGAGGCGACGCTCGAGACCTATGCCGAACACGGGCTGCAGGTGCCCGTCCGTACTCTCCGCCTCGCTGCCGCTGATGATGTTGTTCAGGTAGCGGAGGTAGTCCTCCATCGTCTCGACCTCGGCGAGACTGTTGAGCGCCCGCACCACAAAGAAGGAGTCCCGCAGCCAGCAGTAGCGGTAGTCCCAGTTACGAACGGTATCCGCAGCTTCCGGGATGCTGGTGGTCATCGCCGCGATGATCGCGCCGGTCTCCTCGAATGCGCAGAGCTTCAGCGTGATGGCGGCGCGGGTGACCGCCTCCTGCCACTCGAAGGGCAGGGCGAGGCGCCGGGTCCACTGCCGCCAGTACGTGGCGGTCTTCTCTTCGAACTCCCTCGCGGTTTCCTCGATGCCGCCGACGAGGGTCTCGTCGGGTCCGAGGATCAGGCTCACCGGCTCTTCCAGCAGGAACGGCGTCTCGTCGAGCACGTAGGTGATCGGGGCGTTGGTGCTGAGGCGCAGCGCCTGACCGGGGTGCGCGTAGCGAATATGGTTCGATCCGTGGGTTACGTCCGGTGCTCGGGCACCATAGTCGAAGCGCGGGCGCAGCCGAATCCGGATGCGTGGCGAGCCGCGGCTCGCGCGGATCCTGCGAACCAGCGTGGTGGGCCGGAACGTGCGCCCGCGCGTCTGGAAGCGCGGGGCGAAGTCGGTCACCACGATGCGGTTTCCTGAATCGTCCACCATCCGTGTTTCGAGAATTGCGGTGTTCTCGCGGTAGCCCTGCACGGCGCCCACGGCTCCGACGAGCTCGATGGCGAAGAACCCCGCGCGGGCATTCAGATCATCGTCGATCAGGCTGCAGAACACCGGGTCCGCATCGAATCGAGGCAGGCAGCACCACACGATGCGCGCAGAGTCGTCGACGAGGGCGCCGTAGGCGCAGTTGCCGATGACTCCGAGGTTGAGTGAAGACATGGGTTCCCTTTGCGCCGGACGGTAGCCGCTCCGCCCTTGCGTGCGCCGTGCCGCCATTCTCCCGCAGATGGCCCCGCGGTCAATCGGCACCGCCCTTTCCAACATGATTCCCATCTGGTAAATCGAAGAACTAGCGCGAACCGGCCGAGGACACGAAGCACGAGATGGCATCGAGGCAATGCTCGATTCCCGCAAGCGACCGGGGTTGTTGCCGCAGGGTACCGATTCCGAGACGGGCCAGTGCTGGCCATCCATCTTCAGACCTGCTCTCTGGTAGGGCTCGTGGGAGCGGCCATGCGCCTCGGCGAGCCCCGGCAAGCGAAGGCCCGACCCGGACATGAGCGCGGAGCACCTCAGCCGGCTGGTCGTGGTGAGCAACCGGGTCGCCATCACCGAGAAGGCGGTGCGGGCCGGCGGACTCGCGGTGGCGCTGCTCGACGCCCTCAAGGAGTCCGGCGGGCTGTGGTTCGGCTGGAGCGGCAAGGTCTCCGACAGCACCCGCGTCTCCACCCGGCAGATCGATCGCGGCCGACTCGCCGCGATGACCGCGGACCTGTCGAACGAAGACTATGAGGAGTACTACAACGGCTTCGCAAACCGCACCCTGTGGCCGCTCTTCCACTACCGCACCGACCTCACCCGCTTCGACCGCGACGACTACCAGGGCTACATCCGGGTCAACCAGCGCTTTGCGCACGCGCTGAAGCCCCTGCTCAAGGCGAGCGACCTGGTCTGGGTGCACGACTATCACCTGATCGCGTTCGGCGAGGAGCTGCGGCGCATGGGGGCGCGGCAGACGATGGGCTTCTTCCTGCACATCCCCTTCCCCTCGCCGGAAGTGCTGACCGCGCTACCGGTGCACGACGTGCTCATCCGAGCCCTGTTCGCCTACGACGTGCTCGGCTTCCAGACCGAGTCGGATCGGCGCCGCTTCCACGAGTACGTCAGCCACGAGGCAAGGGGGCACGTCGATTCGCAGGGCCGCGCGCATGCCTACGGGCGGCAGGTGGAGACCGCAATCTTTCCTATCGGCATCGACTCGGAAGAGGTTGCGCGCTTCGCGGTCTCGAAAGAGGCAAAGGCTCACTCGAGCCGCATGGCAAGGGTATTGCTGAACCGCCTCGGTGTCGTCGGCGTCGACCGCCTCGACTACACGAAGGGTTTGCCCGAGCGATTCCGGGCCTTCGCCCGCTTTCTCCAGACCTTCCCCGAAAACCGGGGCCGGGTGAGCTTCGTGCAGCTCGCTCCACCGTCGCGGGCGGACGTGCCGGAATACGTCGACATTCGTCACGAGCTGGAGGGTCTCTCGGGCTCCATCAACGCCGAGTACTCCGAGTTCGACTGGACGCCGCTGCGCTATATCAACCGCAACTTCTCGCGACGGGCGCTGGCCGGCATCTATCGTCTCGCGCGAGTGGGGCTCGTCACTCCTCTGCGCGACGGCATGAACCTCGTCGCCAAGGAATACGTGGCGGCGCAGTCGGCGCGCGATCCTGGCGTGCTGGTGCTGTCCCGCTTCGCGGGCGCGGCGAGGCAGGGCGCGGACGGTGCGCTGATCGTGAATCCCTACGACATCCAGGGAGTCGCGGATGCCCTGCACAGCGCGCTCGGCATGTCGCTCCCGGAACGCAAGGAGCGGTGGCGCTCGCTCATCGCCGGAGTGCGCGAGCACGACGTCACTTCGTGGAGAGAGAGCTTCGTACGGCACTTGCGGGCGGCCCAGCGCGCAGACCGGCGCCATTGAGAAGGGAGTTACATCGATGACTAGGCAAGAGGGGCAGAAAATGACGGTGAAACAAGGGCCAAGCGCGATTGTCGCTCCCCGAGCCGGGTGAATGGGCGGGACCTCACGATTCCTGTGACGTGTGCACGGCCCGGCGCCAGCAGCGAAGGGCGCCACCCTCGCGTGAATTCCCCCATGTGACAAGGAAACAAACCACTGTAGCGGCGGCAAACACGTCCCACGCCGTTGCTACCGACCAACAAGACCGGAAAACCGCGACAGGTTCAACAAACGGCACATGTCGATAAGTCCGTTCAGACTCCTGCAGATCGTTCGCCAGGGCCGGGACGTCCGCAGTCGCGTCGCACGCTTTCACGATTGGCCTAACAGAATGAGGCAGGCCGAAGCCGATGGCAGCAATTATGACTTCACCGAGACGGTGAACGATTACTACTCATTGTGCAACGACATCATGCAATTCGGGTGGAGCGAGTCCCTGCACTTTGCGCCATTGACGGGCGATGAATCGCTGGAGACATCGCTCGCTCGCCATCAGCGCCTGATGATCGATAAGCTGGGTTTGCGAGAGGGCATGGTGGTCGTCGATGTCGGCTGCGGAGTGGGAGGCCCCATGCGGCGGGTCGCCCGCGAAAGCGGCGCCAGGGTTGTCTGCATCAACAATAACGAACGGCAGCTGGAGGAGGCCAGGCGGAGGAACATCGAGGCGGGGCTCGACGATTTGGCCGAGTACATCAAGTGCGACTTCATGGACATGAGCGCGATCGAAGCCGACTCGTTCGATGCGGGTTATGCGATCGAGTCGACGTGCCACGCGCCGGACAAGGAGCGCGCGTTTGCGGAGATCTATCGTGTGCTGAAACCGGGCGCGCGCCTTTGGGGTCAGGAGATGTGCATGACAGAGAAGTTTGACCCCGACGACAACCTTCACCGCACCGTCAAGCACGAACTCGAGCTGGGAATTGCCCTGAAAGATATCGCCACGTTCTCGGAGGTGAATCGTGCGCTTGAGTCTGCGGGATTCGACGTCATTGAGGCGGCGGACAGGGACGACAGGGAAGGCCGGGGCATACCCTGGTATCGACCCATGGAAGGTCTGAGCGGCACGTTGCGCAACTTGTTTCGCAGGACGCCCTTGGGCCGCAAGGCGATATTCGGGGGTCTGCGATTGGCGGAGGCGTTCCGGCTCTTTCCCGACGGTGCCGCGGACCTCGTTCAATTGATGGACAGAACGGCCAACGCCTACGTCACGGGCGGCAAGACGGGCATATTCACGCCGCTCTATTGTTTCATCGCCCGCAAACCCGGCTGAGATTCTGCATGTCAATGTCGCGATGCAAGGTGTTGACCTTCGCGCAACACCCCACTCTTGGCCATGCGGAACCCCGGCGCTGACTCAGCGGGGCGGCGTCAAGTCATCGATACAATCCCCCACTATTTCCCAGTGCCAGGGAACCCGAGTACGGGATACATCTTGCGAAGAAGAAGACGTCGCTGCTGGAGCGATTCGAGTTCGAGCGCTCAGTGGAGAGACTATCGAACAGGCGCTGACTGCGCATTCCGTCTCATCCTTGGCTCAGGTCGCGCCCGGCTATCCTACAGTCCGAGCACGACCTTCGCGATAATGTTGCGCTGGATCTCGTTGGAGCCGGAGTAGATCGAGGCGGCCCGCAGGCTGAAGTAGCTGCGCGACGCATAGCCCGTTTCCCAGGGGCCGACGAGGGCGCCGTTGAAGCCCGGCTCCGCCTGCTCGTGGACCTGCGGGTGGGCGTAGTGGTCGAGCGCCTCCACCGTGAGCTCGGATACGCGCTGCTGGAGCTCAGTGCCCCTTATCTTCAGCATCGACGCTTCCGCTCCCATTGCTTCCGGGCCTCCGGGGCCGAAGAGGAATCGCATTTCAGTGAGCTCCAGGGCGCGTAGCGCGATCTCCGTTTCGGCCATCTTGGCTGCGAAATCGCGCTCCGTTTCGAGGCGGCGGCCACCCTCCGAAACGCGCGCCGCGAGCCTCTTCAGGCGATCGAAGCTCGCCCAGGTACGTGAGACCTC
The DNA here is from genome assembly GCA_964420925.1 of uncultured Ectothiorhodospiraceae bacterium. GTDB lineage: Bacteria > Pseudomonadota > Gammaproteobacteria > HK1 > HK1 > JAJEAD01. The sequence goes on along the minus strand of CAYQVB010000043.1, from coordinate 57,502 downwards.
CGCGGTGCCGAAACGTTCGTTGCCGAGGATGTACTTGGCCGCAGTCCAGCCCTGGTGCTCCTCGCCGATGCGCTGGCTCGCCGGCACCCGCACGTCATCGAAGGTGACCTGATTCACCTCTTGCACGCCCTCGAACTTGACGATGGGACGCACTTCGATACCGGGATTCGAAAGGTCGACCAGCAGCAGCGTGATGCCGTGCTGGCACTTGCCCGAGCTGTCGGTGCGGAAGAGACCGAAAATCCAGTCCGAGAAGTGGGCATCGCTGGTCCAGACCTTGGCGCCGTTGATGATGTACTCGTCGCCATCGCGCACTGCCCGGCAGCGCAGAGAAGCCAGATCCGAGCCGGCGTTCGGTTCGGAGAAGCCCTGGCACCAGAGCACGTCGGCCCGGAGGATCGCCGGCAGGAAGCGCTCCTGCTGTTCCCGCGTGCCGAATTCCATGATCGCGGGTCCGATCATCATCGAGCCGTACTGGTTGACGCGCGGCGCGCCTCCGAGCGCGAGCTCGCGTTCGAACACGTACTGCTGCGGATAGCTCCAGCCGGGGCCACCCCACTCCCGGGGCCAGCTTGGACAGCTCCACCCGCCTCGTTCGTAGAGCGCGCGATGGAATCGGCGCTGATCCTCCTGGCCGAGGGAAAAGTGCTCCGCGCGCGTTTTCACCCGCAAGGGCTCGGGGACCTCTTCCTCGACGAAGCGCCGCACCTCGTCGCGGAACGCGCTGAGCTCGGGACCATAGTCCAGGTTCACGTCGTTCGACCTGCGGCTCCGAACGCGGAGGCGGCGTCTTCCCCGCCTTCAGGGAAGATCCCCTCACTCGTTGTTTCTCGTGGATTCCCGCTTGCGCGGGAATCACTGGAACAGACGACTCGAACGCGCGTACTGCCTCGACGTTCCTTGCACGACAGCGGGGACAGGTCCACTGAGCGTGGCCAGCTCACCTCGCGTTCCCGCGCTTCATCGCGAACGCGTCGATCTCCACCATCATCGCGTCGTAGGCGAGCACCGGCATGGGAATGCCGGTGGTGGCGGGCCCGGGGTCGGCGAAGTAGGAAGAGCGGATCGGCAGGTTCGCGTGCAGCGCCTCCGCGCCGCAGTTGCCTGCGTAGATCGCGATCATCTTGCACACGTCTGCGTAGTCCGCCCCGAGCTCGTTCAGGATGGTGCCGATGTGGACCATCGCCTGGTGGGTCTGCGCGGAGAGATCGTTCGGGTGCACCGCCCGGCCCTGCTTGTCGAGCGACACCTGTCCCCCGGTGAAGATCATTTCTTCGCACTGCAGTCCGTGCTTGTAGGGCAGGTGCACGTGCCAGTCCCAGAGCGAATCCGGCCACACGTGCCGGCGGGGCAGGCGCCGGCCGTCCTCGCCCCGCATCGCCACCACCGCGATCTTGATCTTGACCTCGTCGTTCGCGTGCCGGGGGACGGGGATGCCGGTGGCGGCGGGTCCCGGCTCGCGGAAGTGGGCGGCGCAGGCGAGCGCGGCCGGCTCGAAGGACGCGATGCCCACATCGCCCGCGTACCAGCGATTGAGCTTCACCACGTCGTCGAAGTCCGCTCCGAACTCCGCCAGCACGTCGCGAACCTGGGCCATCACCTGCCGGGTCTGGGCGACGATGTCCCCGGGATGCAGCACCACCCCGGCCGGGTCCAGCGGAGACTGCGCGGACACGAAGATCATCTTGCCGCTCCGCACTCCCTGGCAGAAGGGCGGGGGCAGGGGCGAGCCAGAGTCCGAATGCGTGCGAGGAGTCCGCTCCCCGCCCTCCCGGCGCATCGCGTAGCCCTCGATCTCGACCTGGAGCCCTTCGTAGGCGAGCCAGGGAACCGGCACCGCGGTCACCGCCGGGCGGGCGCCGGAGGGCAGGCACTCGGCGACCGAAGCGAGAAACTCCGCCTCGTCCACACCGCCGTCGTTCACATAGAAGCAATGCAGGATCACGAGGTCCCGGAGATCGCAGTCGAGCTCTTCGAGCACGCGGGCGAAATGGGCCATCACGCTCCGGGTCTGGGCGGCGAGATCGCCCGCATTGCACACGGCCCCCTCCGGGGTCAGGTCCACCTGGCCGCCGACCCAGATCATCTCCCCGCACCGCACCCCGTGCTTGTGGGTCACGTCGATGGGCCAGTTCCAGTGACCCTCGGGCCACACATGACGTTTCTCCATTACCTGGCCTCCCGATCTTCGCTCTGCTCGCTCGCGACTCTACTACGGGTGTGCAGCACGTTCATCGCGGGCTCGAGGTTCCCGTCGAGCATGGACTCGAAGTGGGGAAGCACGCTCTCGATCGCCTCGTCGATGAGCGCCTGCTCCCCCGCCGGAGCGCGTCGCAGGACATGGCCGATGACTTCCGGTGCCGAGCCGGGATGCCCCACGCCGATCCGGATACGGGAGAAGGCACGGGAGCCGAGAGCGGGAACGATGTCCTCGAGGCCGCGGTGCCCGCCGGTGCCCCCGCCGCGCTTCAGGCGCAGGGTGCCGGGGGGAAGGTCGATCTCGTCGTGCGCCACCAGGATCCCCTCCGCCGGGCAGCGAAAGAAATGCGACATCGCGGCGACCGCCCGGCCGCTGTGGTTCATGAAGGTGTGGGGCTTGAGCAGCCGCACCGGGCGACCCTCGACGCGCAGCTCGGCGGTCTCGCCGAAAAAGCGCGTCGAGGACCTGAAGGCCGCGCCGTGGCGCTCCGCCAGCAGGTCGACGAGACGGAATCCCGCGTTGTGCCGGGTGTCGGCGTAACGCGGTCCGGGATTGCCGAGTCCGGCGACGAGGGAGAAGGGGATATGCTCCGGCACCGTTCGTTCTATACCTCATCGACAGGGCGTGCGGACCTGGTGCCTCCGCCCGGCCACGGCCTCACCGATTCGAGTGGAGGACGCCGGAGTCGAGGCCCCGGCGAAGCGACGCAAAGCATGGAACTCGCACTTCCGGCACGGAGGTCGGTCCAATGCCGAGCGCGGAGCCGGAGGTCGGCGGAGCTACTCTCCGCCGCCGCCTTCTGCCGCAGGCGCGTCTGCCGAAGGCGCGGCAGCCTCCTCGCCCTCGCCGATCTCCTCGTCCTCGGCCGCATCCGCCGCTTCGAGCTTCTGCGGGTGCTGGACGGTGACCAGCGGCTGATCGTTGTCGGGATCGTGCACCAGGGCCATCAGGCGCACCCGCTCCGGCATCACGAGCTCGGAGAGATGCAGCGAGTCGCCGACGTCCAGGCCGGACATGTCCACTTCGATGTACTCGGGCAGGTCCCGGGGCAGACAGCCGATTTCCACGTCCACCATCAGATGGCTGATCACGCCTCCGTGGCGGCGGCCGGGAGAGTCTTCCTCGTTCATGAAGTGCAGCGGCACCCGCATGTGCAGCTCTTCGGTGCTGCTCACCCTCTGCAGGTCCACGTGCAGGATCTGGCTCGTGGCGGGGTCGCGCTGCAGCTCCTTCACCACCGCCTGAGCTTCCTCGTTCCCCACCTTGACGGCGAGGATGTGCGAGAAGAAGGCCTCGTTTTCCATTTGCTTGTTGATCCGGCTCGACTCGAGCGAGATCGAGACGGGATCCTTGCCGGCGCCGTAGAGCACTCCCGGCAGTCGACCCGCGCGCCGCAGGCGCCGGCTCGCCCCCTTGCCGAGCGCGTGGCGCGGCTCGGCGATGACTTCGAACTGATTCATGCTTTGCTCCAGTTTCTCTCAATCCATGAACAACTCGCCGATCGACGCTTCCTCGTTGACGCGGCGCATGCTCTCCGCGAGCAGCTCGGCGACGCTGAGCTGGCGAATGCGCGGGCATTGCGATGCGCGCCCGTCGAGGGGGATGGTGTCGCTCACCACCAGCTCGTCGAGCTTGGAGTTCTCGATGCGCTCGACCGCGGGGCCGGAGAGCACCGGGTGCGTGCAGTAGGCGACGACACCCTTCGCCCCCTGCGCCTTCAGCGCGAGCGCGGCGTTGCACAGGGTGCCGACGGTATCGGCGATGTCGTCCACGATCACGCAAATGCGGCCGTCGACGTCGCCGATGATGTTCATCACCTCCGCCTCGTTCTCGCGCGGGCGGCGCTTGTCGATGATCGCGAGATCGGCATCGTCCAGGCGCTTCGCGAGCGCGCGCGCCCGGACCACGCCCCCGACGTCGGGAGAGACGACGATGTGGTCGGCGCGCCAGTGCCGGTACACGTCTCCCAGCAACACGGGCGAGGCGTAGATGTTGTCGACCGGAATGTTGAAGAACCCCACGATCTGATCGGCGTGCAGGTCCATGGTGAGCACCCGGTCCGCACCCGCCTCCGAGATCATGTCCGCCACCACCTTGGCCGATATGGACACCCGCGCCGCCCGCGGGCGGCGATCCTGGCGCGCGTAGCCGAAGTAGGGGATCACCGCGGTGACCCGGGCTGCGGAGGATCGGCGCACCGCATCGATCATCACCAACAGCTCCATCAGGCTCTCGTTGACCGGACGGCAGGTGGGTTGCACCACGAAGACGTCCTGGCCGCGCACGGAGTCGATGATCTCGACCATCACCTCGCCGTCGCTGAATCGCCCGACGACGGCGCGGGACAGTGACATGTTCAGGCGCCGCGCGATGTCCTGGGCCAGCGGCCGGTTGGCGTTGCCCGAGAACACCATCATGCGGTCGAGGCTCCCCGACCGGCGCTCCACCGAGTGGGGCTCCGCGTGCACGTAACGGGTGTTGTATTGCCGATCGTTCACTTGGTGAGCGGGATCCGCGAATGACGATATGTTGTGGAAAGTGCCTTGGGAGTGTTGGCTGGGGTGCCAGGATTCGAACCTGGGAATGCGGGAGTCAAAGTCCCGTGCCTTACCGCTTGGCTACACCCCAGGGGATGGTCGACCGGGGAGCGCCGCGCGCGGCGCCGGTGCATCGTCGAGGCCGGTCGCCACCCGGAGAGTCGCGCGCACCTCCGGGGGCTTGCTCCCTCGCTTTCGGCGTCGTTCATTCCTGCTCTGCTCGCGTGATGAGAGGCGAACGATTGAGTCCCCGACAAATGAAGCCCTGCCATTCGGGAGGCAAGTCCATCAAGAGTCTCTCTCCTTCCTCCTCGTCTGCGAGCGGCATGAACACCGATCCGCCGGTCCCCGTCATCCGGGGCCGACCGAAGCGCGAAAGGCGCTCGAGAGCGCTGCCCACCAGCGGATACCGCTTTCGAGTGACCGCTTCACAATCGTTCGCACTGCCTTCGAGCAGCGCCAGGATGGACGGCGCATGAGCGCTTTCCGGCCGCCCGCCGAATGAAAAGTCGGACATTTTCAGCGGCGCTCTGTTACGTGTCAACGCGCTTGCATGGAAAATCTCCGCGGTGGATACCCGGCACGGGGGAGTCACCACCAGGTAGTGCGGCTCCTCCAGGCGCACGGGCCGGAGACGCTCGCCCACTCCCTCCGCCCATGCGGCCCGCCCGCGCACGAAGACCGGCACGTCGGCTCCCAGTTGACACCCCAGCTCCGCGAGCCGCTCGACCCCGACTCGAAGGTTCCAGAGGCGATCCAGCGCGACCAGGGTGGTAGCGGCATCGGAGCTCCCTCCACCGAGCCCGCTCCCCGGGGGAATCCGCTTGCGGATTGCGATGTCCACGCCCTGGCGGGCGTTGGTGACCTCGCACAACAAGCGGGCGGCGCGAACCGCGAGGTCCTGCTTCTCGGGCCAGTCGACGTCACTGCGGACTCTTCGGATCCTGCCTTCCCGATTCGGGGTGAACCGGAGCTCGTCACAGAGGTCCAGAAACTGGAACACTGTCTGCAAGTCATGATAGCCGTCCGCCCGGCGGCCCAGCACGCGCAGAAACAGGTTTATCTTGGCTGGAGCCGGCCAGCTCCCGAGCGACATGACTCAGGCCTCGAGGTCCCAGCGGCCGACCACGAGCCGGGCTTCGAGGCGCGCGCGTTCGAAGTCGAGGCGCTCGGGCAGCGCGATGTCCTGCACGCTCACGTAGCGCCGGTACACGACGCGCCAGCCTGACTGGAAGAAGTGCTCGGGCCGGCCTTCGGGGTCCAGCTCGAGCGCCTCTACCGCCGCACCGGGGGCGGTGGCGCCGAGCACCCAGTAACGCAGCCCCTGCAGCGGAAAGGACCAGCCGGTGTGCTCGCGCAGCAGCGCCTCCGGAGAATCGGCACGGTGGACTTCGCCTTGGGCGTGCAACTCCACCCCTTGGGAACCGCCTCGAAGCTCGAGCGCCGCTTCCCCCATGAGGCCACCCATGCGAATGCGGTACTCGCCACCGTCCTGTCTCCACCGGACCCGAGCGTTCAGGGCATCCTGGGGCGTGCGAAGCGCCAGGCGACCGAGGAAGGAAAAGCGCGAGAACGCGGCCAGGCTACGGCGTCGCTCCTCCCACTGCGCGCGGGCGTCGGGTCTGACCTCCGGCAGAACCGCGCACCCGGTGAGCACCCCGGCGGCGAGCAACAAGCACTCCCGGCGCGAGCACTTCAACATCCCGCTAGAGCCCGAAACGCTCCTTGACATCGAGCAGTCTCTCGTCGTCCGGAGTGCTTTCGAGCGCATTGCTCCAGATCTCTCGCGCCGCATCCCGGTCTCCCAGCACCCAGAGCACTTCGCCGAGATGCGCCGCGATCTCCGGGTCCTCTCCCAGTTTCATGGCATGCCGCAACAACTGGAGCGCCTCCTCGTAGCGGCCCATGCGAAACATGACCCAGCCCATGCTGTCAACGATGTAGTGACTGTCCGGTTGCAGTTCATAGGCGCGCTTTATGAGCCCGTACGCCTCGTCGATGCGGTCGGTGCGGTCCGCGAGAGTGTAGCCGAGAGCGTTGAGCGCATCCGCGTGATTGGGATCGCGATCGATGATCGCTCCGAAGTCGCGCTCCGCCCCTTCGAGATCGTCGAGCTCCACCGCGAGCATCCCGCGCGCGTAGAGCAGATTGGTGTCCCCGGGCCACTGCTCGAGCGCCGCATCGTAGACCTGCATCGCCTCGTCGAAGCGCGAGTGGTCCAGGAGGATGTCCGCCTCGACGCTGTACAGGTGCAGCGCCTCGTTGGTGTTGCGGCCCTGCAGCGCATGCAGGCGTGCGCGCGCCTCGTCCACGAGACCCGCCTCCGACAGGAGCACCGCGACCCGCACCTGGGCATTGAGCCGATTGTCGCCCCGGTCGACCTTCAAGTAAGCGGCGAGCGCCGCGTCGTGGTCACCCCGAGCTTCCGCAACCCGGCCCAGGTAGTACCAGGCGCCATCGCGGCGCTCGATGCTGCGCGTGAGCGCGCGGAACTCGTGTTCGGCTCGGTCGAAATCGCGCAACTGAAAGTGCAGCATCGCGAGCGCGTGGCGCACGTCTTCGTTGCTCTCGTCCTCCTCGAGCAAGCGCTCGAAGTGCACGCGCGCCTCCTCGAAACGCCGGGCGTCCACCAACAGGCGTGCGTAGGTCACGCGAAGAGCGCTCGACCCCGGGTTGTGGCCGAGCACGCGTTCCAGCACCTCGAGCGATCGCGGCAAGTCACGACGTTGCTGGTGGATTGTGGCCAGCAACACACCGGCGTGCTCGTTGCCGGGCTGGACCTCGAGCACGCGCTCGAAGGCGCGCTCGGCACGCTCGAAGTCTCCCAGGCGGGCGAGCAGGTGTCCGAGTACGAAGAGTGCGTCCGGATCATCCGGGCGGTCCGCAACCAGCATCTCCATGACCCGAAGAGCGGAGACGCGGTCGATTCGGGCCGGGGAATGCGCCCCCGCGGACTCGCGCACCAGGATGTCGCTCACCCGGCGCAACCCCTCCCCGGGAACATCGAGGTCGCGAGCGTCGATTACGCCGCGCAGCACCTCCACGGCCTTTTCCAGATCCCCGGCGCGGATGAGGAGCACGGCGTGGACCTCATCGGCCTCCCAATCTTCCGGGGCGAGCTCGGTCCAGAGGCGCACCGCCTCGAGGCCGCCTTGCGTATCTCCCGAGGACAGCGCGATCTGAACCGCCCTCTTCGCCGCCTTCGGCTCCGCACGTTCCTTCGCCACTTCCAGGTAGTTGCGAAAAGAGAGCGCCAGATCACCCTGCCGGCCGGCGAGCTCCGCCACCAGAAGACGATACAGCACGTCCCGGGAAAAGGAGGAGTCGTCGTCTCCGGCCTCTCGGGTCTCGCCGATCGCAGAGTGGGCACTCACACCGTCTTCGGCGGGCACTGCTGCACAACCGCCCAGCAACGCCCCCGCCAGCAGGAGGGCGAGCCATGCCGGGCCCGGCAAGGGAAGCTCTCCGGAATCGGCACGACAGCGATCGAGGGCCATGGCAGGGAAACGTGGTGCTGGGGATGGTGCGCACTGCGCATTGGCCAGCAAAACGGCCAGGCGCGACGCGACGAACTTCGCACTATAGCGCGCGCCGTCCGCTCAGAGTAAGGTCGCGCAGGTAGCCGCAGCGATACCGATGAACCCCGCGCTTCGCACCAGACTGGACGGTCTACGCGATCGACTCGAAGAGCTCACCGGCCTGCTCTCCGAACCCGGCGTGGCAAAGGACCAGATGCGTTTTCGCGGGCTCGCTCGCGAGCACGCCGAGCTTCGCCCGCTGGTGGAAGGCTACCATCGCTATCGTCATACCCTCGCCCGCATCGAGGAAGCGGAAGAGGTGCTCGGCGAGAGCGACTCGGAGCTGCAAACCCTCGCCCGGCAGGAGCTCGAAGAGGCGCAAGAGGAGCGAAACAGTATCGAGCTCGAGTTGCGCCGCCTCCTGATTCCGCCCGACCCCAGCGACGCGCGCAACATCTACCTCGAGATTCGGGCCGGCACCGGGGGCAACGAGGCTGCCCTGTTCGCAGGCGACCTGCTGCGCATGTACAGCCGCTACGCGGAGCGTCGCGGGTGGGCGATGGAGCCCATCAGCGAAAGCACGGGCGAGCAGGGAGGCTACAAGGAGGTCGTGGTGCGGGTCGTCGGTCGGGGGGCCTATGCCCGTTTCAAGTTCGAACCCGGCGCACACCGCGTGCAGCGGGTGCCGGTGACGGAGTCTCAGGGACGCATCCACACCTCGGCCTGCACGGTGGCGGTGCTGCCGGAGGCCGAAGGGCCGGGCGAGGTGGAACTGAACCCCAAGGACCTGCGGGTGGACACCTTTCGAGCCTCCGGCGCCGGCGGACAGCACGTCAACAAGACCGACTCCGCGATCCGCCTCACTCACCTGCCGAGCGGGCTGGTGGTCGAGTGCCAGGACGAGCGCTCGCAGCACAAGAACCGGGCGCGCGCGATGGCGCTGCTGAAGGCCCGGCTGCTCGCCCGGGAGCGCGAGCGCCATAGTGCGGAACGCGCCCGGTCGCGGCGGCTGCAGGTCGGCAGCGGCGACCGATCCGAGCGCATCCGCACCTACAACTTCCCTCAAGGCCGGATAACGGATCACCGCATCAACCTGACGCTGTACAAGCTCCCCGAGGTCATGGACGGCGCGCTGGACGAGCTCCTCGATCACCTCATCGCGATGCACCAGGCCGAGCAGCTCGCAGCGCTCGAGGAAGAGAACGGTTGAGCGGATAGACGAATGCTGGGAGTGGGGCCGATCCCGCCTCCCCGGCCCGGCGGGCGAATCGCGCCGGGAAGCGGCGCTTCTGCTCGCCCATGTCCTCGGCCGACCGGGGCCGTGGCTCTACGCCCACGCCCGTGATCCGGTGCCGGCCTTCGCGCAGGCGCGCTACCGGCGCCTGATCGAAGGGCGGGCCCGTGGCGTACCCGCCGCCTACCTCCTGGGCCGGCGCGGGTTCTGGTCCCTGGACCTCGAGGTGACGCCCGCCGTCCTGGTTCCCCGGCCCGAGACCGAGCGCCTCATCGAGCTCGCTCTCCGGCTCATTCCCGCGTCTTGCGCGCTTCAACTCGCCGATCTGGGCACCGGCAGCGGCGCGATAGCCCTTGCGCTCGCCCGAGAGCGTCCGCAATGCCGGGTCATCGCCACCGATGTGTCGGCCGCCGCCCTCGCACTCGCCGCATCGAACGCTATTCGTCTCCGGCTTCGCAACGTCGAGTTTCGCCGCGGCCACTGGTGCGCGCCGCTCGGCCGGGACCGTCCGGCGCTGATCGTCGCAAACCCACCCTATGTCGCATGCCGCGATCCCCACCTCCAGGGCGACGGAGTGCGCTTCGAGCCACGCGAAGCCCTGGTCGGGGGCGAGGACGGTCTCGATGCCATCCGGGAAATCACGTCCTGCGCTCCCCGACACCTGCCGGCCTCGGGCCGCTTGCTGCTCGAACACGGAGCCGGACAGGGTAAAGCGATACGTGGCCTGCTCGCAGCGCACGGCTTTCGCGACGTGGTGCAGTACCGAGATCATGCGGAGCGGGAGCGAGTGATATGCGCACGGCCTCCGAATCCATGAAGTTGAATGCGACCACGGGTTGCGATTCCCCTTGCGTCGACCGAAACTCCCGTGCGTGAATGAAGAACAGCAAGCGCGCTACAGTCGTCACATCCTCCTTCCCGGAATCGGCGAGCCGGGTCAGCAGCGCCTGCTCCGCTCCCGCGCTCTCGTCATCGGTCTGGGAGGTCTCGGTTCGCCGGCCGCGATGTACCTGGCTTCCTCCGGGGTGGGTGAGCTCGTTCTCAGCGACTATGATTACGTCGAGCTCTCCAATCTGCAGCGTCAGATCATCCACACCAGCGCCGACGTCGGCCGCGACAAGGTGGAGTCGGCACGCGATACCATCGCTCGCCTGAATCCCGAGATCTCGGTGGAAGCGCTTGCCCATGCCCTCGACGACGAGGACCTCGAAGAGCAGGTGGAGCGTGCCGACGTGGTGGTGGACGCGTGCGACAACTTCGAGACCCGATTCGAGCTCAACGAAGTCTGCTGGCGCACCGCCACTCCACTGGTCTCGGGCGCGGCGGTACGCCTGGAGGGGCAGGTCAGCGTGTTCGATCCCCGGGACCCGGAAAGCCCCTGCTTCCACTGCCTGTATGGTGACGTGGACGCGGCGGAGGGCGAACCCTGCTCGCGGATTGGCGTGCTCGCTCCGCTTCTCGGGATCATCGGCAGCATCCAGGCGGCGGAAGCGTTGAAAATCCTCGCGGACTTCGGCACGCGGATGACCGGCCGGCTGATGCTGATCGACGCACTGACGATGGAGACCCACGTGGTCCGGCTTCCCAAGAATCCGGATTGCCCCATCTGTTCCACGGACTTGCCAGAGGTCGCGCGACGCGCCGCCGGATGACGCGCATGCAACGGTTGCCCACCATGACTGGTCTCTCACTACGCACCCGCCCGACGATGCTGGCTCTGCTGCTTCTCGTCGGCCCCAGCGCCTTCGCTGAAACCGCCTACATCTCCGCCCGAGTCGAAGTCGGGCTGCACGAGGAACGCTCCGCGCACAGCGCCATCCTCGCCCTGCTCCCGGAGGGCACCGAGCTGGAGGTGCTGGAACGCGACGGAGATGCCGCCAGAGTCCGCCTCGATGACGGGCGCGAAGGGTGGATACCCATCGAATATCTCTCGGCGGAAGCGTCGGCCCCTGCCGAGCTGGCGGACTTGCGCCGGCGCCTGCCGGAGCTCATGGCAGCCCTGGAACGCGAGCAGGCCGCGCGCCAGGAAGCGGATCAGCGCATCGCCGCCTCCGAGGAAGAGCTGGTCACGCTCCGCGACCGACTGTCGGCCCACGAGTCGGGCGACGCGAGAGCGCAGAGCGAAGAAGAGAGCCAGGTGCTGCGCGACTTCCAGCTCCTTGCGGACGAGAACCGGCAGCTCAAGCAGCAGATTGTGGAGCTTGAGGAGATGCAGGCGCAGGAGGCAGCGCGGCAGTCGGCTTCGGACTCCGTCTCGGGCGCCACTGTGCGCGGGGACGGATCCGGCGGGCCTCCTCCCGGCTTTTTCGAGCGTCCCTTCTGGCACTGGCTCCTGATCGGCTTCGTCCTGCTCTTCTCGTTCGGGCTCGGCGCGTTCGCCGTCGACTGGCTGACCCGGCGACGGCACGGCGGATACCGAATCTGATGAAGATCGCGACCTGGAACGTCAATTCGCTCAAGGTCCGCCTCCCCCACGTGATCGATTGGGCGCACGAGCAACAGCCCGACGTCATCGCCCTCCAGGAAACCAAGCTCACCGACGACCGGTTTCCCCTGGAGGCCATCGCCGAAGCCGGCTACCGCGCGGCGTACGCGGGGCAGAAGACCTACAACGGAGTCGCCATCCTCTCGCGGGAGGCGGCGGAGGATGTCCAGACCGACATTGCAGGGCTCGACGACCCGGACCGCCGCATCCTCGCCGCGACCATCGCGGGCGTGCGCGTCGTCAACCTGTATGTCGTAAATGGCCGGGAAGTCGGAAGCGAGAAGTACGAGTACAAGCTCCGGTGGCTGGAAGCGGTCACCGGATTCGTGCGCGCGGAGCTCGGGCGCTTCGAACGCCTCGTCGCGCTCGGCGACTTCAACATCGCTCCGGAGGACCGCGACGTGCACGACCCGGAGGCGTGGCACGAGAAGATCCTTTGCAGCACGCCGGAGCGCGAAGCGCTCGGGCGCCTGCTGGACTGCGGATTGCAGGACACCTTCCGGCTCTTCGAGCAGGAAGAGAACAGCTTCACCTGGTGGGACTACCGCGCCGCCGCCTTCCGGCGCGACATGGGACTTCGCATCGATCTCATCCTTGCGAGCCCAGGCCTGGCGAAGCGATGCACCGCGTGCTCCATCGACAAGGCGCCTCGCCGGCGGGAACGTCCTTCCGATCACACCCCGGTGATGGCGGAATTCGAAACCGGCGGATGAGCCGGCTCCGGTGAAGTACCGGGACCTTCGCGAGTTCATCGATCTGCTCGAAGCGAGGGGTGAGCTCCGGCGCATTTCGACGCCCGTTGACCCTCACCTCGAAATCACCGAGATCTGCGACCGGACCCTGCGCCGCGAGGGGCCCGCCCTGCTCTTCGAGAACCCGAAGGGCCACCAGTTACCGGTGCTCGCGAACCTCTTCGGCACCTCCCGGCGTGTGGCGCTCGGCATGGGCCGGGAGTCGCCGGAGGCCTTGAGCGAGATCGGCCGCCTGCTCGCCTTTCTCCGGGCGCCCGATCCTCCCGAGGGCATGCGGGCGGCCTGGGACTCGCTGCCGATACTTCGCAAGGTGCTCGACATGGCGCCCAAGCGCGTGCGCAGCGCAGCGTGCCAGGAAGTGGAAATCCCGGCGGCGGAGGTCGACCTCGGACGGCTTCCCATCCAGACCTGCTGGCCGGGCGACGCCGGCCCGCTCATCACATGGGGGCTGGTGTTCACCCGCGGACCAAAGCAGAGACGTATCAATATCGGCGTCTACCGCCAGCAGGTCATCGCCCGAAACCGCCTGATCATGCGGTGGCTGGCGCACCGGGGCGGAGCGCTCGACTATCTCGACTGGCAACGGGAACATCCCGGTCGCCCCTTCCCGGTCACGGTCGCGCTCGGGGCCGACCCCGCCTCCCTCCTCGCGGCGGTCACGCCCGTCCCCGACACCCTGTCGGAACACGCCTTTGCCGGCCTGCTGCGCGGCGCCCGCACCGAGCTGGCGCAGTGCCGGAGCAACGATCTCGAGGTGGTGGCCAACGCCGAAATCGTCCTGGAGGGATACATCGAGGCCGGTGACGAGGCGCCCGAGGGTCCCTTCGGCGATCACACCGGCTACTACAACGAAGTCGAGACCTTTCCGGTGCTGACCATCGAGCGGATGACGCAGCGCCACCGGCCCGTCTATCACACCACGTACACCGGCCGCCCTCCCGACGAGCCCGCGGTGCTCGGCGCCGCCCTGAATGAGGTCTTCGTGCCGATTCTGCAAAAGCAGTTCCCCGAGATCGTGGACTTCCACCTTCCCCCGGAGGGCTGCTCGTATCGGCTCGCAGTGGCGAGCATCCGAAAAAGCTACCCCGGGCATGCCAAGCGCGTGATGTTCGGGATCTGGTCCTTTCTCCGTCAGTTCATGTACACGAAGTTCGTGATCGTGACCGACGACGACATCGACGTTCGAGACTGGCGGGACGTGATCTGGGCGATCACCACCCGCGTGGACCCGGCCCGGGACGCGACGGTGGTGGACAACACGCCTATCGACTATCTCGACTTCGCCTCCCCCGTCCCGGGGCTCGGCTCGAAGCTGGGCATCGACGCCACCAACAAGTGGCCGTCCGAGACGAGCCGCCAGTGGGGACGGCCGGTGCGCATGAGCGCCGAGGTGCGAGAACGGGTGGACCGGATGTGGTCCGAGCTCGGAATCGACGGCGACGCGCCCGACCCGCGCGCGTCGCCGGAGGGGAGCGGCTAGGCGAGGCCGTACTTGCGCCGAAACTTGTCGACGCGCCCGGCGGTGTCCACCATCTTCTGCTGGCCGGTGTAGAAGGGATGGCAGACGGAACACACGTCGAGGTGCAGATCGCCGGAGAGAGTGGACCGGGTCTTGAACTGGTTGCCGCAGCTACAGGTCACCGAAATTTCGTGGTACCTGGGATGGACATCGGATTTCATCGACGGGCCTGCGGGGCGGTTGCGCGCCTTCCGGGAGACGGGGCGCGCGATGTTAGCGCAGGCCGCCCCCACGCGCTACCGAACATTCCCCGAAGGCTCGGGGCATCGTGCCCGGCTTCAGTCGGACATGAGGCTTCCATGCTGTAGGCCGCGGTCTCGTATACATGTCACTTAGAGGTCGTTCCTCATGTGTCATTTAACGACATCACCATAACTATCGAGGATTACAGGGGCACGCGTTTTTCCACAATATCTGTGGATAAGTCTGTGGATGACTTGCCGCAATCGGACGCAAGCCCGCGTCGGATCACGGGTTCCCTTGGTTCCGTCATTTTTTCGCCATGTTTTCGTATTCTTTTTAAATCAATTGGTTATGTGATTTATATAGATTATTCGTGCTTCCCGGCCCATCCGCGGTCTCGCCACGCCCCGGCGCGGCGCCGGGATGTGCATGACTCGAGCCCGATCTTCCTCCCCTCCACCCGTCGAGACCCCCGATGCGTCCCTCAGAACGGAAGCCACCCGCAGACGCGTTCCGCCAACGGTTCGACCCCGATTCGGCGAGTGGCGGAGAAGAGCTGCGCGGAGGCGGCGTGGTCCGCCTGCAGATCGGCGCGGGCGCGCAGGAGCGCGGCGCGGGATTCCCGGCGATTGAGCTTGTCCGCCTTGGTGAGCACCAGGTGCACCGCGACCCTCACTGCTCTGGCTGCGTCGAGCAGGAGAAGATCGCTCGCAGTGAGCCCCCGTCGGGCGTCCGCGATCAGCACGACTCCCGCGAGCGACTCGCGCGAGTGGAAATAGCGCTCTACGAGCCTGCTCCATGACCGCTTTTCGGCCCGGGACACCTTGGCGTAGCCGTAGCCCGGCAGGTCCACGAGCCGGCGATTCGGCTCCACTGCGTAGAAATTGATCTGTCGCGTGTGTCCCGGTGTCCTGCTGACCCTGGCGAGCGCCCGGCGCCCGGTGAGCGCGTTGATGGCGCTCGACTTTCCGGCGTTCGAGCGCCCGGCGAACGCGACTTCCGCCCCGGAGTCGTCGGGAAAGTGGGCCGGACGGCTGGCGCCCAGCAGGAACGTTGCCCGCGCCAGCCGTTTGGTGGGGGTTTCCGAGGCGGCACAAGGCGAGGACGAACTCCGTCTTTGGAGAAGCGTGCCTTCTGCTTCAGTGTTCAATTTGACCCTCTCGCGGCCATGCTGATATATAGCTCTCCCGCTTCGGGGCGCTCAGCCCGTTCGCCCCGGCACGTGACTCCCAGGCCCCCTTCAATGCGCCTATTGCTGCTCTCCCTGTCCTTGTTTCTGCTTGGCTCGCCGCTCCTGGCACATGCAGAGGGTGACCCCGCCGCGGGCCGAGCCAAGGCGGGTACCTGCCTCGCCTGCCACGGCCCCGACGGCAACAGTGTCAATCCGCAGTGGCCCAAGCTTGCCGGACAGCATCCAGGCTACACCAAGAAGCAGCTCGTGGAGTTCCAGGTGGGCGAGAAGCGCCGAGACACCATGATGGCGCCGATGATCGCCAACCTGAGCGAGCAGGACATGGAGGACATTGCGGCCTACTACGCGATGCAGCCGCAAACCGGTGGATTCGCGAGCGCGGAGCGGGTCGAGCTCGGGGAACGGATTTACCGGGGCGGAAACCTGGAGACCGGAGTTGCCGCCTGCATCGGCTGCCATGGTCCCCGAGGGCTCGGAGACCCGCTGGCCGGATTCCCTTCGCTCGCCGGACAGCACGCGGCATACGTCGTGCTCCAGCTCGAAGCCTTCCGTTCCGGCGAGCGGAGCAACGACATCAACGGCATGATGCGGGACGTTGCGCGCTGGATGACCCGGGACGAGATGCTGGCGGTGGCGGAGTACATTGCGGGACTGCACTGAGCCGAAGCCGCACACCGCGGACTGGCGCAACGCTCCGCCCACGCGGCATCTCCCCCACCCCATGACGCAGCCCTCGATGACCGGGGCCACGCCAGCACCCGATGCTACGAGGACTCGGCGTGGAGCCGGCGCAGGACGCCACGCTGGATCTTCCCGCTCACCGTCTTCGGCAACGCATCGACGAACTCCACGCGCCGCGGGTACTTGTAGGGGGCGGTGATGCGCTTGACATGCTCCTGCAGCTCGGCGGTGAGCGTGTCGCCCGCCTCGAAGCCCGGCGCAAGAATGACGAATGCAGTCACCACCTGCCCCCGTTCGGGATCCGGCAGCCCGACGACCGCCGACTCCTGCACCGCGGGATGCTCAATGAGCGCGTTTTCCACCTCCTGGGGTCCGATGCGGTAGCCGGACGAGCCGATGACATCGTCGTCGCGGCCAAAGTAAAAGAGGTAGCCGTCCGCATCGGCGTCCACGCTGTCGCCGGTGACGAACCACCGTTCGCCGTCGATATCCGCGTACTGCGCCTCGCTGCGTTCCGGATCCTTCCAGTAGCCGAGCATGAGCTGGGGATTGGGCGCCCGGATGACGAGCCGGCCGCGGGCGTTTCGGGTGTGGAGGCGATCGTTGCGGTCGAGCACCGCGGCATCGATTCCCGGGAGCGGGCGCCCCATCGAGCCCGGCTTGACGGGCATCCCGGGGTAGTTGAGCACGGTCATCAGGGTCTCGGTCTGCCCGTAGCCGTCCAGCACATCGACTCCCGTCAGACCCTTCCACGCATCGATGATCTCCGGGTTGACGGACTCGCCCGCGGAGACCGCGAGTCGGAGCGCGGACAGGTCGAGGTCGGAGGGGTCTTCGAGCACGAGCCGGCGCAGCTCGGTGGCGGCGGCGCAGAACACGCTGACCCGGTAGCGCTCCAAGAGTTCGAAACGGCGACGCGCGTTGAAGGGACCATCATGGAAGAGCACGGTCGAACCCTGGCTCCACGGCCCGAAGTAGATGCTCGTTCCCGCTTTCGACCAGCCGGTATCGGCGGTGCACCACATGGTGTCCTCGGCGCGCAGCGTGAGCCAGTACCGGGCCGACACCCGCCACGCGTGCAGGGCCCGCGCGCCATGCAGCACGCCTTTCGGCGCGCCGGTCGAGCCCGACGTGTAGTACATGATCGCGGGGTCCTCGGCCGCGACTTCGGCGGCGGTGAACACGTCGCTCTCGGCATCGGTGCTCTGCCAGGCGTCCCATCCGGCACGCGGCGGTCCCAGCGCGAGCTGCGCCTTGAATGCGGCGGCATCGCCGAACTTTCCCGTCTCCGCGCTCGTGGTGATCGCAGCCGTCGCGCCCGAGTGATCGATCCGATACGCAACGTCGCGCTCGGTGAGCATGGTGATGCAGGGAATCGGGATGGCTCCGACCTTGAGACAGGCGGTGAGCGCGATCTGCCACTCGGGAACCCGGGGCAGCATCACGATGACCCGCTCGCCCTTGCTCACCCCGCGCGCCGCGAGGCGGTTTGCGACCCGGTTGCTCGCGCGCGCCACGTCATCGAAGGTCAGCCGGCGTTCGTTGCCTCGTGCGTCGCACCAGATGAGGGCGAGTCTCGACGGATCCCGCGCCCACGCGTCGACAACCTCCGCGCCGAAGTTGAACGTGGGAGGCGTCTCGAGACGGTGCCGCGCTACCGCACGCTCGTAGTCGTCCATGCGGAATGGAGGCGTCTTCGAAGATTCGTTCATCGCTGTATCCGGCTACCCGGATGCATCGGGTCGCATACCGGAATGATCTACCGGCCTCGAGGCCCGCAGCAACAACGAACCCTCCCCGTCCCGCGAGACCCGTCCTGACAATGACGATTGGATAGGCGTTAGAATCTCCGCTCCCGGAAGGCCCTGCCTTCGATCTGCATGGAAAAGCAGGCCTTCTACCCTTACCCAAGCCGTCTTGTCCGAAGTGCCCATGAGATACGCGTTCCTCTCTCCACTCTTCTTCGCCCTGCTCCTTGCGCTCCCGGGCCTTGCCGGAGCCGATTCCCATTCCGAATTCGATGTCGAGGGCAAGTACGCGCTGGTGCAGCCCGCGCAGCCCACGGAGACCGAGCCGGGCACGGTGGAGGTCGTCGACGTGTTCTGGTTCGGCTGCCCCGCCTGCTTCAGGTTCCTGCCCCACATGGAAGGTCTGAAAGAGGCCGCACCCGACTACCTGCGAATTCGCCGCATGCCGGCAGTGTTCCGCGAGAGTTGGATCCCGCACGCCCGCGCCTACTACACCGCCCACCTGCTCGGTGTCGAGGACCGAATCTACCCGGCAATGTACCAGGCGATCCACGTGCAGGGGCGGTCCCTCTCCACCCGCGACGCGCTCGCGGCCTTTTTCGAAGAGCACGGCGTGAGCGCCGGAGAGTTCGGCGACGTCTACGATTCCTTTGCGGTGGAGTCGCTGGTGAGGAAGTCGGTCGCGATGCAGCGCAACTACGGCGTGAGGGCGACGCCCACCGTGATCGTCAACGGAAAGTTCCGGACCTCCGGCAACGTTGCGGGAAGCCACGGCAACGTCATCAAGGTGATCCTGGCGCTCGCGGAGAGAGAGCACGCTTCGTAGAACCGCGCGAGCTGCCGCGGCGGCTGTCGACGGGCGCCGCGGCCAGAGGCCTCTCGTTCGGAGTCTGCCGGGCTCCGATAGCTGTGAAACGAAGTGTGGGGACCGGCGCGTCTGGAACGAAGTCAGGCGAGTCGGATTCCGGAGACCGTCTCCGGGGGCGCCCCAGGGAAAGCGGGCGGAGCCGGCTCAGGGCCGGGTCAACAAGCGCATCAGGCTCGACGTATCCCAGCGCGATCCGCCCGATGCCTGCACCTCGGCATAGAACTGGTCAACCAACGCCGCGACCGGAAGCCGGGCACCCGCCCGACGTGCTTCCGCCATGCAGATCGCAAGGTCCTTTCGCATCCACTCCACCGCGAAGCCGAACTCGAACTCGTCGTCGAGCATCGTTGCCCCGCGGTTCTCCATCTGCCAGGACTGCGCAGCGCCCTTGGAGATCACGTCGACCACCTGCTTGCCGTCAAGGCCGACCCGCTGCGCGAAGCTCAGGCCCTCGGCCAGCGCCTGCACCAGTCCGGCGATGCAGATCTGATTGACCATCTTGGTGAGCTGGCCGGAGCCCGCCGGCCCCATGAGGGTCACCGCCCGCGCGTACGCGTCGATGGCGTCCTTCACCCGGTCGAAGTCGGCCGCCTCTCCCCCCACCATCACCGTCAGCACCCCGTTGACGGCGCCGGCCTCCCCGCCGGACACCGGCGCATCGAGGAAATGCAGGCCCCGTTCGCGCGCGACACCATCCAGCTCGCGCGCGAGCTCCGCGGACGCCGTGGTGTGATCGACGAACACCGCGTCGCCCCGCATGCCGTGAAAGGCGCCTTCGTCTCCGGTGGTGATCGCGCGCACGTCGTCATCGTTGCCGACGCAGGCGAACACCGCTTCCGCCTTCGCCGCGGCGTCCGCCGGGGTGTCCGCCATTTGTCCCGAGAATTCGCCGAGCCAGCGCTCCGCCTTTTCCCGGGTACGGTTGTACACCGTCACCCGATGCCCTGCCGACGCCAGATGGCCGGCCATGTGGTAGCCCATGACGCCCAGTCCGATGAAGGCGACATCAAGTGAAGTGGAATTCGAATTCATCTGGCCTTCTCCTGCTCCGCCCGGTCCGGAACCGAGGGGTTGTTCACGATTCGTCCGTCGCCGCATGGTGCGAGGCGATGACCCGCATCAACGGAGGCGTTGCAACCAGCGCGGGACGGGCGGCGATGGTACTCCAATCCCCCGGGACATTTCGTTCGGTCCGAGTCCGCCTTCCGGCATCGGGATCCGGCGAGGGAGCCCTTCGAATCGCGGGTCCGGCACCCGGCAGCGCAGACGACTCACCACACGAGATCGTCGGGAACCGCATGAGAGGGGTCTTCGCCCTCGGCCGCTCCTTCGCCCGACTTCACGCGATGCACGAATGTGTCGGGGCGCTGCGACGCGATCTCCTCCGCTACCGCCCGCGGCAACAGCAGGTGCTCTCCCGGCAGACCCACGATCAGGATCTCGCCGGCGAGCAGGGCCCGATGCTGCTCCTCGGTGACGAAGACCCGCTTGATGCGGCGTCCCCGGGTGAAGTGGAACGGCCGCGTCGCTTCAGGATCATCGAGACGGCGGTTTCGCGCCTTCTCGAGCAGGGCCTGCTCCTTGCGCTCCCGAAGCGCCTGCTCCTGCCGGACGCCGCTCAGCCAGGGATCGCGCGCTATCGCCTGGCTGCGAGCCCGCAACACTCTTGCCTGCACGGGAGAGAGGGCGGGGGCCGTCTCGGAGGGCGCCGCGGCTTCGCTTCGAGGTTCCGGTCCGCCCGCGTTCCGGCGGGCCCCGGGCGTGCGGGATCCACGCCGCTTGCGACGCTCGCGCTTCTTGTCCTCGGGCTTTACCAGGCCCGCTCCACGCAGCGCATCCTGGAGCGAATTCGCCACTGACGCCTCACCGTTCGGGGTTCCGCGCGCGATTCTAAATTGCCCGCGGGTCTCCGGTTCAAGACTCGGCGGTGCTGATACCATGCTCCCGGTCATCTGGATACGTATCGCCTTTGCAGCGTTGAAGCATCTCCTCATCGTCTACCACTCGCAGTCGGGGAACACGCGCGCGATGGCCGATGCGGTGCACCGGGGGGCGCGTTCTCCCGACATCGAGGGGGTCGAAACCCGCATGCTGAGCGCGGCGATGGCGGGGCCACGGGACCTGCTCTGGGCCGATGCGCTCCTGCTCGGAACGCCCGAGAACTTCGGTTACATGTCGGGAGCGATGAAGGACTTTCTCGACCGCACCTTCTACCCCTGCCAGGGGAAGGTGGAGAGCCTTCCCTACGCGGTGTTCGTCTGCGCCGGCAACGACGGCAGCGGCGCGCTGTCGGCCATCCGTCGCATCGCGCGCGGCTACCCGCTGCGCGAGGTGCAGGAGGCGATCGTACGCAAGGGAGCGCCGGACGAGGCGGTGCTCGCACGGTGCGAGGACCTGGGCGCGGCCCTCGCGGCCGGGCTCGAGCTCGGGGTCTACTGACCGGCATCGCCGGAAGGTTCCGACCTTGACACGAGCCAGCCACATCCTTTGCCGCATCGCGGGAGAGCTCGGTCCGCTTCGCCTGATGCTCGCCATCCTGGTGCTGGTGGTGAGCATCGCATCCCCCTTCAGCGAGGGGCCGGCCGTCTACACGGGATGGCGTCTCGCGACCACGGTCATCGCGCCGGCGATATTCGTGATGCTCGTGTTCCTGCTGCCGCTCGACATGATCATGAGCATGGTGTTCATGTCGGGCGGAAGTTCGGTGACGCGCGCGCGTTTCCGACGAATCATCGCGATCGAAATCATGCTTCTCGTGGCCATGGTGATCGCCTGGTTGCCCTTCGTGTTCAGACTGCTGAACCCGCCCTCGAGCTGAGCGCCATGGCGCTCGGCGGCTCGGAGGATCAGTTCGCGGCAGCCACGAGCGCCGCAGCGCTGCCAGGCGATTCACTGGGGGCAGGGCTCGCTTCGCCCGAAGGGGACCCTCCACGCAGCAGGGCAAGACGGACGTCGGGTTGCGGCAGCCCGGGTCCGTCGACGGAGTGGTGGAATCCGAAATCGATGCGCGTCATTCATCCCGCGCTCCGTCGAAGCGAAATGTTCCCGCTTCGCCCGGGAGGCGAAGACGAGCACCGTGTCGCCAATATACCAAAATTCTACATAGTTATGTACCAATTCTATACAAATAGAAAACCAGTTATGTACATATTTTTTGTAAATGCATACGATAGACTTTCATGAACTCAGCCAGGAAGAAGCGTCGATGGGTGCGGTTACGAAGCGGAGCGAGCGGCTCTTCGCGCCGCGGTTGAAGCGGCCGGCATCGAGTTGTCCTTCGACGTGGTCGTACTGACGCGACCGTACATACCTGCGAAGCGGAAACCTCAGGGAAACAACCTGCGAGATGGATAGCGGGACCGCCAGCGTGCGCGGAAGGCGCCTCGCTGCCGATGTCGAGGACCGAATACCGCGCCACCCAAAGGGGGATCGGCTCAAGCAGCTCCGTGCCTTCTGCCAGACGGCTCAGCTCGGCAGCATCTCGCGGGCGGCCGAGCATCTCCTGTCGAGCCAGCCGGCGGTATCTCTCCAGGTGAGCGCGCTGGAAGAGGAGCTCGGGCTGCCGCTCTTCGATCGCCGTGGACGGCACGTGGCCCTTACCCGGGTCGGTGAGAGCCTCTACCAGCTCGCCATGCCGCTCGTGCAGAGCATGGACCGTCTCCCCGACACCTTTGCCGAGCAGCACCATGGCGTATTCACGGACATTCTTCGGGTCGGAGCCGGGGAGGTCTCCGCTGCGCGCCTGTTGCCCGGATACCTGAAGCAGTTTCAGCAACAGTGCCCCGGAACCCGGATAGAGGTGAGGACCGGCACCGGCCGTGAGAGGCTGCGCTGGCTTCGCGCCTACGAGCTCGACCTCGTCGTCGCTGCGATGGACGTTTCGCCCCCCGACCTCGATTTTCACCCGGTCCTGGCTTCCGACACGGTGCTCATCGCTCCCGAGGATCACCCCCTGGCCGGGCGCACTTCAGTCACCTTGGAGGAAGTCGCTGCCTACCCCATCGTTGGACACGCGTCCACGCAATACACCAGGCAGGTCATGGAGACGATCCTGCGGCTGCAGGGAGTCGCACCCAACGTCGTCGTCGAGATCGACGGATGGGACGCAATCAAGGACTATGTCGCGGCCGGCATCGGAATCTCCTTCATGCCCGACCTGTGCCTGAGCGATCACGACCGGCTTTGTCGGATCCCGGTCAAAGGCATTCTCCCGCAGCGGAAGTACGGGGCGATTACGCGCCGGGACAAACTGCTCGCGCTGGCCGCCAGCCGCTTCCTGCGCATCATGGTTCCCGACGGGTCAAAAACGCAGGGAGAGTCTTGAGAATGGCGGTCAATCGGCGGCGCATCTACCACAAGCGGGACCGCCTCAGGCAATTGCGGGCGTTCTGCTGCGCCGCGAGGCGGGAGAGCTTCGCCCAGGCGGCGGCGCAGCTCGGTCTCAGCCCGCAGGCGGTATCGCTTCACATACGCGAGCTGGAATACGAGCTCGAGTCCATGCTGTTCGAACGAAGCGCTTCGAGCATCAGCCTCACCGCGGCCGGCGAGACCCTCTACGCGTTCGCCGAGCCTCTGGTGAAGGGAATGGATGAACTGTCCGACAACCTCGTGGATCGCATCGACGACAGCATCTCGGGCCAACTTCCCCTGGCGGCCAGCGTGGCCGCCGCCGCCTTCGTCCTGCCTCCGTACGTCAAGCAGTTCCGGGATCGATACCCGGGAGTTCGGCTGCGGGTGAGGAACTGCCTCGTGGGCGAAGGGGTGAAGCTGCTCCTCGACAACGAGGTGGAGCTCGTGCTCGGGGCAAGGGATTCCCATCCCGAGGAGACCCTCGAGTACCGCCAACTCCTCACCTACGACATCGCACTCATCACCTCCCTGGATCACCCTCTGGCCGGACGCAGCGCAGTATCGCCGGAAGAAGCCGCCGCATGGCCCGCCATCGTGCCTCTCGCCGGCACCTACAGCCGGCAATTCGAAGAGGCCGTCGCCGAGCGACTGGGAATCGACGACGAGGCCGCGATCGAGGTCGACGGATGGGAGGCCATCAAGCGCTACGTCGAGAGCGGCCTGGGCGTCTCCGTGATCCCCACGATCTGCATCTCGAAGAACGATCGGCTGTCGACGATTCCGCTCAAGGAACATTTCCCGAGCCGGAGCTTCGGGGTGTTCATGCGCCGCGACAAGGTCCTCACCCCCCTCGCCCGCGAATTCCTCCAGCTCCTGCTCCCGGATTTCCCCGCCCCGTCCGCCGCTCTCCTTCGTGCACACGAACAGGAACGGAGTCACCTTCCTTCCCCGTGAACCGGAACCGGTCCGCCCCTGGCCGGCGGTCGAGAAACGCACGCTCTCAACGGCCGGTTTCGATAGAGGAATGTGCCGGCGCTCTTGACCGACGGTCACTCGTCGAAGAATCGAAGTGGTCTTGAATCTGCGTTCCCGGACCGCGTGTTCGAGAAGTCGTGGATGCTTCCTGCTTTCATCCGGCCGGAAGGCCGCCGCGGGAACGCGGCCCTGTAGCTCCGGGGGCGCTTCGCCGTAGAATCGCGCGTTCGGCGAGCGAGCGCCGGCCGATGCCCGAATCCTGGCGGAAACCCACATGATCGACGACATCCCCGGACTTCGCCGAATCCTGAGCGAGAACCGGACGGTGGCCATGGTGGGCCTGTCCGCCAACTGGTACCGGCCGAGCTTCTTCGCGGCGAAGTACCTGCAAGAGCACGGATTCCGGGTGATCCCGGTCACCCCGCGCTACGACGAGATCCTGGGCGAGAAGTGCTATCCACGCTTGACCGATATCCCGGATGCCGTCGACGTGGTCGACTGCTTTCGCCGCGCCGAGGAGATTCCCGCCATCGCCGAGGACGCGATCGCGATCGGGGCGAAGGTGCTGTGGATACAGCTCGGCATCCGCAACGCCGAGGCTGCGGCGCGCGCCGAGGCGGCCGGCCTCGAAGTGGTTCAGGACCGCTGCATGAAGATCGAGTATTCACGTCTCTTCGGGAGCCTGCGCTTCGTCGGAGTCGACACCAAGGTGATCTCGGCCAAGCGCCCGAAAACGGTCCCGGCCTGAGCGCGAAGCATGGCGGACCGAGCTTTCGGAGCGGAGACTCTCTGCCTGCATGCCGGGCAGCTCCCGGATCCCGCCACGGGGTCGCGGGCGGTACCGCTGTACCAGACCGTTGCGTACGTGTTCGACAGCGCCGACCACGCGGCAAGCCTGTTCAACCTCCAGACCTTCGGGAACATCTACACACGCCTGATGAACCCGACCACCGCGGTCTTCGAAGAGCGCGTGGCCGCGCTCGAGGGCGGTCGGGCGGCCGTCGCCACCGCGTCGGGAATGGCCGCGGAGATGAGCGCGTTGCTGACGCTGCTCGAGGCGGGCGACCACATCGTGTCCGCGAATGCGCTTTACGGAGGCACCCACACCCTGCTCGCGGTGAACTTCGCCAAGCTCGGCATCGAGACCACCTTCGTCGACTCCGACAACCCCGCCGCCTTTGCCGCCGCGATCACCGATCGCACCAAGGTTCTCTACGCGGAGACCATCGGCAACCCCGGCATGAACATCCTCGACATTGCGGCGGTGGCGGATGTGGCGCACGCGGCCGGGCTGCCCCTGGTGCTCGACAACACCTTCCCGACCCCTTATCTCTGCCGCCCCTTCGAGCACGGCGCGGATCTCGTGGTCCACTCCGCCACCAAGTACATCGGCGGCCACGGTACCTCCATCGGCGGAGTAATCGTCGAATCAGGGCATTTCCCCTGGGACAACGGCAAGTTCCCCACCATGACCGAGCCCTCGCCCGGATACCATGGGGTGCGCTTCTACGAGACCTTCGGCGACTTCGGATTCACGATGAAGGCGCGCTGCGAGCTCCTGCGCACCTTCGGGGCGGCGCTCAGCCCCTTCAACGCCTTCCTCTTCATTCAGGGGCTCGAGACCCTCCCGGTGCGGATGGACCGCCACTGCGAGAACGCGCTCGCGGTGGCCCGATTCCTCGACGAACACTCGCTGGTGTCGTGGGTGAACTACCCCGGCCTGCCGGACAACCCCTACCACGGGCTCGCGCAGCGCTACTTGCCGAAGGGTCCGAGCGCCATCCTCACCTTCGGTATCGAGGGCGGACCGGTAGCCGGCGCCGCGTTCATCGAGGCGGCCCACTTCATGAGCCACCTCGTGAACGTGGGCGACGCAAAGACCCTCATCAACCACCCGGCGTCGACCACCCATCGGCAGCTCTCCGAGGAGCAGCAGGTCGCGGCCGGAGTGACTCCGGACATGATCCGCATTTGCGTGGGGCTGGAGACCCTGGACGACATCCTGTGGGACATCGACCAGGCCCTCCATGCATCGCAGAAGGCGCTTTGAGCCAGGGGCAGAGCCCGAAACTCTCGGAAGCGAGGCAGAAAGCGTGAGCGGCGACACGTCTACGAACATCTACGAGCGGCACCTCGACAAGGTCGCCGCCAACTATCACGTCCTGACTCCGATTTCCTTTCTCGAGCGATCCGCATCCGTGTACCCGAACAGGACCGCCGTCATCCACGGCGAGCGGCGCCACACCTACGCGGAAATGCTCGCGCGCTGCCGCGCGCTCGCGGGCGCACTGGCCGCGCGTGGCGTCGGGGCGGGGGACACGGTGTCGATCATGGCCACCAACGTGCCCGAGATGCTCGAAGCGCACTACGGGGTGCCGATGTGCGGCGCGGTGCTGAACGCACTGAACTACCGCCTCGATGCCGATACCATCCGCTTCATCCTCGGCCACGCCGAGACCCGGGTCCTCATCACGGACCGGGAGTTCTCGGGGGTGGTGGGCGCCGCGCTCGAAGGCCTGGACAACCCGCCGCTGGTGATCGACATCGACGACCCGCTCGGGGAGGGCGGTGAGCTGCTGGGCGAATGCGACTACGAGGCCTTCCTCGCAGAAGGCGGGAGCGCCGACGCCTGCACTCCCCCCACCGACGAATGGCAGGCGATCAGCCTCTGCTACACCTCGGGCACCACCGGAAACCCCAAGGGCGTGGTGACCCACCACCGCGGGGCCTACCTCAATGCGCTCGGCCAGGTCCTCGCCTTCGGCATCGATGCCGGCACCACCTACCTGTGGACCCTGCCGATGTTCCACTGCAACGGGTGGACCTTCACCTGGGCGGTCACCGCGGTCGGCGGCACCCACGTGTGCCTGCGCAAGGTCGACCCCGCGCTGGTGTTTCCCATGATCGAAGAACACCGGGTGACGCATCTGTGCGGCGCGCCGGTCGTGCTCAACATGCTCATCCACGCACCGCCGGAGGTGAAGCGATCCTTCGACCGCAGGATCGAGATCGCGACGGGAGGAGCCGCCCCCCCGAGCGCGGTCATCGCGGCGATGGAGGAGATGGGATTCCGCGTGCTGCACTTGTATGGCCTCACCGAGACTTACGGGCCGGCCACCCTGTGTGCGTGGCAGAGCGAATGGGACGCCCTCGACCAGGCCGGCCAGGCGGCGATGATGGCCCGCCAGGGCGTGCACTACCACACGACCCAGGGGCTGATGGTCGCTGACCCCCGGAGCATGGAAGCGGTACCGAACGACGGTCGGACGATGGGCGAAGTGATGCTGCGCGGCAACACGGTGATGAAGGGCTACCTGAAGAACGCGCAAGCGACGGAAGAGGCGTTTCGGGGCGGCTGGTACCACACCGGCGATCTCGCGGTGCGCCATCCCGACGGCTACCTGGAAGTGAAGGACCGCTCCAAGGACATCATCATCACCGGAGGCGAGAACGTTTCGAGCCTGGAGGTGGAAGAGGCGCTGTACAAGCATCCCGAGGTGATGGAGGCGGCGGTGGTGGCACGGCCCGACGCGCACTGGGGCGAGACGGTGTGCGCCTTCGTCACCCTCAAGCCGGACGCGGCCGCCACCGACGCGGAGGCGATCGTCGACTGGTGTCGAAAGCAGGTCGCCCGCTACAAGGTGCCGAGGACGGTGGTGTTCGGTCCACTGCCGAAGACCTCCACCGGCAAGGTGCAGAAGTTCGCACTGAGGGAACGAGCGAAAGCGCTCGAGACTCCCTGAACGGCGCCATTGCTGGCTGGTCACCGGGGAGCGCACGATGTCGTTGCAACGCGGCCCCCTGCGAACCGGTGCAGCTTCGAATCCGGGTCCCTTGCATTGCGGGATGATTCGGTGAACAGAACCCTGACTTGAAACTGGAGGTGAAGGCCATGGCCGAATGCCCGGTCTGTGCCGGTGAGGTGGAGCTCGCCGGCGACACCGTGGAAGGTGAGCTGATCGAGTGCCCGGATTGCGGGAGCGAGCTCGAGGTGCTCGAGGTCGATCCACCCCGTCTCGGAGAAGCCCCCGAGGTGGAGGAGGACTGGGGCGAGTGAGGGTCGGATTCCTCCATTCCCTGATCCGGCCGGAGGAGAAGCTTCTCATCAAGGAGCTCAGAAGCCGGGCCGGCGTCGAAGTCGTCTTCATCGACGATCGGAAGCTCGTATTCGATCTCCGGGAGAAGCCCGAGATCGACATCGTGCTCGAACGTTGCATCAACCACTCCCGCGCCATGCATGCCCTGCGCCTCTTCGAAGGCGTCGGGGTCCCGTGCATCAACCGCTACGCGGTGGCGCGGCGCTGCGGGGACAAGATCCTCACCGCGGCGGCGCTCGAAGAACACGGCGTGGCGCAGCCGCCGCTGCGCGTGGCGTTCACGGAAGAATCGGCGTTGCGGGCGATCGAGGAGCTGGGGTATCCGGTGGTGCTGAAACCGGCGGTCGGCTCCTGGGGCCGGCTGCTTTCCAAGGTGAACGACCGCGAGGCGGCGGAGACGATCCTCGAGCACAAGTCGATCCTCGGCTCCTACCACCACTCGATATTCTTCATTCAGAAGTACGTCGAGAAGAACGGCCGGGACATCCGCAGCTTCGTGGTCGGCGACGAGTGCATCGCCGCGATCTACCGAAGCTCGCAGCACTGGATCACCAACACTGCCCGCGGTGCGCAGGCGAGCGGGTGCCCGGTGACCTCGGAGGTGGCCGACGTTTCGCTTCGCGCCGCCCGCGCGGTCGGGGGCGGGATCCTCGCCATCGACCTCTTCGAGACGGAAGGGGGGCTCCTCGTCAACGAGATCAACTACACGATGGAGTTCAGGAACAGCATCGACACCACCGGAGTCGACATCCCGGCCCGGATGATCGACCACCTGCTCGCGGAGGCGCAATGATCGCCGCGTCCATCGTCGGCGCTTCCGGCTACTCCGGGGGCGAGTTGCTCCGGCTGCTGCTCGGACATCCCGAGTTCGAGGTGTCCCAGGCGACCTCGGAGCGGCACGCCGGGCGCTTCGTGCACGGCGTGCATCCCAATCTGCGGGGGGTTACCCGGCTCAAGTTCTCCCCCGTGTCCGAGCTCACCGACTGCGACCTGCTCTTCCTCTGCCTGCCCCACGGGCGGGCGGCGGAGCGAATCGACGATTTCCGCCGCCTGGCCCCCCGCCTCATCGACTTGAGCGCCGACTTCCGGCTGCGCATCCCGTCCGACTACGACACCTGGTACGGGCGCACGCACCCTCGGCCCGAGCTCCTCCCGGAGTTCGTGTACGGGATTCCCGAGCTTCATCGCGAACGACTGCGAGACGCGCGCATGGCCGCCTGCGCCGGCTGCAATGCGACCGCGTCCATCCTCGCCCTCGCGCCGCTCTGCGCCCTTGGCGGCGTGGAGTCCGTCGTCATCGAGGTCAAGGCAGGCTCGAGCGAGGGCGGCGCATCGGCGAGTCCGGCCAGCCACCACCCGGAGCGAAGCGGCAGCGTGCGTTCGTACCGGCCCACCGCGCACCGCCATGTCGCCGAGATGCGCCAGGAGCTGCCGGACGCGCAGATCCACTTCTCGGCCACGTCGATCGAAATGGTGCGCGGCATCCTCGCCACCTGCCACGTGTTTCTCGAGGACGCCCCGGACGAGAAGGCGCTCTGGCGGATCTACCGGGGCGCCTACCGCGACGAGCCTTTCGTGCGCATCGTCAAGGAACGAAGCGGCATCCACCGCTACCCGGAACCCAAGCTCCTCTCCGGAACCAACTACTGCGACATCGGGTTCGAACGGGACCCGCACTCGGAGCGGGTGGTGGTGATGAGCGCCATCGACAACCTCATGAAGGGCGCGGCCGGCCAGGCCTTGCAGGTCGGCAACCTGATGCACGGGTTGCCCGAAACGCTGGGCCTCGAGTTCACCGGCCTGCACCCGATCTGAGGCGGGAGTTCGCGGTGTGCCGGCTTCTCTGCGTGCGCTCGGACTCGGAGTTCTCCTTGCCGGAACATCTCGAAGCGCTCGCCCGCATCGCGCGCGACAGCAGGGAGTACCAGGGCCACGGGTGGGGCTGCGCCTGGCTCGATAACGGTACGTGGCGCACCTATCACGACATCGCGCCGATCTGGGAAGACCGGGACCGTCCCGAGGGCCACACCCGGCTCCTGCTCGCGCACGCGCGCAGCGCGTTCCGCGACGAAGGGATCCGCGTCGAGAACAACATGCCCTTCCGGGACGAGCGCCGCGTCTTCGTGTTCAACGGCGAGCTTCAGGGAGTGCGCATCAAGGAAGAGGGGCGCATCGGAGCCGAGAAGATCTTCAACTTCATCAAGCGATTCGACCGGGGCGATCTCGACGAGGCGCTGCGCCGGGCAACGCGGGTGATCGAGAAACGCACCCGCTACGTGCGCGCCATGAACATCGTCATCGCGGACGCGAAGGCGATTTACGTCGCCTCGCGCTTCCGGGAAGATCCCGACTACTTCCAGATGCACCGCTCGCAATCGAAGGACACCCTCATCATCTGCTCGGCTCCCTATGGCGCCGGCGGCGCATGGGAACCCGTCGCAAACGGCAGCGTCGCCTGTTACTGAGCACCGGCCACCGATGTACATCGTCAAGATAGGCGGCGGCGCGAGCATCAACCTCGAAGGGGTGGCGCGCGGCTTGGCCTCGCTCGATGCCCCCTTCGTCGTCGTGCACGGCGCCAATGCGCTTCGCGACGAGGTGGCGAGGCGGCTCGGCACCGAAACGAAAGTGCTCACTTCGGCATCCGGCTACAGCAGCGTGTACTCCGACCGTGAAGCGATCGATCTGATCCTGATGGCCTACGCGGGCCTGCGAAACAAGCAGATCGTGGCCCTGTGCCAGCGCTACGGCGTCAACGCAGTGGGCTTGAGCGGCCTCGACGGCCGAATGATCGTGGGGCGCCGGAACCGGGGGATACGAGTCCGGGAAAACGGAAAGACGCTCATCAAGCGTGACTATTCCGGCAAGCCGGTATCGGTCAACCACGATCTGCTGCGCCTGCTCCTCGATCGCGGCTACGCTCCGGTGCTGTGCATCCCGATCATCGACGAGCAACACTGCGCCATAAACTCCGAGAACGACGACATCGTCAACGTGCTGCAGGAGAGTCTGCACGCGAAGTGCATACTGAACCTCATCGAGGCACCCGGCTTCCTCGACGATCCCGCGGATCCGGAGAGCGTGGTCGCGCACATGGCGCCCGCCGACGTGGCGGAGCGCGAGCAGCGCGTGAGCGGTCGCATCAAGCGCAAGATGCTCGCGCTGCGTCGACTCACCGAATCCGCGGCGGTGAAGGTCGTTATCGCGGACGGGCGAAGCGAGCGGCCCATTGCCGATGCGCTCGCGGGCAAGGGCACGGTGATCGAATGAACCACCACGATCGCGAGGAGCGCTACGGTCTCCCGGTCTTCCCGAAGCGGGGCCTGACCCTGGTGCGCGGCGAAGGCGCGCTGGTCTGGGACGACCAGGGGCGCAGCTACATCGACTGTATCGCCGGCATCGGGGTCGCAAGCATCGGCCACGCCAACCCGGTGGTGGCCGACGCCCTCGCCGAGCAGGCGCGCACCCTCGTAACCTGCCCCGGCATCTTCTACAACGACAAGCGTGCGCAGTTGATGGAGAAGCTGGCGGAGATTGCGCCGGAGGGACTGGACCGTGTCTTCCTCTGCAACTCCGGCGCGGAGGCGGTTGAGGCCGCGATCAAGTTCGCACGCCTCAGCACCGGCCGGAGCCGCATCGTCGCGGCGATGCGCGGCTTCCACGGGCGGACGATGGGCGCGTTGAGCGCCACCCACAAGAAGGACTATCGGGAACCCTTCGAGCCCCTGGTGCCGGACTTCGTTCATGTTCCCTTCGACAATGTCGAGAAACTCGAGGAAGCGGTCACCGACGAGTGCGCGGCGTTGCTGCTCGAGCCGGTGCAGGGGGAGGGCGGGGTGCGGATTCCGCAACCCGGCTACCTGGCCTCGGCAAGAAGAATCTGCGACGCGGCCGGCGCGCTGCTCGTGTTCGACGAAGTGCAGACCGGATTCTGCCGCACCGGGCGAATGTTCGCCTGCGAGCTTTCGGGCGTTCGTCCCGACATGCTCTGCCTCGCCAAAGCGATCGCGGGGGGAGTGCCGATGGGGGCGCTGCTCTGCGGCGGGCGCGTCGAGCCCGCGGTGGGCCGGCACGGCACGACCTTCGGCGGCAACCCGCTCGCCTGCGCGGCGGCGCTCGCGGCGATCACCTTCATGGAGGACGAAGGACTCGCCCGGCAGGCGGAGGAGAAGGGGGAGTACTTCGAGAACCGATTCAGCCGCCAGCGGCCGGCGCGGGTGCGCGCGCTGCGCCGCGCCGGCCTGATGATCGGCATCGAGCTCCGGGAACGGGCGCGGCCCCATATCGCCCGACTAGCGGAGGAAGGCGTGTTGGTCCTGCCCGCGGGACCGACCGTCATCCGGCTCCTGCCGCCGCTGGTGATCGAGCACGATGAGCTCGATCGGGTGTCGGATGCGCTCCATGCGGTGCTGGGACCGTGATCCCGGATCTCTTCTGAACGCGGCGCACCGGCTCCCCCCCCCCGCCGACGCCAGAGAATCCGAGAACGCCCCGAACGGCTAACCCGCGGCGAACATCTTTCATCCCGACGGGAATACAATCCCGACCGAGCCGGGCCACCCGCCCCTGAACGATTGAGGAGAGTGCCGTGGATGTCGAAGTCAGAGTAAGTCTCAACGACCCCAGTCTGCTGCGCGAGCGATGCTACGTGAACGGCGAGTGGGTCGAAGCGAGCAGCGGCGAACGCTTCGAGGTCGACAATCCGGCCACCGGCGACATCATCGGCAGCGTGCCCGCGCTCAGCGCCGCAGACACCCGGCGCACCATCGAAGCGGCGGAGGCCGCGTGGCCGCAATGGCGGGAAAAGACCGGCAAGGAGCGCTGCAACATCATGCGCCGCTGGTTCGATCTCGTCATGAAGAACCAGGAAGACCTCGCGGTGCTCATGACCTGCGAGCAGGGCAAGCCGCTCGCCGAGGCCCGGGGCGAGGTCGTCTACGCCGCCTCGTTCATCGAGTGGTTCGCGGAAGAGGCCAAGCGCATCTACGGGGACGTCATCGACCATCCCTTGCCGGGGAAGCGCATCGTCGTGCTCAAGCAACCGATCGGCGTCGTGGCCTCGATCACGCCGTGGAACTTCCCCGCCGCCATGATCACGCGCAAGTGCGCTCCGGCGCTGGCCGCGGGATGCCCGGTCATCATTCGCCCCGCCTCGCAGACCCCGCTCTCCGCGCTCGCGCTGGCCGCGCTCGCGGAGGAGGCGGGCCTCCCCAAAGGCGTGCTCAACGTGGTCACCGGCCGCTCGGGCGAGATGGGTCCCGAGCTCACCGCGCACCCCGCGGTGCGCAAGCTGAGCTTTACCGGATCGACCGAAGTCGGCAAGAAACTGATGGCGCAGTGTGCGGGCACCGTCAAGAAGGTGTCCCTGGAGCTGGGCGGCAACGCGCCCTTCATCGTGTTCGACGACGCCGACCTCGACGCCGCGGTGGCCGGCGCCGTCGCCTCGAAGTACCGCAACACGGGACAGACCTGCGTGTGCGCAAACCGCATTCTGATCCAGGACGGCATCTACGACGCCTTCGCCGAGAAGCTGGCCGCCGCCGCCGGCGCGCTGCAAGTCGGCAATGGCCTCGACGCGGGAACGCAGCAAGGCCCGCTCATCGACGAGAACGCGGTGAAGAAAGTCGAAGAGCACATTTCGGACGCCACGGCCAAGGGCGCGGACATCGCCGCCGGAGGCGCGCGCCATGCCCTCGGACGCACTTTCTTCCAGCCCACCGTCCTCACCGGGGTCACCCCCGAGATGCTGATCGCCCGCGACGAGACTTTTGGCCCCGTCGCCCCGCTTTTCCGCTTTCACGACGAAGCGGAAGCCCTGCAGATGGCCAACGACACCGAGTACGGCCTGGCCGCGTACTTCTACAGCCGGGACATCGGGCGCATCTGGCGGGTGTCGGAAGGGCTCGAGTACGGCATCGTCGGCATCAACGAAGGCATCATCTCCAACGAGGTCGCGCCCTTCGGAGGGGTCAAGGAGTCCGGCATCGGGCGCGAGGGGTCGAAGTACGGCGTCGACGACTTCGTGGAGATAAAGTACCTGTGCATGGGGGGCATCTGAGCATCTGCCAGCCCCCGTAGCGGCGCCTTCCGGGACGCGGCGGAGCGTCCCAGCCCGCGCGTCGGGCCGGCAGGGACGCGACGCTCGATGCTTCCGGGTCCCCGGATGCGGGCCGGCGCCCGCACCTTTGTGTGGCTCGGGCGCAATGGCGCAGTCGCCGGTGGCGTTGCCGAATCCCCGCAACGGCGCGGGCCGGGAGCACCGGCAGATCAGAATCCGTCGCGGGGGATGGCCAGGTCCCAGTTGCGCGAGAACACCTGGGTATCTCCTTCGAAAGCGTCGAGCTCGGCCTCGACGAAGAAGGTCTCGGCCGAGCAGGTCATGACGAGCTTTCCCCGGGTGCGGGTCTGCCACTCCCCGCGGCCGATCCCGTACTCGCAGGTGTACTCGGCCCGGGCGGAAAGCGGATCGTCGTCAGTGATGATGTAGCGTTCGGTGGTCCCGCCCGCCATCTCGATGCCGTTGTGGTGAAGCCGCACGCGGCCGCCGTCCTTGACCAGGCTGAATGTGAACTCTCCGCTCTCCACGTCGTGAGCGATGTCTCGCGCCTGGCGGCCTTCCTCCAGCGTGGTCATCGGGAGTGGCGCAGGGTTGCTTGGCGCCTCGAAGGGCTCCAGGTTCGGGTCGCCATCGCCGCCATCCAGGACTGGAAGCTCGAGGTGACTCGATTGGGGGTCCAGGAGCAACCCCGCCTTTTCCGGAGTGGGCCACGCCATGGGCCAGTAACTGCTGGAGATCGCCAGGCGCAGCCGGTGTCCCGGCGCCAACGTGTAGCCGGTGTCGTTCAGACGCACCCGAACGCGGTGCGGGGCGCCGGGAGTCATCGCTTTCGGAACCTCCTTGCCCTCGCGCTGGGCGAGGTTGAGCAGGCCGTACGAGATCAACGTGGAGGCTCCGTCCGGCCACACGTCGCACAGGCGCACCGCGATCAATGCGCTCGATGAGGATGGCGTGAAGGACATTTCGACGAAAGGCGTGCCGAGGATGTCGAGCGGGCTTTCGAGCGCCTCGCCGTCGAAGGTCACGGACCGGGCGTCGTCGCTCCTCTGATCGAGAGGCAGTTGGGAGGACGGGCCCGCCATGTACCAGGGCATGTACTCGCCGGAACACAGGCCGCAGGAGAGAGGCGAGTCGACGATGACCTCGGAGCCGGCCAGTGGCGCGGCCGCAAGGCGCCCATCGCCGAGGTAGAGACGCCTGCGGTCGACATCCGGACTGGGCCAGCGGGCCTGCGCCACCCAGCGGCCGGGGTTTTGGAGGTGGCGGGCATCGGGCGGAACCCGAGTGCTGAGATAGCCATGAAACACGGGCTCCCGATCGATGCCGTTGTCGATCCCCTTGAGCCACCGGTCCCACCATCTGATGATCTCGGGGAGAAATCCGACCGCGGGCCCCGGCACGCCCAGGTGGGGATAGGTGTGACCCCAAGGCCCGGACATCGCCTTGCGCGGGGTGCCGGGGGGAAGGTTCTCGAGCAGGCGAAACACGGTGTTCGGCCAGCAGTCGGCCCATCCGCCGACCGCGTACACCGCACACTTGATTCGGTCGTGCCGGCCATTGACGGTGCCCTGCAGCCAGTACTCGTCTCGACGTTGGTGACGCAGGAAGGTCTCGAGAAAGAGGGGCGGCTTCGAAAGTCGCTCCAACCACTGTTCTCGCCAGCCCTCGCCCACGACTTGGGGGTCCGGGGGACGGCTGTTGAAGCCGAGCATCACCGCGCCCCAGCCGACGGTCTCGCCCGACATGCAGCCCAGGAAGTAGCAGCCGTCGTCGTAGTAGCGCTCGTCGGTAGCGCACACCGGCACGATCGCCTTCAGTGCCGGGTGCCCGAAGGTCGCCGCCTGCAGCGAAGTCACCCCGCCCCACGAGATTCCCATCATGCCGACCGAGCCGTCACACCAGGGCTGCTCGGTGAGCCAGGTGATCACCTCCTGGGCATCCCTCTGCTCGATTTCGAGGTACTCGTCCATCTGCAGGCCATCGGAGTTGCCGGTTCCGCGCATGTCGACCCGCACCCCGGCATAGCCGTTTCCTGCAAACCAGTAGTGGGTCAGGTGATCGCGCGGCGCGGTGGCATCGCCCTTGCGGTAGGGGATGTATTCGAGGATCGCCGGGACCGGCCGCTCCTCCGCGCCCTCCGGCAGCCACAGCTTGGCCGAGAGGCGGCAGCCGTCGGCGAGCGGTATCCACGCGTGCTCGACGATGCGAATCGCCGTCAAATGGTTCCGGCCCGAATCGCTCATCGCCAACCCCTCGCCCTCTTGCTCGCGGGCATGTCGGTGCCGATGGGCGCCGCCCGTGTACTCCGCGTCCCCAATGGTATCCACCAAAATTGAATCGATGGAAGCGCCGCAGGCTAGGGGGTATCATGCGTCCCCCATCGCATCGCTTTCAGTCCGGAAGGGCCGCGGCAACGCCCGGTGCAGCCTCGTCGAGGCTGCATTCGCCGTGAAGCCGCCTGCGGTCGTGCCCGGCATGAGAGCGGCGCGATCGGAAATGGCTTCGAAGCGGGAGATCGTCCCGACGGACTCGAAAAAAACAGACCCACTTTCGGATCCACTTTTCTTGTCAACCCAGGAGCATCAAGCAAATGAAACCAATAAGTCATGTAATCCTCGGGGCCCTCGTGCTCTCGCTCGGCCTCGCAACCGCCGCGCGCGCGGGCACCCTCGAAGATGTCCAGGCCCGAGGCGAACTGAACTGCATCGTGAGCACCGGCCTCCAGGGCTTTGCCGCTCCGAATGATGAAGGAGTATGGGAAGGCTTCGATATCGACTTCTGCCGGGCCACCGCAGCCGCGGTGCTCGGAGACGCCAACGCAATCAAGGCGGTGACCGCGACCGGCAAGACGCGCTTCACCAAGCTGAACGCGGGCGAGGGCGACGTGTTGTGGCGCAATACCACCATCACCTTCACGCGCGACGTGGGTGTCAAGCTGCGCTTCCACGGCGTGAACTACTACGATGGGCAGGGCTTCATGGCCCGCAAGGACCTCGGGGTCATGAGCGCGTCGGAGCTCGACGGGGCCTCGGTGTGCATCCAGACCGGCACCACCACCGAGCTCAACCTCGCGGATTACTTCCACAGCAACGGCATGAGCTATGAGGCGGTGACCATCGAGGACAACGCCGAAGCCCGCGAGAATTATCTGGCAGGACGCTGCGACGTATACACCACCGACGCCTCCGGTCTGGCCGCCACGCGCGCTACTTTCACCGATCCGGAGGCCCACGTGATCCTGCCCGAGATCATCTCCAAGGAGCCGCTCGGACCCGCCACGCGACACGGCGACGATCAGTGGTCGGACATCGTGACCTGGGTGCTCAACGCGACCGTCACCGCCGAGGAGAAGGGAGTTACCTCTGCGAATGTCGACGAGATGAAAAGCTCCAACGATCCCGAGATACTTCGCATGCTCGGCGTCGAGGGCAATCAGGGCGAGGAGCTGGGGCTCAGCGCGGATTGGGCCTACAACATCATCAAGCAAGTGGGCAACTACGGAGAGATCTTCGAGCGCAACATCGGCATGAACACTCCGATCGGCCTCGCACGAGGATTGAACGCCCTGTGGACCGACGGCGGACTCCAGTACTCTCCGCCTTTCCGTTGAGGTCGCGCTCGACTCGAATCGAGTCCTGAAGCACGGGCGCCGGCGTGCTGCGGCACGCCGGCGCCGTCTCTGGATAGTTGTCGATGGCTGTCGTACCCATCGAAAACCGTAGCTCGCTATCGCGTCTCTGGAGCAACAAGGAGACGCGCTCACTCATCCTGCAGATCATCACCCTGGTGGTGGTGCTCACGCTGGCGGCACTCGTGCTGCGCAACGTCGCCATCAACCTGGAAGCGATCGGGAAGGAGTTCAGCTTCGACTTCCTGATCGCGCCCGCCGCCTACGACATCACCTTCTCCCCCTTCATCGAATACACCTCCCGCGACACGCATCTGCGTGCGGCGCTCGTAGGCTTGCTGAATACCCTGCTCGTGGCGGTTTGCGGCATCGCGGCCGCCACCGTGCTCGGAGTGACGATGGGCATCCTGCGCCTGTCCCGGAACTGGCTCATCAACCGGATGGTCTACGTTTTTCTGGAGTTCACCCGCAACGTCCCGGTGCTGCTGCACATCCTCCTCGTGCACGGCATCATCGTGACCACCCTGCCGCCGCCGCGCGGCGCCATCGGCATCGGCGAAACGGCATACGTATCCAACCGGGGCTTCTTCGTTCCCGCCCCGGTGCTCGAGGAAGGGGCGGGCATCGTCGGCATCGTCCTTCTCATCGCCATCGTCGCCGCGGTGCTCTTCAGACGCTGGGCGAGGCGCGTGCAGGTGGAGACCGGGAGAATCTACCCGGTGTTCTGGATTTGCGCCGCGATCATCGTGGGCACGACGGGACTGGCCTTCCTGGTCACGGGAATGCCGCTCTCATGGGAGATACCGGAACTCAAGGGCTTCAACTTCCAGGGCGGCCTGGCCCTCAAACCCGAATTCCTGGCCCTCTGGCTCGCCCTCACCTACTACACTTCCTGCTTCATCGCGGAGATCGTGCGTGCCGGCATCCTCGCCGTCAGCCACGGCCAGACCGAGGCGTCCTATGCGCTGGGCCTGCGCCCGAACCGCACCCTGCAGCTCGTCATCCTTCCCCAGGCCCTTCGCATCATCGTCCCCCCCCTTGTGAGTCAGTACCTCAATCTCACCAAGAACTCATCCCTCGCCATCGCCATTGGTTACATGGACGTGGTCGCCACCATCGGCGGCATCTCCCTGATGCAGACCGGAAAGGAGATGGAGACGATGATCATCGTCCTGGGGATCTATCTCGTCCTCTCTCTCCTCATCTCGGCGTTCATGAACTGGTATAACCGCAGCATTCGGTTCAAGGAACGCTAGCCGCGATGTTTCACCGATTTCCTGCTGCGGACGCCAATCTGCTCGCGCTAGCGGACCGTACTCCCTCGAGCCGCTTCGACGTAGTGTCGGCTACCTGCTTCGCTACGCAGTCCCTGCTGCGCTCGCAGGCCGGGGCAAGCCATCCCTGGCTTGCCCGCTCGCCGGGACGAAGCGCCACCGGCGCTTCGTCTGGTTCCGGCTCGCCCTTCAGCGTCTCTCGGTCCGTGCGACCCACTATCGCGGCATCTTGGCACCCTCGCTACGCAAATCGGAGAAACATCGCGGCTCGCCCCTCGTCTCTGCATTCTCTTGCACAATGATGAGACACGTTCCTGACTCGTGGATTCCGTTCTCCGCCTTCGCGAGACCGACCCCCGCTTGCGCGAGGGCTGAAGGCTTCGCGGGAATGACGAAGAATGAGCAGGGGCCTTCCTGCGAGCACGCGTGATGGCAGACAACGCTCCCCCGGCACGCTACGCACCCGGCACCCACCCGGATCTTCCCCCTCCGGTCAGGACCACCGGCGTCGTCGCCTGGGCGCACCAGAATCTGTTCTCCTCTCCGCTCAACATCATCCTCACTCTGGCCGGCCTGTGGCTCCTCTACTCCGCCATCCCCCCGCTGATGGAGTGGGCGTTCGTCAAGTCGGTGTGGACCGCGGCGTCTCGCACCGAGTGCTGGGACAAGATGGAAGTGGCCGAGGAAGCAGCCTGCTGGGCGTTCATCAATCGCCGCTTCGAGTTCTTCGTCTACGGCTTCTACCCGGCGGAGGAACGCTGGCGAGTCAACCTCTCGTTCGTGATGCTGATCTTCGCGATCCTGCCCGTGCTCTACGACAGGCTGCCGGGTCGCCGGCACTGGCTCTGGTACGTGGCGGCATTTCCCTTCCTCGCCGGATGGCTGCTGGTCGGCGGATTCGGCCTGCCCCCGGTAGGGACGGACGAGTTCGGCGGCTTCATGCTCACTCTGGTCAT
Organism: uncultured Ectothiorhodospiraceae bacterium; assembly: GCA_964420925.1. Taxonomy (GTDB): domain Bacteria; phylum Pseudomonadota; class Gammaproteobacteria; order HK1; family HK1; genus JAJEAD01. Next base: position 17,247 of record CAYQVB010000043.1, on the reverse strand, counting down.
CGGCGTCACCGGAATCTCCTTTTCGCTCCCGATCGGCATCGCGCTCGCGCTCGGACGCACCTCCGACATGCCGGTCCTGCGCATGCTGTGCGTGCTCTTCATCGAGTTCATACGAGGGGTGCCGCTGATCGCACTTCTCTTCGTGGCGTCGACGATGCTCAACTACTTCCTCCCGCCCGGCACCACCTTCGACCTCCTGATGCGGGTGCTGATCATGGTCACCCTCTTCTCCTCCGCCTACATCGCGGAAGTGGTGCGGGGCGGACTGCAGGGGATCCCGAAGGGACAGGTGGAGGCGGCGGACTCGCTCGGCCTCTCCTACTGGAAGGCGCAGCGCCTGATCATCTTGCCGCAGGCTCTGAAGATCTCGATTCCCGGCATCGTCAACACCTTCATCGGCCTGTACAAGGACACCACCCTGGTGCTGATCATCGGCCTGCTGGACCCGCTCGGCATCGGCCGCTCGTCGCTGGCCGATTCCGCCTGGGCCGGGCTCGCGCGGGAGATGTACCTGTTCATCGCGGTCTTCTTCTTCCTGTGCTGTTTCGGGATGTCGCGCTACTCGCTCTATCTCGAACGCAAGCTCGACACCGGATACGAACGATAGAGGCCGGACCCGATTCCCAAGTCGCATGAGGCGCAGATGCGCGTAGCGCCTCCGGAATCGGGAACCACCCTGGCCACACCACCGACAAAGCAGGGGACTCGAGAATGACAGCAGAACGTCGCAGCGCCCCCGGCCCGCACCGCGATTCGGCGGCGGAAGAGGGGACCATCATCGCCATCGACGGCATGCACAAATGGTTCGGTGAGTTTCATGTACTGAAGGACATCAACCTCGAGGTAAGAAGGGGGGAACGCATCGTGATCTGCGGTCCTTCCGGCTCCGGCAAGTCGACGCTGATCCGCTGCATCAACCGACTCGAGGAGCACCAGCAGGGCTCGATCGTGGTCGACGGCACCGAGCTCACCAGCGACCTCAAGAACATCGAGATCATTCGTTCCGAAGTGGGCATGGTGTTTCAGCACTTCAACCTGTTCCCGCACCTCACGGTGCTCGAGAACTGCACCCTCGCACCGATATGGGTGCGCAAGACGCCGAAGGCGGAAGCGGAGGCCGCCGCCATGCGCTACCTGGAGCGAGTACAGATTCCCGAACAGGCCGAGAAGTACCCGGGGCAGCTCTCGGGCGGCCAGCAGCAGCGCGTGGCGATCGCCCGCAGCTTGTGCATGAACCCGCGCATCATGCTCTTCGACGAGCCCACCTCGGCGCTCGACCCCGAGATGATCAAGGAGGTGCTCGACGTCATGGTGGAGCTCGCCGAAAGCGGAATGACCATGCTGGTGGTAACCCACGAGATGGGCTTCGCGACCGCGGTCGCGAACCGGGTCATCTTCATGGACGCGGGCGAGATCATCGAGCAGAACGAGCCGCACGAGTTCTTCAACCACCCGCAGCATGAACGCACCAAGCTCTTCCTGAGCCAGATCCTGTCGCACTGAGCGGCCGCTTGCCGGCATGAACGCACCGAGCTTCACCGTCGGCATCGAGGAGGAGTACCTGCTCGTCGACCGGGTCTCCCGCGACCTGATTCACGAGGCGCCCGCCTCGATGATGACCGACTGCGAGGCGCTGCTCGAAGGCTAGGTCACGCCCGAGTTTCTCCAGTGCCAGATCGAGGTCGGCACCCGGGTTTGCAGCTCGATGGCGGAGGCACGCCAGGACCTCGCCCATCTGCGCCGGACGGTCGCAAAGGTAGCGCAGCAGCACGGCTTCGCACTCATCGCGGCATCGACCCACCCCTTTGCGGTATGGGGAGAGCAGAAGCGCACCGCAAAGGAGCGTTACGAGACCATCGAGGCGGATCTGCAGCGGGTCGTGCGCCGGCTCGTGATCTGCGGCATGCACGTCCACGTGGGCATCGAGGACGACGAGACGCGTATCGACCTCATGAACCAGGTCGTCTACGTGCTCCCCCATTTCCTCGCCCTGACCACCTCCTCCCCCTTCTGGCAAGGCGCCCCGACCGGGCTTCGCTCCTACCGGATTGCGGTATGGGACGAGATGCCGCGCACCGGCCTGCCCGAGACCTTCGCGAGCTTCGGCGAGTTCCGTCGCCATCTCGACATCATGGTGAATGCCGGCCTGATCGAAGACGGCACCAAGCTGTGGTGGGACATTCGCCCCAGCATGCGCTTCCCTACCCTCGAGATGCGCATCTGCGACATCGCCACCCGGCTCGAGGACGGCATCTGCATCGCCGCCCTGTACCGCTGCTGGCTGCACATGCTGTACCGCCTGCGCATCGACAACCAGCGCTGGCGACGCTACTCGACCCTCCTCATCCGCGAGAACCGGTGGCGGGCCCAGCGCTACGGCATCGACGAGGGTCTGGTCGACTTCGGCAAGGGCCGGATCGTGCCCTACCCGGAGCTGCTGGAGGAGATGACTGCACTGGTGCGCGCTTCCGCCGAGGAGCTCGACTGCGTCGCCGAGGTCGAGCACGCTCGCACCATCCTCGCCCGCGGCACGAGCGCCCACCGGCAGATGAAAACCTACGAGGCGGCGCTCGCCGCGGGCGCCAGCCCGAGAGAAGCGATGGTGGCGGTCGTGGACATGCTCATCGAGGACACGATGGCCGGGCTCTAGCCGCAATATCTCACCGATTTCCTGCTGCGGACGCGAATCTGGCGGCGGGCCTCGATGGTTCCTCCCCTTGCTCGCAGGAAGCCTCCGCGCGCTCGTGGCACCGGGGCGGACCCCCACCCGAAAAGGCCGGGGCTCGGCCGGGAACCGGGAGTCCGCGACCGCGATGCTCAACCTCTCGACTTGCGAGGAAACTCCTGGCCCGGCGGCATGGCTCCCTTGCGGCGCGGATCGTCGATGAAGGACGCTTGCTGATCGTAGGGTTCGAATCCGGCCTTCTGAAAGGTCGGGAGGGCCTTGGGATGGTCGTGGTTGGAAGTGCGCACCCACAGGCGCCGGATACGCTTCGACCACGCCTGATCGACCGCCCAGCCGAGCAGGTAGGTACCGAGACCCCGCCCGGCGTACTCCGGAATCATTCCGAGATGAACGAGCTCCACCTCGTCCTTCCGGCGCCGGTCGAGTTCCGCGAAACCGACCGGCACCCCCGCGACATAGAGGACGTAGATCTCGACCTTGGGATTGCAGATCACGGCGCTCAACTCTTCGTCACTCCACCGCCTGCGCTCGTGCCACAACCACTGTTCGCCCACCGTGTTGTAGAGATAGCGATAGAAGGACACCGTCGGGCGCTCCGCTCGCAGCAGGATCAGCTTGTCGCTGCGATGCAGGGCGGGACGACCGGGCGGACGGGTCATCTCGAGAAAGGTGATCACCCACTCGACCTTGCCTCGGGGCACCCGCACCGCGCGCGGAATCACCGCGGGAAACTTTCTTCCCGGAAGCCGGCTGACGTGATCGTCCTTTCGTGATCTGGCCACGCGGTGATTATCCACCCATAGAGACGGCCGAGCATCCCGGAGTCGATCGTGCCGGCATCCGTGATCGGTCGAATCGATGGATTCCCGCCTGCGCGGGAATGCCGGCGGTGGCACTTTCCGTCATTCCCCGGAAAGTGGGGACGGGCATCCATCGGCCAGGAGCGTGCCCGTGCAGGCCCAACCGCCAGGAAGCGGGCAGGTAGCCTTGCCCTTCAACTGAACACTGGGCGTGCCGGGAAGACGGCGGGGTAGAATCCCTTCCCGCTCCCATCAGCAGCGATGCCGGCTCCGATGCGAAAAGTCTACAGCTCGGACGACTTCATGCTGGTCGGGCACCTGCGGCAGGTGCTCGAAAACAACCACGTCCGCTGCCTGGTGCGCAACGAGCACCTCATCGGCGGCGCGGGCGAGCTGCCTCCCATCGAAGTCTGGCCGGAGCTGTGGGTGCAGGAGGACCTCCAGTTCGAGAGGGCGCAGGAACTGGTGCAGGCCTACCTGGAGGACCAGTCCCTTCCCCGACACGAGTGGCGCTGCCCGCGCTGCGGGGAGACCATCGAGGGCCAGTTCACCGATTGCTGGAGCTGCGGAACGGAACGGCCCCACGGCGAGCACGACTGAGCACCCACCTCTTCAGCTCGACGCCGCCCTTCGCATCGCACCCGCGAGCACCGCGGTGTTGCGGGAGAGGTCGAAACACTCTTCGACCCAGGCCCGAGCGTGCCTCCCGAGGCGGAGACGCAGCGCGTCGTCGCGGGCAAGTCGTTCGATCGCATCGGCAAGCGAACCGGGATCGCCCGGTTCGAAGTGCAGGCCGCTGACTTCATGCTCCACCGCCTCGCTCACCCCGGGGCTGCCGGGCACGATCACTGCGAGGGCATGGCTCATCGCCTCGGGGACCACGTTCGGCAGGCCGTCGCGGTCGCCGCTCCTGTCGACGACGCCGCTGTGAATGACGAGGTCCGCCCAACGGTACATCTCCTGCACCGCCTCCTGCGGGAGGGGACCGCAGAGCTCGATCGCCGATCCGAGACCCGTGCGGTCGCGTTGGGCCGCGATGCGTCGACGCAAGCGGCCACCGCCCACGATGCGCAGCCGGAAGTCGACGCCGCGACGCGCGAGCCTCCGGCAGGCCTCGATCTGCAAGTGATGTCCCTTCTTGGGAACGAAGCGCCCGACCGAGAGCAGGCGCACCACGTCGGCGTTCGGCCGATGGTCCACGGTATCGGGCAGACAGGAAAGCCCGCGGCGTGCGAGCACGATGGCGTCCTCGCGCGCACCACGGGTGGACAGATACGCAACATTGGCGCGGGTGGTGGTGTGGACGAAACGGGCGGCGCGCAGCTTCTCCTCGAGAAAGGCGTCACCGCGGTGCCGGTAGATGTCGCGGGCGTGGCCGGCGATGCTGAAGGGAATGCCGGTCAGGCGGCTGAGGACGGCGGCGGCGGTCGCCGGGCCGTGCGCCCAGGCCGCATGGAGGAGCCGGTAGCCGCCCGTGCGCACCTGCTCGGCATGGCGGAGCGCGGTGAGGACTCCCATCACCGTCATGTACCAGCTCTCCGGGCGCATCGCGACGTGCGCTCCGAGCAGTCGCAGCGCCTCGCGACCCAGCCCCCGGTGAAGGCGGAGCTCGCGAGCCAGATCTCCCGGCAGGCACAGGATTCGGGCGCCGCCTTCGTAGCACACCGGGAACAAGAAGCTCGTTCGCCGGCGCGGCATCACCGCATAGGGAAACACCTCGACCTCGATGCCGTGCTCGACGAGTCCTTCGATCTCGCGCTGGATGAAGGTCTCCGAGAGCTTCGGAAACCACTCGACGAAGTAGGCGACCTTCACCGCCGGCCCGATGACCCCGGGGATTCGGCCAACCCGTCATAGGTCGCTCGGACGCAGGCATCCCACGAAAAGCCGGAAGCGAATCGCCGCCCGTTCTCGCCGAGGCGGCGCCGCAGGTCGGCATCTCGAGCGAGGCGCTGGATGGCATCGACGAGCCCCGCCTCGTCCCCCGGTTCCACGAGCAAGCCGGTAACCCCCGCCTGCACCGCGCTCTCCACCCCGCCGGTGCGGTGCGCGAGGATCGGCAGGCCCCTCGCGGACGCCTCGAGGTACACGAGCCCGAAGCCCTCGACGCTGCGGCCGACCGCTTCGCTGGTGAGCGCGAAGATGTCCGCCTCCTCGTAGTAGCGGGCGAGGCGCTCGTCGTCCGCTTCTCCACCGAATCGAACTTCCACGGCACTGTCCTTCGCGATGTGGTGAAGCTCTCGGGCATAGGCCCGGTCGACCACCGGACCCACGACGACGACGCGAAGTGCCTTCGCAGTCTCGCCGTCGATTCGGGCAAGGGCGCGCAGCAGCGCGGCCTGCCCCTTGCGGGGGTGAATCCGCCCCACGCAGAGGATGACGAGCCGCCCGTGTGGCCGGGAAGGCGCGATGCTCGAACCCGCGAGCGAGGTACGGGGCGCACCCGCCGCCACCACGGTCTTCGCCCGTAAATGGGGAAAGCGGGCGCCCAACTCATCGCGCACCCACTCGGAAAGCACCATGATGCGATCCGCCCGAGCGAGGAGCGCGCCGAGCCATCGTCTTCCGAGCGTCCGTGCGGAGAGCTGCATCAGCTCCGAACCGTGAAGGGTGACAATCAGGCGAGCCGGCCTGACCAGACCCGCGAGGCGCAAGGCCATCATGACGCGCAGCGGTCCCTGCTGGCAGATGTGCAGCATGCTGCACCGCAGACGCCGGCGCTCCTTCAGGAAGTGCCACAGCGTCACCGCGAGGGGACCGATCTCCCCCGCCCAGCGCGCATCCGCCAGTCCTTCGAGGCGCATCGGCATCTCCACTTCCGCCCAGCACGGATGCCGTGGGGCGAGCACCCGAACATCATGGCCGTTACGCGCCGCGGCGGCCGCGAGCTCACGCACATACACCCCGATGCCTCCGTGCACCGGAAAGAACTCGTGGGTGGCGAGCACGATGGGCAGGGCGGCCATACGCTATGGGAGACCGGAGCGGGTGGGAAGGAACGCTCGACAACTTTGGCACCATCGGTTAGAAACCGCGAGTCCGCGCCCGCGCCTTCCCGCCCGCGCTCCGTGGACGAGCGTGTACTCGAAGTGGCGGCGAACAGGAGATGAGGCCGATGCTGAAGCTCGGGTACAAGGCATCCGCAGAACAGTTCGGGGCGAGAGAGCTGCTCGAGTTTTCAGTGATCGCCGAGGAAGTCGGCTTCGACTCCGTGTGGGTGAGCGATCACTTCCAACCCTGGCGGCATAACGGAGGGCACGCCCCTTACTCCTTCGCATGGATGGCGGCGCTGGGAGAGCGTACTTCCCGGGTCCTCATCGGTTCCAGCGTGGTGACCCCGACCTTTCGCTACCACCCCTCCATCGTCGCCCAGGCGCTCGGCACCATCGGCGCCCTCAACCCGGGCCGGGTCGCGCTCGGCGTCGGCACCGGGGAGTCCCTGAACGAGGTGCCCGCGATCGGCGTCACGTGGCCGAAGTTCAAGGAACGCTTCGGTCGCCTCCGGGAATCCATCGAGCTGATGCAGCGCCTGTGGAGAGAAGAGCGCGTCTCCTACGAGGGCGAGTACTACCGCACCGAGAGCGCGACCATCTACGACCGCCCGGAGCAGCCGGTACCGATCTACATCGCCGCGTCCGGACCCACCGCGGCGCGGCTCGCGGGGCGCGTCGCGGACGGCTTCATCTGCACCAGCGGCAAGGCTCCCGAGCTCTACCGCGAGACCCTGCTTCCCAACGTCGCGCAGGGCATGGAAAAGGCGGGCCGCGCCGCCGGCGGCATCGAGCGCATGATCGAGATGAAGGTCTCTTTCGACACCGACCGGGATCGGGCGATGAACGACACGCGCCACTGGGCGGCGCTCGCGCTCTCCCCCGAGGAGAAGATGGGCATCGAGGATCCGGTGGAGATGGAGCGGCGCGCCGACGCGCTCCCGGTGGAACGGGCCGCGAGCCGCTGGATCGTGTCGACCGACGCGGACGAGCACATCGAAAAGATCGCCCCCTACATCGAGCTCGGCTTCACCCACCTCGTGTTTCACGCCCCGGGGCCCGACCAGGAGCGATTCCTGCGCCTCTACGCCCGCGAAGTGCTGCCGAGACTGCGCGAGCGCTTCGGCGCCGTGGACTGAAGTCTGCCGCCCCTGTTGCGCCGACGCCCATGGATCCGAGGTACGAACAGTGCAGGTCCGACCCGAACCACGCGTGAGCCGCATCGACGAGGCCCGGGAAGCGGAGCGCCCGGCCGCCGCCCCCACCTTCGACTGGCAGGATCCGCTCCGCATCGAGGACGACCTCGACGAATCGGAACGCCTGATCCGGGATACCACGGCGGACTACGCGCGGGAGCGGCTCATGCCGCGGATCCTGGAGGCGCACCGGCACGAGCGCTTCGACCCCGAAATCATGCGCGAAATGGGGGCGCTCGGCCTGCTCGGCTCCACCCTCGAAGGCTACGGCTGCGCGGGAGTCAACTACGTGAGCTACGGTCTCGTGGCTCGCGAAATCGAACGAGTCGACAGCGCCTACCGCTCGGCCGTCAGCGTGCAGTCGAGCCTGGTCATGTACCCCATCCACACCTACGGGAGCGAGGCGCAGCGGCAGAAGTACCTCCCCGGACTCGCGAAGGGCACCCTGCTCGGGTGCTTCGGGCTCACCGAACCCGACGCCGGCTCCGATCCCGCGGGGATGAGGACGCGAGCGAAAGGAGTCGAGGGCGGCTTCGTCCTCCGCGGGACCAAGACCTGGATCAGCCACGCGCCTTTCGCCGATGTGTTCGTGGTGTGGGCGAAGGACGAGCAGGACGTGATCCGGGGCTTCCTCTTGGAGAAGGGCATGCGGGGCCTGAGCGCGCCCCGGATCGAAGGCAAGTTCTCGCTGCGCGCGTCCCCGACCGGCCAGATCGTGATGGACGACGTGTTCGTGCCGGCCGAGAACGTGCTCCCTGGGGCGAAAGGCATGAAGGCCCCCTTCACCTGCCTGACGCGCGCCCGCTACGGGATCTGCTGGGGGGCGATGGGCGCGGCGGAGTCCTGCTGGCACGCCGCACGAAGCTACACCCTCGAGCGTCGCCAGTTCGGCCGGCCGCTCGCCGCCACCCAGCTCGTGCAGAAGAAGCTCGCGGACATGCAGACCGAGATCGCGCTCGGCCTGCACGCGTGCCTGCGGCTCGGGCGCCTCTTCGACGCCGGGCGCGACCACCACGAGGCGGTCTCGCTGCTCAAGCGCAACAACTGCGGCAAGGCGCTCGACATTGCCCGGATCGCACGGGACATGCACGGCGGCAACGGCGTCGCGGACGAGTACCACGTGATCCGCCACGTCCTCAACCTCGAAGCGGTGAACACCTACGAGGGCACCCACGACGTGCACGCCCTCATCCTCGGACGCGCCCAGACCGGACTCTCCGCTTTCGTGTGAGTCGGGTTTCGGGGCCCTCTCGAGTCCCGAAACGCCTCGCGGACCCGACGGACTCCGGATCCGCGAACGCGGGTACGTCGACGAAGCCTTCGCGTCAGCCGGCAAGGTGCTGGAGGCAGGAAGGGCCAGAACCCGCGCCTTGACGCCTGCCGCGCACTGCAACCAGGATAGAGCGATTCAGGAGGGCTCAACCGGAAGCAGCACGCGTGAATGCGGCAGGAGCATATTCCGATTCGGGCGACGGCGCCCCTCGGACTGCTCGACCCGCGGCACTGTCGGTCAGGGGGCTCTACAAGTCCTACGACGGGCACCAGAACGCTCTGCGCGGCATCGATCTCGACATCGCGGAGGGAGAGTTCGTCACCCTGCTCGGGCCGAGCGGGTCGGGGAAAACCACGCTGCTCATGGTCATCGCCGGCTTCGAGGCGCCGACCCGTGGCGAGGTGTTCTCCAAGGAAAACGACATCACCCGGGTGGTGCCGGAACGGCGAAACTTCGGCGTCGTGTTCCAGAGCTACGCCCTCTTTCCCCACATGAGCGCCGCCGCCAATGTCGGCTATCCGCTGGCGGCCCGCGGCATCAAGGGCGAGGAGCGCCGCCGCAAGGTGAACGAGGCCCTCGCGCTGGTGGGGCTTCAAGGGCTTGGCGAAAGGCGTCCCTCCCAGCTCTCGGGAGGCCAGCAACAGCGCGTCGCCCTGGCCCGTGCTCTGGTCTACGAACCGGCTCTGCTGCTCCTCGATGAACCTCTCGGCGCGCTCGATCGCGTCCTCCGGGAACGGATGCAGATCGAGCTGCGAAGTCTGCACCAGAAGCTGGGGATCACCTTCCTCTACGTCACCCACGACCAGGACGAGGCGCTGACGATGTCCGATCGGGTCGCGGTGATGCGCGAGGGAGTCATCGAGCAGGTGAGCACCCCGGAAGTGCTCTACGAGCGTCCCGCCACCGAGTTCGTCGCCTCCTTCGTCGGCGTGGCGAACCTGCTGCGAGGCCGCGCGGTGGGCGCTTCCGAGGGATGGACGGGGGTGGAGCTCGCCGGCGGCGCCCGGGTCCGTGCCCGGGAGGCGCAGGGCGAACTTCGTGGCCCCGAAGTGACGGTGGTGGTTCGCCCCGAGAAAGCCGAGCTCAGGCCCCTCGACGATGCCGCCGGCCCGGCCGAGGGCCTTGCCGGCGAGTTGGTGAACGAGGTGTTCGGCGGCAACATGTGGCGCTACCGCATCGCCACCGCCGCCGGCGAGCTCCAGGCTCACCGCACCCGCCGCGCTCCCGCCCGTCCGCGAGACGCGGTCCGTGTTTCCTGGGATCCGGCCGACGCCTGGATCCTGCCGAGCGCGCCGGAAGAGGATGCCGGCGTCCCTGCCAACACAACTTGACTGGAGGAGATCCCGTGAACAGACGAAAGACATTCCAATGGCTCTCTCTCGCCGCGGCGCTGACCGCCCTGCTTCTCGCCGGCATCGCCCGCGCGGAAGAGAAGCTGGTGATGGTCGCCGGCGGCGGCTCGTACTTCGAAGGCTTCAAGGCCTCGCACCTCGAGACCTTCGAGCAGGACACCGGCATCAAGGTCGAGCTGGTGGAGATGGGCGGCGATCCCATCCCCCAGATGAAGGCTCAGGTCGAGTCCGGAAACGTGCTCTGGGACATCGTGCTGTGCAGCCCGAACTCCACCTTCTCGTTCCCCGAGCTCTTCGAGCCGATTGACCGATCCATCGTCACCGCCACCGATCTCGGCGTGGAGGGCGCGATCGGGGAGCGATTCGTGCTCAACGACCTGGAGGCCTTTCCGGTGCTCGCCTACCGCAGCGACGAGTTCGCCGACCCGCCGAAGGGATGGGCCGACTTCTACGACACCGAGGCATTCCCCGGCCCGCGCGCGCTGCCCTCCTTCGGGCTGGACTCGGGCTGGACCCTGCCCGCCACCGCGCTGCTCGCCCTCGGGGTGGCGCCCGAAGATCTCATCCCCTTCGACCTCGATCGCGCCTACGAGCTGCTCGATGCCTTCAAGCCCCACGTGCGGGCCTACTTCACCGGCTTTACCCAGGCGCAGGACCTGATGCGTTCCGGCGAAGTGGTGATGACGATGATGACGGACGGCCGTGCCCTGCAGCTCATCCGGGCGGGCGTGCCGGTGGGGATCCAGTGGAACCAGGGCTTTCGCTTCCGCGCTTCCGTGTGCGCAGTGCGAGGGGCGCCGAACGTGAAGAACGCAATGAAGTTCTTCAACCACATTCTCACCAACCCGGAGAACCAGGTGAAGTTCTCGATGGTCACGATGTACGGGCCGCCCACCAAGGCCGGTGCGGATCTGCTCATGCAGACGGACATCACGGATTTCACCACCCTGCACGTCGACGAGCTGATCCCGGACACCGAGGAGCTGCTCACCTACATCCAGGCGAACTCCGATGAGCTGCTGAAGCGCTGGAACGCGTACGAGCAGCAGTAGCCCGCCCTTGACCGGAGGGCACATCGCTCCGGAAGTCCAGGGAGGGACTTTCCGGTGATGCACAGTCATGGTGGGGGACCACCTCGCTTTCGGGGAAGGCAGGTGAGCGGTGGTTCTCCGCTTCCGCGCACCCGTGATCGGTCGAGCCAATAGATTCCCTCTCCTGCGGGGATGATGTAGACCACACCAGGCACCAATCCCGTCATTCCCGCAGGAGAGGGAATCCACGAAACACGAGAGACCATGGGAAGTCCCTCGCAAACAGACCCGGTTGAGCGTGCCACGACGGCGGTCTCGCCCCTATCGGGACGCCAGCGCGCGCAGCCGCTCTACGGCCCGGCTCTACTCTGTCTCCTGCTCCTGCCCTTTGCGATGCTGCTCGCGCTCGGCATGGCGTACCCGCTCGCCAACGCGCTGGGCAGCAGCCTGAGCGCGGGCGACGAGTTCGGCCTGCAGTACAAGCTGGTCGCCGACGATCCGATCTTCTGGCTGATTCTCAACCGCACCCTCTACACCGCGGCCACCGTGAGCGTGCTCTGCGTGCTCATCGCCTACCCGATCGCCGAGTGCATCAACCGCGCCGCCCGCCGCTTACAGCCCGTGTTGCTCGCGCTGGTGGTCATCCCGCTGTGGAGCAGCGCGGTGGCCCGCACCTATAGCTGGGTGGGGATCTTTCGCCGCGACGGGGTGCTCGACAACGTGGTGGGGTGGTTCGGGATGGGGCCCCAGTACGCCCTCTTCACTTGGCCGGCGGTGATCGTCGGCATGGTGCACGTGATGCTCCCCTTCCTCATCCTGCCCCTCTACGCCGCGCTCCGGCGCTACGACCATCGCCTGAGCCAGGCATCGCTGAGCCTCGGAGCGAGCCGCCTGCGCACCTTCCTCCAGGTGAAGCTGCCGGTGCTCGCTCCCCAGCTCGCGGCCGGCGCGACCGCGATCTTCATCCTCTCTCTGGGCTTCTACATCACGCCTGCGGTGCTCGGGGGACCCCGCACTCAGATGATCAGCAACCTGATCGCGCAGCAGGTGTTCCAGCGCTACGACGTCCCGCGCGGGTATGCGATCGCGGCGATCCTCATCTTCACGACCCTCGTGACCTTGCTGGTGCTGGGCGGCGGGATACAGCTCGTGCGGAGGCGACTTCGGTGACCCTGGGGCGCTCCGCGGAGATCCTGCTGGTGACGGGGCTGGGCGCGCTCGGGCTCTTCTTTCTCGTCGCCCCGATGTTCGTGATCCTGCTCGCCTCGCTCGACCCGGGAGACTTCTTCGAGTTTCCGCCGCGGAGCATCTCGCTCCACTGGTACCGCGAGCTGCTGGGCAGCGAAGACTGGTTCACCGCCATCCAGTTCACCCTCGTGATCTCCGCCCTGACCGGAATCGTCGCCACCCTGGTGGGCGGGCTCGCAGGGATCGCGGTGGCGCGCTGCCCGCCCTCGCTGCGCACCGGGCTGTACTTCCTGCTCGTAGCTCCGCTCACCATCCCCAGCATCGCGATCGCGATCTCCATCTACGGCGTCGCGCTGCACCTGCACCTCATCGGCAACCTCGGGGCCTTCGTGCTCGCCAACAGCCTGATCACCGCCCCGCTCGTCGCCCTCTTCGTGGCGGCCGCCACCCTCAACGTGGACCGTCGCCTGGAGTACGCCTCGCTCGCGTGCGGCGCCGGACCGATTCGCACCCTCGCCCGGATCACGGTGCCCCTGGTCCTCCCGACTGCGATCGCGGGCGGAGGGCTCGCGTTTCTGCTCACCCTGGACGAAGTGGTGATCTCGAGCTTCCTCGTCGGCCCGGGCCGCACCCCGCTCGCGGTCAAGCTCTTCCTCCACATCCAGACCGGAAGCACCCCGATCACCACCGCCGCCGCGACCTTTCTCATCGTCCTCTCGATACTCATCGTCGCCGTCCTCACCCTCTTCCGGACCCTGGCGGCGCGCAGCAGAGTCACGGTGTCCGCCGAGCTCGGACCGAGCGCGGCCGGCTATCGAACTACTCCCGTGCCTGGCGAATGACCGCACGCCGGAGTACCTTCGCAAGTCCCGAAGTCTGCGCCAAGCGGGGAGTCGCCATGCCATGAGCAAGATCCTCACCCGACAGCAGATCGACTTCTGGCACGAGAACGGCTACCTGGAGCCGGTTCGCTTCGCATCCGAGTATGAGATGGCCGGCTACGTTGCCCGGCTCGAGGACTTCGAACGCGAGTACCCGGAACACGTTCCCAAGCTCGACGTGAAGGCCCACCTGCTGTGCGGGTGGGCAAACGAGCTGGTGCAGAACCCGGTGCTCCTCGACGTCATGGAGGACCTGCTCGGCCCGAACCTCCTGCTCACCGGCGCCGCCTTTCGCATCAAGCCGCCGGACGGGCGCACCTTCGCGGAGTGGCACCAGGACAGCTACGTGGCCGCGATCAAGCCCTTCTTCTGCACCGCGACCCTCGCCCTCAGCGAGTACAGTGCACAGAATGGCTGCCTGCGCGTCATCCCCGGATCGCACCGCTGGGGCACGCTCCCGATGAGCGACACCGGCGACGAGGACAGCATCCTGAGCCGACCCTACCGGGTCACCTCCGACTTCGACGAGGCACAGGCGGTCGATGTGATAATGCGACCGGGAGAGCTTACCCTCCAGCACGACCACACCATCCACGGGTCGCGGCCGAACCGCTCGAAGGCGCGCCGGATCGGATTGCTCGCCGACTTCACCACCCCCGATGCGCGCAAGGAGTCCGGAGAGCGGGAGTCGGCGATCCTGGTGCGCGGAGTCGACGACTACGGGTACTGGCGCACCGACGAGACGCCCGAGGGGAAGTTGGACGAGGCGGCGCTCGCGGCGTGGGAGCGGGGAGCGGGCGCCTACGTCTCCAACTACTACCGCGGCAGCGACACCGCGCCGAAGGCATACCGGTGACCGGGCGAAGGCAATGGCGATCCACACCGAGACCGTGACTTACGAAGGGGGTGGAGCGACCCTGCGGGGCTACCTTGCGCGCAACGATGCCCACCGCGACCCGCAACCCGGCGTGCTCGTGGTCCACGAGTGGTGGGGGCAGGACGAGCACATGCGCCGCCGCTGCCGGATGCTCGCCGAGCTCGGCTACACCGCGCTCGCGGTGGACATGTACGGGGAAGGCGCCTGCGCCACCCATCCCGACGAAGCCGAGCGCCTCGAGCGCGCGGTCGTGGACGACATGACGACCGGCGCCGCCCGCTTCGCGGCGGCCTGCCGGCGCCTGCGGGGCGACCCGTCCACGGACCCCGCCCGCATCGCCGCGATCGGGTACTGCTTCGGCGGCCGAATCGTGCTGCACGCCGCTCGCACCGGCATGGCGCTCGCCGGAGTGGCGACCTTCCACGGCGACCTCGACGCCCACTGCGAGGCGAGGCCGGGCAGCGTGCGGGCGCGGATCCTCGTCTGCCACGGCGCCGAGGACCACTTCATCCCGCAAAGCTCCGTCGATGCGTTCAAGGAGGAGATGGAACGCGCCGGGGCGGACTACCGCTTCGTTGCGCTCGAAGGGGCGCGCCACGGATTCACCAACCCCGCCGCGGACGAGAGCGAGCGCAAGTGGCAGCTCGGCATCGGCTACCACCCGGACGCGGACCGCCGCGCCTGGCGAGAGCTCGAAGGCTTCCTCCGCGAGGTCTTTGTCGAAACTTAGCCCGCAAACCTCACCAACTCGCGAAGCGAGGGGCCGTGGGTGTCGGCAGCGGCAAGGCGAACGTGGTCAGGGCGCACCAGGGACAGCGCGCCGGAGCCGCAGCCGACATCGGTAGATCCGCGTCCGCAGCCTTGAGTTGGTGAGGTTTGCGGGTTCAGTAGCCGAGCCGGAGATCGATGGCCCGCGGCATCGCCTCGCCGCGTGCGAAGGCGGCGAGGCTCTCCGTCGCCATGTCCAGGAGACGCTCCGTCACCCCCTCCACGTTCGCGGCCTGATCGCCCGATGCGATCACGTTCGGCAGCCGATGCAATCCGGTACGCGACGGAATCGGGTAGTGGTAGCTCGCCGGCAGCGACTCGGTGTAGCTCCACCACACGTCGGAGGCGTAGCCTCGGAGCTTCCCACCCTCGAGCGCGTCGTAGAGCGCCTGCTCGACCACCAGGTTACCGCGCGCGACGTTGATCAGGAACGCGCCCGGCTTCATGCGGGCGAGGGCCGTGGCGTCGATGAACCCCTCGGTCTCCCGGGTGATGGGGGTGGCGAGGACCACGAAGTCCGCCTCCGACAGCACCTCGTGCAGAGCGTCCGGACCGGACACCGAATCGATGTACTCTCCACCCCGCTCCGGGTGACGGCGGATGGCGTGCACCCTCATGTCGAATGCCTTCGCGCGGCGCGCGACCGCGGTCCCGATCATGCCGAGCCCGATGATCGCGAGGCTCCGCCCCTCGAGCGCCACGCCCATGAAGTCAGGGTGCCAGGTCGGCTGCCAGCGCGCCTCCTGCACCCAAAGGTGGCGCTGCACGACCTTCCTCGCGAGACCGAGCATCAGGGTCATCGCGTGCTCGGCCACCGTGATCGCGTTGCCGCCGCGAATGTTGCACACCGCGACGCCGCGCCGGCGCAGCATCTCGAAATCGAGCTCGTCGCAGCCCGCGTGCAGCCAAGCCAGCGCCTTCAGATCGGGCACCGCATCCCAGGTGCGGGGCGGCACCACCCACGCCACGATCGCATCCACCCCTTCGCACAGGTGCGCGATGTCCTCGTGGCGCACCTCGAAGCGGGTCATGCCGTGGCCCTCGGGGGCAACCACCTCCCAC
This sequence comes from uncultured Ectothiorhodospiraceae bacterium, assembly GCA_964420925.1. Taxonomy (GTDB): domain Bacteria; phylum Pseudomonadota; class Gammaproteobacteria; order HK1; family HK1; genus JAJEAD01. Next base: position 1,143 of record CAYQVB010000043.1, on the reverse strand, counting down.
CCTGCAGGCATGCCGCCACGGATTCGGGCGATCTCTTCTCCGGTCGCGGCAAAGGTGAGCAGCAGCTTCATGTCGGTGTCCTCCCCGAAGTGTTCGGTCCGAAGCAAGAATGGTTGGTCAAGGAGCCGCCACCTTCGTCATTCGAAGCACCAATATCAAGCGAGATCGAAGCGGTCGAGGTTCATCACCTTGTCCCAGGCGGCGACGAAGTCGTCCACGAAGCGCTGCCGGGAGTCCTCGCACCCGTAGACCTCCGCGATCGCCCGGAGCTGCGAGTTCGACCCGAAGATGAGATCGACACGAGTGCCGGTCCACCGGAGCTCGCCCGTGGCCCGGTCGCGCCCCTCGAACACGTCTCCAGATTCGGAAACTGCCGTCCACGCCATGCTCATGTCGAGCAGGTTCACGAAGAAGTCGTTGGTGAGCGCCTCCGGCCGCTCGGTGAACACTCCGTGCCGGGACTCTCCGAAGTTCGTGTCGAGCACACGCATCCCACCCACGAGAACCGTCATTTCGGGCGCCGTCAGTCCCAGCAACTGTGCACGGTCGACCAACAGCTCCTCCGCCGAGACGGCGTGCCCGTCGTTGAGATAGTTCCGGAACCCGTCCGCAGTCGGTTCCAGCACCGCGAAAGACTCGACGTCCGTCTGCTCCTGCGACGCGTCGGCGCGCCCCGGCGTGAACGGAACCCTCACCTCGTGGCCGGCGTTGCTCGCCGCCTGCTCGACGGCCGCGCACCCGCCCAGCACGATCAGGTCCGCGAGCGAGACCCTCTTGCCGTTGGACTGTGCGTCGTTGAACTCCCGCTGGATGCTCTCGAGGGTTTCGAGCACCGACGCCAAGCGGGCGGGCTGGTTGACCTCCCAGTCCTTCTGCGGCGCGAGACGGAGGCGCGCCCCGTTCGCCCCGCCCCGAAGGTCGGAGCCACGGAAGGTCGATGCCGACGCCCAGGCGGTCGAGACCAGTTGGGAGGCGGACAGGCCGGAAGCGAGGATCCCGGCCTTCAGCGCGGCGATGTCCTGCAGGTTGATCGGACGATGGGTGACGGGCGGGATGGGGTCCTGCCAGATCAGCTCCTCCTCGGGGACCTCCGGCCCGAGATAGCGCGCACGCGGACCCATGTCGCGGTGCGTCAGCTTGAAC
>CAYQVB010000042.1:0-19454 GCA_964420925.1 uncultured Ectothiorhodospiraceae bacterium | reverse complement strand
GATGCGATGTCCCGGGCGTGCGGGGAGTTGACGACGGCAGCCATGTGGTTTGCGCTCCTTGGAATTCGCGGTGGATCGGGGAGCGGAGCCCCCGGGCGGGAAGCGAGTCTATCAATCCCCGCGCCGCGGGTCTGCCCGACCCGGGGCGACGCGGAGCCGCTCCGGGCGCGGGTTTTCGAGCGACCCGGGGAGGGTGAAACCCAGGAGAGGCCGGGTCAGTAGGCGCGCCGCCGGCTCGCGCCGCGGTAGAGGAACTCCGCCCAGTGGGTGTTGACCGCGTCCCGACGCGCCGCGTCCTCCGGCGCCATGTCCCGGCGCGGCCGCGGGCAGCTCTCGAAGTGCCGGTAGGGGTCCGTCCCCCGCACGAGCACGGCATAGCCCCGCCCATCGCGCTCGCGCACGTGCGGCGGGACGTACTGCTGGACCACGACGCCGATGCGCCGATCGCGGCTTCGGTTGGGTTGCGAGCTGTGGATGGTGCGGCCGTGGTGCAGCGAGATCTGGCCCGGTTCCAGCAGCAGGTCCACCGCCGTCGACGTGTCGAGATCCTCTATGGTCTGCCCCCGGGTGAGGATGTTGTGCTCGTGGAAGGTGTCGGTCTGCTCGCGCACGCCTTCGCGGTGGGTGCCGGGCAGCATCTGCATGCAGCCGCTCTCCCGGTTGGAGGGCGAGAGCGCGAGCCAGGTCGAGACCCCATCGTGCGGCTCGATCGGCGTGTAGTTGAGATCCTGGTGCCAGCTCACGAAACCGGAGGACTCCGGCTCCTTGATGAAGAGCACCGAGCCCCAGCACAGGATGTCGGGGCCGATCAGGTCTTCCACCGCATCGAGTATCACGGGGTGGTGCACGATCTCGTCCATGAACGTGAAGGCGAGGTGGGCGTTGTTGCGCGCGGTGGCCCCGAGCGCTTCCGGGTAGCGCCCCTCCGCTTCCTCGAGCCGCACGCGGAAGCCTTCCGCCTCCGCCGGCGTCATCACGTCTACAGGAAAGCAGAAGCCTTCCTCGTGGTAGCGGTCGACCTGGCTCCGGGTGAGGCGCTTGGGCATGGCGATTCCGATGAGTGCGGGAGGCGGTGCTCAGGCCGCGGTGGAGCCTCCGTCAATGGTGAACTCGGATCCGGTGACGAAGCTCGCCTCGTCCGAGGCGAGGTAGAGGATGAGGGAGGCGATCTCTTCCGCCCTTCCCAGGCGGCCGATGGGGGATTGCCGGAGCCAGGCGCTCTTCTCCGCTTCCGGGTCCGGACGGGCGGCGAAGTAGCTTCTTACCATCGGGGTGTCGATGCCACCGGGGTGCACCGAGTTGCAACGGATGGGGTAGCCCTGCTTCGCGCAGTAGAGGGCGACCGACTTGGTGAGGAGGCGCACGCCGCCCTTGCTCGCATCGTATGCCGCGTTGTCGGGGTCCCCGACTATCCCCGAGACCGACGACATGTTGACGATGGAGCCGCCGCGCTCGCGCATGGCGCGCACCGCTTCCCGGCAACCGAGGAAGGTGCCGTCGAGGTTGATCGCGATCGTCTGCCGCCACTCCTCCAGGGTAGTGTCCTCCACGTTGCCGAAGCGGAAGATGCCGGCGGAGTTGAGCACGACGTCCACGCCGCCGAAGCGCGACACGCATTCCGCCATTGCCGCCGCCCATTCCGCTTCACTCGTGACGTCGTGGCGAATGAAGAAGGCTTCCTCGCCCAGCTCGCGTGCCGCCGCGGCGCCGAACGCTTCGTCGCGATCCGTGATCGCGACCCGCGCCCCCTCCGCGACGAAGCGCCGCGCGGCCGCGAGCCCGATCCCCGAGGCGCCGCCGGTCACCAGTGCGGCCTTGCCCGCCAGACGCCCGCTGCCGTCAACCCCTTCGTGTGTCGAGGACATGGAATACTCTTTATCTGTGCTGGAAGCGCCTGGTTTCCAAGAGGCCCTGATCCCGGGCACACGCCGAAGCGGCTCCTGCTCACGGCGCGGCGGTGCCGGGATGCCGCGCTGCGGCTGCGTATTCTGCCCCCGCTCCGAATATGGCGCTAGGGCGAGCCGTGCCGGAAGGAAGCGCCCTGCGGCAGTGCCTGGCGAGCGAGTGTCGGTACCCGGAGCGGTCGAGGCCGAACGGTACGAGATTGTCGAAGCTCTGCCGGAGGCGGCACAGAGCTTAGTCCGGGCGCGCGCCGCGAGTCTCGACTCCGTCGCCGGGGGCAGCGCTCCATGGATGGACGATATGATGCTTTTCCGATATTCCGAAAATCTGCTACAGTTTGCTTCTCTTCATCCCGTTGAAGGACGCTGATATGCCACAGACGCTCGTGGTGTCCGGTCGTGGTCAGATCACCCTGCCTGCCGCGACCCGGAAGCGCCTGGGAATCAAGGGCGGGGATGTCGTGATTCTTGAGGATCGTGGTAACGAGATTGTCCTCAAGCCCGGCATGGTCCTCGAGGTCCAGCACTACAGCGACGATCAGATTGCGCAGTGGGATGCCGATGACCGACTCGAGGACCGGGAGCGGGCCCGCATTCTGGACGCCGTCACCGGGCCGAAGTGAGGCTCTTCCTCGACGCCAATGTGCTCTTCACCTCCGCACACAACCCGAGAGGCACGGCGGCGTTGGTCATCGAGCTCGGCAAAGAGGGCCCCTTCGCGCTCGCAACGAGCCTCTACGCATCGGAAGAAGCCCGTCGCAACCTGGAGAGGAAGTTTCCTCGATCCCTGGGCCGCTTCGATTCGCTGCTGCGGGGCATCCCGCTCATTCCGTACCAACCCGATCTCCCCTTTCCCCCCGCCCTCGCCGCGAAGGACCGGCCCATCTTTCAGGCCGCCGTCGCCTGGAATGCGACCCACTTGTTGACTGGCGACCTGAAGGACTTCGGTACCTTCATGAACCGGCCGGAGGAGACCTCCGGCATCCTCGTGCAAACGGTTGCAGAATTCCTCCGAGCCACCGTGGAGTGACCTGAATGGCGATAGTCACCGAAGGTGCTGACTAGTTCCTCATTCAGGATCGGTATTGAGTTTCATCGGAGAATCGATCCAAATACATTTGAAGAACCTCCTTGTTCGCAACCCGTCCTTTCTGATTGTACCTATCTTGAGAAACATTCCACCGAGCTTTCGGGAAAGTACGTACGATCATGTCATGAACCAAATGCGACTGCTTACCAATCGCGGTTCCAGTGAACTTCCGTAGCCTTTCATCCAAGCGATCCGCACTCTCGGGCCTGTAGTCATAATCCATCCCCTCCTCTATGGTTTCCAAGTCAGACTCGGAAGGAGGCAAGGAATTCATGTCGTATGTATCCGGTTGTGGTTCGTACAGTTCTGGGTCGTACATATGAGACAGCTCTGGTAGAGCTTGTTTCGCTTCTCGTTCATATACATGTTCCTCGAATTCTCTTTTGGAGCTCTGATGGAGATGACTCACTCCCGTCAAGTCATCTATGCAATTCGGGAATTGTCGGAAGATATCGGGTTGAAACACTCGTAAGGCCTCAAGTACAAGAACATCGGATGGAGAAATTTGATTTTTGAAACTGGACATGGTCCACTGGAAGGAAGCGACATAACGCCTGACATCACGTATGTTTTTGAAGAATGGTTGTATCGTGTCCACATTCCGATCCCATGTTTCCCTGTCGAACCATTTGAATGTCTCAATATTCTTAAGGGAAAATCTTATCTCTTTCGAAATAACATGTCTCGGAATTATGGGCAAGTCGTATGGGATTTGAATTATCTTCGTGAGATAATCTCGGCCGGAAAAATCTTGTTTGTCAAGCGTTCTTTCTACTTCTATCTGATCGAATGCCAGAATATATGTCATGTTGGGAAAATTTGCGGTCAATCTCACTAACTTTAGAACATTCCATATCTCATTTGCAGACAACCTATCTATATCGTCGAGCATGACAACAATTGGTGGTTTCTGTTTTTCGAGTATCTTCTCCACTTTTTGTCGTAGATTTTCTACACTTGTATTTTGTTTAGATAGTTGCAACACCGCAGCTATGAATTCTCCTACCTTTGGAGTTCCTAGCCACTTGGAAGTTTCGGTTACTAGTGTGCTTACTTTGTCGCCATATTGCCTTATGGCTTTGCCGAGAACTCGCAAGCTATCGTGGTGACCTATATCCGCTGACAATTCTTCGAAGAAACGTCTGGCGATGTGCTCAGTCGTACCGAACTGCCATGGATTGAATTGAAAAACATGTATACCGAGAGTCTTGAAATAGTATCGCGCGAGATTCAGGAACGAGGTTTTCCCGGCCCCCCACGGAGCGAGGACACCTACTACGGCGCCACTGTTCGCAGGGAGTTCATATATATGTCCGGCGAATTCTTTGGCTAGTTTTGCCCTCCCAAGAGTGTCGTCTTCGGGGCGGCAAATCGGTTGGTCGAGCTTGACGTGCATTGATTTCGTTCCGATCTGGGGTTGACGCAATGATGCTCAGGACCTTGGTACGGAGGCCCAGACCATGAGGATAAGTCAGTCTACCTCCGGGTGGCAGCGGTGGGGCGGGGGTTGGCAGGTGCGACGAGGTGGGCTGGCCGAGGCCGCGCGGAACAAAAGGAGCATTCAGTACATGTACACTCGCGCCCCGACTAGCTGAGGACGTCGGGACTACAGCATGCCGGAAGAGCGGTCGGCGGCGCGCCGGCGGAACATCGCGCGCTTGCTCAAGCCCCGCCACGTCGCTTTCATCGGGGGCGCATGGGCGCAGGCGGCGCTGCGCAACTGCGCGGACTTCGGCTTCGAGGGGGAGATGTGGTACGTCAGTCCTCGCCGGCCGGAGGTGGACGGGCATCCGGTGTTCGGCTCCGTGCGCGACCTGCCGCGGGCGCCGGACTGCGCTTACGTTGCGGTCTCGGCCGAACGGAGCATCGACGTCCTGGGCGACCTTTCCGCCGGGGGCGCGGGCGGGGCGGTGTGCTACGCCGCCGGCTTTGCAGAGAAGGGACTGGAGGGCGTAGCCCTGCAGGAGCGGCTCGTGGCATCCGCCGGGGACATGGCGGTGCTCGGCCCGAACTGCTACGGCATGCTCGACTTCCGGGCTGGCCTGCACGTCTGGGCGGGCGATCGCATGGAGCGCCGTTGCGGACCCGGCATCGCCATCGTGAGTCAGAGCGGGGCGCTCGCCGAAGTGCTGATCCTGGAGCAGCGCGACGTGCCCATCGTGTCGGTGGTGAGCGTCGGCAACCAGGCGGTGCTGGGAGTCGAGGACATCGTCGACGTGCTGCTCGACGATCCGGGCGTCAATGCGATTGGGGTCTACCTGGAGGGACTGCGAGATCCGCCTTTCTTCAGCGAGGCCGCGGTCCGGGCGCTCGACCGGGGCGTGCCCATCGTGGCGCTGAAGTCCGGTCGCACCGAGACCGCGGCCCGGCTCACTCTCGGTCACACCAGCTCGCTCGCGGGCGAGGATACGCTCTACCAGGCATTCTTCGATCGCCTCGGCATCGTCCGGGTGGATTCACTGAGCCGCATGCTCGAAACGCTCAAGCTGCTGAGCCATGTGGGTCCGCTCGCGACACCGCGCTTTGCGGCAATGACCATCTCCGGCGGCGGCGCGGCGATGATCGCGGACTACGCCGAACACTACGGGGCCGTTCCCGCTCCGCTCGACGACGCCCAGGTACGGCGGCTTCGGGCGGCATTTCCCGACTACGTCAATTGCGGCAATCCCCTCGACATCACGGTCGGCGGAATGGAGCCCGACATGGTGGCGGCGGCGGCCGATGTCCTCGCGGGCAGCGACGCGGCGTTCGTGATGACGATGCTCGACTCTCTGGCGACCGGGTCCTATGACGGCATCAACGCGATGGTCATGGACACGATGGCGGCAGCGCTGGAAAGGCATGGAAAGCGCGGAGGCGCGCTGGGATGCCTGCCCGAGTCGCTGGCCCCGCGAACCCGGGAGCGGGCGCTTCGCCTCGGGCTGGTTCCGATGCACGGACTCGAGGAGGCGGTGGCGGCGGTCGCCGACGCCGCTCGCTGCGGTGCGGCTCGCCGGCTCGGCGCCGTGACGCCCCGTGAAGCGAGGGTTCTCGAAGGGGCGCCGAACCTCACGGGATGGACGTGCACGCTCGACGAGGCAGAGAGCAAGCGGGTTCTCGAGCGTGCCGGTATCGCGGTGCCCGAATCTAAGGTCGTTCCCGCGGAGGAGGTGGCACATGCCGCGCGCGCCCTCGGATTCCCGGTGGTGCTCAAGTGCGTCGACGCCTCAATCGCCCACAAGAGCGAAGCGGGCGCGGTGGCGCTCGGCCTCGATGACGAAGCGAAGCTCGCCACCGCTCTGGAGACGATGCGCGCGCGGCTCCCCGGGGGCGGAAGGCGCTTCCTCGTCGAGCGTCAGGTGGGCGGCGTCGTCGCCGAGATCATCGCCGGGGTGCGCTACGACCCGACTTTCGGACACGCCCTGCTGGTCGGCGCGGGCGGACTGCTGGTCGAGCTCATCGAGGATCGCCGGACCCTGCTGTTGCCCACGACGCGCGCGGCGATCGAGTCGGCGGTGGACTCTCTGCGGGCGTCGAAGCTGCTTAGCGCTTTTCGGGGTCGCCCCGCGGGGGACCGCGCCGCGCTCGTGGATGCGCTCGCAGCGCTCACCCGGCTGGCCTGGCAGGAGCGCGAGCGCCTGTACGAGATCGACGTCAATCCGCTCCTGGTGCTCGGGGAGGGCGAAGGGGTGGTGGCGGTGGACGCGCTGGTGACTCTGATCAGATGAAAGTACCGCTCCCCGGTCCGTCGAAGACGATCACGTTGCGAAGCGCCTCGTTGCGCTTCACGCCCGCTATCGCATCGTTGATTTCCTCCAGGCGGTACTGGCGCGAGATCAGCTCGTCGAGCTTCAGCTTTCCCGTCTCGTAGTGACGCACCAGCTTCGGGATGTCGACCTGGAGGCGGGTGGAGCCCATCTTGCTGCCCATGATGCGGTGACTTCCGCCGGCGAAGGCCGTGATCTCGATATCGGTCGATTCCCCGTCCGGCGGCATGCCCACCAGCACCGTGGTGCCGGCGAGGCGCATGAGCGTGAGGCCCAGCTCGACCGCGCGGGTGTTGCCGGCGGCGACGAAGACGTAGTCCGCTCCGAGCCCCGAGGTGTGGGCCTTCACCTGCGCCGGCACGTCCGGGGCGGCGGCGTCGACCGCGTGCGTGGCCCCGAAGCGCATCGCGGCGTCTCGCTTCTTCTCCGACAGATCGACCGCAATGATCGGGTCGGCGCCGGACAGCACGGCGCCCTGCACGCAGTTGAGGCCGACCCCGCCCGTGCCTACCACCGCCACGCTGCTTCCGGTCGGGACCTTCGCGGTGTTCACCACTGCCCCGAGGCCCGTGATCACGCCGCAGGCGAGCAGCGACGCGCAGTCCAGCGGCACCGTGACGGGGATCGTGGCCACCTGCGACTCGTCGACCACCGCCACCTCGGCGAAGGCCGCGGTGCGCAGGCCCTGGTGCACGCGCGCACCGTCCCGGGCGCGGATGCGCGGGCGTTCGTCGCGGACAAAGGGGGTCGGGCACACCGTCTGCGCTCCGCTCTGGCAGAAGAAGCAGTGGCCGCAGGAGCGGATCAGGGTGACCACCACGTGGTCGCCCGGCTCGACGAGCTTGACGCCCGGCCCCGTCGCCTCGACCACTCCCGCCGCCTCGTGGCCGTAGATTGCGGGCAGCGGACCGCCCCAGCCCCCGTCGGCGTAGATGATGTCGCTGTGGCAGATCGCGCAGGCGGCGAGGCGCACCTGCACCTCTCCGCTCTCCGGAGGGTCGATCTCGACCTCCTCGATGACCAGAGGCCGACCGAACTCGTGACACACCGCCGCTTTCATCGTGAACCGCTCCTTCCCCGGCTACAATCCGGCGCCTTCTTCCCGCGAGGGCCGCGCTCGCCGGAGGCGCGCCGCATGTTATCCCGAATCCGGTATCGGGGAAGCGCACGAGGAAAAGATCCGTGACCGAAAAGCAGAACGTTCCGGAACTCGACGCCGAGGAGATCCTGGAGGGGATCCTGGAGTGGGTGAACATCGAGTCGCCTTCCGACGATCCCGCCGCCGTCAACCGGATGGTGGACCGGGTGGAGCGGGACCAGCGGGGCATCGGAGCGCGCATCGAGCGCATCCCCGGTCGCGACGGCTACGGGGACATCCTGATCGCGCGCAGCGCCGGAACGGACGCGGGTCCCGGCATCCTGGTGCTCTCGCACACGGACACGGTGCATCCGGTGGGCACTCTCGAGGGTGCGCGCCCGGTGGAACGCGACGGCGACGTCGTCTACGGACCCGGCATCTACGACATGAAGGGCGGCGCCTACATCGCCTTCCATGCCTTGCGGCACCTCGTGCGCATGGGCGGGTCCCCGTCGCTTCCGGTGACCTTCCTCTACGTGCCCGAAGAGGAGGTCGGCAGCCACACTTCCCGCGAGCACATCGAGCGCCTCGCCCTCGAGAACAAGTACGTGCTCGTGACCGAGCCGGCGCGCGACGGCGGGAAGGTGGTGACCCGGCGCAAGGGTTCCGGCGACTTCGAGGTGGTGACGCGCGGGCGGCCCGCGCATGCCGGCGCCCGCCACCAGGACGGGCGCAACGCGATCAAGGAGATGGCGCACCAGGTGTTGCGCCTGGAAGGGATGACCGACTACGCGCGCGGCATCACGGTGAGTGTCGGCGTCGTCGAGGGCGGCACCTTCCCCAACGTGGTGCCCGCGGAGTGCCGGGCGCTGGTCGACCTGCGGGTTCCCGATGCTGACAGCGCGGAGGAGATGTGCGCGCGCATCATGGGACTCACCCCGCTCGGCCCCGACACTGAAGTCCACGTGAGCGGCGGGATGAACCGCCCCGGGTACCGCAAGGACGAAGGCATCACCGCGCTCTTCGAGCATGCCCGCACCCTGGCTGCGGAGATCGGCTTCGAGCTCGAGGACACCGGCTCGGGCGGGGTCAGCGACGGCAACTTCAGCGCCGCCCTCGGGGTGCCGACGCTGGATGGCCTCGGCGTGGACGGGCAGGGCGCGCACACCGACTACGAGCAGATCTACTACTCCTCGATCGTGCCGCGCACCCGGCTCTGGGTGCGTCTGCTGACCACCCTGGAGTAGTTACCCGATGGCCAGCGCCGCCCGCGCCTCGACGCTCGGGATCGCGTCGCTCATGGTGGGGCTCGGGGCTCTCGCCACTCAGGACGTGGTGTTCAAGCTCATGAGCGGGCGCTACTCGGTGTTCGAGATCCTGTTCCTGCGCGGGTGCTTCACGGTGCTGGTGCTGCGCTCGGTGCTCCTGGTGCTGCGCTTTCCGCGACCCCTGCACACGGAGCGTCTCGGCACCCAGTACCTCCGCGGTGGTCTGCTGTGTATTTCGCTCTCCTGCTACTGCCTCGCGTTGAGCGCAATGCCTCTGCTCGACGCGGTGGCGATCTTCTTTGCCGCTCCGCTCATCTCCACATCATTGAGTCCCTGGCTGCTCGGGGAACGGGTATCGCTCGGGCAGTGGGGAGCGGTGAGCCTGGGATTCGTCGGCATGCTCATAATGATCGGTCCCGGCGCGGGGGCCTTTCAGCCGGGTGCGGTGTTCGCGATGCTCGCCGCCGTCTTCTATGCGAGCTCGGCCATCGTGTCGCGCTCGCTCGGCCGCACCGACCGGGCCGCGACCACCGCCTACTACACCGTGTTCATGTACATCGTGGTGTCCGCGATCGGCGTAGTCGCGATCGAAATCGCCGGGGTGGATTGGAGCGCCGGCAACGTGGTCGTCGCCCGTGCCTGGCGGGACCCCGACTGGCTCGATCTCGGCCTGCTCGCGGGTTCGGGTTTCGCGGTGGCGCTCGGTTTCTTCTGCCTGGCGCAGGCCTACCGGCTCGCCCCGATCCCGGTGCTCGCGCCCGTCGAGTACACGTCGCTGATCTGGGCGGGGCTTCTCGGCTACCTGATATGGGACGAGGTGCCCACCCGGCTCACCCTGATCGGCGCCGCGCTCATCGTTGCGAGCGGCTGGTATGTCGCCGTCGCGCCGGCGAGGATGGGAGGCCGGCGGCCTTGAGTCCTCGGCGCGCGAGCTCTGTCGCGGGCGCGACCACCACGAAATGACGGCACTCGGGGAGCATGGTCATCCCCGCGGACAACGGAACCCTTTGGCGCTGCCGGGCACGGATTCCCGAAAGCGGGAATCCCGCGAGCCGACATCGGTGAAACAGGGCGGTTAGTGCGCGTAGTCCGGCTCCTCGCGGTCGAGGATCCGCTTCCAAGCCGCGAAGGTGAGCTCCGCCTCTGTTTCGCTCATGTCCCCCATCTCTTCCGCGGTGCGCTCCGCCACATCGTCCGCCACCAGACGGGGCTTCGCGCTGGAAGAGATCACGCGGTGGTAGTCCTCGCAGCAGCGTTCCAGGAAGAAGAGATCCGTGAACGCTTCCGCCACCGTCGGCGCCACCGTGGTGATGCCGTGGTTCGCGTGCATCACCACCCGCCGGTTGCCGATGACCCGCGCCATGCGCTCGCCTTCTTCGCGGGCAGTGGCAAGCCCCGCGTACTCGTCGTCGTAGGCGATGCGATCGTGGTAGCGCAGGCAGGCTTGATTGACCATTCCGAGCCGGTTTTCCTCCAGGCAGGTGAGCCAGGTGGAGAAGGGCGGGTGCAGGTGCAGCACGCAGGTCGCATGCGGCACCTGCAGGTGGATCGCGGCGTGGATGTGCAGCGCGGTCGTCTCGACTTCTCCCTCGCCGTTCACGGTGTTGCCCGCGGTGTCCACTACGATCAGGTTGCTCGCGGTGATCTCCGACATCAGGTACCCGTGCGCCTTGACCAGGAACTGGTCCGGGTGGCCGGGCACCGCATACGTCAGGTGGTTGTAGATGTTGTCGTTCCAGCCGAAGCGATGGGCAAGGCGGTGCACGGCGGCGAGATCGACGCGGGCCTGTCGTTCCGCCTCCCGATCCGGTTCGAGGTCGATGGCGTGCAGGGTCATGCTGTCTCCTCCAGGGGCAGTGCAACGTTTGCCATGTTGCCACAGAGTGCTACCGTGTGCTCCGCGGCGCGAAGCGCGCCGATCGCCGGAGGAGGCAGTCGTGGCACCAGCGCTCGAAAGCCGGGGCCGGGGAAGGGCCAGGGTGGGAGCCATCGTCCCCTCGACCAACCGCAACCTGGAGCCCGACTTCTGCCTGCTCGCCCCGCCCGGAGTCTCGATGCACTTCGCCCGCCAGGGAGGTGAGGACGAGGGACGCATCCCGGACTCCGGGGAAATGCAGGCCTACGCCCACCAGCCGCTCGAACCCCCGGTGCGGGCGTTGCGGGCGGCGCAGGTGGACGTGATCGCGTTCGGCTGCACGTCCGCGACCCTTTCGGGCGGAGCGTCCTTCGATCGACGCCTTGGAAACGAGATCGAGCGTCTCTCCGGGCGCCCCGCGGTCACTGCCGCCGCCGCCCTGCTCGAAGCGCTCGCCGCCCTCGGGGTTTCGCGCGTTGCCTTCGTCTCTCCCTACGTGCGGGAGCTTCACGAGCGGGGAATCGCGTTTCTGCGCGAGAGCGGGATCGACGTCTCGGGTGACGCGAATCCGGAGCGGGCGCTGAACAGCTACGAACAGGAGATGGATCCCGGCTCGGTGTACGAGATGGCATTGCGCGCCTACGACGCCCGCGCGGAAGGGCTGGTGCTCTCGTGCACGGAAATGCGTTCGGTGGAGGCGATCGAGGCGATCGAAGCGAGCACCGGCAAGCCGGTGGTGGCCAGCAACCAGGCCCTGGTTCATGCCTGCCTCATCCGTATCGGCATCGATCCGTCCGAGGTGGAGGCGGGAGGGCGGCTCTTCCGCCGGCACGGGGACGGGCATGGTGTTCCCCGGGCAGCGGCGGGCTGAAGGGATGAAAGCCCGACACTCGAGGTATGGAAGGTGATTGAACCCCACGACCTCTTCGATTCCCGTCACTACGAGGCGCAGCGCCGGCCCCTGCCCGAAGCGCGCACCCTGCCTGCCTGGTGCTACACCTCCGAGGACTTCTACCGCCGTGAACGGGAACGGATCTTCCTGCACGCCTGGCAGTTCGCGGGGCGCAGCGACGAGATTCCTTCTCCGGGCGACTACCGGTGCAGCGACACCGCGGGCGGGCCGATCGTCGTGCTTCGGGACGAGGAGGGGGAGATCCGCGCCTTTGCGAACACTTGCCGGCATCGCGGCGCTCGCCTGCTGGAAGGCGACGGGACCTGCGAGCGCATCGTGTGCCCCTATCACGGCTGGACCTACGAGTTGGACGGGGCGTTGCGCGCCGCCCCCCAGATGCAGCGCACCCGAGCCTTCGAGCGCGGACGCTACGGACTGGTACCGCTGCGGGTCGAGAGCTGGCAGGGGTTCATGTTCGTGAGCTTCGATCCCGACATCGCGCCGCTCTCCTGCTACTACGGCGATCTCCTCGAGCGCTACGCGCCCTACCGATTCGACGAGATGGTCCTCACCCGGCGGCAGCGCTACGAGCTCGCGTGCAACTGGAAGCTCCTCATCGACAACGCGCACGAGGCATACCACACCGGCGTCGTGCATTGCGCTTCGATTGGCGAGCAGCATGCGGAGGTGCGCGAGACGCGCGGCAACTGGGAGGTGCTCTTCCATCCCCTCGAGACCTCGGTGGCGGTCCTGCCGGGGGAGAGCACCGCCTTTCCGCACATCGAGGGCTTGAGCGATGAGCTCGCAGGCGGCACCTGCTTCACTCTGCTCTATCCGAACACCCACTTCGCCTGCGTGCAGGACTGCATGTGGTGGATGTCCTTCATCCCCACCGGCGCCGAGAGCTGCATCGCCGAGGTGGGTTTCTGCTTTCCGCGTGCGACCGCCGCCCGTGCCGACTTCGACGAGGTGGTGAGCAGGTACTACCACCGCTGGGACGTGTCGATCGACGAGGACAACGCCACCGGCGAGCTGCAGCAGGCGGGCTTGCGCTCGGTGCTCCGCACCCCGGGCCCCTACTCCCACACCGAGGCGGTGGTGCACCGCTTCGCGAACTGGATCCTTGCGCGCGTCATCGACTGACCGGCGAATGCGCAACGCCCACCCGCCTTGTTCGGAAGGCGGCGCCTTCGTCGACAGGCGCGGCATGCAGCCCGGTGCGAGTTGCAAGTCGGTCCCGGCCGGGAGCCGCTCGTGCACCCTTGGGCCTCGTCCTGGACAATGCGGGTTCGTGCTCTTTTATCCAGATCAGTTCAGGTTCAACGGCAGGCGCCCAAACGATTAAACTTGGGCTTTGCGAAGTGGCACGAAGGTTGCTCTCGACGGTATATTCGCCTGATTCCGTGTGTGTGCGGTGACCGGCCGCGAAATCCATGTTCTCGGCGGAGAACGGAGGAGAGGGTGTTCGGCCGCCGGGAGTTGCCGCTCTGCGGTGAGGCAGCAATAAAGTGCCGCCTGCGGACCACGACAAAGGGGGGGGAGCCATGTTGAACCTTCGCGAGTGCGGTTTGGTCGGATTGTCGGGTCGAGCACGAGTCGGCCGGCTCGCCGATGCCTTGCCCGGGTCTGAACGTCGCTTCGGGTCCTGGCGCCTCTCGGGGAGTGCCTTTCTGCTGGGTTTCGTCCTGCATGCGTTGCCGGTGCAGGCGATCGAGTTCGGGCAGGGCGAGGTCCAGGGGAGTCTCGACACCACGATCTCGCACGGGATCACGTGGCGCGTCGAGGGCCGGGACGAGGAACGGGTCGGCAACTTTCTCTCCGCCAACTCGAACGACGGCAACCTGAACTACGACCGGGGCATCGTCAGCAACACCTCCAAGTTCACGAGCGACCTCGAGCTCGGCTACCGGAACTTCGGCGCATTCGCGCGGGTCACCGGGTTCCTGGACTTCGAGAACGAGGACGGGATGCGGGACCGCACTGCGCTCAGCGACGAGGCCAGGGACCTGGTGGGACAGGACCTCGACCTGCTCGATGCCTACGTGACCGGAGCCTTCGACGTTGGCGACGCCGCCCTCGACCTGAGAATCGGCCGGCACGTCCTCAACTGGGGCGAAAGCACCTTCATCACCAACGGCATCAATGCGTTCAACCGCTTCGACGTGAGCAAGCTCCGGCTTCCGGGCTCCGAACTGCGCGAAGCGCTGGCTCCAATCCCGATGGTGTCGCTCTCCGTGGCCCCAACTTACAACCTGTCGATGGAAGGCTTCTTGCAGCTCGACTGGGAGGAGACCGTGATCGACCCGGTCGGCAGCTACTTCTCCGTCACCGACTACGTCGGTGCGGGCGCAAGGGAAGCGGTGATCGTCGACCCGGCATTCGAGCCTCTCCTGGGACCCTTCGGGAGCGATGTGGATCGTTGCTTCGATTTCAGCCGGCTGGTTGGCGGGCTCGTTCCGGGCATGGACGTCGATCTCACTCCCGCAATCAACACCGATCTAGGTTCCGTTTTCGGCCATCCCGAAATCTATCCAGAGTACGGCGCGAACGGATGCCGGCCCGGACTCGATCCCGAATCCGATTTCTTGACGGTGCGCCGTGGGCCGGACGGTGATCCGAAAGATTCGGGCCAGTGGGGCCTGGCGCTCCGCTATCTCGCGGAAGACCTGAATGAAACCGAGTTCGGCTTGTACGTGGCAAACTACCACAGCCGGCTGCCGCTCCTCCGAGCGCGAACCGGCACCGTACAAGGCATACAAGGTGGTCTTGCGGCAGCGGGTGCGGTGAGCGCTCCGGGATCCCACACATACACGGCTCTTGTCGATCGAATCACGCAAGAAGTTGCCTCGGGGGTGACGGCGGGGGTCCAGACCGGACTCATTCCCGCTGCGGCTGCCCCGGGGCTCATCCGGCAGGGAGTGCAGGACACGGCCCGGCAACTGGTGCCGGGGGTGCTCGGAGGAATCGCCGCGCCCATCGCGATTGATCGCTACGCGCAGACCGGCCACTTTTTTCATGAGTATCCCGAGAACATCCATCTCTTGGGCCTCAGTTTCAATACCGCTCTCGGGACTTCCGGCTGGGCTCTTCAGGGCGACTACGCCTTGCACCTCGATGTGCCACTGCAACGGGCCGAGCGTGACTTGATCGAGGAAGGCATCAGACCGATCGTGACGGCCCTGGGACTTGCCGGCTGCGCCGGCGATCCCTCCGGTGAACTCTGCCCCAGACATCCTGTGACAGGGGACACCCTCCCGGCGGCGTACTTCAACGATCTGTTGAATCAACACATCCTGAGCCATCAGCCGTCCGACATCCGGGGGTACATCAGACACGACGTGAGCCAGATCCAGGCCACTGCCACCAAGTACTTCGGCCCCGTACTCGCTGCCGACGGTCTTGTCTTCGTGACGGAGGCGGCGGTGATGCACGTGCACTCCATGACGGACGAGCCGCTCGAAGGCCCGGCCCGTGCAAGCCAGATCGGGGACGAGGAAGACGCCGATGCCCACGCTACGTCCTGGGGATACCGCATGGCGGCGCGTCTCGACTACAACAACGCGATCGGGGCGGTGAACCTGTTCCCCTACGTGCAGTGGCGGCACGACGTGAACGGCAACAGTCCCGCGCCCAGCGGATCCTTCTCGGAGGGTCTCACCGCGCTCACCCTTGGACTGCGGGCGGACTATCTGGCCAGTTGGCAGGCCAACGTCGGCTACACCCGCTACGGCGGCCGGCGCAACACGCTGAGGGACCGCGACTTCATCTCCGCCTCCATCAACTACTCGTTCTGAGGTGCCGAGGTCATGAATACCATGAATGGGATCACGCTTCGCGTCGGCGCCGCCCTCGTCCTCGGGTGCGTCCTCTCTTCTTCCGCGGCGGCCGCGATCAGCGCCGACGAGATCGCGCGGCTCGACGGTGATCTCACTCCCCTCGGAGGGGAGCGGGCGGGCAATGCCGAAGGCTCCATTCCCGAGTGGACCGGCGGCATCACCGAGCCACCGGCCGGCTACACGGTCGGTGAGCACCACCGGGACCCTTACGCGGGTGACCAGCCCCTCTTCGTCATCAACGCCGCGAACATCGAGGAACACCGCGATCGCCTCTCGGTCGGGCACCAGCGCATGCTGGAGACCTACTCGAGTTTCGAGATGCCGATCTATCCCACCCGGCGCAGCGCCTCCGTCCCGCAGCGCATCTACGACGCCACTCGGGAGGTCGCGGCCACCGCACACCTGGTGGACGACGGCAACGGCGTCGACGGGGCGGTGATCGGCATCCCCTTCCCGATTCCGAGCAACGGCCTGGAGGTGATCTGGAACCACCTCCTGCGCTACCGGGGCGAGACGGTGGCCTGCGTCATCGGCCAGGCCGCGCTCACCCGCGGCGGCGCCTACACCCTGGTCAAGAACAGCCTCGAGATCGAGCTGCGCTACTCGCTGCCGGGCATGACGGTGGAAGAGCTTGGCAACACCATGATCCTCTACAAGCAGAAGACGCTGGCGCCGGCGCGGCTTGCGGGGGACATCGTGCTGGTGCACGAGACCATCAACCAGGCCCGCGAGCCCCGCAACGCGTGGACCTACAACCCCGGCCAGCGCCGGGTGCGCCGGGCCCCGAACATCGCCTACGACAACCCCGGGACCACCTCGGACGGTCTGCGCACCGCGGATCAGCTCGACATGTTCAACGGGGCGGTGGACCGTTACGACTGGAAGCTCCTCGGCAAGCGCGAGCTCTACGTGCCCTACAACGCCTACCGCCTGCACAGCGACCGCCTCGCCTTCGACGACATCCTCACTCCCCTGCACGTCAACCCCGAGCACCTGCGCTACGAGGTGCACCGGGTCTGGGTGGTGGAGGCGACGCTCAAGGAGGGAGCGCGACACATCTACAAGCGGCGCACCCTGTACGTGGACGAGGACTCCTGGCAGATCATGCTCGCGGACATCTATGACAACCGCGATCAGCTCTGGCGGGTCTCGGAAGGCCATGTCGTCAATTACTACGAGAAGCCGCTCCTGTGGCCGACGCTCGAGGTGCACCTCGACCTCCAGGCAGGACGCTACCTCGCCTTCGGCCTCGACAACGAGTTCCCGATGTGTACCTGGGATTCCGGGTTGACCTCGCGCGACTTCACGCCCGCGGCCCTGCGCCGCGAGGGCAAGCGGTGAGTCCGCAGCGGACCGGCTGAGAGCCCCGGCGCCACACTTGCCGGAAGGCGGGCGGCGTGGGCTCCTCCCGGGTCGGAGCCTCGATCAGGGTCCGTAGAGCGCGCAGTGCGACTCAACCGGCAACTGGCGGCAGGATTCCGTTCCGGCCGGCGTCATTCGGTCGGTGGCGTGGCGAGGTTGACGGAGCTTCGCAGAGAGCGAAAGCCCGAAGCGGGACGCGCCGAAAGCGTGGCTGACTCGATGGCGCGGGGGCTCCGGGCACTGCCACGCACCGTCTCGCGGCCGGAGCCGGCAGCCGCGGTATCGCGACCGGTGCGTCGTCGCCTCGCCATGACCGGGTTCGCTCTCGTCCTCGGACTCGGGTTCTTCGGCCCGTCGGAGACGAGCGCAGAGGAGGCGGTCGAGGCGCCGCTCGCCATCCAATCGCTGCTGCTCGACGGCGCTGCGGCCGGCGAGCGGCTGGTGGTGGTCGGGGACCGCGGCCACATCCTGGTCTCCACCGATGGCGGCACGAGCTGGAATCAGGCCCGAGTGCCCACCCGCGCGCTGCTTACCGCCGTGCACATGCACGACGAGCGCATCGGCTGGGCGGTAGGGCACGACGCGGTCATCCTGCGCACCGATGACGGCGGCGCGACGTGGCGGATGCAGCACCACGCGCCGGAGGAGGAGCGCCCCCTTCTCGACGTGTGGTTCCGCGATGGCCGGAGCGGCTTCGCGACCGGTGCCTACGGCTACTTCCTCGCGACCGGGGACGGCGGAGAAACCTGGACCTCTCGTGCGATCAGCGAGGACGACTTCCACCTCAATGCCCTGGTGCCGGCCGGGGACGGGCGGCTCTTCCTCGCGGCGGAGGCGGGGATTGCATACCGTTCCGACGACGGCGGCGCGACCTGGCGTGAGCTGCCTTCGCCCTACGCGGGCTCGTGGTTCGGAGGGCTCGCGCTCGGTGCGGATCGGGTGCTGTTGCTGGGACTCCGAGGCCACCTGTTCCGGTCCGACGACGCGGGGGAGAGCTGGGCGCGCATGTCCACCGGGACCAATGCCACCCTGACCGGCGCGCTGCGACTGCCGTCCGGGACCATCCTGATCACCGGACTGGAAGGCGCTCTGCTCACCAGTAGGGACGAGGGGCGGAGCGTGTCCTTCGACCGGCTCCCCGCGCGAGAAGGGGTCTCGAGCGCGCTGCCCCTGGCGGGGGGCGGGGTGCTGCTGATCGGGGAGTTCGGGGTCCGGCGTCTGCCCGGCTTCGAATAGGCGCACGATGTCCGCCGCACTCGCTGCTCCCCGCAGGTTCTCCGGTCCCTGGCGCGGAGTTCCCGCATGCGGTTGCCGGGAACTTCCCCTGACACATTGTTTCTCGTGGATTCCCGCTTGCGCGGGAATGACGGAGACCAGACCGGATGCCATTTCCCGTCATTCCCGCGCAAGCGGGAATCCACTGCCGAAGTTCCTTTCCCCATGGCGGGGTGGTCCTTCACCGCGGATGGCTTGCGAAGGGTGCAACGGGAGAAGAGGCTCTTCACCTCCGACGCTTGCTGCGAGGTTGCTGGCGCCAGTGCTTGGAGGGGAATGAGCCTTGGCTGAACGCCTCGAGAATCTGCTCTTCGCCCGCCGCCGATTCGTGATCGCGGCGTTCGCGCTCGCCACCCTCGCAATGGCCTGGCTCGCCGTCGGGCTGCGGGTCGATGCCGGCTTCACCAAGCTGGTGCCGCTCGAGCACGAGTACATGCAGACCTTCCTCGAGTACCGCGACGAGTTCGGCGGCGCGGACCGCGTGATCATCGCCCTGATGGCGCGCGACGGCGACATGTTCACGCCGGAGTTCTTCGAGACGCTGCGCAAGGTGACCGACGCAACCTTCTTCCTGCCCGGGGTGGACCGGACCCAAGTCTATTCCATTCTCACTCCGAATGTGCGCTTCATCGAGGTGGTGGAAGACGGCATCGCGGCGGGCAACGTGCTGCCGGAGGACTTCGAGCCGAACGAGGCCGGCCTCGCGCGGGTGCGCGAGAACGCCATCAAGGCGGGCATCGTGGGGCGCCTGGTGGCGAACGACTTCAGCGGGGCGATCGTGAGCGCCAAGCTGCAGGAGTTCCATCCTGATACCGGCGAGCGCCTGGACTACATCGAAGTTGCGCACGAGCTCGAGCGGATCCGCCGGGAAGCGGTAGGTGCGGAATCGAACGTGGACGTGCACGTGGATCTGCACGTCATCGGGTTCGCCAAGATCGTGGGGGACATCAGCGCGGGGGCGATCCGGGTCATGGCCTTCTTCGGAATCGCCTTCCTGGTGACCGCGCTCTTCGTGTATGCCTACACCCGCTCACTCCGTTTGACCATCCCGCCGCTGGCGTGCTCGCTTATCGCGGTGATCTGGCAGCTCGGCGGACTCACTGTGCTCGGCTTCGGGGTCGATCCGATGTCCATCCTGGTGCCCTTCCTGG
>CAYQVB010000041.1:0-92375 GCA_964420925.1 uncultured Ectothiorhodospiraceae bacterium | reverse complement strand
GCCCCCGGGAGATCGATCATCGAATTTTATGTGGAGTAATCGAAGCCTAAGGCACTGATCCAATGTGCAACGGCAAGTCAACTCCACATAAAACTTCACACCCCACAATAAACCATATGTGGAGCTACACATATGGTCTATGCCGGTGCATACGGCTACGGGGCCTGGCTCGGTGAGCGGGGCTTTGCCGTCTACACCGCGCCGGCCGCCGGGGTTTCCGTCGATACGTACACGTGGCCGAGGGGGGACACCGAGAGCGAAGGCGCGCCCGGTGAGGCCGACGGGTTCACCGCCACCTGGCAGGGCGTCATGCTCGGGATGGACTCCGCCGCCGAAGGCGACGCGGGGGTGCAGGGCAATGCCCAAATGGACCTCGACATGGACGCGGGCACCGTCGACATCGAGTTCAGCGATGTCGAAGGCATCAACAACGACAACGAGTACGACGGCCACAACTGGGACGACGTAGCCGTCGGCGGCAGCGGCTTCCAGGGCGCTTCCGCTGAGGGCGGCTTGATCAGCGGCCAGTTCTACGGTTCCCACCACGAGGACGTGATGGGCAACTTCATGTACGACACCCTGACCGGGGCCTGGGGCGCGTCGAGAGGGACTACCGGTCCCGGCGGCGCCGGCGGCGACATGGATGGCGACATGGGCGACGGCGACATGGACGGCGACATGGATGGCGATATGGACGGAGACATGGACGGCGATATGGATGGTGACATGGACGGCGATATGGATGGAGACATGGATGGAGACATGGATGGTGACATGGACGGCGACGACATGGGCTGACAGCCCGAGCCATCCGCCGGCTGCGCCCGACGCCGGCACGAATCGCAAGGCGGCGGCCTCCTCGGCCGCCGCTTCGCGTTTCAGGGGAAGGCGCGGTGGGCGCTTCGTTGTCGGCGCTTCGCCGCTACAATGGCGCGCCCGACCCCGGAGAGATCGACATGGCCACCGACGACACCTGCTGCACCATCGTGCCCTACTTCCACGTGCCTGCGGACAACCTCGGCGCCTTCAAGGCGCTCTGCGAGCGCTTCGTCGCCCGCACCGAAACCGAGTCCGGGTGCCTGTACTACGGATTCAGCTTCGACGGCGAGGCCGCCTTTTGCCGGGAAGGCTACGTGAGCGGAGAGGCGTTGCTCGCCCATGTCGAGAACGTGGGCGACCTGCTCCAGGAAGCGGCGAAGATCTCCGAGATCACGCGCCTGGAAGTGCACGGCCCCGAGGCCGAGCTCGCCAAGGTGCGCGAGCCGATGGCGGCGCTGAATCCGCAGTTCTTCGTCCTGGAGTACGGTTTCCGCCGCTGACCCGAACCCTTCCAGCGCTCACCGTCTCGATCGGTCACGCACGCGCCCGCCGGCGGGGAGCGCCGGCAAGCTCGGTGAGCGTCCGCCTTGCTCGTGCGGGCGCGCCCGCCATCCCCATCCGGGAAGGCGGGAATTTCGCGGGCTGCTCTCCGTCCGCGAATGCCGGTGTCCGGAACGGGACTACGGCGCCACGTAGGCTTCCGGCACGAAGGTCTGGTCGCTGACGGGCGGGCGCACGTAGCCGATCGCATCCTGGCGCGGCGGCAGCTCGATCGGCTCGGGCGTGAGATCCTCGTAGGGGATCACGCCGAGCAGGTGATTGATGCAGTTGAGGCGCGCTGCCTTCTTGTTGTCCGCGTTCACCACGTACCAGGGCGCCTGCTTGATGTCGGTGTGGGCGAACATCTCGTCCTTGGCCCGGGAGTACTCCATCCAGCGCGAGCGCGACTGGAGATCCATCGGGCTCAGCTTCCAGCGCTTGGTGGGGTCGGTGATGCGCGACCGGAAACGTTTTTCCTGCTCCTCGTCGCTCACCGAGAACCAGTACTTGAGGAGCTGAATGCCGGAGCGCACCAGCATCCGTTCGAACTCCGGACAGGAGCGCAGGAACTCGCGGTACTCGGTCTCCGTGCAGAAGCCCATCACCCGTTCCACCCCGGCGCGGTTGTACCAGCTCCGGTCGAAGAGCACCATCTCGCCCGCCGCCGGCAGGTTGGGGACGTAGCGCTGGAAGTACCACTGGGTCTTCTCGCGCTCCGTCGGCGTGCCGAGCGCCACCACGCGGCATACCCGCGGGTTGAGGCACTGGGTGATGCGCTTGATGACCCCGCCCTTGCCCGCCGCGTCCCGGCCTTCGAAGATGACGACGATCCTGAGGCCCTCGTGCTTGATCCACTCCTGGAGCTTGACGAGCTCGATGTGCTGGCGGGAGAGCTCCTGCTCGTAGCGGGCGTTGAACTCCTTCTTCTCCTTCCTGCGCGCTTTCTTGCCGGCGCCTTTTGCGTCCTTTCCCGCCTTCGATTTTCCCTTGCCGTTTCCCCCGCTGCCGGCGTCCGGCCTGCCTCGTGCGCCTGCCTTGCCCCCGGCGCCCCGCCCGGATGCATCGTCTCCCTTGCCCCCGGACTTGCCGCGCTTCCTGCCTCGAGATTGCGAGCGGCTCCCGCCCGCGCGGCGCGCGTCTCCCTCTCCTGCCGCGTCACCCTTTCTTTTTGCCATGATTCCCGGCCCTCGACGTGACGAACGCCGATACATTGCACCGCCAGCGTTCCCCGATTGCAAATCCGGGCGCCCCCTTACTTGACGCCCTCGCCCCGTGCCCGCATCCCGGCGTACTCGATGTTCCACGCCTTCTGCCGTTCGAAAAGGGGACGGAGCACTCGTCGCGCGGTGACGAGCTCCAGGCAGCGCCTCAGCGCGGGGCAGTCCGCGAGCAGACCCTGCTCTTCAAACGGCGCCGTCCAGTGGCACAGGGTGAGATCCACGAGGCTGAAGCGCTCTCCGAGGTGATAGGGGCCCTTGTCGCGGAGACGCCCCTCCATCACCTGGAGGCGCTCGAGCGCCTCTCCCACCGCCCGTTCCTCCATCGCGGCGGTGTCTTCGTCTCGCATCACGTAGCGGTGCGGATAGAAGCTGCGTTTCAGGATGGGCTCCAGGTCTCCGGTCACGCTGAAGAGTCCGCTCAGGAACAGGCCCCGGTCGGGATCGTCGACCGCGGGTGCGAGGTGGGTCAGTCCGTGGTGCTCCGCGAGGTAGAGATTGATGGCGGGCGTCTCGTAGAGAGTCCGGCCCTCGGGTGTGACGAGCGCGGGCACCCAGCCGAAGGGGTTGATGGCCAGGTACTCGGGCTCGCGGTGCTCGTGCGCCACGATGTCCACATTGCGCAGCTCGTAAGGGATGCTGCCCTCGGCCATCACCATCTCCACGATGAGTGCCCGGGTGAAGCCGCCGCCGTAGAGGATGTACATGGAGGTTCTCCGTGAAGTTGATCGTGGCCTCGGATGCAGGGCCTCATGCCCGCCGCCGAGCGCGCGCATCACGATGGCCGGGGCAGGGTGGGATGAGCAGTCACGAGTCTCGCACACCTGTCCCTGCGCTTGATCCGGAATCGATGGATTCCGGCTTGGATGGAAGCTCCCTTGCCACCTCGGCTTGGGTGGATTCCCACTTGCGCGGGAATGACGGGAATCGATGGCCAGGGCATGCGAACACTCCTGAAGCTCCTTCCGCGACTGCGGAGTGGCTGGCCGCCGTGGCCGGCTTGTCACGGGAATGGCTACACCTTCCGTCCTTGTGGCGCGGGCGGGGGGTGGGGCAGGATCGGGCGCCCGATGCGCGGAGGAACCCGCCCGATGGAGTACCGTGATCCCGATGCCATCGTGAGCACCGAGTGGCTCGAGGCGCATCTCGGCGATGCGAACGTGCGCATCTTCGACTGCACCGTCTACCTGCGCCCCGTCGCTCCCGACGCGGGCGTGCCCTACCGGCCGGAGTCGGGACGCGCGGACTACGAGCGGGGCCACATTCCCGGCGCCGCCTTCCTCGACCTGATCGACGAGCTCTCCGATCCCGATTCCGACTTCTTCTTCATGCTGCCCTCGCCCGAACGCTTCGGCGAGGCGATGGCGCGCAACGGCATCGGCGCCGGCCTCCGGGTGGTGCTCTACAGCGCGGGAAGCATCATGTGGGCGACGCGCGTGTGGTGGATGCTGCGCGCGCACGGCTTCGCGGCGGCGGTGCTCGACGGCGGCTTCGACAAGTGGACCCGGGAAGGGCGTCCCCTTTCCACCGAAGCGGCCTCCCATCCGCGCGCGCACTTCGAGGCCCGCCCGCGCCCCGGCCTCTTCGTCGACCGGCACGCGGTGCTGGGGGCGATCGGGGACGAGGATACGCTGCTCGTCAACGCGCTCGCGGAGGAGTTCCATCGTGGCGAGACCCCGAGCCGTTACGGGCGGCGGGGGCGCGTCCCCGGCAGCGTGAGCGTGCCCGCGGCGTCGCTGCTCGAATCGGAGACCTGCGCCTTCGTGTCTCCCGAGGCCGCGAGCGCGCGCTTCGACGCGGTGGGGGTGAACGAGAGCCGCCGGGTGATCGCGTACTGCGGCGGCGGCATCTCCGCCACCGTCGACCTCTTCCTGCTCCACCAGCTCGGATATGAGGCGCTCTCCCTCTACGATGCCTCGATGGGAGAGTGGGCCAGGGACGAGAGCCTGCCCATCGAGCGCGGCTGAGGCGGGTGGCCCCCCGCGCCGGTATCGCTGGCCCACCTGACTGCGATCCGGGGTGAGCTGTTGCCTCCCCGTCGGGGAGGGTGGCTCGGCAATGGATTCCCGCTGGCATGGAAAATCCCCCCACTCGTTGTTTCTCGTAGATTCCCGCTTCCGCGGGAATGACGGAAACTACTTCTCGTCATTCCCGCGGAAGCGGGAATCCATCCGAGCCGAGGTGGCGGGGGAACTTCCCTACACGCGGGAATCCTCGGTATCCGGAAGAACACGACGACATCGATCCATGCGGCGCGCCACCGGACGCGGGACCGGCGGCGTCGAGGTCCTGGCGAGATCATGATCCACCTGCAGAACATCCGCTTGAAGCGCGGAGGCCGGACCATCTTCGACGAGATGACCCTCAGCGTGCATGCGGGGCATCGCGTGGGCGTGGTGGGGCGAAACGGCATCGGCAAGTCGAGCCTCTTCCTGCTCCTGCTCGGACGGCTGCTTCCCGAAGAAGGAGACGTGAAGCTGCCCCGCCGCTGGGTGATCGCGCACCTCGAGCAGGAGATTGCGCTGCGCCCGGTGAGCGCGCTCGAGTGGACAATCGACGGGGACCGGCCGCTGCGAGAGATCGAGCGCGCGATCGAGAAGGCCGAGCGGCGCGGCGACGAGCGCCGGCTGGCGGCGCTCTACGCGGAGCTCGAGGCCATCGACGCCTACACCGCCGAGGCGCGCGCGGCGAGGATCCTCGACGGGCTCGGCTTCGATGCCGAAGACTTGCCGCGGCCCGTCGGCGAGTTCTCGGGGGGCTGGCGGATCCGTCTGAACCTCGCGCAGACCCTGATGTGCCGCGCGGACCTGCTGCTTCTCGACGAGCCCACCAACCACCTCGACCTCGACGCGACCCTGTGGCTCGAGCACTGGCTCAAGCAGCGCGAGGGCACCACCCTCGTCATCTCCCACGATCGCGACTTCCTCGACCGGGTCGCCACCGACGTGGTGCACCTGGAGGGCGGGGACGCGCGGAGCTACCGCGGCAACTACAGTACCTTCGAGCGCCAGCGCGCGGAGACCCTGGCGCTTCGCCAGTCGATGTACGAGAAGCAGCAGGCGCGGGTGCGCGAGATCCGCGCCTTCGTGGATCGCTTCCGCTACAAGGCGAGCAAGGCCCGCCAGGCGCAGAGCCGCCTGAAGGAGCTCGAGCGCATGACCCGGAGCGCGCCCGCGCACGCCGACTCGCCCTATCGCTTCTCCTTTCCGAGCCCCGGGAAGATGTCGACCCCGCTCGTGCAGCTCGAGGAGGGGGCGCTCGGCTACCCCGGTGCGGCGCCCGTGCTGGAAGCCGTGCGATTCCGGCTCGCGCCCGGCGATCGGGTGGGGCTGCTCGGGCGCAACGGGGCGGGGAAGTCGACCCTGCTGCGCAGCCTCGCGGGCGAGCTGTCCCTGCTCGGGGGGGAGGAGATGCGCGGTCGCCACGCGGGGGTCGGCTACTTCGCCCAGCACACGGTGGAGACGCTCGGTCCGGGCCGGAGCGCGATGGAGCACCTCGCGGCGCTGCGCCCGGACGCCACCGATCAGGCGATGCGCGACTATCTCGGCGGCTGGGGATTTCCGGGCGACATGGCCTTTCATCCCAGCGCGTCGCTGTCGGGCGGCGAGAAGGCGCGCCTCGCGCTCGCGGTGGTGGCCTGGCGCCGGCCCGCGGTGCTGCTCCTCGACGAGCCCACCAACCACCTCGACCTCGACATGCGCCATGCGCTGACGATGGCCCTGCAGGACTACGAGGGCGCGCTGGTGCTCGTCTCGCACGACCGGCGCCTCATCGAGAACAGCGTGGAGGAGTTCATGCTGGTCGCCGAAGGGCGCCTGCGCGCCTGGGATGGCACGCTGGACGAGTACCGGGACTGGCTGCTGCGACGCGACGCGGAGCCTCGGCGGGCCCGGCGGGATGCCGGCGCGCGGCCGAGTTCGGCGGCGCGACGCCGCGAGGAGGCCCGCAAGCGCGAGCGGGTCCAGCCCCTGCGCAGGGCGCTCCGGGAAATGGAGAGGCGCATCGAGGGCCTCGAGCCCGAGGTGCGCACGCTCAGCGCGCAGCTCGCGGATACCGACACCTACCAGCGGCTGAGCGGCGAGGAGCTCGGAGACCTCATTGCCCGTTACAAGCATTCCCGGGCGCGTCTCGATAGCCTGGAATCCGAATGGGTGAAGATGAGCGAGCGCCTGGAGGCGGCGAGCGGCTGAGAATGGTGATGCCGGCCGGGGGGCCGGCGTCGATGCCGGTTCGACGCCGCGCGCCAATGCGCGCGGGCCTCCGAATCGTGCAGGCGTTTCCGGTGGGACGAGGCTGACACGGAAAGCGTGGCGCGCGTCCCCGCGTCTCAATGCTCTGCGATGGTATTCATAGGCGTCGAGGAAACGGCTCGTCGATGGGGTCATGCGATAGCATCGCGGATCGAGCCGCCCGACCTGGCCGGTCGGGAGAGGAGAAAGGACATGAAGAAAAGCGGCGGGCCTGGCGCGGCAGCGCTTGCGCTCATGGTCACTGCCTCCGCGTCGCTGGCCCCCGTCCCGGGCGCGGCGGATGACGTGGGCGAAGCGCGCGAAGTCGTCTCCGTGGGCAGCCTGATATCCACGGGCGCCGCGCGAGACATGCGGCCCGTCACCGTCATCGAGCGCGAGGAGATAGAGCTTTCGGGGATGCGCAACCTCTGGGATTTCCTCCGCGGCCGTCTCGACTACAACAGCTACGGCCTCGACCGGCCCTACCTTCTGGGCAGCTTTCGCCTCGCGGTTCTGATCGACGGCAGGTCGATCTCCGACTCGACCTTCGACCTGGACTCGCTGCCGGTGTCCGCGGTGGAGCGCATCGAGGTCCTCTCCGACAGCGCGGTCGCCCTCTACGGCCCCCGGGCCATCGCCGGCGCCATCAACATCGTTCTCCGGGACCGCTTCGAGGGCATCGAAGTGCAGGCCGGCGTGGAGCATCCGGTTCGGGGCGGCGGCGAGACCGAACACGCGAGCGCGTGGTGGGGAGGGGCGGTCGGCGCCGGCCACCTGAACATCGGGGTGGATGTCTTCCGCCGCAACGAGATCCGCGAGTCGCAGCGGCGCTACAGCCGGTCCTCCTGGACGCCGGGCGGCGCCTTCGACGACGCGAACGGCGTCTCGATTGCCGGCAACACCGCGCTCGCCTTTACCCCGGAGGGCATTGCCGCTCTTTCTCTTGGAGCGTGTGCGGGCGGGGAGTTCACCGGCCCGCTCGCCGATCCCTACGGAATCCCCGGCCAGGGGTGCGGATACGCCACCGGGGATGTCGACTGGAGCTGGGAGCGGCGCGACCGGGACGCCCTGTCTCTCGGCCTCGACTACCCGCTCGGCGAGGACCATGCCCTGTACTTCGACTCGCGCCTCGTGCAGAGCGAGATCATGCACCCGCGCCGGGCGGCCGCGTACCAGACCCTCGGCATCAGGGTCCCCGGGGGACCGGCGACTTTCTTCCATCGCTTTGCGGGCCACGGCCATCGCGACGCGAGCACGGATCTGACGGAGCACGATCTCACCTTCGGCATCGCGGGAGGGCTCGGGCACGGGATCGGCTACAACGCGTACCTGCGCTCCTATCGGCACGACGAGGATCTGGATGCCGGCGCCTACGTGCACCGAAGCGTGCTCGCGGACCCGAGCTACGATTTTCTGAACCCCCTGTCCACGGAACCCGCACATCTGGAGGCGGTGGCGCGCTCGAGCCTTCGGCGTTACCGCGATCGGACCATGGAACACCGGGTGGCGCGGATCGCCTTCGACGGCCGAAGCCCCGAGGTGGCGGGCAGGATCTTCGCCTGGGCGGCGGGGGCGGAGCTTGCCCATGAGAAGCGCACGCGGGATCCGGTGTACCGGGATGCCGCCGGCAACGAGGTGGATCAGGCGAACGTCATCGGTTCCTTCGACTTTGCGTTTTCCGGCGACCGCACCCGCCTGTCGAAGTTCGTGGAGCTTGCCGTTCCCCTGCACGAGCGCTGGGAGGTCTCGCTCGCCGCCCGGCACGACGACCACGACGACGTCGATTCGACAATCTCCCACCAGTTGGCGACTCGTTTTCGTCTGAATGAGCAATTGGCGCTTCGGGGCTCCTGGAGCAAGACGGCGAAGCCGCCGGGCGTGGGCGGTCTGCACGCCGCTCGGGTGGTCACACGTCCGCGGGTTCGCGATCCGATTACGGGGTTTCGCTACGAGGTGATCGCCATCAACTCCGGCAACCCGGAGCTCGTGGAGGACCGGGCCGAGAGCTTCGGTCTCGGCATCGTGAGCGAGATGGGTCCGCTGACGCTGAGCGCGGACTGGTACCGGATGGGCCTTTCCCGACTCCTGACCATCTACTCCGCCCAGGGGGTTCTTCGCCTCGAAGCCCGGGGCGCATTGCCGGAAGGGGTGGTCATCAACCGGGATCCGCAAACGAACCTGATCATGAACATCGTCAAGCCGGTCACCAGCGACGGCCGGATCGACGTGTCGGGGGTCCACCTCCGGGCCCGGGCGGGCTGGGAGACGCGGTGGGCCGACTTCGAGCTCGACGCCTGGTGGGCGCACGCGACCAAGTACCACGAGCGGGCATCCGGACTGGAGGGTTCGTACACCGTGCCGCGCAATCGAGCCCATGCCGTGCTGCGGGCCACGCGGGGCGACGTGACGGCGCAGTGGAGCGCGTACGGGCTGTCGGACCGGCCGAACTACTGGGGCTCCAGCTACTCGGGGTGGGTCGGCCACGACCTCTCGGTGCGCTGGGAGGACGCCTTCGGCGTCGCCGGGGCCGAGATCACCGGCGGCGTCCTCAACGTCGCCGACCGCGAGCCGCCGGAGGATGCCGACGACCCCGGCTATCCCGACGAGACCTTCGACTCGATTCGGGGCCGGACCCTGTTCGTGGGCCTCGAGAAGAGCTGGTAGCGCCGGGTGACGTGGCCCTCGCGTGCGAGGGCTCCCGGGCGGGAATGCGTGGCTGGGCCGGAGGGCGGGTTCTACGCGCGCAGGTGTCGCCCGAAGAACTCGATGGCCTTCTCCCAGGCGTCCTCCGATTGCGCCTTGCGGTAGCGCTCCGGCATGTTGAAGTCCTGGAATCCGTGCCCGGCGCCGTCGTAACGGTGAAACTCGCAGGGCACTCCCGCCGCCCGCAGCGCCGCCTCGTAGTCGTCCACGTCCTCGGGCGAGGGGGAGGCATCGTCGTTGCCGAAGATGCCCAGCACCGGGCAGGGGATCCGGGAGGCGAGCTCGATGGGTGCCGGGTCGTCTCCGAAGGGCACTTTGATGCGCCCGCCGTAGAACACCGCACAGGCCCGGTAGCGGTGGTCGCCGGTGACTCCGAGCCACGCGATGCGGCCCCCCCAGCAGTGGCCGACGATGCCGATGCACTCCTCGTCCACGCTGTCCGACGCGGCGAGAAGGTCGAAGGCGGCGCGGAGATCGGCCAGCGTGCGGTCGTCGGTGAACTCTGCCCGCTTGATGTCCATGTCCGTTTCGGGCGGCCACCAGTGGAAGACGTAGGGCATCGCGCAGGTGAAGCCGGCGCGCGCATAGCGCGCTCCCACGTCGATCTGAAAGGGGTCCGTTTCGAGCCCGGCATGGGCGTTGGGCAGGTGCTGGGCGATGACCAGTGCGGGATGCGGCCCGGGTTCGGGCGCGTCGAAGACGAGCACCGGCATGGGGTCGCCCGAGACCTCTACGCATTCTCGGCGATACATCGTGTGTCTCTCCTCCGTTGTTGAATGCCGCCACCATCCCCGGCGCGGCGATGTGCCCGGCGGGTCGACATGCTGCCGGTGACCGTGGAGTTCATGGGCGGGACACGGTCGCTCACATGCAGGTCACGCCTCGCCATTGCCGGTCCGACACATTACGTGTGGGAGAGTGGTCAGGCAATGCGGTGACGGCGTCGTGCTCGCGCCCGCCTCACGGCGAGAGGTTGGTGAGGTTGCCGGTCGGGCTCTGCAACAGGCTCATGACCACCACGGGACGGGTGGCGGATACGAGCAACTGCCACTTTCCGGTGCCGTCGCCGAAGCGTCCGGCAAATCCGTCACCGCCCTCTTCGAGTTGCCGTGCGGTCAGCGAGCGCGCCGCTCCTGCCTCCAGAGTGAGCGTGACATCGCCCTCCGGCGCTTCTTCGCCCCGATCGTCGAGTCCACTGATGACGACGCTTGCGGGTCCTTCTCCGGGATTGACCAGACGAAGCCGGCTTTGCTGGCGGACATTGCTCGCGGGATTGAATATCGGCACCCGGTAGTGCATGGCCGTGCCCTCGGCCTTCGCCGCGATCTCGTGAATGCTGGTGAGGAAGCCGTCCGCGGTCCGAACGTACGCCCGGGGCTCTATGTCGAGTCCGGTGTCGAGCTCCAGGCGCCAGTTGCCGTGGCCGTTTCCCACGCCTGCGGACAGGCCCTTCCGCGGGTTGCCTTCTTCGAGATCTTCGGAGTTGAAGTGCGCCGAGGCGTTTGCGTCGAGTGACAGGGAAATGGGTCCGAATCGCCGGCCGTCGTCGTCGATGGCGTTTATCAGCACCGTCCCGGGCCGGCCCGAACGGTTGACGATGCGCACGAATCCCTGCCGGGCGGGATCGTCCGCGGGCAGGAACAGCGGTATGGCGAGCGAGCGTGGCGGCGGGGCTTCGCGAAAGCCTGCCATGCGCTCGGCGGTCTCGTTGATGACCCGGGCGTTGTTGCGCAGCTCGACGTCACCGGTGGGGATTCCCCCGAACGATACGTCCGGATTCGAGAAGTACGGGATGGGGACCGGACAACGGTGGTTCCGGTTGTCGGCCATCACGGTCCGCCAGTTGTCGGCGTCGTTGCAGAATCCATGTCCATAGGGGAAGTCCCGGTTGGTACGGAATTCCGGACTGCCGGCCGCGCCTTGCATGAAACCCAGCAGTTTCGCGAAGCCGTAGAGGCCGAGACAGTTCCGGGCGATGGCCGCGAACGCGTATCGCTCGTTTTGGATGGGATAGTAGGCATAGCAATAGTTGTTCCGACTCCCGAGGAGAAGCACGACCAGGTCCCCGGCGTGCTCGTCCCTCAGTACGTGCACCTCGTCCATGTGAGAATCCGCGGGGGCCTGCAGACGACGGAGATCCGTGGACGGGTCCGCACCCGGTGCGTACTCGGTCTGGTAGCCGTGAATCAGCCGCACGCGAGGTCGAATCAGGCTGTTCGCGTAAATCCGGTTGGTCTGCTCGAACGTGAAACGGAGGAGCGCATCGATGTTTCCCGCCTCGATGCGGGCGCGGGGTGTATAGGCGACCAGGATGTCGATGATCGCTTCGTCGACTTCGGCTCTTGCGCCCACCTCGTGGGCAACCGGGCTCGACCGGGGCCGCCCGGTGGGGATTGCCTTGTCCCGGAGACTGTGCTGCGGCAAACGGCTGGTGTCGTATCGGTAGACCGCGGTGAGGCCGTCGCCGAGCGGGTGTATCTTGTAGAGCGCATCGCCGTGCCGGACAGTGCCGAGCACGTCCCGACCGAGGACCACCAGCGCCACTTCCGACCCCGATTCCTCGTCCCGGAAGTACAGGCTGTAGTCCTGTTCCGCGCGGTCTTCGAGGTGCAGTCCGTGCAGGGACAGGATCGTTTCCGAGGCCGGTCCCGGTGGCGCCGGCAGGACGAGTGACAACGCGAGGGCTTCCCGTACCGCGTCCGGGTTCGCCGGACCGAGGCGGATGTCGATGGCCGCGGGGTCGCGGCGTATCGCCTCCAGGGTGGCGTTCTGGTCTTCGGTCCGGTCGCCGGTGTCGAACGCCGTGTCCGGCAGATACTCCACGAGCAGGGGGGGATCGTGGGCCGCCGCCGGTCCCGTCATCAGAATGCACCACCAGCCCATCGCGATGAAGGCGATGCGCCACCAGGCCATACCGGCCTCCGGATGCACGCCACCGCCACCACGAGGCGGCGCGGTCCCGTACATCTCCCCGAGGGCCATCAGCGCGACAGGTTGGTGAGGTTGCCCGTGGGCCGGCTGTACAACAGGCTCATGACCTGGATCGGGCGATCGGCGGACACGAACAATCGCCACTTGCCGCTCCCGTCCCCGAAGCGGCCCGAGAAGCCGTCGCCCCCCTCTTCGAGCTGCCGGGCGCTCAGCGTGCGCGCCGCCCTCGCCGGCAGGTCGAGGCGCACGACGCCCTCGGGCGGCGTGTCGCCCTGATCGTCCAGACCTCTGACGACTATCCTCGCGCCGCTCTCGGACATGTTGATGACGCGCAACCGGCTTTCCTGGTCGCGATTGCTGCCGGGATTGAAGATCGGGACGAGGTGCCGCATGTCGCCCTCTTCCGACTGGGCAGCGGTCTGGTGGATGCTCGTCAGGAATCCGTCCGAGGTGCGTACATAGGCCCGAGGCTCGATGTCCAGCCCCGTGGACAGCTCCAGTCGCCAGCTTCCGTCGCCGTCTCCGACGCCCGCGGACAGCCCTTTCGATGGGTTGCCTTCCTCCAGGTCTTCGGAGTTGAAGTGTGCGGATGCTCTCGCGTCCAGCGACAGGTAGACCGGGCCGGATCGCCGGCCGGCGTCGTCGATGGCGTGGATGCGGACTCTGCCCGCGCGCGGGGAACGGTTGATGATGCGCACGAACCCCTGCCGGGCTGCATTGTCGGCCGGCATGACCAGGGGGATGGTGTGCGGCGGTGGCCATGCCCGGCGGAAACCCGCCACCACGTGAGCGGTCTCGTTGATGACGCGGGCGTTGTTGCGCACGCTGTCGTCGCCGGTCGGGATTCCGCGGTACGATACGTCCGGGTTGGAGAAATGCGGCGCTTCCGGCCGGCAGTTGCCGCTTTCCCAGTACGCCATCACGGTTCGCCACCTCTGCCGGCTGTTGCACAGTCCGTGACCGTAGGGGAAGCTCTGGTTGATGTCGGCCACCGGATCGTGGTGGGCGCCCTGGTTGTGTCCGAGCTCGTGCGCGAACGTGTGGGACCCACAGTTCTGGGCGCTGACGCTGAACCCCCACGCATCGGCCCCGGGATATCCAATGTACTGGTTCGCAATGCCGCACACGTTTTCGGTGTAGTCGGCGACGAGCAGCGCCACCAGGTCTGCGCCGTGCTCGTCACGCCTTGCGTGCACCTCGTCCATGTATGCGTCTTCCGGTGCGGTCAGCCTGTCCAGATCAATCCGCATCTCGTGCTCCTGGCGGTACTCCGTCTGATAGCTGTGCACCAGGCGTATGCGGGGTCGGATCCGGCTGTTGGCGTAGATGCGGTTGGTGTCATCCATGAACAGGCGGATGAGGGCGTGGATGTTTCCCGCCGCTCTTCGGGCCTGCGGAGTGTAGGCGACGAGCACGTCCATCACTTCGCCGGAGCCGGGTTCCGACAGGGGCTCCGACAAGGGCGCCGGCGAGTCCGGTCCGCCGCCGCCCTGGTCACGCTGCTGTCGGACGGCTGCCGCGACCGCTTCTCGGCGCTCGCGCACCTTTGTCCAGAAGGATTCCCCCGATACCCCGCACCCCGGCAGGCGGCGGGTGTCGTAGCGGTAGACGACCGTGAGTCCGTCACCGAGCGGGCGCACCCGGTAGACCTCGCCATCGTGCCGGATCGTGCCGAGCACGTCCGAGCCCATCACGACCAGTGAGACTTCGGATCCCGAGGCTTCGTCGTATGCGTGCAGGCTGTAGTCCCGCTCCGAGCGCTCCTCCACCTTCAGGGCGTAGAACGATGCCGTTGCCGCCTTAGCGGACCCGGCAGGTGGGGCAAGGTCCAGGGACAGGGCTCGGGCATCGCGGACGGCGTCCGGAGCCGCGAGACCGATTCGCAGATCGCTTGCCGCCGGGTCGCTTCGAATCGCTTCGAGGGTGGGATGCCTCTCTTTCGGGAGTCGGAGCGCCTTGCCTCCGGCGGCCGGCAGGTCGAGGACCAGGCGCGGCGCCTCGTGGGCGAGTGCCGAGCAGGCTACGACGGTGGCGAGAAGAGCCGTCGCCAGGCTCATTCTTATCCCGACAACCGAGGGCAACATCTCTTCGCTCAGGGCAGTGCCGGTGTGGTCGTCGGTGGTGCTGGACTCCGGTCGCCTCGCCTCCTCGGGCGGGGCACGGCGGAAGGGGAACGATGACCACATCGCTCCTTGCCACGCGACCCCGGGGCGGACTGTTCCTCCTCGTTGCGGTTGCTCTGGTGCCGTCCGGCGAATCCGTCAGGCGGCAACCACCTGCTTGGCGCCGTCGACGCGGAGCACCTGCCCGCTCACGAAGTCGGCCAGCGGGGAGGCGAAGAACTGGACGGCGCGGGCGATCTCGTCGGGGCGGGCGTGGCGCACCAGCGTGTTCGCGTCCATCGCGGCCATGAAGTCGGGGCGGGTCTGGCCGGTGGCGATGAAGCGCGCGCTCAGGGTGCCGCCCGGGGAGACCATGTTCACGGTGATCCCGTGGGGGCGCAGTTGCCGGGCGAGGCAGCGGGTGTAGTGGGTCTGGCCCGCTTTCGCCGCGGCGTAGATGACGCCCTCGTCGGTGCCCTCGAAGCTCACCACCGAGCCGATGTTGACGATCCGCCCTCCCCCGCGGGCGATCATCCCGGGCACCACCCGGCAGCAGCACAGCATGGTGGTGGTGAGATTGCGGTCGGTGACCGCGTGCAGGTCTTCGGGCGAGAACGAGTAGGCGTCGTTGCCTTCGGGCTTGCCTCCGGCGGCCGCGATGTCGCCGCCCGCGTTGTTGACCAGGAGGTCGATGGGGCCGAGCTCCTCCTCGATGCGGGCGGCGGCGGCGTCCACCGCCTGGCTGTCGCTCAGGTCGCCGTAGACCGTGATGACCGGGTTGCCGGCCATCTTCGCGATCTCGCCGGCGACGTGAGGGGTGGAGGGCGCTTCGTCGAACTCTTTGGGGGTGTGTTCGGAGCGCCCGTGCACCGCCACCGAGGCGCCGCAGCAGGCGAGGCGTTCGGCGATCGCGCGTCCGAGTCCCCGCGCCGATGCGGTGACCCACACCACCTTGCCCTTCAGCATGTCGGGATCGGCGTATTGCATTGCGGCTGCTCCACACTCACATTAGGCTCATCGCAGTGTAGTGCCTGTATTTTCCGGGTGCGACTCTTTCATTCCCGCGCTTCAGCTCTTGGGGGGCATGTCGGGTTTCGGCGAAGCTTCGGTGATCCCTGATGACGAAGGATGAGGGTACGGTGTCGGGAAGCTCTTCTCACGGAGGCCGTATCGACGCCGCGCCCCTTCCGCCCGCCTCCTCGAGGGACAGGGCGGGGTCGGCGCCCGACGTGGTGTCGGGTTGCGGTGAGAGCGGCGCCACCCGCCCCGCTACGCTCGCAGAGCGCTACGAGGCGGACGGGTTCTGCTTTCCCATCCGGGCCATCAGTGAAGAGGAGGCGGCCGTCCACCTGGCCCGGGTGGTCGAGATGGAAAAGGCGAGGGATGACCGCAGGCGCTTTCTGCGCGGCAAGGCGCACCTCGCGTGCCGTTTCATCGACGAGCTGGGCCGCACCCCGGCGATCCTGGACTGCGTGGAGCGCATCCTGGGCCCGGACATCCTGCTCTGGGGAAGCTCCTGCTTCGTCAAGGCGCCGCGCAGTCCCTCCTACGTGTCCTGGCACCAGGATCTCAACTACTGGGGTCTGGACAGCACCGACGAGGTGAGCGCCTGGATCGCGCTCTCGGAGTCGAACGAGTCGAACGGGTGCATGCGCTTCGTGCCGGGGTCGCACCGCCGCGGACCGATCATGCACGACGACACTTTCGAGGAGGACAACCTGCTGACCCGCGGGCAGGAGCTCAAGGTGGAGGTCGACGAGGACGAGGCGGTGTCGGTATGCCTGGCGCCGGGCGAGATGTCTCTGCATCATGGGCGCATGTTCCACTCGTCGGGCCCGAACACGAGCAACCGGTGGCGTGCCGGGCTCGCGCTGCGCTACATCGCGCCGTCGACTCGTCAGGTCGTCGGCGTGCGGGACTTTGCGCAACTGGTGCGCGGGGAGGATCGCTTCGGACACTTCGATGCGCTGCCGAGGCCGCGCAGCGATGACGATCCGGCCGCCATGCGTCGCTTCGATTTCGTGGACGGGGCGACGCAATCCATCTTCTTCTCGAGTCGCGCCTGGGTTGCGGAGCAGAGCGCGGCCACGGCGGGCGACGCCGCCGCCGCCGAAGAGCCGGATGCATCGTCCGCCGGGGAGCCGGATGCGCCGCCCGCGGAAGAGCCGCATGGGCCGTCCGGGGATGCGCCGTCACGGGAGAAGTGAAGGGTGGCAGTCCGCGAGATTCTGGAAATCGGCCACCCGGTGCTCGCGGCGCGGGCGGAGGAGGTCGAGCCCGGCGACATCGGCTCGGCGCGGGTGCAGGGCTACGTCGACGATCTCATCGACACCATGCACGCCGCGAACGGGTCCGGCATCGCCGCCAACCAGATCGGCATTCCCTTCCGGATATTCATCGCCGAGGTGAAGGGGCGCAATCCCCGCTACCCCTACAAGCCGCCCATCCCGCAGACGGTCCTCGTCAATCCGGTCATCACCCCGCTCTCGGACGAGACCTTCGAGAACAACGAAGGCTGCCTGTCGGTGCCCAATCTGCGCGGCGTGGTTACGCGGCACCTGGAGATCGAAGTGACCGGGTACGGGCGCGACGGCGAGCCGCGCCGCTTTCCGGTGCGAGGCTACTCCGCCGGCACCTACCAGCATGAGCTCGACCACTTGGACGGGGTGCTCTTCCCCCATCGGGTGAGCGATCCCACAACCTTCAGCTCCTGGAAGGTCTTCAAGGAGTTCAAGGAAGCGGCGTTCGCGGCCGAGGTGAAGCGCCTCGTCGAGCACTGGGGCGCCTGAAGAGGAGGCGAGCCCGGCACGGTCCGAGCGAGCGCAGCACCCGTGCGGTTCCGCCTGGTGGAACGGGCAGCGGTCGGTGTGAAAAGGCGAACGTGCTTTGTCATTTTCCGCACAAGCGGGAATCCACAAGCACGCGATTCGGATGCGAGGAGACGGGCCTTCGAACCGGAGGACAATCCGATGGGCGCGTTGAGCACGCGGGTCATCGCCCGCCCACGAAGGCTCAGTCGAGGCGGATCTCCACCCGGCCCAGCGAGGGAAACTCCGCGACCAGGTGTTGGCCCGCCGATGCCGGATAGATGCCGTCGGTGGTGACGCCGGTGGTCACGAAGTCGCCGCGCGAGAGGTGAAGCCCGTACTGCGGCAGCTCGTTGGCGAGCCAGGCCACCACTTCGAGCGGGTGGCCGAGCACGTTGCCCCCCGAGCCGATCATGTTCTCCTCGCCGTCGACGAGGAGGCGGGTCGGCTGGGTGGCGAGGTCGATCCCGCGCCAGTCCGCTACCGCCTCGCCGTGGATCCATGCGCCGTGGACCGCGTTGTCCGCTGCGAGGGAGAAGGGCGTGACCCGTTCGATGCCGGCGAAGTGCACTTCGACCAGCTCGATGGAGGGATAGAGGTCGCCGACGTACGGCGCGACGGAGTCGCGGTCGTGACCGCCTTCGCGTTCCGGCACGTCTTCGGCCATCCGGAAGCCGATCTCCACCTCGATGAGGCAAGTGCGGTAGTCCGCGGCGCGCACCTGGAGCGGGCTGCGGTGGAGACGCGCGCTCAGGATGCGTCCGAACACCGGGTGGGGCACGCCGAGCATGCGCTGGGCGGCGGGGTTGGTCACCGCCACCTTGTAGCCCGCCCGCTCGCCGCCCCATGCCGCGCAGAGCGCGTCGACCACGGCCGCCTGCACCTGGTATGCGGACGCGAGGTCCGGCGGCATCAGCTCCTGGGGCAGCTCTTCCGCTGAGCGGTGCTCGAGGCGCAAGGCCGAAAGAAAGGCGGCGGTGTCGTCGATGCTCATGAGGGGAGGTCTCCGTGGTGACTCGCTTCCGGGCGAGGATTGTATGGCCGGAGGCCGTACAGGTCTCTCCGCGCGAGGCGATCGTGATCGGCTTCAATACAGTACTATCCACACTCACCACTGCGAATCACGAACGCCTCCGATTATGACCAACACCTATACGGCGATCTTCGAACCAGATGGTGATTGGTACATCGCCTATTGTCCGGAAGTCCCTGGAGCCAACGGTCAGGGCCGTACGAAGGACGAAGCACGCGTGAGCCTGGCAAGCGCGATCGAGCTCATCCTTGAAGATCGCCGGGAGGATGCGTTGCGGCACCTGCCCGACGACGCCGAACGCGACGTTGTGGTCGTAGGGTGAAGCGAGGCGTTCTGCTGCGACACCTGCGACGCCACGGCTGTTATCTGAAACGCGAGGGCTCGGGACACTCTCTGTGGTGCAATCCGGCCACCGGTCGGGTGGAAGCCGTGCCCCGCCACTCGGAAGTTCCGAATCGCCTGACACGGAAGATCTGCCGGGCGCTGTCCATACCGGTAATCGGAGGCTGACCCTCCTGGCCAACGCCGCCCGGGATACCGCTGAAACGGGGGAGGACTAGAACGGCGACAGATGCTCCTCCGGGATGTCGATGCCGAAGCCGGGGGCGTCGCTCGCGCCGATTGCGCCATTCTCCGGCAGCACCGCGCCGGGGGCCCGTGCGGCGCGCTCGAGGGGAATGCCGGGCTCGGACCCAATGCGGTACTCGGCCCGCTGGATGGTGGCGATGCCCACGCTCGCGTGCTGGCCGAACGCGGTGGTGCCGGCGAGATGGGGCATCGTCGCGAGCCCGGCCGAGTCGGCGATGGTGGCGATGCGGGTAACGGCGGAAAGCCCGCCGCACCACTGGATGTCCGGCTGCAGCACGTCGACCACGCGGCGTGAGGCCGCCCACTGGAAGGGGAAGTGGGAGTACCAGTGCTCCCCGGTGGCGAGCGTCTGCGTGGGCAGGCGGCGGCGCAGCGCGACGTGTCCGTCGAGGTCTTCGGGCAGGAGGCACTCCTCGAGCCAGGCGGGCTGATAGGGATACAGGCGTTCGGAGAGTCGCACCGCGTAGTCCACGTCGAGCGACATCCAGCAGTCGATGAACAGCTCGCGCTCGTCGCCGATCGTCTCGCGGCACTCGGCGATGAACGCCTCGTTGCGATCGAGGCCTTCGGCTCCCGCCTCGGGGCCGTAGGAAAGCGTGACCTTGAACGCCTCGAAGCCGAGCTCCACGGCCCAGTCCACGTCGTTGGTGGTGGCGTAGCAGGGGAGGCGGCGCGGGGCGCCGCCGAGGAGGCGGTACACGGGCTCTCCCGCGATGCGTCCGCGCAGATCCCAGAGCGCGAGGTCGATCGCACTCACCGCGCAGGATGCGATTCCGGCGGAGCCGTAGGGTTTGGTGAGGCGGAACATCAGATCCGCGAGGCGGTCGGTGGCGAGGCAATCCTCTCCGATCAGGGCGGGGCCGAGGTGGTCGCGCACCAGCGCCGCGACCGGTCCCGCAAACTGGGTGGCCCCGAACCCGCTCATGCCGTTCTCGGCCCGCACCCGCACCCACAGGTCGCCCCAGGGCATGAGCGCGTTGAAGTCGACGCGCCGCCCGCGGTAGCGCGCGAGGGGGTGGGAGACGTCCTGGTGGCCGTGCCAGGAAGGGCGGCGCGGGAGCAGGTCCGCCGGCGGAGGTGGGGGTGGCGAGTAGCGCAGGGCCTCGATCGCGGCGATCTTCATGG
Source organism: uncultured Ectothiorhodospiraceae bacterium (assembly GCA_964420925.1). GTDB lineage: Bacteria > Pseudomonadota > Gammaproteobacteria > HK1 > HK1 > JAJEAD01. The sequence goes on along the minus strand of CAYQVB010000041.1, from coordinate 72,281 downwards.
GGTCGCGGGGAGCGTCATCTCCGAACCACTTCGGCCAAGGCACATGTTGCGGCCCGATCCTGGCATGTGGACCTCATTGTTCAACATGGGTCCCGCCGGCACGGAACTCCCCGCCACCTCCTGTTCGTTCCGTGCGTTCCCCGTTCCCCATAGCGGGGCGCCGCCGGGAGAGTTCCTGGCACGGTCTCTCCCGGCGGCGCCGCAGGGTCAGGCCTTCTTGAAGAGCTCCAGGCGCGGGTCTCCGTTCGGCTTCATTGCGGGGACGACGTGGTCGCGCCACACGATGGGCCGGGGCGGCTGGGTGATCCACAGGTAGGCGCCGCTCGAGTCCATCTCCTTCTGCATGTCTACCAGGAGCTGGTGGCGCCTGGCGTTGTCGGTCTCCGCCATCGAGGCGAAGTGCAGCTCCTCGAAGCGCTTGCTGTCGTACCACTGCCAGTTCCAGATCCCGGCCTGCTCCGGCAGCAGCCACTGCGTGGTCCAGTTGAGGTCCGGCGGGGCGAGCCAGCGGTGGAACTGGATCTCCAGCCCCTCCTTGCCCTTGGTGTCGGGGAGCGACCAGTAGGTTCCGCCCTCGTGGGTCGCGATCTCGAGGTTGATGCCGACCTCGGCGAGGTTGGCCTGGACGATCTGGCCCGCGGTCACGAAGTCGGTGTCGGCGAGGGTGTCGAGCACGAGATCGAGGCCGTCGACGCCCGCCTCCGCGAGCAGCGCTCGCGCGCCTTCCACGTCCCGCGGGGGCGGGGGCTCGTCGATGTATCCGAGCAGCCCCTTGCCGGCCGGGCCGTGGGCGCGCTCGGCGACGCCGAAGTAGGCTCCCTCGAGGATCGCTTCGACGTCGATCGCCTTGAGGATCGCTTGCCGGACCCGCAGATCTTCGAGCTTCGGGTGCGCCATGTTCATGCCGAGCCAGACGTTGTCCGGGCTCGCCTTGAGCTTCATCACGAGCCCCTCCGGCATGTTCTCCATCAGGTGGGGCACGATGCTCAAGCTCACCCGCGAGACGTCGAGCTGTCCGGCCTGGACGGCGTTCTCCGCCGCCTTGGAGTCGGTGATCGGGTAGAACTCGATCCGCTTGAAATCGGGCTGCGGGCCGTTCCAGCCGGCGTGGGCTTCGAGCACGATCAACTGGCTCGGGACATGCTCCACCATCTTGTAGGGGCCGCCCTGCGCCGGCGGCTCGAGCGAGTAGGTGCCGCCCGCGTCCTCGACCGCCTTCTTGCACACGATCGAGCCGGTCGCGTAGGGAAGCACGAACCACCACACGGCGGAGAAGGGCTCCCGGAAGACGATGGTGCCGCTGTAGCGGTCGTGCATGTCGACGTGGCTGAGCAGCGCCCAGTTCCCGCCGTTGGGGGGATTGAGATCGGTATCGAGGTAGCGCTCGAAGGAGAACTTGACGTCCTCGGCGGTGAGCTCGCCGTAGCCGTCGCTCCACTCGAAGCCGGGCCGGATCTTGAAGTTGATGGTCTTCGCGTCGACCGCTTCGATCGACTCCGCGCAGTAGAGCTCCCATTCCCACTTGTCGCCGGGCTTGAAGTTGATGAGCTTCGGCAGCACCGCGTCCATGGTCCAGAGGTCGGCGGTGTTCTGCCAGAAGCCGGGATCGAGGTTCACGATGTCGGTGGGGGTGCGCACGCGCAACGTGTCGCCGTGGGCATCCGCGAGAACGAAGGGGCTGGTGCCGGAAGCGGCGAGCGCGGCGGCGGAGGTGCCCAGGAATCGGCGGCGGGAAATGGAAGTGAGTCTGTTCATGTGTTCCTCCTCGAAAAGGCGGCGCAAGACTATCCCAACGTATCGGGTGATTGAAGGCGGGGGCCAACTCCGAAAGACCATGCCGCACACGGTAGCGACGGTTTCGGTGTCCCCGGTGAAGCCTTGCCCGCCGTGGTCCGAGGCAGATCAACCTGATAGTGTCTCCCCGGCGAAGACGCAGGATCGGAACGCGGACCATTGTCCGCGCGGAGGACCGAGCGCGATGAAAGTTTCCCTCATTCAGATGAACTCGCAGGACGACAAGGCGGCGAACCTTGCGCAGGCCGAACGCCTCGTCACCGCCGCGGTCGAAGAGGACCGCCCGGATTTCGTCATCCTGCCCGAGCTCTTCACCTACATGGGCGACGATGTCGAAGGCTCCCGGGCGGCGGCGGAGACCTTTCCCGGCGGCGAGGCATACGACCTGATGCGCGGGTTGGCGGCGCGCTACCACGTGATCCTGCACGCCGGCAGCATGCTGGAGCACGACGAGGGCAGGTACTACAACACGTCGGTGGTGTTCGGCCGCGATGGCGCGGAGCTGGCCCGCTATCGCAAGATCCACCTCTTCGACATCGTCACGCCCGGCGGCGAGAGCTATCGCGAGTCCGACGTCATGAGCCGCGGCGCCGACATCGTCTCCTACGACGAAGGCGGCATCCGCATCGGCTGCACGATCTGCTACGACATCCGATTCGCCGAGCTCTATCGCGCCCTGGCCGATGCCGGCGCCGCGGTCATCACCATTCCTTCCGCCTTCACCATGGAGACCGGCAAGGACCACTGGGAGGTGCTGTGCCGCGCCCGCGCGATCGAGACCCAGACCTACGTTCTCGCGCCCAACCAGGTCGGCAAGCATCCTGAAGGGAACGAGATGCGCGCCTGCTTCGGACACAGCATGGTCGTCGACCCCTGGGGGCACGTTCTCGCGCGTGCCCAGGACAAGCCGGGTTACATCAGCGCCCGGCTGGACTTCCCTTACATGGAGTCGCTGCGACAGGGCCTGCCGGTTCACGAACACCACGTCCTGTAGCGTCCGTATCGCACTCGCCAATTTCGGACGGATCCCAACCATGTTCATCCTGAACGACATGCCGCCGCCCGTCGACGAGGAATCCCGGCGTCTTCTCGGAGAGGTGGAAACCGCGACGGTCGGTCACTTCCGGCACGCGGGGTTCCTGGACCCTCGACTTCGTCCCGTCACCGCCGAGCCTCGCATGGTCGGGACCGCGGTCACGGTCTCCATTCCGGGCCCCGATTCGGCGCTGCTTCATCATGTCATGGGCCTCGTTCGGCCGAGGGACGTCCTGGTCGTCGAGCGCTGCGGCGACGAACGTCACGCCTGCTGGGGCGGATTCATGGCGACGGCGGCCAAGGCCTGCGGCATCGCCGGCGTCGTGATCGACGGACCGGTGACCGACACCGCCGAGATCCGCGCCAACGGCGTGCCTACCTGGTGTCGCGGCGTATCGCCGATCACCACCAAGCTGCTCGCCCTGGGAGGCGCGCTGAACACCGAAGTCTCGTGCGGCGGCGTGGCGGTGCGCCCCGGCGACGCCATCCTCGCCGACGAGAGCGGCATCCTCGTCCTTCGTCCCGGCGACGTGGTCGCGGTCGCCCGCACCGCGATCGCCATGCAGGAAGAGGAGGTCGCAGACCTCGCGCGGCTTCGGGCGGGAGAGAAAGCGCCCGACATCACTGGGGTCACCGCTCTGATCGAGGCGGCGATGGCGAAGGATTCGTAGGTTCGGGCCCCGCTACCACCGAGACCGGCATTCCCGATTTGGGAGTGTCGGTCGCCCCCTTTCCCCTGCCGCTTCCGGCCCATTCGAGGATGGTGCCGAGGTCGCCGTGGAGCGCGGCGTGCATCTCGCCATGCTTTTCGCCGGGGGTGAGCACGATGCGCTCGATCAGTCCCCGGATGGCGTCGGCCGCGTCGATGCTGCGCTCGCCCCGGATCGGCTCGCCGGCCGCGTCGTGCAGCTTCACAACGTCGTAGCCGTAGCAGATGGGGGATGACCGAAAAAAACTTCGCAGGTTGCGATCATGCGTAGTCAGCGAGGGTCATCACGGCCTCGCCATGTTCGGTCGGCGCGATGGCTGTGACGAAGCGACGGTCCGCCGTCACCACGGTCGCGCCGATGCGGTGCGCCAGCGCGAGATACACGCAGTCGTAGACCGGGTGGTCGAGCGCCAGCGCCAGACGAGCCGCGTCCGCGCCGATGGTCTCGTCGTCGTGCCAGCGCATCGGCATGTCGGACAGCACGGCCATGGCGGCGCCGGCATCGGCACGCGCGATCTGACCCTGCCGCGCCTTGCGCCACAGCGCATTGGCGACCTCGGAAACCATCAGGCGCGGCGCGTGCAGTTCCCGGCCGCTCGCCGCCAGTTCCCGCGCGGCATCCGAACCGGGCTCGTCGACCAGCAACTTGACCGCCACGCTCGCGTCGACCACGAAGCGCATCAGAAGTCGTCGCGATGGCCGCGGTCGCGGTCCTCGCGGATCAGCACTTCAGCCGGGGTCTGCTTGCGGCCCCTGGTCTTCTCCCGCAGCCGGTCCGACGCCGCGAGGAACGCGGCCCGCTTCGCCGCCATGTCGTCGTCGGCCGCGCATTCGAGGATGTGGCGCACCTCGCCTTCCAGGGAGCGGTTGTTCGACGAGGCGCGCCGCTTGAGGCGGTCCACCACATCGTCATCGAGTTGCCGCACATTGATTGCCGCCATCGGCTCGCCTCCAACATTGCTATCATATTGATAGCGTGCCGTCACGGCGTATGCAAGTTCCTGCGGGATGGAAATTCGGCGCCATGCGGCGCCGTGCGACGCTTCCGCCCGACGGAACGCCTACTACGTGGCGAAAAACGCGGGCTCGGGACTCTCCGGCGCTACTCCGGCCCCATGAGGAGGTCGGGAAGCCAGAGCGTGATCTCGGGGATGTAGGTCAGGACGATGAGCACCAGGGCGAGCGGAATCAGGAACGGGATCACCGCCCTTGTGACCCGCTCGAAGGAGGCACCGCTGACCTCGGTCATGATGTAGAGGGCGATGCCGAGCGGCGGCGTCAGGATGCCGAGCATCAGCACGAAGGTGGTGATCACGCCGAAGTGGATGCGGTCGATCCCCATCAGGTCGGTGATGGGAAGCAGGATGGGAGTCAGGATGATCATCGCCGCCAGCGTGTCGAACACGCAGCCGATGATCAGGAAGAAGATCAGGTAGACCGCGAGAAACAGCCACTTGCTGTCGATGTGGGTGAGCACCGCGTCCGCGAGCTGCTGAGGCACCTGCTCGATCGCCATGATCCATCCCATGACCACCGAGAACCCGAGCATCATCATGATCAGCGCCGTGAGCAGCATGGTCTCGGTCAGCGCCTCCCAGATCTTGCGCCACGTGATCGTCCGAAACAGGAACCCGATCAGGATCGAGTAGGCGCAGGCGAGGACCCCGGCCTCCGAGGCGGTGGAGTATCCGGTGGTCATCGCCACCACGATGATCGCCGGCGCGCAGAGCGCGGCGATCCCGTCGACGGCAAGGCGCAGGACCGTGCGGAGCGGCACCCTCGGCTCGACGGGGACGGCAAGGCGCGTGACGTAGAAGCGGGTGAAGATCATCAGGCCCAGGCCGATGAGCAGGCCCGGGATGATCCCGGCCAGGAACAGGCGGCCGACCGAGGTCGACGACACGTAGGCGTAGATCAGGAACGGGATCGAAGGCGGAATGATCGGCCCGACGATCGAGGAGGCCGCGGTGACCGCCGCGGCGAAGTCCACCGGGTAGCCGCGCTCCTTCATCGCCTTGATCTCGACCATGCCGAGACCGGCGCAGTCGGCGACCGCGGCGCCCGACATGCCGGCGAAGATCATCGAGCTGACGATGTTCACCTGGGCCAGGCCACCGCGCAGGCGGCTGACGAGGGCGGAGGCGAAGTTGAAGATGCGGTCCGTCATCTCGAGCTTGTTGAGCAGGCTGCCGGTCATGATGAAGAAGGGCACCGCCAGCAGCGCGCCGCTGAATATCCCCTCGAGGACCTGCTGGGGCAGGATGTACAGCGCGTCGGAGAAGTCGGCGTAGACGAGGCCGAACATCGCCGCGCCCGCGAGGCCCATGATGATCGGCACGGACAGGACCGTGAAGATCAGGAACACGCCCAGCAGGAAGAGCGCGGTAATCATGGCCGCTCCAGTGCTCCGGCGCTTCGGGGCGGCGGCGCGTCCCCGGAAACCAGCAGGTCGGCCACCTGCACCACGGCGTTCAGCAGGATGAGAGCGGAGCTCGCGAGCAGAGGGACCGACTGCACCCAGCGCGGCACTCCGATGAGTTCCTGCACCCCCGCTTGCAGGGGCAGATAGCGCCACGTCCCGACCACCATCACCGCCATGAACGCGACGATCAGGAGATTGACCAGCAACTGGATGCGGTGGCTGGCGGCGGGGGACAGACGCGAGACGAGGAAGGTGACGGTGACGTCCTTGCCGCGCCGGTAGAGCACGAAGAACCCGAGGTAGATGGACCACACGAAGAGCAGCATCGTCGTCGGCCAGACCTGCACGAAGCTCGTGTCGAAGACCGCACGCGCCGCCATGTTGATCATGTTGCCGACGAGCATGACCGCGAGGCAGCCGTTGGCGAGCACCAGGAAAACGCGGTCCGCGAACTCGAGAAAGCGGTCGAGCGCCCGAATCAAGAACATGGCCCGCAGCACCCGCGATTCAGTTCCTTGCCCGTGGCGCGCTTCGTGCCGGCGAGGGTGGCCCGGCGCCCACCCCGCGGGGAGCGCTCCACGATCCTGGAGCGTTCCCCCTGCCCGGGCGCGTCCTGGCCTACCGGGTTGCCTCGACGGTGGCGAGGAAGCCTTCGGGGAGCGCGCCCTCGGCGTCCATCATCTGGTAGAACTCCTTCATGCGCTCGACGAAGCCCGAAGTGTCGATCTCCGCATAGGTTGCGCCCCCCGCCTGCATGCGTTCGAGCGATTCGTCGGTGACCCCGATCAGGACCTCGAAGCTGTACTCGCCGGTTTCTTCGTAGGCGCGCAGCACGCCTTCGCGCACTGTAGGACGGAGCGCGTCGTAGGCCGCCTCGTTCACCAGGAACCCGTTCGCCTGGGGATACTCGTCGATGCGCACGATGTGCGGAGCCACCTCGTGGAACTTCATGCTCTCGACCAGGGATACCGGGGTGGTGACTCCCTCGACGATGCCGGTCTTGATGGACTGGTAGACGTCGGTCCAGTCGAGCACGCGCACGTCGGCGCCCAGCCAGTTCCAGATCTTCACCGCCAGATCGTCGTCGTACATCCGGAGCTTGGTGCCCTGGAAGTCCTCGAAGGACTGCACCGGGTTCTTTACCGCCAGCACCCGGTAGGGTCCGCGCAGAATGGGACCGATGTCGCCGATGGTCGTGATCCCCGATTCCACGCGCGCCTTGTCCCGCCAGCCCTTGGCGAGGTCCGACTTCTGGAAGCGCAGCCAGTGGTCGCGGTCGTCGAACATGAACGAGGCGCTGCCCCAGCTCATGTCGGGCTCCCACTTGGCGAGATAGTCGGCGTCTTCGGCGTAGATGTGGACGGTGCCGGCGCTCACCTGCTCGAGCACCGCCTCGGCTCCGCCGAGCTGCTCGGACGGAAAGACCTTGACCGTGAGCTCGCCGTTCGTGTACTCGCCGACGAGGTCGGCGAACTTCTGGAAGATGATGCCTTCCGGACTGTCGGGCGGCATCTTGGTCGCCATCTTCCAGGTCTCGGCCTGGGCGACGCCGGTGAACGCGAAGAGACAGGCCGCCACCAGGGCCACCAGACGCGAGGGGAAAAGAGCCTTGGTCATCGTGTATTCCTCCTGAGGATATCGGAGCGATTCATCTTTCGAGTCGCATTGCCGTTCCGCATCTTACTCGCGAGCGTGAGGGGATCCACACCCTTGCCCCCGGGTGCGGAAATCCCCGTGACGGCGCACAAGCTGCGCTAGACTGGCGCGCCGCCCGGGGCTCAGGCGCCCCGGGCCAGGCGAGACGCGAGGAGGAGCGCAGCGGATCCGGCCCATGTGGCTCTACCTATGCAAGCGCATCGTGCTCGGGGCGATCATCGTGGTCGTCGCGGTGTCGCTGCTCTACAGCATGATCCACCTCGTGCCCGGCGATCCGGTGAAGATCGTGCTGGGTCCCCGCGCGAGCCCGGAGCTGCAGGCCGCGATCCACGAGAAGCTGGGGCTCAACGATCCCCTGCCGGTGCAGATCCTCAACTTCCTCGGCAATGTCGCGACCGGCGATCTCGGCGTCGACGTCTTCAAGAACCGCCCCGTCGCCGACATCGTGTTCGAGCAGTTGCCGCATACCGTGGTGCTGGTGCTGACCGGGATCGGCTGGGCGATGCTGCTCGGCATCCCGCTGGGGTGCGCGTCCGCCATCTACCGCAACAGCGTGCTCGACCGCATTGCGGGGGTGCTCTCGGTGAGCTGCATCGCGATCCCCTCCTTCGTGGTCGCGATCTACGCGGTGATGCTCTTCGCGGTGACCCTCAAGTGGCTGCCCGCGATCGGGGCGGGGACGCCCGGCAACCTCGCCAACCAGGCCTGGCACCTGGTGCTGCCCGCCTTCGCGGTGGGGCTCGGCTGGGTAGGGTACCTCGCGCGCCTGGTGCGGGCCTCGATGCTGGAGATCCTCGGCGAGGCCCACGTGCGCACCGCGCGCGCCTTCGGGCTGCCCGAGCGCACCATCGTGCTCAAGTACGTGCTGCGCCTCGCGATCCTGCCCACGATCACGCTGCTCGGCATGGGGATCGGGATTCTCATATCGAGCGCGGTGTTCGCGGAGATCGTGTTCGCCCGGCCCGGAGTGGGACGGCTCATCTTCGATGCCGTGAGCACCCGCAACTACCCGGTGGTGATGGGGGCGGTGCTGGTCACCACGGTCCTGTTCGTGGTGAGCACCACTCTGAGCGACCTCATCAACGCGCTGGTCGATCCGCGGGTGCGCGGTGAGCATTGACGAGGCAGTGATGACGGCGGACGCGCCTTCAGTCGACTACCCCGGCGCGTGGACGGCGTTCCGGCGCTCGCTGCTGCGGGTGGTGCGCGAGCCGCTCGGCGCCCTGGGGCTCGTCATGGTGCTGGTGGTCGTGGTGAGCGCGCTCGGGGCGGACTGGTTCGCGCCCTACGATCCCAACAAGATCGACATCCGCGCGAAGCTCGAGCCCCCGAGCGCGGATCACCTGCTCGGCACCGACCAGCTCGGCCGCGACATCTTCTCGCGGGTGCTCGTGGGCGGGCAGATCGCGCTCGAGGTCTCGCTCGTCGCGATCGGGGTGGCGCTCGCGATCGGGCTGGTGCTGGGACTCGTCGCCGGCTTCGGGCCGCGCTGGCTCGATCACGCCCTGGTCCTCCTCTTCGACACCGTGCGCTCCTTCCCGACCGTGATGTTCGCGCTCGCGCTCATCACTCTGCTGGGGCCGAGCCTCGAGACGGTGATCGTGGTCGTGGTGGTCACGCAGATCCCGATCTACGCGCGCATGGTGCGCACCCAGACCCTGGCGCTGCGCAGCGCCGAGTTCATCATGGCGGAACGGGTCATGGGCGCGGGCTTCGTGCGCATCCTCGCGGTGCACATCCTCCCGAACGTGATCGGCCCGCTGCTGATCCTCGCGAGCATGGACATCCCCTTCGTGATCACCATCGAGGCAGGCCTCTCCTTCCTCGGCATGGGGGTGCGGCCGCCGACGCCGAGCTGGGGCACCATCCTCAACGACGGCTACTCCTTCCTGTACAACACCCCCTGGCCGGCGATCGCGGGCGGTCTGCCGGTCATCATCACCACGCTCGGCTTCACCTTCCTCGGCGAGAGCCTGCGCGACGTGTTCGATCCGAAGCTCCGCAAGGACGTGTGAGCCGGTCTGGCGCGATGGGGACAGGAACCGGGAGTGCGGTGCTGGAGGTGCGCGGCCTCAACGTGGAGTTCGCCACCGCGCGGGGACCGCTGAAGGCGCTGCGGGACGTCGACCTCGACATCCCGGCCGGCTCGGTGGTGGGCGTGGTCGGCGAGAGCGGCTCGGGCAAGTCGACGCTCGCCGGCGCGGTGATGCGCCTGCTCGCGGAGAACACGCGCATCCGGTCGGGGGAGATCCGTTTCGAAGGACAGGATCTGCTGAAGGCGTCCGCCGCCGCGATGCGCGCAATCCGCGGCGAGCGGATCTCGATGGTGTTCCAGGACCCGATGACCTCGCTCAACCCGGTGCTCAGCATCGGCACCCAGATGGTGGATATCCAGTACCGGCGGGGCCGAAGTCGAGAGGAGAAGACCGCGCGCGCGGTGGAGATGTTGCGGCGGGTCGGGATCCCGGATGCGGAGCGGCGCATGGGGCAATACCCCCACCAGTTCTCGGGCGGAATGCGGCAACGCATCGCGATCGCGATGGCGCTCGAGACCGAGCCCGCGCTGCTGATCGCGGACGAGCCGACCACCGCGCTCGACGCGACCCTGGAGGTGCAGATCATCCACCGGCTGAAGGACCTGCAGCGCAGCGAAGGCTGCGCGATCCTGTTCATCTCGCACCATCTCGGGGTGATCGCCGAGCTCTGCGACCACGTGATCGTGATGTACGGCGGCGAGGTGGTGGAGCGCGGCACGGTGCGCGACATCTTCCACCGCCCCGGGCATCCCTACACCGAGAAGCTGCTTCAGTGCGATCCGGCCCGGATCGCAGGAAGGAGCCGGGCGCTGCCGACGATTCCGGGCGACGTCCCCGACCTCGTCGCCCTGTCGAAGGGCTGCATCTTCGCGCCGCGCTGTCCCCGCGCGGTGGAGGTGTGCGGCCGCCTCGCGCCCCCCGAGGTGCGGCTCGCGGAGGGACATCGGGCGAAGTGCCATCTGGCGGCGGAGGCGGGGGGCGGAGCGGCAACCGGATTGGAAAGCGGGGTCGGAAGCGGAGCTGGAGCCGCAAGCGGGGCCGGAGCCGAACCCGGAGCCAGAGAAGGAGCCGGGGTCAGAGTCGGCCACGGACCCGGGGGCGCGGTGGCGTGAGCGCCGTTCTGGAAGTGGAGGAGGTCCGGGTGCGCTATCGTGTGAAGCCCGCGGTCCGGGCGCTGCTTCAGGGTAGCTCGGACGCGTTCATCGACGCGGTCGCCGGCGTCTCGCTCACCATTGGCGAGGCGGAGACTTTCGGGCTGGTGGGCGAGAGCGGGTCGGGCAAGACCACGCTCGCGAGAAGCATCATGGGTCTGCTGCGCCCGCGCGAGGGCAGCATCCGCTTTCGGGGCCGGGAGGTAGTCGGCATCGGGCCACGGGCGCTGAAGGCATTCCGGCGCGAAGTCGGGGCGATGTTCCAGGACCCGGTCGGCAGCTTGAGCCCGCGGCTCACGGTGCGCTCGCTGCTCTCGGAGCCCTTTCGCATTCACGGGCTCCGCGAGCGCGATCTGCGGAGCGAAGTGCGGCGCCTGCTGCGGATGGTGGGGCTCAGTGATGACTTTGCGGGTCGCTACCCTCATCAGCTCAGCGGCGGTCAGGCGCGGCGCATCGGTGTCGCGCGGGCGCTCGCGCTGGGGCCGAAGCTCGTCATCGCCGACGAGCCGACCGCGGGCCTCGACGTGTCGGTGCAGGGGGAAGTGCTGAACCTCCTCGGCCGGCTGCAGCAGGAGCTCGGCATCAGCATCCTTGCGATCAGCCACAACCTGAACGTGGTGCGCCACATCACCGACCGCATGGGCATCATGTACCTGGGGCGCCTCGTCGAGCAGGGTCCGACCGAGACCATCTTCGACGAGCCGCGCCACCCCTACACCCTGGCCCTGCTGTCGGCCAATCCTCAGCCGGATCCCGATGCGGTCGCGGATCGGCTCGAGCTCTCGGGCGAGGTTCCGAGCCTGATGGAGCGCCCGCCGGGATGCGAGTTCCATCCCCGCTGCCCCTTCGCGCAGGCGCGCTGCCGCGAGTCGCTCCCCGGCTTCGGGAACGGGGACAGTGTGCACGCATGGCGGTGCTACTATCCGGTGGGAGTTCCGGTCGATTCTCTCGAGAAGGGAGAAGCGTAGAGCTTGCAGATAGTGCAAGCAACCGCTAGGGTCGACCCATGAGAGGCCGGCATCGCAGGACGCTTGCGGCTGTCTTTCGCGATCCGACGCCTGGAACCATGGAGTGGATGGCGCTCGAGGGACTGCTCATCGCCGCGGGCGCCCGGGTGATTGAAGGCCGGGGATCACGAGTGCGCTTCGAGAAGGACGGCGAGGTCGAAACTTTCCACCGACCCCATCCCTCCAAGGAGGCCAAGCGCTATCAGGTCCGTGCCGCCCGCGACTTCCTGAGGAGGATCGGGATCACGCCATGACTAACACCATGACCTACAAAGGGTACTCGGCTCGTATCGCCTACGACGACGAGGACCGCATTTTCACCGGTCGGATTGCAGGTATCCGCGATGGAGTCGGCTTTCACGCGGACAACGTCAGGACCCTTCGGGAAGCCTTTCATGAGGCGGTGGACGATTACATCGAAACCTGTGCCAAGGTCGGCAAGGAACCTCAAAAGACCTATTCGGGTCGAATGATGTTCCGTGTCAGTCCCGAAGTTCACCGCAAGGCCGCACTGGCGGCGGAGCTTTCCGGAAAGAGCCTGAACCAGTGGGCGGAGGAAGTGCTCGAACGCGCGGCGCAGTGAGGCGCTCGTGCGCCCCATCCGTTGCCGACCCATCGTCTGACCGGGTGCCCGAGGCGCTGCCCTTGCCCCGGCCACCGGCGCATCCGAGTGGATTCCCGGATGCGTCTCTTCCCGCATCGAGTGCCAAGGTGGTAGTGGACGCGGCATAGCCTTCGTTCCTTGGCATGGCCGGCGGCAATACGCGCTCAGCCGCGGTAACGGCTCAGCCTGAGCGCGATGCCGGTGGCGCGCAACGCTCGACGCGGCCACCGCGGAACTCGTCCGGATGCGTCGGCGCTCCGATTATCGGGAGGTCACAGCGCGAGACCGCTCATTCGCTCGCGTTTCGGTACGACTCGAGAAACTCTCGCGGCGAGACGACACTAACTCCCTGCCGGCTTCCTGGCGGGAAGTGTCGGAGGTTTCCCGTCACCAGGTGCCGGGCCTTTCCGGCAAGGGCCACCTCCAGAAATGCTTCGTCATCGGGATCCGGCAGCCGATGGGAAAGGGCGAGCGCCGTCACCAGTTCGCCATCGGCTTCAAGCTGCTCCAGCAATGCTTCGACCTGGAGTGGATGGAACGGGAACGTCGGCCGCAAGAGCACTTGGCGGTACTCGCCGAGTATGCGGGCATCGTGGCACAACCGGACCGTTCCGGTGGTGACGAGGCGCAGGATTTCGGCGGGAGTGCCGAAGGGTGAGAGCAGTGCGGATACGAGGACGTTCGTGTCGACACGATCCTCATCGCGCACGTTCCGTTCGCGCCGCGCTTATCTCGGCGTTGATGTCGTCGAGCGACATGCGATCGCTTCCGGCTTTCAGGGAAGCTTGTTGCATGGCGGTTGCGGCGGCCTGGGCGCGAGCGCGCCTGAGCGCGCTCAGCGATTCCTCCAGAGACTCGCCTGACGTAGCCGAAAGCAGCGCTATGGGCTTGCCGTTGGAGGTAATCACCATGTCCTTTTCTTCGACGAGGGCCTTCCATATCGAGGCCAACCGCTCCCGCAGCTCGCGGACGCTGACGAAGCGCATGGTTGCTGACTGGTTGTCGATGTGTATGCAATAGCGTACACAATGGTGGCGCTTCGGGAATCCCGGACGAGCAGGCGCGATGTCCGGCCGGGCGGCCTTCCGAGCAGAACGCCCGAGGCGTACCTGTTCTCCCGCTTGCGGGCGCGGCAACCCGGCATGACGTGACGCGCCCGCGAATGACGCCCGGTCCGGTCCTGGGCCGGCACTCGTTCATCAACCCGTCGGTACCGCTTCCAGGAGCACCGGCGTCCCCAGGCTGTTCAAACGCGGCGAGGGCCCGCGAATCTGCGGAACCAAAGCGGTCGTGACTCACCATCGAGCGGGATCGAAGCTCACTTGTAACGTGCTTGCACGCTGTCTAGGCTTGCGCTCGCGTCTCATGCGCTCGCTACTGATAAGGAGGGAACAGGTCATGCGCGTTACACGTTACTTCCGCAGGGCAACGGTGCTGGCGATGGGCTTCGCGGGTGCGCTGGCGGTCGCCGCGCCGCCCGTCGCGGCTCAGGAGATCGACGGCCTCACCATCGGCTCGGCCTCGGTCGGCGGGGACTTCTTCGTGCTCGGCACCGCCATGCAGCAGATCCTGGCCGAGACCTGGCCGGACGGTAAGTTCGAGAACTCGGTGACCGCGGGCAGCGTGGAGAACGCTCGCCTGCTGCGCCGCAAGGAAATCGACGTCGGCGTGTTCACCATCACCTCGGTGGCCCTGAAGGACGCCTGGAACGGGACCGGCGGCTTTTCCGAGGAGGAGCCCTACACGGAGCTTCGCAACCTCGCCGGCTTCTTCCACTTCATCTATCACATCATCACGCGCAAGGACTCCGGCATCGAGACCTTCGAGGACCTCAAGGGCAAGCGGGTCGGTATCGGCCCGGATCCCAACATCAACGATCCGACCTACCGGATCTTCGTCGACGCCCACGGAATCGACTACATGGAGGACCTCGATCGGGTCTATGCGTCCTACGCCGACATCTTCCGGCTGACGGGCGAGGGACGTATCGACGCCTCGATCACCTGGACCTCGGGCTTCAAGCCGCCCGCATCGGTGCAGGAGCTCGCGAGCGCCCACGAGCTGCGCTGGCTGCCGATGAGCCGGGAGGCCCTGGAGGGGGCCGGCCTGCCGGTGGTGGACTTTCCCGCCGGATCGCTGCCTCACCTCGACGCGGAGAACGTCGCGCCCAAGTACGGTCTCGTGAGCATCGCCGCCACCAAGGATATGCCCGACGACACCGCCTACGCGCTCGTCAAGGTCCTGCACGAGAAGTTCGACCAGTTCTCCGAGCTCCAGCCGGCGATCCGGGAGGCGGCCGCCAATCCCCATACCCTGACCGCCAGCTCCGATCCCATTCCCTATCATCCGGGCGCCATCCGGTACTGGAAGGAAGTCGGGCTCTGGAACCGCTAGGCTAGGACACGGCCTTGGAGGCGAAGGCGGCGAGCGGCGCCGGGCTGGCGCCCGGCGCTGAGCGCGCGCGCACCTGGACGCAGCGCGCGCTCTTCCTCGCCCTGCCGCTCTTCGCCCTCTACAACGTCTGGTTCCCCACCGTTCCGCTGCAGGAGCGCGCGATACTCGGGCTGCTCGCGGTCTCCGCCTACTTCGTGTCGGTGCCCCCGCGTTCCACCTTGTGGTTCGCGCTCGACTGCTTCCACGTCGTCCTCGGGGTCCTGATCTTCGGGTACCTGATCTTCTTCTGGGAGGAGCTGCTCCTCAGTCAGGGAATCCCCAGCACGACCGATATCGTGCTGGGAGTGATCGGGGTCTACGTGGTGTTGGTCGCGACGGTCCGCAGCCTCGGAATCGGCCTTGCCGCGGTGGTGGGGGTGTTCCTCGTCTACACGCTCTTCGGCCAGCACCTGCCGGTGTGGCTTGCAGGGCACCGGGGCTACGGCCTCGACCGCATCTTCACCTTTCTCTACATCAACGAGAACGGGATCATGGGCTTCGCCATGGACGCGTGCCTGAAGTACATGGCGCTCTTCCTGATCCTCGGCAAGGTGCTGCAGTACACGGGCGCGCTGGACTTCATCATGGACTTCGCCCGCGCCCTCTTCGGCAGCGGTCGCACCGGCCCACCGCTGATGGCGGTGGTGTCGAGCGCCATGGTGGGCACGGTCTCGGGCAGCTCGATGGGCAACGTCTACGTGTCCGGCAACATGACCATCCCGCTCATGAAACGGGTGGGGCTCAAGCCGGAACTGGCGGCCGCGGTCGAGGCGGCGGCCTCCAACGGGGCCCAGATCATGCCCCCGATCATGGGATTCGCGGTGTTCTTCATGATCGTGCTCCTCGACGTCGCCTACGTGGACATCATGATCGCGGCGCTGATCCCGGCGCTGATGTACTTCCTCTCCCTCGGGCTCTCGATCTGGCTCCGGGTGCGTCGCCTGGAAGCGGCCGGAGGGGTGGACGTCTCCTTCCTCGACCGGGAGCGGCCGAAGGTGAGCGAGGCGCTGCGCCGCATGGGGGCGCTCTCCTTCGTGCTCACGCTGGGCACCCTCATCTACCTGCTCGCGCAGCGCGGGTCGCTCCAGAACTCGGTGCTGATCGCGATGGTGGTCGGCATCGCGGCGAGCATGCTCGGCAAGGACCGCCTCACGCCGAAGAAGGTGATGGGCGTGCTCTACGACAGCGGCCGGGAGCTGGTGGACGTGACCATCGCCTGCCTGGCGCTGGGGCTCATCACCGGCCCGATCCTGCTCACCGGGCTCGGCACCAAGCTCCCCGCCCTGATGATCGGCTGGGCGTCGGGCCATCTGACCCTGCTGCTGGTGTGCTCGTTCATCGCCTGCATGGTGCTCGGGCTCGGCATACCCACCAGCATGGCCTACGTGGTGGTGGCGCTGCTCATCAGCAACGCCATCGTGCAGCTCGGGGTGGAGCTGCTCGACGCCCACCTGTTCGTCTTCTACGCCGCGCTCGCGGCGATGATCACCCCGCCGGTGGCGCTCTCCGCCTACGCCGCCGCGACCATCGCCAAGAGCAACTACTGGACCACGGGATGGCTCTCGGCCGCGCTCGGCATGCCCAAGTACCTCGTGCCCTTCGCCTTCGTGTTCCGGCCCGAGCTGCTGATGCGCGGCAGCGTCTTCGAGATCGTCGCGGTGTCGCTGCTCACGCTCGCCGGCCTCGCGGCGATCTCGGTGGGACTCGCGGTGCGCGGGCGTCGCAGCCTGACCGGCGCCACCGCCATGGCCTGCCTCGTCGTCGGCGGCATCCTGGTCGCGGTGCCGCCGCTCGCCGCGCCCGAGATTCCGATCGCCGGCGCCGGGCTCTGCGTGGCGGGGCTGCTCCTGATCATCGTTCCGCGCCGAATGCACCGCCTCTCGCGCGGGTGACGGCCGGGCTCATTCCACGGGAGGAACGGCAATGCGCATGAGGTTCAGCGTCGGGATGGGGCGAAACCTGCGAATCGACGAGATCGCCCGTCACGCGAGGGTAGCCGACGAGTGCGGGTTCACGCACCTCACCTACATCGACTCGCAGAACCTGTGCCGCGACGTGTACTCGATGATGACCATCGGGGCGATGAACACGCATCGCATCCACATCGGCCACGGCGTGAGCAACCCCTACACGCGCCACCCCTCGGTGACCGCGTGCGCCACCGCCACCGTCGACGAGCTCTCCGGCGGGCGCGCCTTTCTCGGCATCGGCGCCGGGTTCAGCGCGCTGCGCACGATGGAGATGCACAACGCCCGGCCGATGCGCGAGTTCCGCAACGTGGTGGAGTTCGTGCGCGCCTACACGCGGGGCGAGGAGGTCGAGTACGGCGGCGTCAAGTGTCACTCGGAGTGGATCCGGCGCCAACTGCCGATCTACATGGCGTCGGCGGGCATCCAGTCCGCCCGCATGTCGGGGGAGATCGCGGACGGCGTGATGCTGCCGGGCACCGAGCCCATCCTGGTGAAGTGGTACATCGAGCGGCTGCGCGAGGGCGCGGCGCGGAAGGGGCGGGATCTGGGCACTCTCGATATCTGGGCGCGCACCATGATCTACGTCGCGGACAGCAAGGAGGCGGCGCGCCGGGAGGTGGCCTCCTACGCCGCGACCTGCGTCGCCGAGCTCTATCGCTCCCTGTTCTCGCGCGACGCCCCCGAGATCGAGCAGCTCAAGGCGGATCTCGAGCGCAAGGAGCCCGGCATCGTCGAAGAGATGGCGTACATCGCCCGCATCTACGACCCCTACGAGCACGAGCGCATCGACGCCCCGCACGGCAAGGCAATCAGTCAGCGCCTGATCGACATGACGATGCTGACCGGCACCGCCGAGGAGATCTGCGACCGGATCGCGGAGCTCGGCGAGATCGGAGTCACCAACACCTCCACCGTGCTGTTCACGATCATCGACAAGATGGGGATGATGGAGAAGGTGCGAGACGAAGTGATGACTCACTTCAGGAGTTGAGGTGCGCCTCGTCCGCTTCAACGGAGGCCGCCTCGGGGTGGTGAGGGACAACGTGGTCGTCGATGTCGGCGACGCGGCGGGTGCAGCCCGCGACGAGTGGCCGCCGGTACAGATGCTGCGCCTGATCGCCCGTTTCGACACGCTGCGCGGCGCGCTCGAGGAGGCCGGTCGCACGCGAGACGGTGTCCCCCTGGAGGAGGTTCGGCTCGAAGCGCCACTCGTGTTTCCCGGCAAGATCGTCGCGGCCCCGCTCAACTACCGGCGGCACATCGAAGAGATGCGCCCACTGGTCAGCCGGGAGCTCCACGCGATTGAGCGCTACGGAGTGTTCCTGAAGGCGCCCTCGTCGATCGTGGGGCCGGGCGCGACGATCGAGCTGCCCTACCCCGAGCGGCGCACCGACCACGAGGTCGAGCTCGGGGTGGTGATCGGCCGCACCGCGCGCAACGTCGCGGCATCGGAGGCCATGCGCCATGTGTTCGGGTACACCGGCGTGCTCGACATCACGGTGCGCGGGGACGAGGACCGATCGACGCGGAAGTCCTTCGACGGTTTCACGCCGGTCGGCCCCTGGCTGGCGACGGCGGACGAAGTGCCGGACCCCGGTGCGTTGCGGCTTCGCCTCTGGTTGAACGGCGAGCTGCGCCAGGACGGCAACACCTCGGACATGATCTGGGGAATCCCGAGGCTGGTCGAGTACGCGTCCCATGTCATGACGCTCCACCCGGGGGATCTGATTGCCACGGGAACGCCGGAGGGCGTTTCGCCGCTCGCGCCGGGCGACGAGATCAGGATCGAGATTGAGGAGGTGGGCGGCATGACGGTGCACGTCGCGGGGCAGGCGGCGGAGCCTTCCGGAGACGCGACGGGTTAGTCCCGCGCTAAGGCGTTGATGTCCGGATACTGCGAGTTCCGGTGGAAAGACACGCGGGCACTTGCTCGCTTTTCCTTCACGGGAATCGATCCGGCCGGTGGATTCCCGCTCCCCGCCTCCGCAGGGACCGACCCCCGCTTTCGTGAAGGCTGAAGGCTGCGCGGGCATGACGGAGAGCACACCGCACCTTGCCCGTCGCAATTGCCTTGAAGAGCGGGAATCCACCGGCGTGATCGATCACGGACTCGCGTGGCGGCAGCGATCGGCCTGAGACTCTGACGATGCGCGCGTACTTCTTCTCCGACATGGCCTATCCGTATGTCCCGGAGAGCGTGGTGGACGAGCTCCGGTCGGCGCGGGTGAACGTTCCCAACGCGTACTGCGACCCGGTGGTCGTCGCCGCGCTCTACGACCAGTACCTGGAGGAGTTCGAGTACGCGGCGGAGCTGGGGCTGGACCTGGCGCTGAGCGAGCACCACCAGAGCATGACCTGCCTCAACCCCGCGAGTCCGCTGACGGCGGCGATCCTCGCCCGGCGCACGAAGCGGGCCCGCATCGCTTTCGTGGGGATTCCACTGCCCGCCCGCAACAGCCCGGTGCGCGCGGCGGAGGAGCTCGCGATGCTCGACTGCATGTCGCGCGGCCGCATCATCGTCGGGATGATCCGGGGTGTCGCGACCGAGGTGCACCCGGGCAACATCCATGCCGCGCACACGCGGGAGAGGATGCGCGAGGCCCACGATCTCATCGTCAAGACCTGGACCGAGCGCGAGCCCTTCAGTTGGGAGGGGAAGCACTGGCACTACCGCTACGTGAACCCCTGGCCGCGGCCCTACCAGCAGCCCCACCCGATGATCTGGTGGACCGGAGCCGGGGAGGCGAACGCGCGCTTTGCCGCGGAGCGGCAGTACCCCTTCGCGGTATTCCTCTCCCCCTTCGAGCACACCGAGGCGCTCTTCGACGCTTACCGCCGGCGCTCCCGCGAGCTGGGGCATCCCGAGCCGACGCCCGACCGCTTCGCGTATCTCGGCATGGCCTACACCGCGGAGACCGATGCGCAGGCGGAAGAGGACAGCCGGGGATTCCTGTGGTACTTCGACCGCCGGCGCTACCCGCACTTCCACAACATCCCCGGGTTCGCCGACCCTGCCGCCCTGGCCCGGAACTTCCGTGCGGCGCCCGGCATCGGGCAGCACCGGCTCGACCCGGGGGGCGCGTCGCCGTGGAAGGGCGGGTTCGATACCCTCCAGGCGGGCGGCGGCCTGATGGCGGGCAGCCCCGACACGATGATCAGGAAAATCACGCACATGTACGAGCGCTACGGGATGGGCCACCTCCTCTTCATGGGTCGCACCGGGGCGATGCCCACCGCCAAGGTCCGGCGCAGCCTCGAGCTCTTCGCGAAGGAGGTGTATCCCGCGGTGCGCCATCTCGGGGCCGAGAGCGAACCATCAGAAGATGGGGATGTGGCCGCGGCGCCCGCAGTGCTGACATGAACCGGCTGCTGGGGGCGTGTCTCTCTTCCCGGTGGGAGATGAGGCTTCAGGGATGGAGTTTCGTCGTATGGAAACTGACTTAGCTTGCTGGTTTCCGTGGATTCCCGCTTCCGCGGGAATGACGGGGTCCAGGCTGTCCGTCACCCGGGGTCATTCCTGCGGAAGCCTGCCAAGGCCAGGGGATCTGTCCCCGCCGTCGCGCAAGGAACATCAAGGCAGTACGCGCGTTCGAGTCGTGTGTTCCCGTCATTCCCGCGGAAGCGGGAATCCACGGAACACTATGCGCCTCGGGAGGTTCCATCAGCGCGGGGGATCGCACGTTGAAACACGGTGAGCGGTCGGCGCGGTGAAGCGCCGCATGCTGACGGTGGGGGAGGTGGACCTCGAGCTCTTCGAGGCGGGCGAGGGGGATCCGCTTCTCTACCTCCACGGTTTCCTCGAGCCGGCGGGCTGGGCCGAGCACCTCGAGCTCTTCGCTCGCGATCATCGCGTCCTCGCTCCCGTTCATCCCGGCTTCGCCGGCTCCTCGCGGCCGGCGTGGATGGAGTCGGTCGAGGACCTGGCGTATCTCTATCTCGACCTCATCGACCGGCTGGACTTGCGGGAGGTGCACATGGTCGGGCACTCGCTCGGCGGCTGGATTGCGGCCGAGCTCGCGGTGCGCAACAGTCACCGGATCAGTCGTCTCGTGCTCGTCGATGCGGTGGGTCTTCGGACCCTTCCCGGCCCGGCCGGACCCGCGGGCGGCTCGATCGCGGACTGGCTGGTGCTCGACCCCGCGACGGTGCGGAGGCTGGCGTGGCACGATCAGGAGGCGGCGCCCTGCCCGCTCGAGCTGCCCGGCGATCCTGGCCTGAGCGAGGAGGCGCTGGTGCGCGTGTTCCAGGATCGGGAGGCCGCATCGCACTATGGCTGGAAGCCTTTTTTCCACAACCCCCGACTGGGGCGCTGGCTGCACCGGGTGAATTGCCCGACGCTGGTGATATGGGGCGAGCACGACGGCATCGTCCCGCGCAGCGCGGGGCAGACCTATTCGGACTGCATTCCGGATGCACATCTGGAGATCGTAGCCGCGGCGGGGCACCTTCCCCAACTGGAGCGGCCGCGCGCTTTCGTCGAACTGGTGCGGGCATTCCTCGCATGAGCACGGGACGTCAATGTGCGGGGATGCGATTTGCCTCTGCGATGCGATGGGAGAGTGATTCCACTCGTAGGAGAATTGCCAAACGCCTTGGTGTTTCGTGGATTCCCGCGAATCAAGGGAATAACGGGAACAGGCGACTCCAACGCGCGTACTCCCCTGATGGTCCTTCCGCGGAGACAGATCCCCCGACTGTGGCAAGCCTTCGCGAGAAGGACGAGAAGTGGTGTCCGTTTTGATCTCCGTCATTCCCGCGAAGGCGGGAATCCACCCGTTCGTCGCGTACCAATGAACGAAGTACGAGCGAGTACCGTCGCGCCTGTTTATCGGCATTCGCCTTGTCCAAGCGCGAGTGCCATGGTCAGCGGAAACCCGCGCCAAGGAGGCTGAGGCGCAATGACCGAGCGTTTCGATCTCCTGATCACGGGCGGCACCGTGCTCGATCCGGGGGCAGGGCTGCGCGGCGTCATGGATGTCGGGGTGCGGTCCGGGCGGGTTGCCGCGATCGCGCCGGCGTTGCCACGGGATGCTGCGGCGGAGACGATCAACGCTGCCGGCTGCTATGTCAGCCCGGGCTTCGTCGACATGCACGCGCATGTCTACTGGGGCGTCAACTACTTTGCCATCGACGCCGATCCCTACTGCACCGCGACTGGCGTGACCACCGTCGTGGACTGCGGTTCCGCGGGCTCGATCAACTTCCCCGGCCTGCGGCGCTACGTGGTGGAGCAGTCGAGGACCCGCATCCTCGCCTTGGTCCACGTGGGACAGTACGGCATCCAGCCCATGCCGACGGGGGAGCTGCGCGACATTCTCTACGCCGACCCCGAAGGGGCGGTGGAGCAGGCCACCGCCAATGCGGACATCGTCGTCGGCATCAAGATCCGCATGGGCACCCAGATGGTGGGCGAAAACGGGCCGACAGTGCTGGACATGGGGTTCCAGGCCGCCGAGGCCGCCCGCACCCGCCTGATGGTGCACATCGGCGACACCCCGATGCCGGTGGAGGAGATCGCGGATCGGCTGCGCCCCGGCGACATCCTGACTCACTGCTTCACCGGTCTGCCGCAGCCCATCGTGGACGAGAAGGGCCGGGTGCGCCCGGCGGTGCGGCGCGCCTACGAGCGGGGCGTCATCTTCGATGTCGCGCACGCGCGCCGCTTCATGATGGATTTCCGCGTGGCCCGCGCGGCGATGGAGCAGGGCGTGCTGCCGCATACGCTCAGCACGGACGCCTTCGTGACGCGACGGCCGGGGTCGTTCAGGGATCCGGGCTTCGATCTGCCGATGGTGCTGACGAAGTTCCTCGCGATGGGCTGGAGCCTCGAGCAGGTCGTGGAAGCGTGCACCGTCAACCCCGCACGAGTGCTCGGATGGAGCGACCGGATCGGGCGTCTGGAGACGGGCCGGGAGGCGGACATCACGGTGTTCGAGCTTCGCGAAGGGCCGGTGACCCTGTGGGATACGGAGGGCAACACCATTCCCGGCGAGTGCACGGTGGAACCCGTGTGGACGATTCGGGCCGGGCAGGCGCGCGCCGCGAGCGGCCACCCGGAATTTGCCGGTGGCGACGGTGGCAATTGAGAGTGATCGAGAGGGCACCTGACCGCGTTTCGCCGTTTCCCGCCTTGACTGAACCCCAACCCCATTGGTGACACATGGTCCGAATTGGTCCGCCAGGAGAGGAACCGTGATGAGCGCAGACGCCGTTGTCGCCGCCGACAGCACTTCGACCCTGTCGGAGCTCAACCGCGCGCTCGACGCGCTTTCCATGCGCGCGGGCTGGAACAAGCGCGAGCCTTCGTTGTGGCCATTCCCCGGGACCGCGTTCAGGCCTTGTCTGTGGCGCTGGCGCGACGCGCGGGCGGCGCTCGACGCGGCGGGGCGCCTCATCACCACCGCGGAGACCGAGCGCCGCAATCTGCTGCTCCCCAACCCCATAGAGGGCAATGCCTACGCGAGCGTCCGCACCCTGGTCTGCGCCTACCAGATGATCCTGCCGGGAGAGCGGGCCCGTTCGCACCGCCACACTCCCAACGCGCTGCGCCTCGTGCTCGAGGCGGGCGGGGACGTGTACACGGTCGTCGACGGCGCACGTCTGGACATGGGCGCGGGCGACGTGGTGCTGACGCCGGGATGGTGCTGGCATGGCCACGCCAACGACGGCGATGCGCCCGCTTACTGGGTCGACTTCCTCGACGTGCCCCTCGTCCACCTGCTCGAACCGATGTTTCTCGAGAACTGGCCGGACGGGTTCCAGGTTCCGGACCGGGTGGAGACGGAGAGCGCTTGGCTGTTCGACTGGGAGTCGACGCGGAGCGCGCTCGATGCCGGAGCCGTGTCCGGGATGGGGCACACGGCCGATACGGGAGGGGACCCGGGTGCGCGCGTCGATCTGGGCTCGCCGGCGCTTCCCACCATCGCTCTCCACATGCAGCAAGTGCCCGCCGGCACGACGACTCGTCGCATGCGAACCTCCGCCAACCAGATCTTCTGCGTGGTCGGCGGCCGTGGATCGACGATGGTTGAGGCGCAAGAACTGACGTGGGAGCGCGGAGACGTGTTCGTCGTGCCCTGCTGGCACCGATATCGGCACCGCGCGGAGGAGGGCGCGGTGCTGTTCAGCGTGTCCGACGAGCCCGCGCAGCGCGCGCTCGGGTTCCTGCGGGTCGAGGAGGGATAACGGCGCTACTGCAGCATCCCGCAGCGACGCAGCGAAGCGATCATCGAGGTCTTGAGCAGGAAGTCCTTGGCCAGCCCGGGATCGGATGCGGTTCGGCGCCAGTGGGCAAAGAGGCGCGCACGTTCCTCCGGGTCGGAGGCGGTCAGGTTCTTCACGTTGTCCTGCGTCTGCCGCTGAATCGCGTGGATCGCTTCGGGCCGGCGCTGCGCCTCGTAGCCGTCCAGCTCGCTTTCCCGGCCGCGCTCGTGCCATGCCTTCGCGAGGCGGCCGGCGAGGCTGACCGCATCGTGCAGCCCGCCGTTCAGCCCCATGCCGCCCTTGGGACTGTTGACGTGGGCGGCGTCACCCGCGAGAAACACCCGCCCCTTGCGGTAGGTCGCGGCTACCCGCTGATGTACGTGGTAGACGACCCGGACCGGGATTTCGGACGGGGAAAGGCGCGGGATCACTCGCCGTACCCTGCTCTCGATGCCGGCGTCGCTGAGGGCGTCTTCGTCCCGAACGTCCTCTCCGAGAGGCAGACTCATCCGCCACAGGTCCGGAATGCGCAGGATGTGGGCATTGTTCTCCGGGTCCGAGACGTAGTTGACATTGGCGATGTCGGGAAAGACGGTCCTGAGGTCGAGAGTGGTCCCGATCACCAGCGTGCGTTCGGGATAGGTGAATCCGGGGAAGGCGATTCCGAGCACCTTGCGAATCGTGCTCTTTCCGCCGTCCGCTCCAATGACGTAGCGGGCACGCAGAGCCATTTCCTCGTCCTGGCACCGGACGGAGACCTCGACTCCGTCCTCGTCCTGTCCGATGTCCGTGGCCTCCCATCCGAAGCGAAGATCCACTTCCGGTATGCGTGCAAGGCGCTCGTGCAGATGCCGGCTGAGCTTGTACTGCTCGCATTGCAGGCGGTAGGGATGTCGCGTGTCCGCCGCGAGAAGGGCGTGGTCGAACTCCGCGATCTTCCCCTCCTTCCAACCGCGGTACTGGAAGCGCGGGCACTTCAGTCCCGCCGAGAGGAGGAAACCGGTGATGCCGCACTCTTCGAGGAGATCCAGGGTCGGCGCGTGGAAGGTCGAGGCACGGTAGTCCTCCGGGACCTCCCGGTTGCGCTCGAAGACCGTGACCGGGACCCCGCGTTGAGCGAGCAGGAGCGCGGTGGTGAGCCCCACCGGGCCTCCTCCCACCACGACCACGCCGTGACGCTCCACCGGGCGAGCCCCTTGCCGGGGAGTGCGGCTACGCCAGTTGCAGCACGCGGGCCGGGTTCTCGACCAGGATGGCGTGCAGGTGCTCGTCCGTCATGCCCTTGCGACGCATGTGATGGGGCACGACGGTGGAGAGGATGTGCGCGTAACCGCAGCCGCCGTACGCGCCGAGCCGGTGCTTGTAGCCGACATCGTGCGACACCAGCAGTCGGTCGAGAAAGCCCTCCGCGATCAGCCCCATCTGCAGGTCCACGCGCTGCGCGTCGCTCAGGCGATCGGAGGGGCTGAAGGGATAGACCCAGGTCTCCTGGCCGAAGGTGTCGAAGGCGATGTAGCAGCCGCGCCCCGCGAGCCCGGCCATGATCTCCATCGGGTGCGCGATGCGGTCCATGTGACCGAGGATCACGCGGGAGAGATCGGCTCCTGCGTCGTCGAGGCAGTCCGCGATCTCGATCGGCGAGTGGACGTCGCGGCCGATGTGAATGGTGATCGCGGCTCCGGTGCGCCTTTGCGCGCGGGCGCCCGCGCGCAGCACCTTGCGCTCGTTGGGAGTGAGCGGCCACGAGCAGCCGAGCTCGCCGATGATGCCGGCGCGCACCCGGGTGTTCCCCACGCCCTCGGTCACGTCGCGGACCATCTCCTCTTCGAGATCGGCCTCGCTGCGCGAGTCCATGTCCGGCGGGTGCGCGACGTCAACGTAGTAGCCCGCGCCCATGACGACGTTGAGCCCGGTGGCGCGTGCGATGCGGGCGAGGCCGAGCGGGCTTCGGGCGAGCCCGACGTTGCTCACTTCGACCAGGGTGCCGCCGCCTTCGAGCTTGAGCTGCCGGGCTTCCTCGATCGCGAGCGCCTCGTCGTCGAGGCGCAGGTTGTCGAGGCTGCTGTTCCAGTTGCGGCGCACCCAGGCGAGTTTGTCGAGGGTCATCGGTTGGCGGGAGAGGGCCCGCTCGTCCGCGCTCGCCGGTTCGACGAAGAGGCAGGTGAGATCCAGGAGCAGGTGCTCGTGGACCATCGTGACGCCGAGCCGGTCCGGCGGCACCGGGCCGAGCACGGTCTGGACCTCTCCCTTCGTGGCCGGACGGTCGAACAAGGCCTTCTCCACCCATTGCGCGACGCCACTCTATCACGCCGTGCCGGCGTGTCCGTGGACGGGCTCGCCCGCAGTGGATTGACGACTGCGCCACGGCCCACGAGGCAAGCTTCGACCGGGGCTCGCACCCGCTCGAGATCCTGCACCGACAGGTCCTGGCGCGAGATCCTCGCTCGAGTCTTCAGGCCGCCCGTGCGCCGCGCCGTGTCACGGGCGCACCAGACACCGGAATGCTTGCTCGAAGCGGCCGCCCTTCGGGTCAGCGGGCATTGCGTCTACTCGTTCCGCGACCGCGGCAAC
This sequence comes from uncultured Ectothiorhodospiraceae bacterium, assembly GCA_964420925.1. GTDB lineage: Bacteria > Pseudomonadota > Gammaproteobacteria > HK1 > HK1 > JAJEAD01. The sequence goes on along the minus strand of CAYQVB010000041.1, from coordinate 45,690 downwards.
GTGATGCGCTGCCCCAGCGATGGCCCCCGACCCTCGAATCCGTTCCGTCGGCAGACAGGATTGAGCAGCTCAACCCAAGAACTCGCTCAAGTCATTGATTTTCCGCTTGTAATCCTCCCACTGCACTCAGTATGGCGACCCACGAGACCCCTCTCTCTCCCGGCTCTGTTCAGGATCGCCCCTCCCCTGAACCGAACACATTTCCCTCGGACGTACATGTTGCCCCGTTGGAACCGAACGCGGCTCGGCACCGGGGGTGCTGCAACCCCGGCAATCGAGGCTCAGCAATCTGGCTCCGGTCGGACCGTCACCACGGTGTCTAGTTTTACGGCCGGTAAGGCGAAAACTCCCCTAAACATTGATCCAGATCATTTTCTCTTAGTCACAATGAAGCTTTAATGTAATTATATGGTCATTAGGATCTAGTGGTTCCATACCAATTGTAACCCTCTGTTCTGATGATTGGTCCACACACCACACAGAACCTCGTGCATGTAACCCCGCTCTCGAGGCCGTGTAAACATGAGGACATCCGGTGACTCGGGGAGCCTTCCGCTCCCCTCCAGGGCGAATTGGAGACCACGGCAGCACCGCAGCCTGGGATCACGCTCAGATTCCAACTCCGGACTCAATTCGAAACGCAGGACGGGACGTTTCCCGAGCCAACCATTCTTGCGTGTGCCCCTCGGGCGCGAAGAATCCGGAGGAGGGTGTCGCCGCGCGCCGCCCGAAGAAGGAAACCCCCAACAACCGAGCAGTGTGGCGGTTCGAACACTGTTTGTCTGTCAAGCTCCTGATCGTCATCCGATCCTCCCAACTGAGCTTGGCCATGACCCGCCTCCGTCCTCGCGAACGGAAACGCAACCTTGCCAAGGGGCGCCACGCCCCGGGAGGTGCGTAAATCTGGATGTCGCCTTAGCTCAACTCTATGGGGTCGCTCTACAGACCTGGAGCCTTCCGTCCGACCACGAGCCCCTTCGACTACCAGCAGCGAGAAGCCGGGCCACTCCAACACAGGAAGCACGGACCACCAGCCAGTGAAACACTCCCCCGTCTCAGCAAGTGCCCGTAACAACAGCCCGTACGTCCGGAGAAGCAGATGTCGCCTGAACACCAGCTCTATCCACTTGCAAGATTGGGTCCAATCAAGAATCAATTGCTGGTCTATGCACTCATCGCCGCGCTACTGCTATTTATCTTCGCGGAAAACAGTGACGGAGCGCTTCGGAGTGTACTCATGATCCTGGCAGCGTTGATGCTTTTTTTGGGCCCTGCCTTTTGGATCTTTGCCTACCTCAGATTGCCGAAAACAGCCCAGGAACGGGTCTTTCTAGAAAATACAGTCGAACTGGTCGTGTATGACAAACTGCAGAGGAATCAAAGGTGAGTAGCCACAATCCCACTGACCTCACAGTCATCTCATTCATGAGTGGCAAGGGAGGAGTAGGCAAGACGATGCTCGCGGTCGCTGCAGCCCATGAGCTCTCGGCAACCAGTGCGACGCTCATTGTAGATCTGGACTTCTTCAACCGAGGCTTGTCCGGGTTGCTGTTGAAGGGTGAGAGATTGGGCAACCCCTATCAAGACGCCATCCCGGTCCACGCTCCCTCCTTCCTCAATCGAGAGGACGAATCATCATGGAGCATTCGCAAAATTGGTCCAAAGCTCTTCACGCTGGACTATCCCGATGTTCCTGAGCGCACCATCACCAATCTGGTCAATGCATCCGTCGAGGATCTAAGCGAGGCGTTGAGTGGGTGGATCCGAAAACTCAGTGAGAAATTGCAGTGCTCGGCGATCATTCTAGACTGTCATGGAGGACCTGACCCACTGTCCTTTGCCGCCGCGCATGTGTCCGACTGCGTTCTGCTCGTGTCCGAGCCAGACCGGGTGACGATGTATGGCACCCTTCACTTTCTCCGCCGTCTCTCCGAGTTCAACACAGATATCTCGAAGGTCCACCTAGTCTTCAACAAGGTCGTCGACTCATTCTCCTCCGCTTTTCTGAAAAGAACCTACGATACAAACCTTCGTGATTACTTCGGCGGAAAACCACTGCTGGCTTCCTTTCCCCTGGAAGTCTACTTAACGAAGTACTTCGAGCATCATCCCTTTGTGACCGCTCACTTCCCGGAGTCGATGCTGTCCCGAAAAACGGAGGTCATGCTCCTCGATCTGTTGTCCGACGGCAGAGAGCAGCTCGTTTCGGAAAAGGCACGTAACCTGCCAAAGTTGTTCGCGTACTGGTGGAGGTCATCATTTGGGAGAACACCCAGGATTCTGCAGCTCGATTTCGTGATGGTGTTGAGTTTCATTGTGCTTCTGGTGGTCTTCGCCGCTTTTCTTCAGGAAAAGTTTTTTACGCGGCAACCCATATTTGGTGCGCCGGAGATGTTGGTCATCATCATTGTCGCCTTGTGGGCAGCGTTCACGACCCTGCTATCCTGGACGTGGGGTCTCGACCGAGAACTGACGCTGTCTTCGCGAACAGGCAGATGGTTCGCATTCTCATGGTACGTGGCGCTTCTTACCTTCGTATGGGCGATTTCCATTGCGACGCTGGCGCAGTGGATACCTAATCTGCTTCGGCTAACCATTGACTACACACCGATGCTCTACGTTTGCTATCTTGCTTTGTGTGTGATTGCTGTGGTGTGGGTAGGGCAGCTCTACCGGGCGTTTCGGGACTTCAAGTACAGGCGTTTTCTTGTCGAGCCGATGACGAGAAGTGGGCTGGCAGTACTGATCCTGATAGGTAGTGGAATAGCGGTAAACGCACTGCAGTTCAGGGACGATCCGATTGAGATTGATTTGGCAGGGGTGTCCGGGGAGTCGTTGACTTTGTTTCGGAGCCCGCGAATCAGAGGGATTTTCGATGCTGCGGAGGTCGCTGGGGAAGTCGAGGAGTTGAGAATGGGCGCTCCTCCCGCTTATAAGGTGAGCAGTGGGGGATTCGATTGGTATAGCTTTGTGGTGACGGGAGCCTCCGACTATGTGATAACCGTGGTCAGTTACGATGGAGATCCGACAGTTGCGTTGTATGCATCCGATTTGGAGTACATATCAGAGGATGATGATGGGGGCCAGGGTCTCGACTCGAGACTTGAGGGCTGTGTTGAGGCAGGACGCTACTATGTTGGTGTGAGGGACTTGCTTGGCGCGAGTTGGAGATACTCTATTGATCTGACGCTGGAGAGGAGAGAGGTAGACGGGACTCAAGCGGAGGAAGTGTCGACGATGGAAGGGACGATGCTAAGCGACCGAAATGGTGAGGATGGATGTCGAGAGCGATGGGAAAGGTAAGGGCATTCTTGTCCAGATTGAGGGGTTCGAAGAATGGGTCGACAGGAGCGGAGAATGGCCTGACCGGTCAGTTGTAGCGTGCGGAAAAAGTGAAGGGTTTGGCGCTTTGGTTTCTAGCCGAGGCGACGGCGGCGCTTAGGTCGGCAATGTATTCGTCAATCGCCTGGCGATGCTCGGGTGAGAGCATGAGGTGGATGGCGGGCGGGTCGTCGAGACGGGGGTGGAACCAGCCCTGGTCCGAGAGCCGGTCGGCAATCGCATGGATGTCGATGGTGTCCGAGGTATAGGCGGTTAGGCCGAGCTGAGGACGGCCCACGACGCGGAGCTCGGAAATACCGTCGATCGCTGCCTCCAGCCGCTCTCGGGTCCGGATGACCTGTCGCGCCTTTTCCCGGAATCCGTCTTCCCCCAGGTAATGCAGCACCGCCCACGCTGATGCGATGGCGCCTCCCGGACGGGTGCCGGCCGCCGTCGGAGTGGTCATGGTCCCGACGGGCCAGGTATCGCAGGAGAAGACCTGGAACCCTCGTTGCTCCTCACTGCGGTGAAACAAGGTCGATGCGCCTTTCGCCGCATAGCCGTACTTGTGGAGGTCGGCGGAGATGGAGCGCACGCCTGCTACGGAGAAGTCGAAGTCCGGCAGGAACACTCCGTTCATCCTCGCGAAGGGGATGAAGTATCCGCCGACGCAGGCATCGACGTGCAGCCAGATGTCACGCGCGACGGCGAGCTCTCCCAGCTCTTCGATGGGGTCGATTACCCCGTAGGGAAAGCAGGGTGCGGAGCCGACGATCATCAGGGTGCGCTCCGAAGTTGCCGCGGCCATGGCGGCGACATCCGCCCGGTAGTCCGGCGCGACCGGCACGCGGTGGATCTCGAGGTCGAGATATGCCGCCGCCTTGTCGAAGGCGGGGTGGGCGGAGCGAGGCATCAGTACGTGCATGCCCCGGGTGTCCGTGCCGCTCGATCGGGCCTGGTCGCGGCAGGTCTTGAGGGCGAGGAAGATGCTTTCCGATCCGCCGGAAGTCATATCTCCGCAGGCGCCGTCCGGGGCGTTCAGCAGGCCGAGGCCGATGGAGACGACGTCGGTCTCCATCCTGGCGAGGCTGGGGAAGGCGCTGCCCGCGCCGAGCCCGTTCTCGGATTGGTACATCGCGTAGGCGGATTTGGCCACTTCGAGCACGTCGTCCCCGGCGTGGAACACGAAGACCGCAGTGCGCAGATCCCGCCATCGGGCGTCGTCCGCGCCCATGGCGGCGAGCTTCTTCTCCAGGGTGGGCCAGTCCCGACCCTGTCGCGGCAGCGTCTTTCTCACAGTACTCGGACCTCAATCCGGTGCGCCCGGGTTCTCGGGTACTTCAACCACGGTAGGTGCCGTGGATCAAGGGCAACCGAATGCGCCAGCAAGCCGGACCGAAAAGCGAATTTACACTCCACTGGCCGGGAGTCCGATTGGCGTCGGCCAGCCCTGACCGCCGCGACCTCAGCTCGTGGAGGCGGATGGTTCGGTGGCAGTGCCCGTTGCGGCGGATTTCCGGCGATCGAGGCCGGCGTGCAGCTCGGTGACGTCGATGCGAAGCGATGCGGTTTCCTTTTCTACCGCGCGCGTTCGCTCCACGAGCCGCTCGACTTCGACGCGCAACGAGGCGGTCTCCTTCTCGACCGCGAGCAGTCGGTCTTCGACGCGCTCGATGCGATGTTCAATCCGCCCCGTGGTGTTCAGGATCAGGGCGCCGAGCGCGACCGTCGTACCGAGCAGGGCGCCGCCCATCGAGAGCATCGTGATGGACTCCTGGGAGAGCCGGGGTTTTGTGGCGGGGTCGTTCATGGCGTTGCTCTGCCCAGTGTAGTCCCTTGGCCGCAGTTGGGGTAATGGGAGACGCTCCGGGGCGCGGTGCGCGCCGTCCTCGACTCCCTCGCCGGAGCCGGTAGTGGACTCCGCGATGCCGTGCCGCGCAATCGCCCTTGGGCGCCTGAGGCCGTCGGTTTCGAGCGCGGCGAGAGTAGGCGAGGGGATCGTTTTCGATGGAACGCCGATTGCGCGGCGGCTAGGAGTGTCTGCAATTCCGTGTTTGGGGCACTTTGGCCGGATCGAGCGGTCCGGCAATTGCCCCGGGCCACCCTCACCCGATGGTCTACACTGTGCCGCCGTTCGAGCCGCTCGAGCCGCCCAGAGCCGCCCGGACCGCTCACGCCACCACTCCCAACCCGCAACCGCCTCAACCCGCAACCGCCTCAAACCGCCGACCACCCCGACGCCGCCGAGGGAGAGCGCCCGCACATGGCCGAAGCACGATTCGAAGGGACCGACACCTACGTCGCCACCGGCGACCTGATGCTCGCGGTCAATGCGGCGATTACGCTGGAGCGTCCCCTCCTCGTCAAGGGCGAGCCGGGCACCGGCAAGACGATGCTCGCCGAGGAGGTCGCCCGCGCCATCGGGGCGCCGCTCATTCCCTGGCACATCAAGTCGATCACCAAGGCGAGCCAGGGGCTCTACGAGTACGACGCGGTCGCCCGCCTGCGTGACTCCCAGCTCGGGGACGACCGGGTCCACGACATCCGCAACTACATCGTGCGCGGCAAGCTCTGGGAAGCCTTCGCGTCTGAGGTCCGGCCGGTCCTCCTCATCGACGAGATCGACAAGGCGGACATCGAGTTTCCGAACGATCTCCTGCACGAGCTCGACCGCATGGAGTTCTATGTCTACGAGACCCGCGAGACGGTGGTCGCGCGCCACCGCCCCATCATCTTCATCACCAGCAACAACGAGAAGGAGCTGCCCGACGCCTTCCTCCGGCGCTGCTTCTTCCACTACATCCGTTTCCCCGACCGGGAGACGATGACCCGCATCGTCGGGGTGCACTTCCCCGGCCTCAAGCAGGACCTGCTGCGCGAGTCGCTCGAGACCTTCTTCGAGATGCGGGAGGTGCCGGGGCTCAAGAAGAAGCCCTCGACCTCGGAGCTCCTCGACTGGATCAAGCTGCTCGTCGCCGAGGACATCCCGCCCGAGGTGCTGCGCGACCAGGACGCGCGCCAGGCCATCCCGCCGCTCTACGGCGCGCTGCTCAAGAACGAGCAGGACGTGCACCTCTTCGAGCGGCTCGCCTTCCTGCACCGCCGCAATGCTCGTTGATTTCTTCTTCAAGCTGCGCCGCTACGAAATCCCGGTTTCGATCACCGAGTTCCTCACTCTGCTCAAGGCGCTCGAGCGCCGGGTCGCGATGCTCGGGGTGGACGACTTCTACGCCCTCGCGCGTGCCGCGCTGGTGAAGGACGAGCGGCACTTCGACCGCTTCGACCAGTGCTTCGGGGTGTACTTCAAGGGGATGGAAGAGCGTTTCGAGGGGCTCTACGGGGAGATCCCCGAGGAGTGGCTCGAGCGGCAGGCGGAGCTGCACTTGAGCGAGGAGGAGAAGGTCCGCATCGAGGCGATGGGCGGCTTCGAGAAGCTCATGGAAGAGCTCCGCAAACGCCTCGAAGAGCAGGAGAAGCGCCACCAGGGCGGCAACAAGTGGATCGGCACCGCGGGCCGTTCCCCCTTCGGCGCCTTCGGCTACAACCCGGAGGGCGTGCGCATCGGGCAGCCCGGCTCGCGCCACCGGCGCGCCGTTAAGGTCTGGGACCGCCGCGAGTTCCGCAACTTCGACGATACAGTGGAGCTCGGCACCCGGAACATGAAGGTGGCGCTGCGCAAGCTCCGGCGCTTCGCGCGCGAGGGTGCGGCGAGCGAGCTCGACCTCGACGGCACGGTGCGCTCGACCGCGCGCAACGCCGGCCTGCTCGACATCCGCATGGTCCCGGAGCGGCACAACGCGGTGAAGGTGCTGCTCTTCCTCGATGTCGGCGGCTCGATGGACGACCACGTCAAGGTGTGCGAAGAGCTCTTCTCGGCCGCGCGCGGCGAGTTCCGGCACCTCGAGCACTTCTACTTCCACAACTTCATCTACGAAGGGGTGTGGAAGGACAACCGGCGCCGCCACACCGAACGCATCCCCACCATGGATCTCCTCCACAAGTACGGCGCCGAGCACAAGGTCATCTTCGTAGGGGACGCCAGCATGAGCCCCTACGAGATCGCCATGGCCGGGGGCAGCGTCGAACACTGGAACGAGGAATCGGGCGCGGCGTGGATGGGCCGCGTGCTCGAGACCTGGCCCTTCGCAATCTGGCTGAACCCGATCCCGGAGCAGTACTGGCCCTTCACCCAGTCCATCCAGATGACCCGTGAGATGATGGGCGCCCGGATGTTCCCGCTCACCATCGCGGGCCTCGACTCGGGGATGGCGGAGCTGCGCCGGCGGCGCGCGCCGTGATCAGGCGCGCCGCGTCATCACGAAGGATTCGTCGGTGAACCACAGCCCGCCGTGGCGGGCGAGGACCTCCCCGGTGGCATGCAGGTATTCGCCGCTCGACATCGCCTCGGTGACGCGGGCATCGTCGATCTGGGCGACGTAGACCGCGGCATTCCACGCCGCAAGCAGGGTGGAGGTGCCGATGTGCTCTTCCACCTCGTTCGGCATCACGTGCAGGCGGTAGCGGAACAGTGCGCTCGATTCGATTGTGCTCTCGTAGGTCCGATCCGGCAGCTCGCCTTCCAGGTGCCGGTGCAGGGCCTCGGCCAGCATCGGCCCGGGGGTCCGGAAGGGCTCCTCTCCCGGCCACACCTTGCGGATGATCTCCATGCCGGGGTCCTGGCCGGTGGACTGGATGGCGATCATGCGCCCCCCCGGCGCGAGCGCGCGGGCGAGCGGCGCCAGCACGTAGCGCACCTTGAAGCTCGTGGGATGGCGCGCCCGGTAGGGTTGCGCCGCGATCACGAGGTCATAAGCGGGGGCTTTCTCCTCGCGGCGCGGAATGACGTTGTCCAGCGAGAAGCGGTGATCGGCGCGATAGAGCACGAGCACCGAGGGCGCCACGTACACGGGATTGCCGGTGCGCGAACTGGTCTCGACCTTCCACCACTCGGCCAGGCGCGGGCGCAGCGCGTTGAGCTGCCGGTCGAACTCGTGCGCGCAGTGCCCCTCGAGCGCCACCTCGTTCCAGTTCAGCCGGCTGCGGGCCTGCGGGTCTCCGGGCAGCAGGTCCGGCGCCTCGCGATAGTTGAGATTGGTGAGCAGGACCACCGTCTGCGGGTGCTCGGAGAAACGGTCGGGAAGCTTCTCGAGCGTCAGGCGCACGTCCTCGAGGCTTATCTCCTTGCCGGTGACCACGAAGGGTACGGTGGGGAATGCGCCGTGCAGGCGCCGCAGCACGCTCGCCATGACCGTGCCGTCCCCGGTGCCCGCGTCGAAAACCCGCAGTGCCGGCGGGGTCGGCCGGAGATGGTGCAGCTCGTCCCCCACCCGCTCGCCGATCGCCCACTTCTCCCCGCAGGTGGTGACGAAGAGCAGGTACTTCTCGCGGTTGTCGAAGAAGCGAAAAGGACGGTCGCTATTGGCCTGCATTTCTCAGCAAGCTCCTGCTGCGGACGCCGATCCACTCGCAGTGAGCGGGCGTACTCCCTCGAGCCACTTCGACATAGTTTCTACTATGCCTTCAGTGTCTCTCAGTCCGTGCGCCCGCTCACTGCGGCGCCTCGGCGCCCTCGCTACGAAGCTTGCCGAGAAGTGCAGGCTGGCGTCCGGGGCGTTCATGGGCGGCGGAATATAGCACCGCGCCAAACCTCCCACTTCCGCGCCATGCGAAGCACCGACTCCTCCCCGGTGAGCGAGTGGACCGCGCCGACGGGCACCCATGCGAGGGCGTGGGACTCGTCGTTCTTCCGGAAGCGCTCGCCCTCGGCCACGACGAGAAAGCGCACGTCGTAGTGCAGGTGCGCGGGCTCGTCGCCACGGGCCGGGATGCGGTGCATGTCGAGGTCGAAGATCGCATCGTCGAGCGCCCGCACCGCGAGTCCCGACTCCTCGCGCACCTCGCGCAGCGCGACCGCGAGGGGGTCGGGGTCGCCGTCGCTGTGCCCGCCGAGCTGCAGCCAGCGCCCGAGCTTGCGGTGGTGGGTGAGCAGCACCCGCTCGCCCGCGGCGTCCACCAGCCACGCGGAGCCGGTGATGTGTCCCGGCCGGCAGGTGCGTTCGAAGCAGTCCGGATGCCGGTCCACGAAGGCGTCGAAGCGCAAGACGGTGTCCGCCTCCTGCGACCAGCGCGCCCGGTACGCCGCGAGCAGCGCCCTCAGTCCGTTTCGATGCATGTCGGCGTTGGCATGGTTCCGGCGGCCGAAGATAGAATGCCGGCCTCGCGCCTTTCAATGCCGTACTTCCGTCCTCCTCGGCATGCCCTCCGGCGCCGGAGCGGAGTGGGGACGAGAATTCGGGCAAGGAGCTTCCCTTCCATGCAATTCCATCTCGTCATCAACATGGAGCGCTTGAGCCCGGACACCGACATGGTGGAGGTGCTGGAGCACACCACGGCGATGGTGGAGCTCGCCGACCGGGCCGGCTTCGAGATCGTGTGGGCGGCGGAGCACCACGCCCTCGAGATGACGATCGCGCCCGGCCCCTTCCAGCTTCTCGCCCATTTCGCCGCGCGCACCCGGCGCATCCGCCTCGGCACCGCGGTGGTGGTGGCGCCCTACTGGCACCCCATCAAGCTCGCGGGAGAGGCGGCGCTCCTCGATCTCATATCGGGCGGACGGCTCGAGTTCGGCATCGGCCGCGGCGCCTACCAGCGCGAGTTCGATCGCCTCGCCGGAGGCATGGACCAGAATCTCGGCGTGCCGATGATGCTGGAGATGATCCCCCTGCTGAAGAAGCTCTGGCAGGGCGACGTCGCGCACGAGGGCAAGTACTGGCAGTTCCCCGACGCCACCTCCTGCCCCAAGCCGGTGCAGAAGCCGCACCCGCCCTTCTGGGTGGCGGCCCGCGACCCCGGCACCTACAACGCCGCGCTCAAGGAAGGCTGCCACATCATGTCCTGGGGACTCACTCGTCCCTTCTCCGAAGTGGAGAAGTACAAGGCGCAGTTCGAGGCGGCGCTCGCGGCGAACCCGGACGTGCCGCGCCCCCGCTTCATGACCATGCGCCACACCGGCATCTACGAAAGACCGGAAGAGCTCGACGTCTTCGTCGAGGCGATCGTGCGCCAGGGGCGGCAGTTCGAGAACCTGTTCCGCAATCTCGCCCCGGTCCGGAGCGGCTTCCCCGAAGAGCCGGACCCCGCCCTGCTCACCAACCAGGCCGCCTACGAGCCCGCGGCGCTCAAGGAGAACCTGATCCTCGGCACTCCGGACGAGGTGATCGAGAAGCTCAGACGCTACGAGGCGCTTGGCGTCGACGCCTTCTGCTACATGGGGAGCTACGGTCTGCCGATCCCGCAGCAGCGGCGCTCGTTCGAGCTCTTCGTGGCCGAGGTGATGCCGGCCTTCGCGGAGCGCTCGAAGGTGGCGGCGTGACGCGCCGCCAGGCGCCTCGGCCGCTCCTTTCCCCTCGAGACTCGCAAGTACTCCGGGAGTGGCGCTGTCTCGTGGCTCGGGATCGTTTCATGCCACGCCGCGGTCGGGATATCGCGCGCTTGAGACTTGCGGAAGTCGGCACTTCGATTTCCGTTTCCGCAGGAACGGTTGGGTCCGCGCAGAACGCCGTTTCATGCCCTCGTTTAGCGGGAACGCACGAAACGCAGGCGGCAATGGGAAGTTCCGTGTGGCCGGAAGTGTGTTTCAGCACATGTGGTCGGCTTGGTGGCCGGAGCTTGGACGACGTGGGCGGATCCGGTCCGACTGCTGCCGGCGCACTGAGATGAAGGAGATGGCATGAGTCTCGCATTCGGCCTCGGCCTGGGTCAGGACCAGGATGTCCACAGCGTCGCGCGCTACGCGCAGCTCGCGGAGGAGCTCGGCTACCACCACGTCACCATGATCGACATGGGCACCCTCTCCCAGGAGGTGCACGTCATGATGACGCTGGCTGCGGCGGCGACTTCGCGCATCCAGGTCGGACACGGCGTGACCAACCCCGCGACCTACCATCCGGGCGCCATCGCGAACGCGGTGGCTTCGCTGCGGGAGCTCTCCGGCGATCGCGCCTTCGTCGGGATCGGGGCGGGAGGACCCTACGGGCAGTACCTCACCCGGGGGGTGCGGATGCGCGAGCTGCGCGAGGCGATCCGCTTCATCAACGAGTACTCCGCGGGCGGGGAGGGCGAGTGGCAGGGCAACTCCTGGCACAGCGAGTGGATTCGCCGCTCCCGCTACGTCGGCCGGCCGGTGCCGATGTGGGTGGCGGTGGCGGGTCCGAGGACCTGCCGGATCGCGGGCGAGCTTGGCCACGCCGTGTTCAGCATCGGAATGGACCCGGTGCTCCAGCAGTGGCGCATGGACCAGATCGCGCGCGGCGCCGAGGCGGCAGGAAGGGACCCGTCGGAGGTGGAGGTGTGGGTCCGCACCCAGTGCTATCTCGCCGACTCGAAGGCCGCGGTCCGGCGCGAGATGGCCCCCTACGCGGCCACCGCGACCTGGGAGCTCTACCAGATCCTGAAGCAGAACAACCCGGAGGTCGCGGACCTGAGAGCCCGCCTCGACCGCGCCCATCCCGGCCTCCTCGACGAGTTCCGGCAGATTTACGACAACTGGGACCCCTACTGGACGGAACGGATCGGCGGGCCGCAGACCGAGTTCACCACCCAGCGGGTCATCGACTTCTTCCTCGCCTCCGGCTCCGCCGAAGAGGTGGCCGAGCAGTGCGACGCACTCCGGCCGCTCGGGGTGCGCGGCATTTCCTCCGTGCTCTTCTCGATCCAGGACGACACCGAAATGATGCGCCGCATGGCGGCGGAGCTGATGCCGCTCCTGTAGGCGCCGCGCTCAGGCGCCCCGCCCCAGCTTGCGCAGCGCGAGGCCGGCGGCGAGATACATGACGATGTAGACGATCACCCGGTAGATGACGGCGGAGCCGGGCGGTATGCAGATGAAGCTCATGCCGGTCAGGCCGCGCCGGCCTATCTCGTGGGCGATGCGGATGGTCTCGTAGTCGGTCATGCCCATCGGCTCGGCGAGCTCGCCGAGGATGTCGCCGGGGGCGGGGCCGGAGCCGCCGATGCAGTCCATGTCGAAGTGGACGTAGACCCCCTTGGTGCCGTCCCACGCGCGGTCGAGCTCGCCCACCAGGCCTTCGATGCCGAGGCTCGTGCGCAGCTCCCAGGCGCTGATGAAGCGCGCGCCCTCGCGCAGGTAGCGGCGCACGATGTCCTTGTCCTCGAGCATGCCGCGCTCGCCGATCTCGACGAGGTGCCGCGGGTGCATGTTGTCGAGGAACTCGTACATCTTGTGCTTCCACGAGGAGGAGCCGGCGATGCGCGGGTCGCCGGTGAGGTAGTCGAGCTTGCTCGCGTCCCAGTGGGTGTCGAGGCTCACGCAGCCGACCGGGCCGTCGACGTGCTCTGCGCAGGGCTTGGCGATCGCGAAGCTCCCGCAGGGACTGTTCTGCCCGATCACCACCGGCACCGCCCCGGCGCGGAGCGCATCGTTGACCTTGTCCTCCACCGCGGCCTGGGCGGCGAGCACGTTCTCCGCCGTCTGGTCGTGCATCACCGATTCGGGGATGTCGGCGTCGCCGTAGTCCACCATCCGCAGGTGCTCGAAGACGTCGAGGTCGAAGTCCTGGATGTAGCCCGAGGGGTAGCGCGCGGACTGCTGGCGCACCCGCTTCGGCGCTGCGATCCAGTCCTCCATCGGCACCCCCGCGTAGTAGCCGCCGGACGCGGCGACGTAGGGGGCCCCGATGATCACCACGTCGGCCCCTTCGAGGTCCTTGGGCTCTCTCGCGATGTCGCGCGACATGAAGGAAGGTGTTTCCGGCGCGAGCAGGGGCCACTCGTGCCGGGCCGCGAAGCTGGTGGTGGTGAACTCTTCCCAGGTCGGGTAGTCGGATGCGGCCATGGCGGGGTCCTCCATGGTGGGGTGGCGGGCCGGAACGAGAGCGGATTATAGGAACTTCACTCCATCCCCTGCCCGAGGGCCGATGGCTCCCGGGCGCCGGATTTGGGCGAGTCGGGCGAACTGGTCGGAGAGTTCGACGATTCTCTGCTTCGCTACTGCCTTGTACACCTGCCCTCAGTGCAGGGCTGCACGAACCGCCTCTGGCCGTGCGGCCTTCACCGCTTCGATGCGTTCGAGATCAGTGCGCTGCCGATGCCACCGCCCGGGATGCAATCTGCCCGATGCCATCGTTCGGAATGCAGATTCGGCGCCAATGTGGCCGGCAGACAGAGAATCTCCCTGGATTCATCAATTCGGAGAGATTTGATGATTACCGATAAACTCCTATCAAGATTTATCAGATCTCCTGAAGTTGATGAATCTTGATGAATCTCGTGGCATAATCATCAAAGATTCCAAAATTGATAAATCACCCGTCTCGGTACCCTGAGCCATGAAGCAGCCACTCGCTCCCGGATCGTTCAGTGATCTGCTCGTCGAGCATGGCGGAAGGCTCTCCGACATCCTCCGACAACATCACCGTCCCACTGTAAAGGGCCGCTACGTGCATTGGGATCGGCTGCGTCATCTCGCGACTCCCGAGGGGCTGAGCCACGAGGAGTGGTGGCTGGGAATCAAGGTCGCCCGCCGCACTCAGTATCGCACCGTCCCTCTGCGGGATACCCGTGGCCGGCCATTCGCCTACATGCTTCCCGACCCCGTGCAGGAGGCTTTGCACCGGATAGACAGTCAGGCGAGAGGCTGGATCGGCGCCCCCGAACACGTGACGAATCCGAGCACCCGCGACCGCTTCATCGTCAGCTCGCTCATCGAGGAAGCAATTACTTCGAGCCAGCTCGAAGGCGCGTCCACCAGCCGGGTCGTTGCCGCCGACATGATTCGCTCGAGGCGGAACCCCCGGGATCAGAGCGAGCGCATGATTCTCAACAACTATCACGCGATGGCCGCCATCCGCCGAATGAAGGACGAGCCGCTGGGCCTGGATTCCCTGTTGCGACTGCACGCCATGCTCACTGCCGACACCCTGGACAATCCGGACGCTGAAGGCCGCATTCAGGGACCCGGTGAAGAGCGGGTGCAGGTTTGGGACAACGTCGACGGGCGCGTCCTCCATACGCCGCCTCCGGCCGACGAGTTGCCGGAGCGCATGGATGCGATGTTCCGCTTCGCCAACCGTGGCGCAGACGACGGCTCCTTTCTGCATCCCGTCATCCGTGCCATCGCGCTCCACTTCTGGCTCGCTTACGACCATCCCTTCCAGGACGGCAACGGGCGCACCGCGCGGGCGCTTTTCTACTGGTCGATGCTCCACCACGGCTACTGGATGTTCGAGTTCACGTCCATCAGCCGTCTGCTCGTCCGGGCTCCCGTGCAGTACGGCCGTGCCTTCCTCCACACCGAGAGCGACGAGAACGATCTCACCTACTTCATCCTGCACCAGATCGACGTGATGCTGCGCTCGCTCTCGGATGTCGAGTCCTACATTCAGAAGAAGATCGAGCAGACCCGGGAGGTCGAGCGGATGCTCCGGCGCTCGAGCGATCTCAATCACCGTCAGCTTGCGCTCCTCGCCCACGCCATCCGGCATCACGACGCCGAGTACACGATTCGCTCCCACATGACGAGCCATGACGTCGCCTATGCGACATCTCGGGCGGATCTTTTCAGGCTGGCGGAGCTGGGCTTACTCGACCGGCGCCGAGTCGGCGAGAAGACCTACGTCTTTCGCACGCCGCCGCGGCTCGAGGAGCGCATCCGCGCGCTCGCTGCCGGCGCCTGAATTCCGACGCATCCGGCGCGACCGGGCGTGCAAATGCTCTCTCGCAGCGCCTGATTCACAGGCACTGCTCACGTCCCGATTCAGGCGAGTGCGGCGCCGCGACGAAGTCCGGATTCCATGTTGCGGATTCAGTCCGAGCAGTGCGCGATGACCTCCTCGCCGACGCGTCGGATCATGGCGAGCCCGTCGGCGAGCGTATAGGTGGTCGTGGATACCGTCTTCACCCCGATGGCGCAGAGCTCCTCCACCCGATCGCGGATCCGCTCCGCGCTCCCGCACAGGTGCCAGAAGTCGATGAGCCGCCAGCTCACCGCCGCTGCGTGCGGGGCGCCCAGCATTTCGGCGTAGCGCGGGTCGAAGGCTTCCGCATAGCGCCTCGAGTCGGTGATCAACGCCTGCACCGAGCCCGGTTCATCGTTCTCGAGCGCGTCGCGCAGCAGGTCCACGTCGGGGTCCTCGCGCGAGAGCAGGAGGTGGAGGTCCTTGTAGCTCGTGGGGTAGGAGGACACCTCGCGCTTGGCGGCCTCCCGGTCCTTCGTTACGTAGATCATGGTGCGTGCCCAGGTGTCGATGGCCGCCATGTCGCGACCTGCGCGTCGTGCGCCCCGCTCGATCATGGCGAGCTGCCATCCGACGTAGACCGGGTGGGTGGCGATGAAGATCACGCCGTCGGCAATCTCGCCCGCCGCCTGCAGGCTGCGCGGTCCGTGCGCGGAGACGTAGACCGGCAGTTGCGTCCTGCTCCATCGCGACCGATAGGAAACGCCCTGGTATGAGGCTTCCTCGCCCGCGGTGAAGCGCCGGATGAAGTCCACCGCCTCGCGGAGCTCGCGCAGGGTGGCGGGCTTGCGGCCCTTGGCGACCACGTTTCCGGTTCCGAGCCCGACGAAGATCCGGCCCGGGGCAACCTCGTTGATGCTCGCCGACAGGTTCGCAATCACCGTGGGATGAATAGACAGGGGATCGACCACCCCCTGGCCGATTCGAATGCGATCCGTCGCCTCGGCGGCCGCCATCATCATCACGTGCACGTCGCGCGCCATGGTCGGCGTATCCACCAGAGTCAGGTGAGTGAAGCCCGCGTCTTCGGCCGCGCGCGCATGGGCCCCGACTTCCCCGATGGCGAGCGTGCTCCCCATGCCGATGCTGAAGTTCATGTCGAGTGCTCCCCGGTGCGCGGCTTCCGTCCGCAGCACGGGCATTCTGGGGGTGGAGGTGCTGCCGCGAAAGGTCTCCGAGGTCGCGATGCGCGGGCGCGGCGCCGAGCCGCGGACCCGTCCCGAGGGGCCCGCGCGAGAGCTTCTCTCGACCCGCGTTTGACATTCCCCATCGAGGCGGTACGTTGGCCTTGCGCGCGCCGCCGGGTTTCCCGGAAGCCGGGGGTGGGATGCAGGAGATGAAAAGGATCTTCGGTGCAGCCGGGGCACTCGGTTACGGCTCTGCTCCCGGCGAGACCGATGCACGCTTGCCCGAATGGCAGCGACCGCCAGTGATCCCGGCCTGCGCGCCGGATTCCGCCCGTATCAGGAGGAGGAGAACCCATGAACGAGAAGGTGAATCACTACGAGAAGCTGTACGCCTGCGGCAGGCTCGGGCGCCGTGAGTTCATGCGTCGCATGGCGGCGCTCGGCGTGGCCTCGGGCACCCTGGCGACGATGCTCGGTTCCGCCGGAGGCGCCGTGGCGGCCACGCCCAAGCGCGGAGGCCGCCTTCGGCTCGGCTGGTACACCCACAGTGCGAACGACACCCTCAATCCGGCGAGAGCCACCACCACTCTCGACTACCACCGCATCTGGATGACCAACAGCACCCTGGTGCGATACTCCCGCAAGTTCGAGGCGCAGCCCGAGCTGGCGGAATCGTGGGAGGCCTCGCCGGACGCGAAGGTCTGGCACTTCAAGCTGCGCAACGGGGTGGAGTTCCACAACGGCAAGACCCTCGATGCCGAGGACGTGATCTCGTCGCTGTCCCTGCACATCGGCCCGGACTCGAAGTCGGTCATCAAGCCGTGGCTCGCCGGCATCACCGGCATGAACGCGGATGGCCCCGACGTGGTGCGCATCGAGCTCGACGCGCCGAACGCGGATCTCCCGCTCTACCTGGGCGACATGCATGCGGCCATCTTTCCCAAGGATTTCCGGGACTTCGATAACGCCATCGGGACCGGCCCCTTCAAGCTGAAGAGCTTCAGACCCGGTGTGGGCATGCTGGCGGAGCGCAACGAGAACTACTTCATCGAAGGCCGCCCCTACGTCGACGAGGTCGAGAGCTTCGGCATCGGCGAATCGTCGGCACGCACCAACGCGCTGCTGTCCGGGGACGTGCACTTCGTGTGCCGCGTGGATCCGAAGCAGGTGAGCCTCATCGACGGCGCGCCGGGCCTGTCGATGGTCCCCGCCCGGAGCGGACGCCACATCACTTTCCCCATGCAGTCGGACCGGCCTCCGATGAACAACGGCGACCTGCGCAAGGCGCTGCGCTTGATGGCGGATCGCGAAGCGATGCTCCGGGACGTGGCGAAGGGCTTCGGCTCGCTCGCCAACGACCACCCCGTCGCGAACACCGACCCCTACGTGTGCAAGGAGCTCCCGCAGCGGACCGTCGATCTCGACAAGGCGAAGTTCCACCTGAAGAAGGCCGGCATGGAGGGCGCGACGCTCGATCTGCACACTTCCGAGGCAGTGGGGGGTGTCGTCGGGCCGGACCTCGCGCTGCATCTGAGTGAATCGGCAAGGAAGGTGGGGCTGAACATCAACGTGGTCCGCAACCCCTCCGACGGGTACTGGAGCGCGGTCTGGATGAAGCAGCCCTTCCACATGTCGAACTGGCAGCCGCGGCCGACCGCCGACCTGATGCTGAGCATCGCCTACATGTCGGAGGCCAAGTGGAACGAGAGCCGGTACTTCGACGAGCGCATGGACTCTCTCATCGTCGAGGCGCGCGGAACGCTGGACCCGAAGAAGCGCTACGAGCTCTACTGTGAAGTGCAGCGCATCCTGTACGAGGACGGCGGCTCGATCATCCCGTTGTTCACCGACTGGCTGGACGCCAAGTCGGACGAGGTGCAGGGCTACGTCCCTCACCCCCTCACCGAAGGCGCGGGCGGCCGGATGTCCGAGGAGGTCTGGCTGGAGGCGTAGCGTCTCGCGATCGTCCCTCACTGTCCCGGTTTCAACGAGTGGGTCCCCGCCAAAGCGGGAACCACTCGCTTGACCGGTCACGGATGCCCGTGGCCGCCAGCACACGGAGGAAGCGACTCGAGCGCACCCGTGGTCGAAGGCGCCAACGCAGGGCACGCGTAGGATAGGAGGATGTTCGAGCTCATCGTGCGCCGGCTCGTCCTCGGAGTCCTGACCCTGTTCGTGGTCTCGATTCTGGTGTTCGCGGGCACCGAGATCCTGCCCGGCGACGTCGCCGAGGCGGTGCTCGGCCAGGGCGCTACCGAAGAGACGGTGGCCGCGATCCGCCGCGATCTCGGCCTCGACCGGCCCGCGCCGGTGCGCTACATCGAGTGGCTGGCGGGTCTCTTCACGGGCAATCTCGGCGAATCGCTCGCCACCGGCCGCGAGATCTCGAACATCATCGGGATCCGCTTGCCCAGCACGCTGCTGCTCGGCGGCGCGACCGCGGCGATCGCGGTTCCGCTCGCTCTGGTGCTCGGGCTCTTCGCGGCGATGCACCCCAGCACCCTCTACGACCGGGGCATCACCATCGGCACCCTGTGGCTGATCTCGGGTCCCGAGTTCCTCATCGCCACCCTGCTGGTCATGCTCTTCGCGGTGGAGCTGCGCTGGCTGCCCGCCGTCGCCTACCTCTCGGACGACGCCACCCTGTCCCAGGCCGCCCGAGCGCTCGCCTTGCCGGTCATGACTCTCACCTTCGCGGTGCTCGCGCCGATGACGCGGATGACCCGGGCCGCGGTGCTGAGCGTGCTGAGCTCGCCCGCGGTCGAGATGGCGCTGCTCAAGGGGGTTCCGCGCTGGCGCATCATCGTGGTTCATGCGTTTCCGAACGCGATCGCGCCCATCGCCAACGTGATCGCCATCAACCTGGCCTACCTGGTCAGCGGCGTGGTGGTGGTGGAGGTGCTGTTCTCCTATCCCGGCATGGCCAAGCTGATGGTGGACGGCGTGGCGGTACGCGACATTCCGACCGTGCAGACCTGCGCGATGATCTTCTGCGCGGCGTACGTCGGGCTGAACCTGCTCGCGGACCTCTCCTCCATCGTCAGCAATCCCCGGCTCAGGCATCCGAAGTGAGCGACGAGCAAACGTCGATGCCCGAGGAGCGGGCCACGCCGGAGGGTGGGGCCACGGATCCGACCCGCCGCCGCCCGCCCCGCCTGGGGGCAATCGGCTGGCTGGCGGTCGGCGTCCTGGTGTTCTGGTTCGTCGTGGCCCTGTTCGGACCGGCGGTGGCGCCGTACAAGGAGAGCGACATCGTCACCCAGACCAGCTTCGGCAGCCCCGGCGAGGAGGGGCTGCTCGGCAGTGACTACCTCGGCCGCGATGTGGCGTCCCGGGTCGTCTACGGTGCCCGCATGACGCTGGGTCTCGCCCTGACGGCGTGCGTGGTGGCATTCGCGTGCGGGGTGACGCTCGGCTTCGTCGCCGCGGCCCTGGGCGGGCGGGTCGACGAGGCCCTGAGTCGGACAAACGACGCGTTTCTCGCCTTCCCCTCCATCATGCTCGCGCTCATCTGCATCTCGGCGCTCGGCACCTCGTTGACGATCCTGGTGCTGACGGTGAGCTTCATCGAGGCGACCAGGGTGTTTCGCATCGCTCGCGCCCTGTGCATGAACGTCTTCGTCCAGGACTTCGTCGAGGTCTCCCGGGCGCGCGGGGAGAGCGTCTGGTGGATCATGGGCAACGACATCCTGCCGAACGCGCTCATCGCGTTGTCGACCGATTTCGGGCTGCGCTTCACCTACTCCATCCTGCTGGTGAGCTCGATCAGCTTCCTCGGCCTGGGGGTGCAGCCGCCGCACGCCGACTGGGGGATGATGGTGCGCGAGAACCTCGGCGGGGTGCATTTCGGCGCCACCGCCGCCCTGATTCCCGCGCTCGCGATATTCTCGGTGACCCTCTCGATCAACTTCCTGGTGGACTGGAACCTCTCGCGGTCGGACAGCGATATCCCCGACGAGCTGATCAGGTGAGCGCCGCCGCTCGCGGCGAGACTTGAGCTTCAGCCAGTCTGCGCGCTGCGGATTCGACAGCAGCGCGGGCGACGCGGCATCGGTGTCCGGTTATCAGGGCTCCGGAAACTGTTGCCATGGGCCGGAGCAGTGCCGGTGTTTTGCTATATTCGGTCGGCGGAACATGCCTGCTTCGAGCGAATTGGGGTCGATGCGCTCCGGAGGTGCTTCACGGTGAAGGCGAGTATCAAGTCGATGGCTCCGACGCCGATAAAGCTCGTGCGCAGGGCGCTCGAGCTGCCCCGGACCAAGGTCGCGGTCCCCCAGGGCGGGGGCGGTGGCGTCGATGACGAGTGGTACCAGCTCCAGCTCATCAACCCGCCCGACAGCGCGGACGTGATGGACTCGGCCACCGCGGATCACCACTCCATGCGGATGTTCGAGATAAGCTTCTGGTATCACCAGTTCGCCATCGTGCTCGACGGGGAGATGGTGTGCCAGGATGCGGCCACCGGCGAGGTCTATCGCGGTCACGAGGGAGATCTCTTCCACTGGGCGCCGGGGCTGCACTTGTACTTCGGCGGGAGATTCCGCGCGCTGGGCACCAAGACCCCGATTCCGATGCGCTGGGTGAAGACGGCGCGGGGCAAGGAGGAGCGCCTCATGCACACCCTGCCGGACGAGATCCTGCTGGAAGGCGCAGCGCCCGACGAGCAGAGGGAAGTTCGGAAGAACTCTCCCCTGCCGCCGCAGCGACGCATGAAGTTCGTGAGAGGCGCGTTGAGCGCCGAACCGGTCACCGTCGACTCGCATGTCAACCAGGGCGGCCAGTGGCAACGAGTCGCGCTGGTCGATCCCATCGACACCAACCTCGTGGGCAGCGCCTGCATCGAGGCGCGAAGCGGTGCCGAAGCCACCCGGCGCGATCACCGGTGGCATGAAGTCGCGCTGGTTCTCGATGGCAGTCTGACCACCGAGAACCTGGCTACCGGCGAGACTTTCCGGGCGGCCAAGGGGGACCTCTTCTACTGGGGTCCCGGTCTCCAGCAGAGCCTGGAGGGCGACTTCCGCATCTTCTCGGTCAAGACCCCGGAGCCCGAGATCAGCGCCTACGAGCTCGATGAGAGTGCACGCCATGCCGGCACGCCGCCGGACGAGGTGGTCGAGGAGCCAATGCGGGAAGCGGGCTGAAGCTGCGCAGTAGATCGCCGCTTCTTTCCGGACGGCCTCCCCCTGATTTCGACCGGAGCGGGGGCACTTGATCCCGTTCCGCAGAACGGCAGCTCGCGGTGCGCCGCTAATCCCCGCTCCCGCGCATCGGAGTTCGGATGAGGCGGGGAGCGGGAATCCATCTGTTCGGCCAACCACGAGCGCGCTCTCGTGGGACTGAGGTCCGCAGCCGGAAGCCGGTGAGACAGTACGCCTATGTCATTGCTTCCAGCTCGGCGACCTCGCGGTGGCAGTCGAGGACGTGGTCGGCGCTCAGCGTGCGGCGGGGCGGAGCGACGCGATCGCAGACCCCGTCGATGGCGACGGGACAGCGCTCGAAGAAGGGGCATCCCGTGAGGGTGATCCTGACGGCCCGGGCGATGCCGCTGATCGCCTCCCGGGTGTTGCGGACGTCTTCGAGCCAGCCCTGACGGAGCTCGGGCACCGAAGCGAGGAGCAGCCTCGTGTAGGGGTGGTAGGGAGGGCGAAGCACCTCCCGCGTCGTGCCCTGCTCGACCACCCGTCCCGCGTACAGCACCACGATGCGATCGGCGAAGGACGCGACGGTCGAGAGGTCGTGGCTGATGAACACGTACGCATTGCCCAGCGAGTTCTGCAGGTGCCTGAGCAGCTCGATCACCGCCGCGCCGACCACGGTGTCCAGCGCCGACGTCACTTCGTCGCAGAGGATGACATCGGGCTCGGCCGCCAGGGCTCGCGCCAGGTTCACCCGCTGCTTCTCCCCGCCGGAGAGCTCGGTCGGGTAGCGCCCGGCGTAGCTTCCGGGCAGCTCGACCATCTCGAGCAGCTCGCGCACCCGCTCCGAACGGCGCTGGCCATCCATGCCGAAGTAGAGCTCGAGCGGCCGCCCGAGCGCCTGCTCGACCCGCTTCTTCGGGTTGAAGGAGACGTCCGGCATCTGGAACACGATCTGGATCCGTCGCAACTCTTCCCGGGTGCGATGGCGAAGGTTGGGGCCGAGGGAGGCGCCGTTGAAGCGCAGCTCGCCCGATGCTGCTGGGAGCAGTCCCGAGATGACGCGGGCGAGCGTGCTCTTGCCGCAGCCCGATTCGCCGATGACGCCGACCACCTCGCCCCGCGGCACGGCGACCTCCACATCGAAGAGCACCATCGACTTCGGTGCGCTGCCGTCGCGCGGCCCGCCGTAGCCGGCGCGGAGCGACTTCGTTTCGACCGCTATCGGATTGTCCGCCTCGGGACCCTCCTGCGCCCGGTTGGCGACCGTTACCTTGGGAGGCGGCCGGACCGCGGCCATCAACTCCCGGGTGTAGGCCTCGCGCGGGTGATGGAGGATCTGCTCGGTGGAACCCTCCTCGATCAACTCCCCGCCGTAGAGGACGATGATGCGGTCGGCGATCTGGACCACCACGGAGAGGTCGTGGGTGACGTAGATGGCCGCCATCCGGTTGTGCCTGATGAGGTCCTTGAACGCGGTGAGCACCTCGACCTGGGTGGTCACGTCGATTGCGGTGGTCGGCTCGTCCAGCACCAGCAGCTCCGGCCCGCAGGCCATCGCCATCGCCGCCATCAGGCGCTGGAGCTGGCCGCCGCTCACCTGGTGGGGGTACTTCCGCGCGATGCGGTCCGGTTCGGGCAGGAGTAACTGGCGGAAGAAACCCTCCGCCCGCTCGCTCGCCTCGGCCTCGCTCATCACCCCGTGCACCAGCGGCGATTCGGTCACCTGGTAGCCGATCGTGAGCGCCGCGTTGAATGCCGCGGCGGCGCTCTGCGCGATGTAGGCCACGTGCCGCCCGCGCAGCCGTCTCCGACCCTCGTTGTCGAGCTGCGTGATGTCGGTGCCGCGGAACATCACCCGGCCCCCGACGATGTGGCAACCCGGGCGCGCGTAGCCCAGAGCAGCCAGGCCCACCGTCGACTTGCCCGCGCCGGACTCGCCGATCAGGGCAACCACCTCACCCCGGTTCACCTCCAGTCCCACGTGCCTGACGATGGGCACGTAGGTGTGATCGGGAAGCCGACCCTCGACCTGGAGATCCTCGATCTGCAGCAGTGCGCTCACCGATTGATCATCGCGCGCATCGTTGCGTGTTGCCAGGGAGGCTTCGGGGGCCTCTCTCGCAGCGCCCGGCCCGTCCTACGGCGGCTCCCGCCGGACGGGGCGCCGTAAGACGGTTCCCGTCCGATGCGGCGGAAGTCCGAGACTCAGGCCGCCGACCGCGGCAGGCGGGGCACCGCGGCGAGGAGCCGGCGCGTATAGGCGTGCTCGGGCGCGCCGCACACGTGTTCGGTGGGGCCTAGCTCGACGATCTTCCCCTCGAACATCACCGCGGTGGTGTCGCTCAGGTACTCCACCACTCCGATGTCGTGGGTAATGAAGAGCAGGGTGAGGGCATGCTCCCGCCGCAGGTGCAGCAGCAGTTGCAGCACCTCGGCCTGCACCGAGACGTCGAGCGCGCTGGTGATCTCGTCGCACACCACGAAGTCGGGGTGAAGGCAGAGCGCGCGGGCGATGCCGATGCGCTGGCGCTGGCCGCCGGAGAGCTCATGCGGATAGCGCCACAGGTGGTCGCGGGTGAGCTGCACCTCGATGAGAGTCTGCGCCGCCATTTCCAGGCGCTCCTCGAAGCTCTCGCCGAGCCCGTGCACCGCCATCGGCTCGGTGAGGGCGCTCGCCACCGTGAGGCGCGGATTCAGCGAGGAGGCGGGGTCCTGGAACACGATCTGCAGGCGGCGGCGCATCGGCCGCATCTCGCGGCGGGCGAGCCCGGTGAGCTCGCGTCCGTCGAAGTGCACCTGCCCCCCCGTCGGCTCGACGAGGCGGAGCGCCGCGCGCCCCAGCGTCGTCTTTCCGCAGCCGGACTCCCCCACCAGGGCGAGGATCTGGCCCTGGCGGATGCGCAAGTTCACCCCGTCCACCGCCCGGACGTGACCGACCGTGCGCTTCAGCAGGCCCTTGCGGATGGGGAAGTGCACCTCGAGGCCGTCGAGCCGGATCAGCTCGGGGAGGGTCGTCGTGCTCCCGGTGGCACGTGCGCTCCCATTTGGATCGCCTTGGTGCACACCTTGGCTCGGCCCTGGACTCGAGTTTCGCCGTTCAAGGGGCCTGGAGACCGGCCGGTGGATTCTCCCCCCGCTTTCGCGGGGGCTAAAGGCTTCCGCGGGAATGACGCCCGCGTCGGAAAGGGTGTCCGTGTCGGGAACAATGTCGTTCCCGTGAAGGCCTCCCCCGGCGGCAGAGCGCCCCGCAGTCGGGGAAGGCACTGTGGCGCCATGCGCGTGCGCAGGTCGCCTGTTTCCGTCATTCCCGCGGAAGCGGGAATCCACCCCATCCGCTTCCTTCAGGGGCGATGCGCCGATCGCGGCGCCGGGATCGTGGGACGCACGGGCCAGGTTCTCGGGCACCGCGGCGAGGAGTTGCCGGGTGTAGGGATGTTCGGGTTGGTGGAGCACCTGCTCCAGCGTGCCGGTCTCCACGATCCGGCCCTCGCGCATGACCGCCACGCGGTCGGCGATCTGGGCGACCACCCCGAAGTCGTGGGTGATGAAGAAGAGGCTCATGCCGCGCCGGCGCTTGAGCTCCTGCATGAGCCCCAGGATCTCGGCCTGCACCGTCACGTCGAGGGCGGTGGTCGGCTCGTCCGCGATCAGCAGGCCGGGGCGGCAGGCGGTGGCCATCGCGATCATCACCCGCTGGCGCTGCCCGCCGGAGAGGCGGTGGGGGTACTCGTCCACCCGCAGCTCCGGCCGATCGATGTGCACTTCGGCGAGCGCTTCGATGGTGCGGGCGCGGGCCTCCTCGTAGCCGAGGTGCGGGCGGGCGAGCCGGATCGCCTCGACGATCTGGTCGCCGACCGTGAACACCGGGTTCAGCGAGGTCATGGGCTCCTGGAAGATCATTGCGATGTGCCCGCCGCGCACCCGCATGAGCTCCTCTTCGGGCATCTGCAGCAAATCCCGGGGCGGCACGCGGGCCTCGCGGTCGAGGCGAAAGAGCACACTTCCGTCGCAGCGCTCGGTGAGGTCGGCCGGCAACAACCGAATCACGGACAGGGCGGAGACGGACTTGCCGCTCCCCGACTCGCCGACGAGGCAGAAGGTCTCGCCCGGGTCGATGTGAAAGCTCGCCCCGTTCACCGCCCGCACCGTGTCTCCGCCGACCCGAAACCAGGTGTGCAGGTTCCGCACGTCGAGCAGCGCTGCGCCGGCGATCGGATCCGAGCCCTGGCCCTGGTTCACGTGGACTGCTTCTCCTGCGAGAGGTAGGGGTCGATGGCATCGCGCAACGCCTCGCCGATGAGGTTGTAGGCGAACACCGTGAGGAAGATCGCCCCGCCCGGGAACACCGCCATCCACCAGTTGAAGGTGGAGGACTTCACCGCCTGGTTGAGCATCTGGCCCCAGGAGGGATCGTCGACGAGGCCGAGTCCGAGGAAGCTCAGCATCGCCTCGGCGAGGATCGCGGAGGCGATGCCGAAGCTCGCCGCGACCAGGATCGGCGCGACGCCGTTCGGCAGCATGTGGCGGAACAGGATCGAGTGGAGCGGCAGTCCGCAGGCCACCGCGGCCTGCACGTAGTCCTGCTCGCGCAGGCGCAGGAACTCCGCGCGCACGAAGCGCGCGTAGCCGGTCCAGCCGGTGAGGCCGATAATCACCATCATCAGGTAGAGGCTGCGCCCGAAGAAGGCGACGAAGGTGAGAAGCAGGAACAGGGTCGGCACCGCCTCGAAGATCTCGACGAGGCGCATGCCGACGAGGTCGACCAGCCCTGAGAACCAGCCCATCAGTCCGCCCACCGCGACCCCGATGAACATGGCGATGCCGGTCGCGACGAGGCCGATGCCGAGCGCGATGCGCGAGGCGTGGATCATGCGCGAGAGCACATCCGCCCCGTTCTCGTCGGTGCCGAACCAGTGGATGCGGCCGTCGGGCGCGGCAAGTGGGGCCTCGAGGCCGGTGTCACCGGCGTCGCGCTGGTAGTCCTTGGGCGAGTAGGGGATGGGGGCGCGGATCGCCCACTCGATCTCCCCCGTGCGCTCCGCCTCTCGGTACTGTTCGTACACGGTGAGAACCGGCGGGTCGGTGAGGGCGGCGCCGAGGAGTGCTGCGCCCGCCACCGTCAGCAGCAGCGCGGCCGCACTCGCCCGGAAGGCCCGGCGCGCGAGAAGCAATGCCGCAGCGACGAGAAACGTGCACATCAGCACGACGTCGGCGGTGCCGAGGTACGCAAGGGCGGGGCTTTGCAGCTCTCCGTTCACGCGCATCAGCAGCGGATGGGTGTTGGCGAGGAGGGGGGCGAAGGAGGCGGCGACGATGAGCGCTCCGATCCACACCGCGCCGACCCGTGCGCCGAAGCGCACGAAGGTGCCGCGCAGCACGCGCGCCGCGTAGCCGCGCCTTCGCGATCCCCCGAGCTCGGCCGCCGCTGTCGTCGCCGCGGCGCTCATTCGTAGCTCACTCTCGGGTCCGCCACCGCGTAGCAGAGGTCGGCGATGAGGTAGCCGATGAGGGTGAGGAAGCCGCTGATGAGCGTGAGCGAGAGCACCAGCTCGCGGTCCCGGCCCTTTACCGCTTCCACCGCGAGCTTGCCCATGCCGTCGATGCTGAAGATCGTCTCGACGATCACCGAGCCGCCGAGGAGCGCGGGCAGGAGCCCCGCCGACACCGTGATGAGCGGGAGCAGGCCGTTGCGGAACACGTGGCGCCACAGCACGTCGTGCTCGCGCACCCCCTTGGCGCGGGCGGTGCGCGCGAAGTCCGAGAGCAGGTTCTCGAGCATGGAAGTGCGCACCAGCTTCGAGAGGAACGCGAAGCCGCCGTAGGAGAGGCACACCACCGGGAGCACGAGATGCCAGAGCCGGTCCGCGAGGAAGCCGCTCGTCCACTCGTCTCCGCCCCAGACGCGGCTGACCCAGGCGCCGAGGAGGATCCCGAGCAATCCGAACCCCGAGGCGCGCACCCCGCTTCCCGCGAGGTGGGCGAAGGCGCCGAGCGCCAGTCCGAGCACCAGGATCAGCAGCGCCTGGGCGAGCGTTCCTCCTCCGTCCGGCAGCGCGCCGGCCATCGCGACGCCGAGCCCGCCTCCGAGTGCCCCCATCACCGCGACCCGGGCGCGCCGGGGCAGCCAGCGCCCCGAGACCGCGAGCAGGATCCCGCCCCCGAGCATTCCACCGAGCAGCGCGATTCCGGCCCGGGCGTTGTGCCAGTGGGGCAGGAAAGGCATGTCGAGCGCCTCGCGCCGGCTCAGGCCCGCGGTGGGGAACCAGTGCCAGTACTGCTCGGAGGCGAGGAATCCGATGAGCAGGATGCCCGCGAGCATGGTGGGCACCGACCACAGCGCGAGCATGATTCCCCCCGACGCGACGTCGAAGCTGCCGCCGCGTTCGCGCGCCGCCCGCACCCCGATGCCGATCGCCGCCACGTAGATGAGGGGAATGGAGAGCAGGTTCAGCAGCAGGGTAATCGGCAGGCGCTCGGCGATGAGGTCGAGCACGGGGCGCCCGAACTTGAAGCTGGTGCCGAGATCCGAGCCCTTGGAGAAGGAGAAGCCGGAGAGCCGGTTGTCCGCATCGAAGGTGAAGCCGGCAGGAGAGATGTTGTTGAGCCAGCGGAGATACTGGATCGGGGCGGGCTGATCCAGGCCGTAGAGGCGGTTGTAGTAGTCCTCGAGCGCCTTCTTCGCGGCCGGCTCGAGGTTCTGCCCCTCGACCAGGCTCTGGGCGCTGATCCCGCCCGGCGAGGACGCCATCACCACGAAGACCACCAGGGTGATCCCGATGAGGGTCGGGAACATGAGCAGTACCCGCCGGACGAGGTAGGTGATCACGGGAATCTCCTTTCAGGCATTCCGCGCGATCCGCGTTGCCGCTTGCCCCGCATCAGTCGCCAGGACAAGAAGAACCGGCTGCGCCCCGGCGTATTGCAGCGTGCATTGGCGCTGAGTTTCCTGTCGACCTGTCAATGGCAAAGAGAACGCAGACCCCTCGGTGGAGCGATTCCGGTGGTGTTCCGCGCCGGGATGCGCGGACCTCTGCGCAACCATGGCGTCACACTCGACATCCGGACACTCGGCGTCTTTGTGTATCAAGCGACGCGCAGTGCCGCAAGAGGTTGAGCCGGTGTAGCTGGCGGCGCTCTCGGGAAAGAAATCTCCCACCTGCGTTGTGTGCCATCCGCTTCTCCGGCTGCGGGTTTGGCGTGCGTTCCACTGACTCGTGACCCGCGTGGACACTCCGCCCTCCGAAGTGAAAGCCCCTGCGCACCGGAGTATGGTTCGATCACGCCCGACCGCCGTCCCGGCACTGCAAGACGGACCTCCCGATGAGAGAAGACGTCATCGAGCTCAGGAACGTTTGGAAGATTTTCGGCGATCGAGCCGACGAAGCGCTGAGCGCGGTGCGCGCTGACAGTCTGAGCAAGGCCGAGGTGCTGGAGAAGTTCGACTGCGTGGTCGGAGTGGCGGACGCGAACTTCAAAGTCGCCGGGGGTGAGATCTTCTGCGTGATGGGGCTGTCCGGCAGCGGCAAGTCGACCCTGGTGCGCCACATCAATCGTCTGCTCGAGCCGAGCGCGGGTGAGATTCTCATCCACGGCGAGGACGTCATGGAGAAGACGGACGCGGAGCTGCGCCGGCTGCGGGCGGGACAGATCGGGATGGTGTTCCAGAACATCGCGCTGCTGCCCCACCGCACGGTGCGTGACAACGTGGCGCTGCCCCTGGAGGTGCAGGGCTCGAGCAAACGCAGACGCTACGAGATTGCCGAACGCTCGCTCGCGATGGTCGAGCTCGCGGGCTGGGAGGACAAGTTCGCCCACGAGCTGTCGGGAGGCATGCAGCAACGGGTGGGGCTCGCGAGGGCGATGGCCGCCGACCCCGATATCCTGTTGATGGATGAGCCGTTCAGCGCACTCGACCCTCTCATCCGCCGCCAGCTCCAGGATCAGTTCATGGAGCTCGCTGCGGTCACGAGAAAGACCACCGTATTCATCACCCACGATCTCGACGAAGCGATTCGCCTCGGGCATCGCATCGCGATCATGAAGGACGGGATGATCGTGCAGATCGGCACGCCGGAGGCCATCGTCACCCAGCCCGCCGACGAGTACGTGGCGGATTTCGTGGCGGGCATTTCGCGCCTCAAGCTCGTGTTCGCGCACTCCATCATGCAGCCCATCGAGGAGTATCGCGCCGGGGGCGGTGACTCGCTCGGTCACTCCGTGCGCGTGCCCGATGACGCGGATCTGGACCAGCTCATCGACATCGCGGCGGAGAACGACCACCCGATCGTGGTGCTCGACGCGGAGCGGAACGAGGTGGGAGTGGTCGACAAGCAGCACCTGCTCCGGGGTATTCAAGGAGGCAAAGGCTGATGAACGACACGACGGGCGCCGCGCCGGCGCTTGCAGAGCCCATGAGTGACCTGGCGAGGAAGTTCGCGGGGCGAAACGGCGACTACTACGCGCGCCAGTTCGAGCGGCTGGGAGAAGCGAGGAGCTTTGCCTGGACCTTCAACTGGGCCGCGGCCCTGCTGGGGCCGCTGTGGCTCGCCGGCCGGAGCCTGTGGGGCTTGTTCTGGGTTTTCCTGCTGGCGGAGATGGTGGCCTTCGTCCAGCTCGGCCGCGGATTGTGGGGAGACCTGGGGGCGGAGGATGCGGCTCGGGCGGCGAAGCTCTCCCAGTCGGCGGCGGAGAGGCTCGCCAGGGCGGAGCAGGCGGCGGCCGAGGGGGCGGCCAACGCCGAGGGCCTCGCCAAGGCCGCCGAGTACATGCAGGCGAACGCGGAAAAGGCGCAGGCCGCGGCCGATGCGGCCGCCGCGCTGGCCCCCTTCCTGCTCGCGGTGGGGATCTTCCTGCTGCTGCTCGTCAAGGGCGCGCAGGGCGTGCTCGCGAACTGGGCGCTGGAAAGGCGCTTCATGCGGTGGCGCTCGGAGCGTTCCCTGTCTTCGGGCCTCAGCCTGCCGGGATTGCTGGGGGCCGGGGCCCTGATGCTCGCCATGTTTCCCCTCACCTTGTACCGGTTCACGACCAGCGACGTGCCGGGCTGGCTCACCGCATTCCCGGCCGACAAGGACTGGCGGGTCGGGGTGGCGGAGACGATGGATGCCATGTTCGAGTGGTCGACCCAGCACGGGGAAGGGTTCTTCAACTCGATCACCGCCGCTATCCGCACGCTCCTCGATTCCATGGAGATCGTCCTGGTGGGGACCCCCTGGCCGGTAGTGATGATCGTGATCGTGGTGCTCGCGTGGCGCCTCGCCGGCCCCCGCGTGGCCATCTTTACCGTCGCCTCGCTCGCGTACCTGGCGCTGTTGGGGTTCTGGGAGAAGAGCATGGCCACCGTCGCGCTGCTCGGCACCGCTGCCGTCATCTGCATTGTGGTCGGGATTCCGATCGGGGTGTGGTGCGCCAAGAACCGGACCGTCTACACCATCGTGCGTCCGGTGCTGGACTTCATGCAGACGATGCCGGCCTTCGTCTACCTGATTCCGGTGATCGCGTTCTTCGGCATCGGCAAGCCCCCCGGCATCGTGGCAACCCTCGTCTTCGGGATGCCGCCGGTCATCCGCCTCACGGTGCTGGGCCTGAACGGCGTGCCCCACTCCGTGAAGGAGGCCGCTACCGCCTTCGGGGCCTCCAAGCGCTATCTGCTGTTCAAGGTCGAGCTGCCGCTCGCCATGCCCTCGATCATGACCGGCATCAACCAGACGATCCTCATGTGCCTGTCCATGGTGGTCATCGCCTCGTTGATCGGTGCCAAGGGGCTCGGGGAGGATGTATTGGAAGCGCTGCAGTACGCCGCGGAGGGCGCGGGGATGGTCGCGGGACTGGCGATCCTGCTCTGCGCCATGGTGCTGGACCGCATCGTGCAGGGAAGAGGCGCGGTACAGACGATCGGAAAGATGTAAGGCGGGACCGCCCCCGGCCGCGCCGGGGGCTGGTCCAACTCCTGCGGAGCTACTGCACCCACATGTCGACCGCGTCCGGGTTGTTCGCGACCCACTCTTCCGCGACTTCCTGGGGTTCGCGGCCGTTGATGCCGATCTCGAAGATCCAGCCGCTCACTTCGTCCGCGTCGAAGTGCACGTTGTCGAGGAATGCGGCGAGCGTCGGCGCGCGCTGCTCGAGCGACTTGCTGTAGGAGACGTACACCAGGGTCTCGCCCCACGCCGACTCCACGTAGGACTGCTCGTACCAGTCCGCCGCCTCGCTGGGCCCGACGAACTTGAACTTTTCCGGATCATGCGGCGGCTCTTCGAGGAGCACGAGATCGTGCAGCTTGAAGATGTGGTGCGGCCCGTAGCAGTAGAACACGAAGGGATTGCCCTTGGTGACCGCCGCGTCCAGGTTCGCGAGCGCCGCCGCCTCCTCCATCACCTGAAGCTCGAAGACCTCGCCGTAGCCATAGTCACGCGCCCGTACCTTCTCCACGTTGGTCGAGATCCAGCCGGAGGGGCCGATGTAGAGCTCGCCCCTGCCGTCGCCGTCGGTATCGAAGAGCTTGGCGTTGTCGGCACTGATCAGGTCGTAAATCGAGCTGATGCCGTGTTTCTCCTGGGTCATCCGGGTCACGCACATTCCCTGGCTGGCCAAGTAGGGTTTGGATCCCAGCTTGACGGTGCCCTTCTCGTTCACGTACTCGTTGACCAGCGCCTGCTGGTTCGGCATCCACACCTCGGGCCAGACGTCGATCTCGCCCTTGCCCCGGTCCATCGCCTTCCAGATGACCGGCACCGCGTTCGTACGCTCGATGCCGATCTCGAGGCCCAGGCGCTGCTCGGCCACCACCTTGATCATGTAGGTCAGGGCACGCCCGCCGGGATAGTTTGGATCGGGCAGCGTGGCATCGGCCGCGAGCGTGCTCGATGAAAGGGTTGCAGACAGCGCCACGGCGCTGCCGATGGTCGTCAAGAGCCGTCTCATTCCGTATCTCCTCTGGTGACCGCCCGCCGGGCGGAGATGCAATCTGGCCGCGAAGTTTCACCTATTTCCTGCTGCGGACGCCAATATGCTCGCGTTAGCGGGCCGTACTCCCTCGAGGCGCTTCGACGTAGTGTCGGCTACGCCGTCAGCACCTCTCGGTCCGTGCGACCCACTACCACGACATCTTGGCGCCCTCGCGACGTAAATCGGTGAAACTTCGCGGCTAGCAGATTGGCCGGGGGGACGAAGGTCCTGGACGCCGACCCTGGAGCCTGGCGGCGGCATGCTATGGTCTCCGCTCCGGCGTGTCATTCGGGCGCAGCCATCTCGCGGGGCTTGGGGGAGTAACGACACGATGAGCGCGGTAGATGTCGCGTATGCGGTGGAAGGAAGCGGTCCGCCGCTCTACATGGTGCACGGCATAGGGTCGCGCAAGACCCATTGGAACGCCCTGATTGCGCGCTTCAAGTCCGAGTTCACCTGCGTGAGCTTCGATCTGCGCGGGCACGGTGAGAGCCCGGTCCCGGATACGCCCTACAGTCTGGATGAACTGGTTGAAGACCTGGAGGCGCTCCGCACGCGGCTGGGTCACGAGCGGATCCACGTCGTTGGTCATTCCCTGGGGGGCGTGATCGGACCTGCCTACGCCCGGGCCCACCCCGAGCGTACGCTCTCCGTGGGGCTGCTCAGCACTGCGGCCGGGCGCAGCGAGGAAGACCGCGCGCGGCTCTCGGCAGTTATTGCAGCGCTCACCACGGACGGGATCCCTCAAACCCTCGGAACGCTGGCCGATCGCTGGTTTACCGACCAGTTTCAGACGAAGCGACCGGAGGTGGTGCGAGGCAAGCTGCAGGAAGTGATCGACACCCCCAAGGACGTGTTCCTGAGTGTGTTCGAGATCTATGCGACGACCGAGATGGGGCCCTGGCTGAAGGAGATCGCATGCCCCTGCCTGGTGCTGACGGCGGAGTTCGATGGTGGCTCCAATCCCCGTCTCAACCGGTTCATCGCGGGCGAGCTCCAGAACTCGGAACTCGTGATCCTGGACGGCCTCAGGCACGACATCCTGAACGAGGCCCCGGAGCGGGTGGCCGGCCCGCTCCTCGACTTCCTGCGCAGGGTTTCCTAGCTCGCGCTCGTGATGAGCTGCATCGACTTGGCGAAGAACACGCTGCCGTCATCGGCGAGGTGGTCGAGCTCGCCCATGTGATCCGCACCCGGCACGTCGTAGCGCTCCATCGGGCGCTCGGCGGTGGCGAACTTTGCGCAGTAGTCATCCGACTGGCGGTGAAACTCCTCCGTCTCGTCGCCGCCCACCACCACGAGCTGGGGCGCATTGGTCACCGGCGGGATGAAGGTGGGGCTCTCGGCCCTCGCCTCTTCCACGTCCATCCGCGGGCCCTCGTTGATCGAGGTGTGCACCAGCGGCTCCAGCTCGAACAGGCCGGAGATGGGGATTCCCGCGCGCACCAGGTCCGCGGGCAGCGCGGCTTCGAAGGCCGGCCAGTCGGTGGCCATCATCATCGCGGTGAGATGGCCGCCGGCGGAGTGACCCATGACGAACATCTTCTCGCGCGAGAATCCGAGGTCGGCGGCATGGCGCCAGCACCAGGCGACCGCCCTTCTGATTTGTGGAGGGATCTCTCCGATGCGAACCGATGGAGTCAGGTTGTAGTTCAGCACCGCCATCGACACGCCGTGCTCGACGAAGCCCTCGGTGACGAAGCTGTACATGGACTTGTCCCCGCGCTGCCAGTAGCCGCCATGGATGTACACCAGCATCGGGCCGTTGGCGTTGCCTCCGGAGAAGAAGTCCAGCTTGTCCCGCTCTCCGTCTCCGTAGGCGAGGTCGACGCGGGCCCGCGATGCCTCCCGCTGCGCGGCGCTCCGGGTCATGAAGCGCTCGACCAGGGCGGGGTAATCGGGGCCCAGGCGCGCCAGCAGGTTGTACTGGGATTCCAGGGTCTCGGCATCCATCCCCTTGTAGAGGCTCATCCCGACCTCCCGTAGGGCTCGTCTGCCGACCGGTGGAGATCTCAGGCTCCGGCTCTCTCGAGCTCCAGCCACTCCTCGGGCGAGCTGCCGAAGGGATTCATCGCATGGGTCTGATAAGGCGCACGCTCGCACAGGCGCGCGTACCAGGCCTCCACGTTGGGCAGCGAAGGCCGCTCGATGGGCAGGGTGAAGTATTTGAAGGCCCAGGTGCCGACCGGAATGTCGCCCATGGTCAAGTCGTCACCCACGACGAAGCGCCGTCCCTCCAGGTGGCGATCCAGGATCTTCAGCTTCTCGCCCGCAGTGCGCGCCGCTTCCGCGATCTTCTCGGGATCGCTTTGCTCCCTGGGCATTCGAACCAGACCGAAGAAGATGGGGATGAAGCTCAAGAACACGTTCGCCTTGAACCACTCCATCCATTGGTCGGCGAGCGCCGCCTGCTCCGGATCCTCGGGGCACAGCGAGCCGGTTCCGTAGCGCCGCGACAGGTAGCGCACGATTGGGGTCGACTCCCACAGCACGAAGCCGTCGTCGTTGATGGTCGGTACCGTGCGGTTGGGATTGAGCCGCCCGTATTCGTCCGTATCCAGGCCACCGAAGGAGCCTCCCACGTTGTGGCGGGTGTGCTCGAGGCCGAGCTCGCTCACCGTCCACATGACTGGAATGACGTTGTTCGAATTCTTCCTGCCCCAGATTTCCAGCATGACTTTTCTCCCAAGAGTCTCGAAGCGCGGGATGGGCTTCGAATGTTGCGATCTGCGACGCCGACCTGATACCTCAGCATGGAGTTCTGACTGGTTGGCATGGTGCGGATGAGACCATGTCGAAGTCCAACCGCTTGATTTTCAATCGATCGTCATCACTGCGCAGAGGTGCTAGGCAGCGGCGGCCATCTCGAAGCGAGGCACGACATGCTCTCCGAATCGCGACAGGCTGGAGAGGACCTTCTCGAAGGGCAGACCGAAGAAGGGCATGGCCAGCATGACGTGCTGGAGGCCTACCTCCTCGCGGGCCTTCTCGATCTTCTCCGCCACGTAATCGGCAGTACCCACCCAGACGATGTCATGGGCCTGGAGAAAGTCGAACCAGTCGCCGTCCCGGTCGGCGCTGCTCATCTCCTCGCCCTCGTCCAGGTATGAGCGCCTCGCGTACTCGCCGCTGGGGCGCCAGCCGTTGGACATCTCGTAGAAGACGTTTATCCCCGAGCGCACGTCCCTCACCGCTTCTTCCATCGTCTCCGCCACGTAGACCACGACACACACCCCTACCCCATCGCCGAGCGCGAGCTCGCGCTGCTGAGCGCCGGAAGCGGCCTGCTGGAAGGCGCTCCAGCATCTGCGGGTTTTCCGTGGCGGGTTCGACATCCCGATGACCTGCATCCCCTCCGCGCCCGCGAACTCGTAGACATGGGGGGTGTTCGACATCAGCCACACCGGGGGATGGGGCTGCTGGTACGGCCGCGGGTGGATGTACATGCCGACGTACTCCCCGTCGGGCGCGTGATAGCGACTGTCCAGGGGGAAGAACTGCTTGTTGGTTTCCAGCCAGCCGGGCACCGGAAAGCGGTAGAACTCGCCGTCGTAGGTGAAAGGGTCCTCGGTCCAGGCCTTGATGACGATGTCCAGGCACTCGCGGAACAAGGCATCGCATTTCTTGGTGTTGCGCCGGTCCGCGTCGATGTTGAACTGTAGCGTGGTGCGTTCGTTGAGGCCGCGCCCCGCGCCGAAATCGACCCGACCCTGCGTCATGTTGTCGAGCAGGGCGACATCTTCCGCCACCCGCAGCGGATGCCAGTCAGGCAGCACCACCGGTGCCTGGCCCACGCGAATCTTCTTGCAGTGGGCGGCCAGGTCCGCCCCCATCAGGACCGGATTGGGGGGAGCATTCATGTAGCCGTTGTGCGCCATGTGGTGCTCGGTAATCCAGACGGTGCTAAAGCCCGTCTCTTCGGCAATCCGAGTCTGCTCGCGCATCATCTCCACCACCCTGTCCCACGGAATGTTCTCTCCAGGATTGAAGAACGGGCTGAAGTCGAAGCGCATCGGTGACCCCTTTTCCAACGCTGTTCGAAGCTTGGTTCCGCCCATCTTACTCTGATGCACCGGGAGATACGCTCTTGGAATAGGGGCCGAAGGACGGACCTGCGGGAGGAAGCACGGGGAATCGAGACCGCCGACAAAGCCTTTCATCTGCATCGCCCGGGGCCAGGAAGCAGGACCGAGTATGCGCGCCTTGCAACATCCCGATAGCTCGTCTGAATCTCGCACCGCCTCTCCAACTGTGAGACCTTTGTCGGAAGTCCATCGGTTTTCCGGGGAGGATTGTCATGACCATCACCTTGGACCACATCGGCGTACTGGTCAGGAGCATCGACGAGACCATCGACTTCTATGGGCGGATTCTCGGCTTGAAGAATGCCGAAAAGGTGGTCGATCGAGGACTGGAATTCGCCCAGATTCAGGTCTCCGACACCTCCGCGCTCGCGATCTGGGAGGCGCCGGACATTCCGTGCCAGCACTTCGCGTTCGCGGTATCGGCGCAGGAGTTCGATGCCATCTTCGGGCGCATCAAGGCAGCGGGCCTGCGCTACGGCAACGCGACCGACGGCTTTGGCGAGACGGGCAACCTCAGCGGAGAGAGCCTCAACATGAAGGGACCGGACGTCGAGGCGGGAGCGCGGGGAGACGGCACGTCCTTGTACTTCGAAGACCCCAACGGTCACAGTGTCGAGATCATGACCTACGAAGTCCGTGATTGAAGAGGCACGAATGCCCCGAGGCGCGCTTCGGAGAGGGCGATGTTCGATACCGGTGATTCTCCCGTGGGCAGTTGCCGCCGGGGAACCGGGGCGGATGTGGCCCGGTTCACTACGGCGCCATGGACAGGGGAACTTGCGTGCAAACAGGTGACCTGGAAACGAAGGCGCGTCAGTCGGTGTAGCGCTGCGCTGCGCTCGGCGTGTAGATCTCGACCGGGACCGAGCTGAGGTTGAGCCCGAGCCTGGTGACTTCGAGGTTCTCGAGGCGGCGGTCGACGAAGGCGAGAGTCTTGCGGCGCAT
Organism: uncultured Ectothiorhodospiraceae bacterium; assembly: GCA_964420925.1. GTDB lineage: Bacteria > Pseudomonadota > Gammaproteobacteria > HK1 > HK1 > JAJEAD01. The sequence continues at coordinate 8,377 of CAYQVB010000041.1, read as the reverse complement.
CAGGAAGGTGTAGGGCTGCTCCTCGTAGAAGATGCGCTCCACCGCCTGCCAGAGGGGCATGCGCTCTTCCTCGCGGACCGTGGCGCGCGCCTGGTCGACCAGCGCATCGAACTCTTCGTGCTGGAAGTGCACGAAGTTGTCGCCGCCGTCCTCGGTCTGGGAGCCGTGGAACATCTGGTAGACATCGGTCTCCACGCCGCTCGTCCAGCCCAGCGTGATCGCGTCGTAGTCGCGGTTGTCCAGCAGATCGAGCATCACCGGCCACTCCGCGGGCAGCGGCTTCAGGTGCACTCCGGCTCGCGCGTAGAGGTCCTTGAGGAAGAGGACCATGCGTTCGGTGTCTTCGTTTTCCTGGAAGTAGACGAGCTCGAACTCGAAGGGCGCACCCGCCTCGTCTTCCAGCACCCCGTCGCCGTCGCGATCGAGGTAGCCGACTTCCGCGAGCAGCGCCTTCGCCTTCTCCGGGTCGAAGGTGCGTGGCTCGATGGCGGGATCGTGCTGCCGGCTGCGCGGGCTGAAGGGGCTGACCGCGGGCTCCGCGTGGCCGAGCATGATCTCGTCGATGATGCGGGCACGGTCCGTGAGCCAGGTCATCGCCTGGCGCACCCGGCGGTCCGCGAAGCGGGTGGGCTCGCCGGCGCGGCGCTGATTCCAGCCGATGTAGCTGTACCCCGCCACCGCGTTCATGAACTCGAAGTTCCGGGCCTGCTCGCCGAGCGCCGCGTCGTCGCGCAGTCCCAGGTACTCCCGGGGTCGGGCGGTATAGGAGTCGATGTCGCGGTTGCGGAAGGTGGTGAGCCGCGCGCTGTCGTTCTCGATGACCTTCCACAGGAGGCGGTCGAAGCTCGGCGCCGCCGGCCCCCAGTAGCGGGGGTTGCGTTCCAGCTCGACGATTCCGAGGTCCGGAGTCCAGGACTTCGGATCCGCGAGGCGATAGGGCCCGGACCCGAGCAGGAGGCCTTTCGACTCGTTGAAGGTGGCGGGCTCGTCGAGATAGGGCTCGTAGAAGTGCCGCGGCATCACCGCCATGCTGCCCGAGAGTGCCAGGGCATTGAAATAGGGCTCCCGGAACCGAAAGACGACCTCCAGCGGGGATGTCGCCTCGACCGATTCGACCTTCTCGAGATACGCGCGGTCGCGCGGCGCCGCGATGGTCTCGTTCATGATGAAGTCGAAGGTGAACGCGACGTCGTCGGCGCCGAGCGGCCGGCCGTCGGAGAAGGTCACGCCGTCGCGCAGCCGGAACGCGATGGTGAGGCCGTCTTCGCTGATCTCCCAGGAGCGTGCGACGAGCCCCTCCCATTCCAGCGTGTCGGGGTTGCGCGAGAGCAGGCTCTCCTGCACGTAGCTCTGCACGTTCGACGCGTAGACGTCCTGGGAGATGAGAGGGGTAATGGTCGAGAGTCCTACCCCGAATGCCCGCACCAGCCAGTCGCCGGGTGCGTACTCGGCGAGCCGGGTTGCCCCGAGCGCCCGCTCGAACACCGACGCGGCCTCCGAGGCCGCGGGGTCCGCTGGTGCGCCGGCGGCGGGAGTCGCTTGCACGGCGGCCGCGCGCGCGGCGGCAAGGGCTCCGCGCTCGACCCGTTGGTCGAGCGCCTTCAGGTCTCCGCGCAGGCCCCGCAGGTCCTCCGCCTGCTCCTGCATCGTCGCACGCATCCGCGACATCATCGTCCACTGCCGGTCGATCATGTACATCGCGACGAGCAGTGCCACGAGGACCGACCCGATCGCCGCAAACAGGAAGAAGTCCTTGAGTGTGAAGCGTTTTTCCATCGCCGCGAATCGTTCGGAGTCCGGAGCCCCGTCGCGCCAAGGATACATTCCCCGAGGCAGTCCCGTAACTCGGCCGGTTCCGGGGGCCATGCGGTCCGCGTGCCGTCGACCACGGCACGCGGCAGGCAGGGCCGCGGGTCAGGGTCCCGTTGCCGTTTGTCCCCGAGCTGCCTTCGCTATTGGCTCTCGGATTCGATTGAGCCGAGAATCGGCGCCCGCCGTGTGAGCGACATCACGTCCGCGGACGTGATGAGCATCCTGTTGCCGATTTGGTCCACCAAGCCGGTTACCGCGAAGAAGGTGCGCGGGCGCATCGGCGCGGTCATGAAGTGGTCGATCGCGAACGGCTTCAGAGACGACAACCCCGCGGGCGACGCCGTAGGAGCCGCGCTACCGAAGAATGGAGCGGCCCCCGCGCACTTCCGGGCGCTCCCGCATGGCGAAGTGGTGGACGCGCTCGCCAGGGTACGTGCGAGCGGCGCGTACCGGGCGACGGTGCTCGCGTTCGAGTTCCTTGTGTTGACGGCCTGCCGCTCGGGGGACGTGCGCGGTGCGACATGGGACGAGGTCGACCTCGAGAATGCGGAGTGGGCGATTCCGGGGGCGCGGATGAAGGTGTATCGCGCACACCGGGTGCCGCTGTCGAGCGGTGCGAGAGCGGTTCTTCTCCAGGCGATGGCACTGCGGGACCGCTCGAACCTCGTGTTTCCATCGGTGACGGGACGGCCGCTGTCGGACTCCACCATCAGCAAGCTCGTTCGCGAGAATGGAATCACCGCGGTGCCGCACGGATTCCGCTCGTCGTTCCGGGACTGGTGCGGAGAGTGTTCGGGGGCTCCGCGCGAAGTGGCCGAGGCGGCGCTTGCACACGCGGTCGGCGGTGTCGAAGGAGCGTATGCGCGCTCGGACCTGTTCGAGCGGCGGCGCACGCTGATGCAGGCGTGGAGCGACTATCTCGGGTACGCGCACCTGGCCGACGGCCACCTCGTCGAAGCGGCGGAGAAGGTCGGAACAATCATTGCGAACGCGATGGCGGGCGCTGGCAGCGATTCACCCGTCAACGCGGGGGAGTGATGTTCGGCTATAGCCTCGCAACCCCGACCGCCGGTGTCTGTCACCCGGCAGTGCCGACTTGCATCGGGGGACATGGCACGGTCGCGTAGGAACAGAACACGCAGCAGTCGCCGGGCTTGGGCTTCAGGACAGCCCCGCAGTGCCTGCAATCGTAGAACCACTGGCAGGCGTCGGTCGGCATCGTCTCCGTCTCGGAGTGACCGCACGCCGGACAGGTGATGGTTGTCTCCAGTACTACCGATGCCTTCTGCGCCGCCATATCGCGTACCCCGTGATGGCAAGAAAGACCAGCAGCGCCGGGAGCAGAACCGGGTCCAGATATCCGGCGTAGGCCGAAAGCCCGAAGGCCGCGAGGAGCCACACGAGCACCGGCGTGAAGCAGCACAGCGCCGCCACCGCGGAACCGGCAATGCCGACCCCCAGGAGCTTGTCCCTCAACCCGTCGCGCTCCACACGTCCATCATCATGCGCGCTGCGTCCTCCTCCCATATCGGCGAAGAGGCCGCGACGACGAAGGACAGAGACGCGAATGCCGCCAGCGCCACCGCTCCGGGCTGCCGCACCCCGCAGCGCGAACCCCTGACGAGACGGAACCATGCCCAGAGAAGAATCAGGCCAACCGCGACCAGTATCGCCGAGCGGTAGGCGACGAACGGCCCCAGCACGGCAAGCCATGCGCCGCCGAGCCCGACAATCGACAACCCGATGGGCAGGACGCAGCACGAGGCGGAAAGCAGCGCCAGCAGCGCGGCAAGCCCGACGACGGCCCCTCGCGGACGACCGTCCTCGGCGGCGACGATTGAAATGATTCTTGCGTTCATGAGCGCGCTTATACATCCTGTAGCCGCTACAGAAGCAAGAGGCCATGACGATGCGCTCGATCGGAGCCGCTTCGACGATGAGCGGAGTGAACATCGAGACTATCCGCTACTACGAGCGCGAAGGAATCGTTCCCCGCGCGGACCGGACACCATCGGGCCGCAGACTCTACGGCGACGCTGACATCGCACGTCTGCGGTTCGTCAAACGCTGCCGCGATCTCGGGTTCCCGATTCCGGACATCCGCACGCTGCTCGACCTGTCAGCGGGCAACGGCGCGCCGTGTGCGGATGTGAGGGCACTGGGCGAGCGGCACCTGCGCGGCGTAAGGCGGAAGCTCGACGAGCTTGGGAAGCTGGAGCGCGCTCTTGCCGAGCTGGTCAGGCGATGCGATGCCGGCCGGACCGATTGCCCCATGCTGGAAAGACTCCTCGCGGACTCCGACGCGTAGACCTCCCGCGTCGCGCACTTGCCGGCGCACTCGCGTCCGCACCGGTGCGGACGCGAGTGCGCGCCGAACCGTTGCTAGCGGAGGCACCGATGCTCGTGGCGTCGCTGGATGTCACCGCCTCAGATGCCGGAGCCGTAGCGCACGGATTGAAGCGACAACGCCTGCCCGCCTAGAGTGCCCTACATCCCCGGCGCGCGTGGGGCCGCCGTGCGGTCCGCGATGCCGCCGAGCGCCTGCTTCGAAACCGTGCAACCGAAGCGCGAACTCGATCTGCGCCCGCGGCCCCCGTCGGAGACCGACTCGGTCGCGAGCTCGGCAGGAATGCCATGCCATTGAAATCCGGGGTCGGCACTGGGTGCGTTGCGAAACTACGCGGACGCCGTCGACGAACGATGCTCCACGGCCGTATATAGCGTTTGTCGTAAATCGCCATTCCTATTGCGAACCTGTCTGTTCGCCCCATCCTCGGAGCCGTCAGACTTCCCGCGAGATTCCGGACATTCGCGGGGACATCGCTATGGAACCGAACGCACGCGCCAGGAATGAGCCGTCCTTGCTGCGGCGATTGACGCTGCTTGTGAGTGGTGGGCTGATGACGTTGTTCCTTCTGATGGCAAGCGGGATCCAGCATCTGTCCGGAAAGCTTCCGTTTCATCACTACCAGGAAGCACACGGAGACGGCGACGGCGATGGAGACGGCGATGGGGACGGCGACGGGGACGGCGACGGAGACGGCGATGGGGACGGCGACGGCGATGGCGACGAGGACGAGTCGAGTGGGCGCCCTTCTGGCCGCGACGACCTTGCTCGCAGCCTGCGCGACGGTCGATTCTGAGTCCGTAGCTACTCCGACCTGCCCGACGCTCGTTCACTACGCTGCAGATGTTCGAGAGCGCGTTGCACGCGAGGTTGGACAGTTGACCGAAGACTCGGCGGTGGTCGAAATGCTGAGCGACTACGCGGTAATGCGGGAACAGACCCGTGCATGCATACGCGGTGAACCCTCGAACTGATAGTTCGAATCGAATCGTTCGAACGGATCTGAGTCGGGAACCGCAATTCTCATGCGCCACTTCACGAAAGTCGCCCAAGAGGTGAACATCAGGCCGCTGCTGGCGGAGCTGGACGCGGCGCCCGAGATGTGGCTTGCAGACACGAGCCGTCAGCGCAAGGTCCGCTGCCAGCGCAACACGTGCAGCATCTTTCTTCGCGTTGCGAGGAAACCGCTGCCGCCGGGCGCAAGGAACGCGAACGACGTCCACGAGAGCCGCATTGCTCGGTCGGCCAGAAAGTTTCCGTGCACGCTGTCGTACTGCGAGAGCGTCGCCGACAATCTGGGTGGAACGCTCGGTCGCGCGACCTTGGTAATGCTGCTACCGCACGGCCGCGTGTTCCCGCACGTCGATACCGGGGCCTACTATCGAATCAGGGACCGATTCCACTTGGTCCTGATGAGTACCCGGGGAAGTCCGCTGACGGCAGGCGACGAAACGGTCGTGATGCGCCCAGGAGAGCTGTGGGTGTTCGACAACAAGGCACGGCACTGGGCGGACAATCCTTCCGAAGAGCCGCGTGTACACCTGATTTTCGATATCCTGCCGGCTCCGGGCCACGGGTTTCACGTTTTGCCCCCAAAGCGATCGGACCAAGCGAACGCCCCGCGATAGTCGGGCCTGGTCCACTCGACGATTCACTCCCCGGACCTCGCCGCTCGGACGGACTGCCCGCACGGGTCGAAGCGTGTCCGTCCGGTGCGCCGACAAGGAGCGCGGCGGTATGTCACCGCGCGAACCTGCTACCCCGATCACGACGCCGTGGCGGAGCGACGAGTGCCGAATTCCACCGGCCGAAGGATCTTGATGGCCGCCGCGAGCGCATGAGCGGCGGAGTCCACGCGCACGGCATTGTCATAGACCTCCGTGCGGAGCGCTCCGAGCACACGTTTCCTTCTGGAGATGTAGAACGTGTCGCGCTCGTCGCGAAACTGCAGTTGCCGCAGGGAGCGAAGCCCGCGAGCGACGGCGCGCCCGTAGACTTCGGCGCGGGTCGGGTCACTCACTGCACGGGCAAGCGCCGCCGCATCGGCGAGCCCTTCCAGGTATGCTCCGGTGGAGGCCGCGTGCGGCGGCCCGAAGTCGGGGCGGCGAGGGTTGTAGAACCGTCCCCGCAGGTCCGGCGCCAGCCCGTCCCACTGCTGCATCGGCAGGAGCCAGTCGTTCATTTCGAACACGAAGTCCGCGAGCTCGCGCCGGCCCGTCTGCGCATACAGCGACGCGCACGCCTGCGTGTGCCACGGCACGAACGCCGGGTTCCGCCGCCGACGGTGGCGTGCCCGGCAGCGCTCGAACGCCGACACGCAACGCTCAAGGGAAGGCGCGGCGGCGAGTCCCCGGCGCGCCGCCTCGGCCTGGAACAGCAGCGCTTCGCCGGAGTAGAAGTTCCAGTTCTCGCCGTCGCGTTCGCTCGGAAAGAAGAACGTCCGGAACCCATGCGCGCCATCCGCGAGCGAATCCACTCCCGCCGCGAGCATGCGCAGCTCTTCGAGGAACTCCTCTCGCGCGGGACTTTCCAGGATTGCGAGTGCGGCCAGGGCGGCGGCGCCGAGCTTCGCGCCCGTGCGCTCGACAATGGCGCCCCGCCCACCGCCGATGTCACGGAAGTAGCGCGTCAGGTTGTAGCGGAGATTGCGTCGCGCCGCGTCGCGAATCGCCGCGCTCCCGCGCAGCTCTCCCAAGCGGGCCAGGGCCAGCGATGCCAGAAACCGGCGAATGGCGTTGTCGGCGGACGACTCCTCGCCCCGGCTCGGCCAGTACTTGTAGGGCAGCGCTCCGTCGGCCGACAGGTTTGCGGTCATCCACCGGCCGATTCCCGTTGCCAGATCCCCCGCGCGGCCCCCGTCCACCGACGGAGTCGGGTCGATCAGGGTCGAGCCGCGAACCAGCTCCACCGTCTGGTGGCCGGCTCCACCCGGCAACAGGAACTGCCGGGCGGAGAACGCCCGCAGGGTGCCGCGGGCGCGGAACTCGCCGGCATCGACCTCGCGATTTTCCAGGAACTTCTCGAGCGCCGGTTCGAAACCGAGGTTGGCGGCGAGCATCCGCGTCGGCGCAAGCCGTTCCGCCTCTCCACCCAGCACGATTTCGATGCCGATCAACCCGCGGGCGCGATTGAAGAAGACCCGCGAGAACCGGTCCGGGGCGACTTCCTGAAAATCATCGGCGACGCAGACTTCGACCAGCTCGCCGGGATGCGCGCCTATTCTCCCGCGCAGCTCGGCCAGGGGGCCGGTGTCCAACCACCCGTCGCGTTGCGCCGCGCCATTCCTCCGGACGCAGTACCACGTACCGCCGCCGGGTCCGTGCGATGATGTCAATGCGACACGAGCCGGATCGGCGGCGTGTCCTTCCGAGACGAGGATTCGCTCGGAATCGACATCAGCAACGGCTGGATGATCTCGGCGACGAACTCGGCTCGTCCGCTGACGCCAGCTTTCGCGTACAGCGAGGTGGCCTGAAGCCGGCAGGTGCTTTCCTTGGAGCCGCGCGCTTCGGCGATCTCGGTGAAGCGATACCCCTTGATGATCATCCAGGCGACGTCCTTCTCGCTGCGGGTCAGCCGCCACTCCTCCATCCGATCGTCGATGACGGCAGCGAGCTCGCCGGAAAACGCCCTGTTTCGTTCCGCCTCGCGCCGCAGGCTCTCTCTTAGGCCGCGCAGGTCGCGCGTGCCGATGACAAGCGCCATCGTGATTCCGACGAAGACTATCGACTCGATGACGAAGTGAGGGGATCCGAACTCGCCTTCGAGCAGCACGTCCGCTGCGAGGTCATAGCCGAAGAACACGATCGCGACCGCGAGCGCCGCCAACTCGAGTCTGCGGCGCCGCACGATCACTTTGGATGGCGACTTCAATCGCATGATTGTGTGTCCCAACTGTCACATACATGAAAATATTGGCGCGCCCGGAGGGACTCGAACCCCCGACACCCAGGTTCGAAGCCTGGTACTCTATCCAACTGAGCTACGGGCGCGGAGACGCGGCATGCATCGGCGAGGGACGCTGGCCAAGTGTACACGGGGCCGCAAGGTCCTGACACGGGTTCAGCGCTGGAAGGGCACGGCAAATTCGTTCTGACTTCTCGTCGTCGATTCGTGGTACTCGATCTCGGGTCACCGGCTTTCGCTGGCGTCATTGCAGCGGTTGGGCGCCGGATTGGCCCGCCCTCGTAGTGTCGTGAGGCGGTCGCTGCGCACGGG
>CAYQVB010000040.1:0-3193 GCA_964420925.1 uncultured Ectothiorhodospiraceae bacterium | reverse complement strand
TCTCCACTGTCCTTTGCTCTTGCTTCGACAACACGATTCTTGGCGCCACGCGCATCGGTTCTCCTCCCTCATCCCGACGCCGGGCAGTGTAACTCCATTGAATAGAATATACACTATTTAATTCGCGACACTACACTAGCGATCGCTCTTGCGGAGGTAGACCTCCAGACGCATCGTCGCCCGGCTCATGAGGGTGCCGAGGATGTAGTAGACGACGGCAGCGAAAGTGAACAGCTCGATGGGCTTGAACGCGTAGTTGCTGACCCGCGTGGTGACCGTCATGAACTCGCTGACGAGCAGGATGGACAGGATCGCGGTCGCCTTGAAGAAGGAGATGGCGAGATTCGCGAGCGGGGGAATGATGATCCGCATGGCCGGCGGCAGGATGACCCGCGTCCAGGTGGTGCGGCCCGGCAGCGCAAGGGCGTGGGCCGCGTCCCAGTACCCGCGCGGTATCGCCTCGATCCCGGCGCGCACGATCTCGCAGAAGTACGCGCTCGACTGCAGGGACATCGCGATGAGGCCGCTCTGGAACGCGGTGGTGCCGACTCCGGTGAGCTGGGGAAGCGCGAAGTGGATCCAGAAGAGCTGCACCAGGAGCGGCGTGTTGCGGAAAAGCTCCACGTAGCCGGCGACCACCCAGCGCAGGAGCGCGACGCGCGACTGGCTCAGGATCGCGAGAAGGACGCCGCACAGGAGCCCCAGCCCGCCTGCGACCAAGGTGATGACGAAGGTGAGCTCGAGGCCCCGCCACAGCGCTCCCTTGTACTGCCACACCACCCCGAAATCGAGGGAAAGGACGAGATCCCAGTTGAGGAAGTACGCGACGAGCGCGAGCGCCGCCACCACCACAATGGGAAACACGTACTTCATCGGTGGATCCGGTGAATCCGCGTGAAAGGCATCAGAGGGCAGTCTGAACGCGGGCCGGCGCGATGTACATGGCTGCCGGCGCCGGCCGGATTGCCACCGGCGGGCGCCTGTCGCTAGCATGCGCGGCGCGAAGCGAGCCACCAGGAGACACGAAGTGGAAATCGCATACCGGCCCGAAAGCGAGGCGCTGCGGGAGGAGATCCGGGCATTCTGCCGGGACGAGGTCCCCGAGGAGTTCAAGCGCGCGGTGCGCCACGAGAGCGACATCGCGGGCGAGGATTCCCGTCGCTGGCTGCGCATGCTCTACCGCAAGGGTGGGTGGAGCGCGCCGGGATGGAGCGAGGAGATGGGCGGCCCGGGCTGGAGCTACGAGCAGCAGTACGTGTTCGAGCGCGAGCTCGCCCTGAACGACGCGCCCCGAGTACCCCTGTTCGGCGCCGGCATGATCGGCCCCGCGATCATCGAGTTCGGAACCCGGGAGATGCAGGAGCAGTTCCTGCCCGCGATCCTCCAGGGCGAGATCCTGTGGTGCCAGGGCTACTCGGAGCCCAATTCCGGCTCCGACCTCGCCTCCCTCCAGACGAGCGCGGTGAGGGACGGCGATCACTACATCCTGAACGGCACCAAGATGTGGACCAGCGACGGCCACCATGCGGACTGGATGTTCGGGCTCTTCCGCACCGACAGCTCGGGAAGGAAGCAGCACGGCATCACGGTGCTCCTCGTGGACATGAAGACGCCCGGCATCGAGCTGCGGCCCATCCTCACCTTCGACGGCGGCCACGAGACCAACCAGACCTTCTTCGACGATGTGCGGGTGCCGGTCGCGAACCGGCTCGGAGAAGAGCACCGGGGCTGGACGGTCGCGAAGTACATCCTCGGCCTCGAACGCTTCGGCACCGCGGAGGTGTCGCGCTCGCGGGCGAGCCTCGCGCGGCTCGAGCGCATTGCCCGGGACGAGCCCTCTTCGGGCGGCCGGCTCATCGACGACGAGGACTTCGCCGACGCCGTCGCGAAAGTCGAGCTGGAGCTCCGCGCCCTGGAGCTCACCGAGCAGCGCTTCCTCTTCGGCCCCGGCGGACCGGACGCGATGGGGGCCGAAGCGTCGATGCTCAAGATCCGCGGCACGGAAGTGCAGCAGCGCATCACCGAGCTGACGATGGAGGCGCTCGGCCACTACGCTCAAGCCCACGTGCCCGAGCAGCTCACCGACGGCTACAACGAGGAGCCGGTCGGCCCGAGCGCGGCCGGCTACGCGTCGCGCAGCTACTTCAACATGCGCAAGACTTCCATCTACTCCGGATCCAACGAGATCCAGAAGAACATCATCGCCAAGGCGGTGCTGGGACTTTAGGTGAAATGGACTTTTCGTTGAGCGAAGAACAGACCATCTTCCGCGACAGCGTCGCGCGCTTCGTCGCCGAGGAGTACGCCTTCGACCGGCGCCAGGCCCTGGCGGCGGAAGAGCCCGGGTACAGTGTGGCGCACTGGGAGCGCTTCGCCGAGCTCGGCTGGCTCGCGGCGACCCTTCCCGAGGAGTACGGCGGCCTCGGCGGCACCCCGGTGGAGGGGATGCTGCTCGCCGAGCAGTTCGGGCGCGGCCTGGTGATGAGCCCCTACCTCGCCAGCGTGGTGCTCGGGGCCCATGCCATCCTGCACGGCGGCAGCGAGGAACAGAAGCGCGCGTTGTTGCCGGAAGTCGCGGAGGGCCGACTCAAGCTCTCCTTCGCCTACGCCGAGCCGCAGTCCCGCTACGATCTCCACGACGTCGCGACGACAGCGCGGACGGAGGACGGCGGCTATCGCATCGACGGTCACAAGGGGGTCGTCTTCTACGCGGCGAGCGCTGACCGAATCGTGGTGTCAGCGCGCACTGCGGGGGATTCCCGCGACCCCGACGGCATCTCGCTCTTCCTCGTCGACGCGAAGGCCGAAGGCGTGGAAGCCCGGCACTACCCCACCCAGGACGGCGGCCGCGCCTCGGAGCTGCGCTTCGACGGCGTGCGGGTGGGGGTCGAGGACCGGCTGGGAGCGCCGGACACGGAGGGCAACGCCCTTCCCGTCATCGAGCGGGTCATCGACCACGCCATCGCCTCGGTATGCGCGGAGGCGGTGGGCGCAATGTGGGCGGTGTACGAGCAGACGCTCGCCTACCTCAAGACGCGTGAGCAGTTCGGCAGGACGCTCGGCTCCTTCCAGGCCCTGCAGCACCGCATGGTGGACGTGTACATGAAATGCGAGCTAGCGCAGTCGATGGTCTACGAGGCCACCCTGCACCTCGACGCCCCGGACGCGGCAGCGCGCGGCCGGGCGGCGGCAT
>CAYQVB010000039.1:0-13305 GCA_964420925.1 uncultured Ectothiorhodospiraceae bacterium | reverse complement strand
GGGGAGGGGCAGGGGGGCTCTCGCGCGAGGCGGTGCTCCGAGCCATCGGCGAGTTCGACGAATTGGGTCGCGAGGCCTTCCTCCAGCGTTACCGCTACCGGCGCAGCCTCCGTTTGTGGATTGTCCACGAGGGGCGTCGCTACGATATGAAGGCCGTGTGGGCGGCCGCGCAGGTCGAACAGGGGACTCCGCTGCCTGTGCCGATGCCCAAGCCGAGCCACTCGCGGAGTGTCGTGCAGCCACAGCTTGAGAAGCTCGGCTTCACCGTGAAGGACAGTGGAATTGATCCGCCGCCTCCCGCGGTCGCCCCGCGAAACCAGATCCTCTTCGGTCCGCCGGGTACCGGAAAGACGTGGCACACCGTCAACGTTGCGTTGTCAATCATCGACGGCGGGAACGGTGAGCATGACCTCGAACGCTTTGAGGAGTTGCGCTTCGATGCGCGCACCGGTGAGGGAAACATTGCGCTGGTAACCTTCCACCAGAACTTCGCCTACGAGGACTTCGTCGAAGGCATCCGCCCCGTGCTGAATACGGGTGAGCTTCGCTACGAGCTTCGCGAGGGCCTCTTCAAGCGTATGGCGAGGGTGGCGGGGGAGCGCCCGAGCGAGCGCTTTGTGCTCATCATCGACGAGATCAACCGCGGCAACATCGCCCGGATCTTCGGGGAGCTGATCACGCTGATCGAGGACTCCCGCCGAATCGGCGAGACCGAGGAGACTTTCGCCACGCTTCCCTACTCCGGTGAGACTTTTGGCGTTCCGGGCAATTTGTACCTCGTCGGGACCATGAACACCGCTGACCGGTCGATCCAGTTGCTGGACACCGCGTTGCGCCGGCGTTTCATGTTCCTGGAAATGATGCCGGATCCGGACCACGCAGGTATCGGGGCTGTCGAAGGCGTCGACTGCCGCTGCCTGCTGAGGACGATGAACGAGCGCATCGCCGTGTTGCTGGACCGCGAGCAACAGATTGGCCACAGCTACTTCCTGAACCTTGGCAGCCTGGAGGATCTAGCGGACGTGTTCCGGAACCGGATGCTCCCTTTGCTCCAGGAGTACTTCTTCGACGACTGGTCGAAGATCCGGGCCGTGCTGGGAAACAACGCCTTTGTTTCGGAGCGGTCGGTGGACCAAACCTTCCCGACGCCCGACCTGGTGGATGAAGATCGAAAGATCTACGTGCGTTTGCCACACCAAGACGAAAAGTGGCGCTCGGCGGCGGAGTACCAGGCGATCTATCGTCGGGCGAAGCAGTCAGGGACGGACGAAGGCGAATGAACCGCGTTGTCACGGTCCGTGAGCACGACTCGCTCGCGGGATCCGGTTTGGACGGCGAAGATCTCGACGAACTGCGCCGCTTTGCCCGCGACGTGCTCAAGCGCGTGGACGGCGACATGGCGGCGAGCAGCCACGTGGGGATGGTGACGACCCGCCGCGGAACGGTGCTCGAGATACTTCCCAAGATCGACTTGGACGGCCCCGGCGACAATCCGTTGGAACGCACCAGGCGCGTGTTCCTGGAGATGTTGCGTTCCGGGCGCAGGCTTCCCGCACAAGTGGCGCACAGCGACATCCGTTCGATGTCCCGATTCCCCATGCTCGATGCCTTCGTGCGCCAGTTCCTTCGCATGCTCGCGCCGATCGCGCGAAACGGCCTGGCAAGGCGCTACGTGAACGTCGAGGAGAACCTGCGCTACCTGCGAGGAAGGATCGTCTTCGGACCCCACCTGCGCGAGAACGCTTCCAACCGGACACGCTTCTACACTGCTCATGGCGAACTCAGTGTGAACCGGCCGGCCAATCGTCTGATCCGCACCGCTCTGAACAGGCTTGCACCGCGCATTTCGAACAACACCAACCGTCAGTTACTGCGTGAGGCGCTTGCAGCCTTCGAAGACGTGCCGCTGTCGGCCGATGCAGGCGCTGACTGGCGCGCGCACCGCATCGACCGATCGATGAATCACTACCGCCCGGTGATGCAGTGGGTGGGACTCTTCCTCTTCAACCGGGGACTCGCAACATTCAGTGGGATGAACCGGAACGTGTCGCTGCTCTTCCCCATGGAGCAGGTGTTCGAGGACTTCATTGCGGACAGCTTCCGGCGATACCAGCAACGGTACGCGGTGGTCTGGCAAGGACCGCGCAGGGCGATGGCGAGTATCGGTGACGAACCAGTGTTCTCGACGAGGCCCGACATTGCGCTGAGGGCAGGAGGGGAAGTGCGCCTGATCCTGGACGCCAAGTGGAAACGTGTAGACGCCACGACCGACGACCTCAAGCACGGAATTCAGCAGGAGGATGTCTACCAGCTCTACGCCTACGCGAAGCGCAATCGCTGTGAGGCCGTGGCTCTGGTCTACCCGCGAAATGAATCGTTCCGACGACCCCTGCGCTACCGATTCTTCGACGGTGTGCGTTTGCTGGCGATTCCGTTCGACGTGACGCAGCCGCGGTCGAGCATCGTCCGAGCCATTGGAGAACTGGAGAGGGAGGCTGACGACAAGCCGCCGTGACAGCGTCCAACTCCAGTGTCTCCGGCTTTGCTGATGAAGCCATCGCGGTATCCATGTCGTGTAGTGTCACGCAATCCCTCACCAGCTCCGGTGAAGCGCTGCCGAGCGGCAGGAAGCGCATGGCGGCAAGGCAACAAGGGGAAACCTGAATACTCGAACGAGTGGATCGAAATTTCAGGTGTATCTCATTCCGAAGAGCATGACGGAAGGCCCAGGCTTCGGGAGGCGAAACGCTGACTGCGTTCGGAGTGCGTGGTGTTCAGTCTCTTTCCACATCCGCTGTCCTGCGTGAAAGAGCGCTGCCTCGAGGAGGCGCCCGGCCCTGCCGAGCTCGAGCCCGACCGCTCCGTGCGCTGCCCCTTCCCGCCCGCTTGACGAAGGTCGTTTCCCTGCTCCGCACGACAACGGGACGGGGGTGTCACGCCGGCGGCAGCCCGCGGGTCAGACCGCTTGCCGCTACCGTGCCGCCGCGAGCGGGAGATGGATTCCGTCGCCCCGGTGACGCCTGTCTGTCGCATCGCGGCGGATGAGTGCTCTTGCCGGCCACTGCGGAGCCGTATAGTCGGGGGTCCGTGGGCCTCGAGCCCCAAGGGGAGACAGCGCGATGAACACGAAGAAAGAGGCTTCAAGCTCCGGATCGATGCCCCGGGACCGGGTGGCGCTGCCGGCGACTTCCGGAATCGGCGCCACGACGCGCCGCGCCTTCCTCGCTCGAAGCGCCGCGCTGGGCGCGGCGGGCGCATTCGGGGGCCTCGCCATGCCACGCACGCTTCGGGCGGCTGCGCCCAAGCGCGGCGGGCGGCTGCGGATGGGGATCTCCGGAAGCTCGACGAGCGACTCGCTCGATCCCGCACTACCCTTCAGCGCGATGGCGGCGGTAATCGCGATCGGGCAATGCCGCAACGGCCTCATCGAAGTCGACGCCGGCGGGAACCTCGTGCCGGAGCTCTGCGAGGAGTGGGAGTCCACCACGAACGACGCCACCGGCTGGAGGTTCAGGATCCGAAGCGGAGTGGAGTTCCACAACGGCAAGTCGCTCGAAGTCGAAGACGTGATGTTCTCGATCAACCAGCACCGGGCGAGCGACAAGTCGGCGCTCCGGGCGCTCTTGTCCTCCATCGTGGAGATCGAGGACGACGGCGCACGTGGGCTGTTGATCCGTCTGGAGTCCGGAAACGCCGACTTCCCCTTCCTGCTGTCGGATCCCCGCCTGCAGATCTATCCCTCCGGCACGACCGACTTCAACTCCGGCATCGGCACCGGAGGCTACATCCTGGAAGTCTGGGATGCGGGTCTGCGCGCCTTCTCCCGCCGCAATCCCAACTACTGGAAGGAAGGCCACGCGAACTTCGACGAAGTCGAGACCATCGCCATCGAGGACGTCAACACCAGGACCTCGGCGCTGCGCTCCGGCGACGTCGACGTCATCAATCGCGTCGAGCGCGCCACCGCGAAGCGACTGGACGCGGTCGAGGGCGTGAACGTGGTCGTGCAGAACGGCTACAAGCACTACACCCTGCCGATGCGCGCGGATACCCCGCCCTTCGACAACAACGATGTGCGTCTGGCCATCAAGCACGCCTGCAAGCGCCAGCAGTTGCTCGACCAGATCCTCTTCGGCTACGGCAAGCTGGGGAACGACCATCCCATCGGCGACTTCAACCGCTACATCGCGACCGAGGAGGAGCTGCCGCAGCGGCGCTACGACCCCGACAAGGCGCGCTTCCACTTGAAGCAGGCGGGCATGGAGAACCTGAAGGTGCAGCTCTACTCCTCGGATGTCGCCTTCGAGGGTGCGGTCGACGCCGCGTCGCTGTACAAGGAGAGCGCCAGGGACTGCGGCATCGACATCGAGATCGTGCGCCACCCCGCCGACGGCTACTGGAGCAGCGTCTGGATGAACCAGGCCTGGTGCATGTCCTACTGGAGCGGAAGGCCTACGGAAGACTGGCAGTTCACCGAGGGCTACCTGAGCACCGCGAACTACAACGACACGTTCTGGAAGAACGAGCGCTTCGACCGCCTGCTCTTCGAGGCGCGTTCGGAGCTCGACGAGAGCAAGCGCCGCGAGATGTACGTCGAGATGCAGCGCATGGTGAGCAATGAGGGCGGTCAGGTGGTCCCGGTCTTCGCCGCGGACCTGCTCGGCGCGAGCGACGCGCTGGCCCACGGCGACGTGGCGGCGAACTGGGACGCCGACGGCTACCGGCTCGCGGACCGCTGGTGGTTCGCCTGAGGCTCGCGCTCAGAGGAGCCGGCGGGGGATGTCGTCGTGCCAGTTGCGGGCGAACACCCGCCGGCCCGACTCGTACGCGTCGCAGGATGACGTGATCTGAAATGCGTTCCTGGTGCTGGTGAGGGTGGTGCGCGCGTCGACGCGCACCTGCCAGTCTCCACGGCTCAAGGCGAACTCTCGGCGCGCCGTGCAGTGCGCCGAGAGCGGGTCGTCCCGGCGGACCGCGTGCTCGATCTCGGACATCTCCTGGAAGCGCAGCCCAATGTCCGAGATGCGATAGTCGCCTGAGTCCCGGACCTCGATGACTCGCACTTCGCCGCTGGCGACATCCTCCACCACGGTGCGCGTGGAGCGCCCGAGCCGGTGGACTTCGCGATTCATCGCCCGAGCGCGGCGTGGCGCCTCGAAGGGGTGAAGCGCCGGCGACTCGGAAGCGCACTCGAGGCGCGGCAGGGTCAAGGTGCTGGGGCCACAGTGGATCCCCAGGGTGGCCACTTCGGGTGATGGCCAGGCGAGGGGCCAGTACGCAGTCGAGATCGCGATCCGGATTCGATGTCCGGGCGCGAAGGCGTGGGCGATGTGGTCCAGCTTCATGCGGAGCGTGAATCGTTCGCCCGGAACGAGGGGCGTCGGTGCCTCGTGGCCTTCGCGATGGGTCAGGTTGAGCACGCCGTAGGAAACTCGCAGCGAGCTGCCGTCGGGCGCGACGTCGTTCATGCGAACCGCCACCAGCGCTACCGGCCGGTCACAGTCGAGGTGCAGCTCGAGCTCCGGGGCGCCGAGCAGCTCGAATCGCTCCGACAGGGGTTCGGTGTCGAAGCAGAGCGAGAAGGCGTCGTCGACGCGCTGGTCGAGGGGCTCGCCGGTAGGATAGCCCTTTCCGTACCACTCGCCGGCGGCAATTCCCAGGGTCTGGGGCGATGAGGTTTCCAGGCGCTTCTCCCCTCCGGGCTCCTCGCGAAGGCCGTTGCCGGAGAGATGGAAGGTGACGGCCTCGGTGTTTCCGGGGGGCCACCCTTCCGTTGCCACCCACCGACCCGGTCGCTCGGCATGGAAGGGCACGGGCCGGACCCACTCCTGCATCCACAACCGGCAGGCCGCCTCGTCCATGACGCCGTTGTCCACGCCGTCCAGCCAGCGCTCCCACCAGCGGAGCGCGTCCTGCAGGAAGCCGACCGCGGGACCGGGGACCCCCTCGTGGGGATACAGGTGTCCCCACGGGCCCACCGTGGCCCGGCGAGGCGCAGCGAGGTCCTCCATCATCCTGAACACGGCGTTCGAGTAGCCATCGGCCCAGCCTCCGACCGCATAGACCGCCGCCTCGATGGCGTTGAAATCCTCGCAGACCGATCCGTGTCGCCAATACGGGTCGCGCCACTGGTGACGGAGCCACCGGTGCACGGGCGGAAACACATGCTCGAGCCGGGAGCGCCACATCTGCCACCACTCGTCGCCCACTACCTCCGGATCGGGGGGCAGGCTGAGGTAGCACAGGAACCCGGTGCCCCATTCCATCTGGTCGTCGATGAGGCACCCGCCGGTGAAGTGCATGTCGTCGCGATAGCGATCGTCGGTGGAGCCCACGGTAACGATCGCCTCGAGCGCGGGCGGGCGGAGCGCCGCGATCTGAAGCGCGGTGAACCCGCCCCACGAAAGCCCGATCATGCCGACGGACCCGTTGCACCAGGGCTGGGCGGCAATCCACGCGATCGCCTCGACGCCGTCATCCCACTCCTGCCGGGTGTACTCGTCCTCGAGCAGCCCCGACGAGTCGCCGGAGCCGCGGAGATCCACTCTCAGGCTGGCGTACCCGTGCTCGGCGAAGTAGCGGTGCATCGGCTCGTCGCGCATGCGACTCAAGTCGCGGCGCCGGTACGGGATGTACTCCAGAACCGCGCCCACGGGTCGCTCCTCGGCATGGGCGGGAAGCCAGATGCGCGCGGCCAGCCGGTTCCCGTCCGACAAGGGAATCCACGCGGTCTCTATCTCGATCACCTCCGCCGGCGAGGGGGGGTACTGAGCTTGCGACTCCATCGATCCGAATCCGGTATCTGTCTCGTTCTGCCCGCGAAGCGCCGACTCAGTATGTCGGGAGCGAAGCCCTCGCGATGACAGCCGCTCGACTCCCTTCGGCACTGAGGCGACGTTCCCCTCGCCTCTCCCGCGCCCGGTAGCGCAGGTTCATCGGGCAGCGTCGGGAACGTGACTCGGAATCCGCCGGATTGCGGCGTGCGCGCGTTCGACGCGGGGCGACCGCCCGAATCGATGGCGGTGGCATCGAGCCAGGTAGGAAGCGCTGCTGAAGCCGCACGCGGTCGCGATCTCGGACATCGTCATGTCGGTGGAACGGATCAGGTTTCTCGCGTGGTCCAGACGCAGGTCCCGGTAGAAGTCCTGCGGGGTCTGCCCGAAGAGCCTGCGGAACTGACGTTCCATTTGCCGCAGGGAGATCCCGCTCATCGCCGCGACTTTTTCCATGCGCATCGGCGACTCCAGGTTCGCGCGCATCGCTTCGGCTGCGTTGGCCACCCCACGGGGTTGGACGCGCAAGACGGTGCTCGCGTCGGCCGGTTGGTGTTCGTCGCCCCTGCGGACATTCGGGTACATGATCTGCTGCGCCACTTTGGCGGCGATCTCCGCGCCGTAGTCGTCGGACACGAAACGCAGGAAGAGGTCTATCGCGCCGGTGCCGCCCGAGCAGGTGAATACGGGACCGTCGATCTCGAAGATCGCGTCGCTCACGTCCAGGGTGGGAAAGGTCTCCCGGAATGAAGGCAGATCCTCCCAGTGAATGGTGCACCGGCGTCCCTCGAGCAATCCGGCGTAGGCGAGCTGCCATGAACCGGTTGCAATCGCACCCACCCGGGCTCCCGATTCGAATTGCCGGTTGAGCCACCGGTTCAAGCGCGGGCTGCGATGGAGATGGGCATTGAACGCGGAACACACCACCACGGAGTCGAGCGGCGGCGCGTCGCGGATATCGTAGTCCGTCGCCAGCCTCAGACCATTGGCAGCCGTGACCTCCGCGCCTTCCACCGACAGCGAGCACCAGTCGTACAGGCGCCGCTCGCTCACGTAGTTGGCGTCCTCCAGCGTGTCCACCATGCACGAGAGCGGCAGCAGGGCGAACTCCGGCAGCAGCACGAAAGCGAAGCGCTTGCTGTTCATCAATCACGTTCGCCGTGACGGCGCTTTCCAGACTTCGCGGGCGAGACGAAGCCAGTTGCCGCCGAGTGCTGCGAAGACATCTTCGTCACGATAATCGGCGTCCATCATCCGTTCACAGAGCGAAGAAATCTGTTCCGGCGGACAGGATTCCATGGCCTCGAGCTCGTAGAGCTGATCCGGCGGCCACCGGGAGGGATCCTGCGCGACGGACGCCGCCATCGTCGCCCGATCGCTCACCGCGTCGAGCCCGATGCCCACGTGGCGTGGGCCCGGCAACTGCACCCAGTGGTTCCCTTCTCCTTCAGAAGAACACGAAGGAGCGGACCACCACGTTCCTGCGGCAGGGTGCGTCGTCGGGCGCAGTCGGATCGAAGGAGGCGGTGTGGAAGGACCAGCGCGAGACGGAGCCGTCGGTGACCGAGTCGTAGCACTTGAGCATGGAGACTTCGGTGGGAGTCTGTCCGGGAAGCCAGTACCACTCGTGGTCGGGGCGGTGGGTGAAGCGCGTGGTCTCGCCGACGCGATCGTCGTAGATGCGGTAGTCGGTGATGTAGGGCTGATCTGCAAAGGAAGGCCAGGCACAGAGCACGAAAGGGTACTGGCGCACCGTCTCCATGGGCTTGGCGAGGTTGATCGACATGAAACGCCGCGACATCTTCGCGTCGGCTTCCGCCTCGCTGTAGTGCTGCTCGCGCCCGAAGTTGCGCAGGTTCTTCGTCAGCAGCTCGCGGCAGCGCACCCGGCCGCTGTTGTCGTTCAGGTCGTTGTGCACGAGGTTGACGTACTCGGCGTTCACCCCCGGGTTCTTGTTGTCCTGGTCTTCGGTGCGGTCGCCCTCGTAGTCCTTGTCGAACACGTCGTGGTTGTAGACCAGCGCATCCGTCGCGTCCGGGAAGAACTCGAGGAGGAGCTGCTCCATCTCCGGGTAGTACACCCGCTCCACCTCGGCCGCGTCGTAGAAGTTCCCGCACTTCGACTCGCAGTGCGCGAGCGAGACGCCGAGCCGGTCCATGCTCTCGGCGCTGTACGGCGAGAGGCCCGGGCAGTACTCCCCGATGCGCCGCGCGTCGCGCAGCACCTGCGGGAAGTAGAGGCACTGCCGCCCGTAGGTCTCATCGTCCTCGCGCAATGCCTCCACCTCGGCGGCACGCACCGGGTCGCGCCACAGCGCGTGCGACGAGACGAGGGCGTAGGTCGGCTGCTCGAGGACGGTGTAGCGCAGCGGAAGCGCCACGCCGCCTTCGGGCACTGCGATGTCGCTCGACCGGATGTAGGCCACGCACTCCTCGTAGGTGCGAAACCCGAGGCCCCACCTGGTCTCGATGGGGCCGGGGGGCGCGTTCTGAATCCGGTCGACGAGCGCTTGGCCCTCGCCCTCGGCAACCAGGCGCAGCGCCTCTTCGATCGCCGCCGCGGTTCCCGCATCGCCGTCCCGATCGAAGGCCATGTAGGACAGACCGCCGTTCGCGGCGATGGGCGGCGGTTGTCCCTGGGTGAGCTCCAGGGACGGCACGTAGGCCGGCGATACGGTCTCTCCGGTCTCATCCGCACCGCTCGCGACGTCTTCTCTGATCCGGTTCACATTGCATTCCAAGCATCAGGCACGTCCCATCGTGGCACACCGGAGTTGCAATGCCCAGGGCCGGATGGTGTGCTGGCGATACCGGGAAAGCGAATCGCGAGCCGGTCGTGCTGCGCCGGGGCAGATCGCTCCCCGGTGCGCATGTCGCCGTCCCGCCGTCGATGCCGAGTACAGCTTGCGTGGATTCCCCCCTTTTCGTCACCCATCAGGAGACCTGCCGTCATGATGCTCACCCCGACCGAAATGGAACGCCTCACGATCTTCGTTGCGGCCGAGATCGCCCGGCGGCGCCGGGCGAAGGGACTCAAGCTCAATCACCCCGAGGCGCAGGCGTACATTGCGGACGAGATCCTGGAGGGCGCGCGCGAGGGGCGCTCGGTCTCGGAGCTGATGGGCCTCGGCTCGCAACTGCTCACCACCGATGACGTGATGCCGGGCGTGGCCCGCCTGATGCCGATCGTCCAGGTCGAGGGGATGTTCCCCGACGGGGCCAAGCTGGTGACGGTTCATGAGCCGATTCGGCCGGGCCGGCAGAGCGCGGCCGACATGCCGGAGGAACGCGCGGGCGAGATCATCACTCCCGACGAGGACATCGAGCTCAATCCGGGCCGGCGGCGCCAGGCGCTTCAGGTCCTGAACACCGGCGATCGTCCGGTGCAGATCGGCAGTCACCTGCACTTCTTCGAGGCGAACAAGGGGCTCGACTTCGACCGGGAGAAGGCGTTCGGGATGCGTCTCGACATCCCGGCGGGCACCGCGGTGCGCTTCGAGCCGGGCATGAGCCGGGAAGTCACCCTGGTCGAGATCGGGGGGACCGGCGAGGTCACCGGGCTCAACAATCTCACCAACGGCTCCATCCACTCGCCGGCGGTGAAGGAGGCCGCGATCGAGCGCGCGCGCGAGCACGGCTTTCTCGGTGCCTGAGGAGGAGGATCGCTCATGGTCACGATGACGAGGGCGGAGTACGCCGCCCACTACGGACCCACCCGGGGGGATCTCGTCCGCCTGGGCGATACGTCGCTGCTCGCCGAGGTCGAGCACGACCACGGAGTGCCGGGCGAAGAATGCATGACCGGCGGCGGCAAGACCCTGCGCGACGGCATGGGCTTTGCCGCCGGGGTCAAGCGCGCCGACGGCTGCCTCGACATGGTGGTGCACAACGCGCTGGTGATCGATCCGGTGCTGGGGATCGTCAAGGGCGACATCGGCATCCGCGACGGCAGGATCGTCGGCGTGGGAAAGGCGGGCAACCCCGCGATCATGGCCGGCGTGCACCCCGAGCTGGTGTGCGGCGCATCGACGGTGGTGTGCCATGGCGAGGGCTACATCGCGACGCCCGGCGGCATCGATGTGCACGTGCACCAGAAGAGCGTCGAGCTCACCCAGCATGCGCTCTCCACCGGGCTCACCTCCATGTTCGGCGGCGGGCACGGGATCCTGATGGCGATCGACAGCGGCGGCGAGTGGCACACCGGGCGCATGCTGCAGGCGGCGGAGCACTTCCCGGTGAACTTCGGATTCTTCAGCCGCGGCAGCCTGCACTTCGCGGAGTCCGTCGCGGAAGGGCTCGCGGGCGGAGTCATCGGCGTGAAGATCCACGAGGACTACGGCGCGATGCCCGCCACCATCGACGCCTGTTTGCGGGCCGCGGACGAGCACGACTTCCAGGTGCAGCTCCACACCGACACCCTCAACGAGGCCGGCTTCTACGAGGACACGATCGCCGCGATCGCGGGCCGCACCATCCACATGTATCACACCGAAGGCGCGGGCGGAGGCCACGCGCCGGACATCATTCGCTGCAACGGGGTGGCGAACTGCCTGCCCTCGTCGACCAACCCCACCAATCCCTACACCGTCAACACCTTCGACGAGCACCTGGACATGACGATGGTCGCCCATCGCCTGAACCCGGCGGTCCCCGAGGACGTGGCGTTCGCCGAGAGCCGCATTCGCCCCCAGACCATCGCGGCGGAAGACATCCTCCACGACCTGGGGGCGATCTCGATGTTCGGCTCCGACAGCGAGGGGATGGGGCGGATCAACGAGGTCATTCCCCGTTGCTGGCAGCTCGCGAGCAAGATGAAGGATCAGCGCGGCCGCCTGCCCGAGGAGCGCACGGCGCGAGCCGACAACGAGCGCATCAAGCGCTACATCGCGAAGTACACCATCAACGCCGCCCGCACCTTCGGCGTCGAGGAGTGGATAGGGTCGCTCGAGCCGGGAAAGATGGCGGACATCGTCCTGTGGCGGCCGACCCATTTCGGCATCAAGGCGTCATTCGTCATCAAGAGCGGCTTCGTCGCCTGGGCGGTCTCCGGCGACGCGGCGGCGAGCCTCGCGACCTGCGATCCCCTGATCGCGAGACCGCAGTGGGGGGCGCATGGCCGCGCACCGCAGGGGCTCTCCGTCAACTTCGTGCACCCCCGCGCGATCGAGGCCGACGTCGCGGGCCGGCTCGGGCTCGCCAAGCCGCTGCGACCGGTCTCGGGGACGCGCGGCCTCGGCAAGCGCGACATGATGCACAACGACGTGTGCCCGGAGATCCGCGTCGATGCCCAGACCTTCGACGTGTACGTGGACGGTGAGCTCGCCTGGTGCGAGCCGCTCGAGCGCGTCGCGCTCGGGCAGCGCTACATGCTGAGGTGAGGGGCTCGACGGCCGAGATAGGAACCCCCCTCACCACCCCCGCGCATTCCGTCTCTCCGATGCGTCTCGCGGCCCGACTCTCCCAGTCCCGACTCAAGTGCTGGCAGAAGCGCGAGAAGCCAGACGACGCAGGTGTCCCTCGTTGACAATCGCCTCATCGTGCGCGGCGCAGATATCGAGCTCGGTCGCGCCGGCGAGCATCTGCTTCAGATGCCCCCAGTGGAGCCTCAAGTAGGGCGAGCTGGGCAGCTCGAATCCGAGCTTTTCCTCGACCTCCCGATGCAGCTCGGGCAAGCGATAAAACGGGACCGACGGATAAGTGTGATGCACGGTATGGTAGGTCATGTTCCAGTTGACCCAACGCATGAACGCGTTCGTCTCGAGCGTTCTCGTGTTGAGCAGGGTATGCGGCTCGTGGGTGAGGCCGATGTGCTCGCCGAGGCCCTGCACCCAGTAGGACCAGTGCATCGCCACCAACGGACCGAACCAGTAGTAGAGCGGCCACCACGATTCCATCATGAGCGCCGATGCCACGATCGCCGCGTAGCCGGCCACGTGCACCCTCGACCACCGCTCGATATCGGACTTCTGCCTGGGCGTCACATGCCATTCGTGTCCGAGACCCACTGAGTTCAAGAGCATGCCCTTGACTCGGCCGGCGATGTTCGCCAGCCCGCTCAGAAACCACAGGTACTGCCAGGGCGTCTTCATGACCCGTCTTGCCAGCAGTTCAGGATCCTTTTCCCAGTTCTGCGTGTTCCGGTGGTGACAGTAATGTGACCAGCGATGACTGTCGTTGGAGAGAATGATCAGGAAACCGCACATTCTCGCCACCCAGACGTTCAACCATCGCGTCCTGAACGCGGTGAAGTGGTCACACTCGTGCTCGGGCGCGTACAGGTAGTTGAGCAGAAGGCCCTGCAGCAGGAAGAAGGGCACACACCACCACGTGCCGGCGGTGTAGTAAAGACCCATGGTGGTCAGGGCGATGGCGCCGGCATGACTCAGAAGGTAGAGCGTGGCCGGGCCGTTGCTGCGCTCCGAAAGCTCGCGCAGCCGCTCCTTGTCGATGACTTTCTCGGTACCTGTCCAGTCGTGCATGGCGGCCCTCACTGCCTGGTCGGTCGGTCTCGAGTACGCTCGTCGATCAGCACC
>CAYQVB010000038.1:0-17265 GCA_964420925.1 uncultured Ectothiorhodospiraceae bacterium | reverse complement strand
GCCGCCTCGGTCTTGTTCCTGACCACGTGCGCGAGCGCCGCCTCCATGACCGCATGCGGCGTATGGGTCTGCTCGGTCGCCTACGCGGCATATTCTGGTCGTCGGCATTCTTGCCGAGCTCCCCAACCCGACCCGCAAAGGCGTCACTGATAGGTGCTTCAGTTCCCATCCTGGAACCACTAACGGGATCGGTAATTCGCACTGGACAAATCCAAAAAAAATATAGTTTAATCAATCCGTTGAAGGTAGTTTTCCTCGGACACGATGTCCTGGTGCCAGTCGAATCCGCGCCCGCCCGGAGACTTGAACGAAGCCCCGGACTCACGGAACTGCACGTTGGGGCCGACCACGTCCGCAGCCAAGTCGGTCATCGGCGCGCTCGACACGAAGTCCCAGATCTCGGGGTGGTAGTCGGCGGCGCAGAGCACCTGGCGCAGGTGCCGCCCGCCGCCGGGCAGGATCTCGAACTCGAAGTCGGACGGAGTCTCGGGCTCTTCGCCCCGTGCCTCCAGCGCCGCAAGGGCGTCGCGCACCCGGGCGAGCCGGGCCGCATCGATCGCGGCCTCGACCAGCACGTAGCCCTCTTCGAAGAAGAACTCGCGCTGCGCCTGAGAGAGCAGGCGAGGAGGGTGGTCGAGGATCTCTTCCGGGGTCACGGCGGCGGTCTCCGTGCGGTGCCCACTTGCCAGGGTCTCCCCGCCCGCGACCATAGCACAGGCGATTTCGACTGCCGTGGCGCAGACATGGCGCCCTGACGGTCACGCACGTGTTCCGGACGACGATCCGCGGCAGTCGGGCTGAACCCGGTGCCGCGGTCCGCTACGACGTTTTGCGAAATCGCATCCATCTGCGGTAGCCGCAAACCGGGCAGGTTCCCCATCTGATCGCCCCGACGCTGGCGGCAAAGGCCCGAATGCCTCCGTAGTCCCAAAAGTCAATGCTGTGGCCCTTGGGACAGAGTATCTTCCAACGTCGGGTTTCGGCCTCCAACCTGGCGAAGAATCTCTCGGTGGTCAGTGCCCGGGCCACGCGCTGAGCGAAACTCAGCCTGCCCGGTCGATTGTCTCCCATCACGCGTGCATATCCCAGGACGAGTCGAAGTCGATAACGAACCGGTCGCCTTGTTTGCCGCGGCTCCGGACAGGTTCAGGCACTCATTTCAGGGATCCCGACCCGTAAGGGGGGGAACCGGCAACGACGACGGCATTACAGCATGTCGCTTCCCGCCATGCCAGCGCATCCGCATCGTATCGAATGGAATCCGGTGTCGAAACTGCCGCGTTGCCCGCCCTGGTGTAAGCTCCGCGGCGCTTGGGGGCGTACGGAAAGGGCGCGCGCGAGGATGAGCTGGCAGGCCGAAGTCGAGGAGATCCGTCGGCGACGGACGCTCGCGCGTGCCCAGGGCGGGGTGGAGGCGATCGCCCGCCACCACGCCAAGGGCGAGCTCACGGTGCGCGAGCGCGTGGAGGTGCTCTGTGATCCCGGCACCTTTCGCGAGCACGGACGCATGGCGGGCAGCGCCTGGCTCGACGAAGAGGGGCGGGTGGAGCGCTTCACGCCCGCCAACTACGTCGTCGGCGTCGGCGAGCTCGACGGGCGGCGCGTCGCCATCGGAGGGGAGGACTTCACCCTGCGGGGAGGCTCGCCCAACGCTTCCGGGTACCGCAAGAGCGTCTGGGCCGAGCACCTCGCTCTGCGGCTGCGCATTCCGCTGGTGCGCCTGCTGGAGGGCGGGGGAGGCAGCGTGTCGAGCCCCGACGAGGATCCACGGCGTCCGAAGACGGTGGGCGAACCGGTCTACGAACCCCACCGCTTCGAGGTCATCGCCGACGCCATGGGCCAGGTGCCGGTCGCCTCGGCGGGTCTCGGCGCAGTGGCGGGCTTTCCCGCCGGGCGCCTCGTCGCCTCGCATTTCTCGGTGATGGCGCAAGGCACCTCGCAGGTCATGGTCGGAGGTCCCGCCCTGGTGGAGCGGGCGCTCGGGCGCACGATGAGCAAAGAGGAGCTCGGCGGCGCAGCAGTGCACGTGCACAGCGGAGTGGTCGACAACATCGCTGCCGACGAGCGTGACGCGCTGGGTCAGATCCGCCAATTCCTCGGCTACCTGCCGCGCAATGTCTGGGAGCTTGCGCCCCGCATCCCCTGCGACGACCCGCCGGAGCGCCGCGAAGAGGCGCTGCTCTCGATCGTGCCGCGAAACCGGCGCCGGCCCTTCAACGTCCTGAAGATCGTTGAGAAGGTGGTCGACCGCGACTCCTTCTTTCCCATCGCGCCCGCCTACGGGCCGAGCATCGCGGTCGGACTCGCACGCCTGAATGGACAGAGCATCGGCGTCACCGCCAACGACTGTCGCTACCTCGCGGGCTCGATGACCGCCCAGGCCGCGCAGAAGATGCGCCGGCTCATCGAGCTCTGCGACACCTTCCACCTGCCCGTGCTCAACTTCGTCGACGAACCGGGCTTCATGATCGGCCCGGAGGCCGAGCGCAACGGCACCATCCGCTACGGCATGGCCGCGGTCGCTGCCGCTGCGCAGGCCCGCACTCCCTGGGCCTCGGTGCAGATTCACAAGGCATTCGGGGTCGCCGCCGCCGCCCACTTCGGCCCGGACACCTACCGGCTCGACTGGCCGTCCGCGGAGTCGGGCGCGCTTCCCATCGAGGGCGGCGTCGCCGTCGCATATCGGCGCCGGATCGCGGAAGCCGAAGACCCAGCCGCGATGCGCAGACAGCTCGAAGCGCAGCTCGCCCGATCCCGTTCGCCCTATCCCGCGGCGGAGTCCTTCGCGGTGCACGACATCATCGATCCCCGCGACACCCGCCCCGCGCTCTGCGAGTGGGTGGAGTGGATACAGCCTGCCCTCGATACCCTGAAGGGACCGACCCGCTTCACCATGCGACCTTAGAACCTGAGGAGCCTTCCATGATTTATGAGCTGCGCACCTACAGCGCCGCCCCCGGCCAGCTTGCCTCGGTGGTCAAGAATTCCGCCGAGGTCGGGCGCCCGATCCGCGGAGACGACTACGGCAAGCTCGAGGGGTACTGGACCACCGAGATCGGACCGCTCGGCCGGGTCATGCACCTGTGGAGCTACGAGAGCCTGGACGAGCGCCGGCGTCTGCGGGCGGCGCTCGCCGAGAACCGGGCCTGGACGGAGGACTACATCGCCGTGACGCGAGGGCAGATCGTGCGCCAGGAGGTGCGGCTCATGGAAGCCTTTCTGCCCTTCAAGGCGCCGGAAGAGGCGGGCAACGTGTACGAACTGCGCAACTACCGTACCGAGGTGGGCCGGGTGCGGGAATGGGCGGGCTACTTCAAGGAGGTGATGCCCGCCCGGGAACGGCACTCTCGCAACGTGGGCGCCTGGATAACGGAGGCCGGTCAGCCGAACGAGGTCTGCCACCTCTGGGCCTATCCCGACCTCAATGCGCGCGCGGCGGCGCGGGGCGCGGCCGGCAAGGATCCGGAGTGGCAGGCGTTTCTCAAGAAGAGCGCCCACCTGATCGTCGAGGCCCACTCCACCATCCTGCTGCCGGCGCCGCACTCGCCGCTCCAGTAGTTGCGGCGGGGCGTATTCGAGATGCCGGTGGACGAATCGGCGTCGTCGGAAGCTCCGTGCTTCCATTCCGTCATTCCCTCGATGCGCGGGAATCCACGGGACCCGGATGCGGGGCATCTGAACGGGGTACACCAAGAGACGAGGGGGAGGGACATGTCATGAGGAAGGAGCCGGGCGAAGTCTCGTGCGTTGCCTGCATCGGCGGTGGAACCATCGGCAGCGGCTGGGCGGCGCAGTTTCTCGCCGCCGGTCTGGACGTGGTGGGCTGGGACCCCGCGCCGGACGGAGAGGCCCGCATGCGCCGTCTCGTCGACGCCGCGTGGCCGGCGCTCTCCCAACTCGGGCTGGCCGAGGGCGCGTCACGGGAGCGCCTGCGCTACGCCGGCTCGCTCGCCGAAGCGGTCGCGGAGGCCGACTTCGTGCAGGAGAGCGCCCCGGAGCTCCGCGCGCTCAAGACCGGACTGCTCGCCGAGATCGACGCCGCCGCGCCCCCCGAGGTGATCATCGCGTCCTCGACCTCCGGGCTCGACATGAGCGAGCTCCAGTCGCAATGCGCACGGCCCGAGCGCACCGTGGTCGGTCACCCCTTCAACCCCGTGTACATGGTGCCCCTGGTCGAGGTCGCGCCGGGGCGGCGGACCTCGGAGGAGAGCGTGCAGTGGGCTTGCCGCTTCTACGAATCGGTGGGCAAGTCGGCGGTGGTGTGCGCCGCGGGTCTGTACGGCTTTCTCGCCAATCGCCTCCAGGTCGCGATGTTTCGCGAAGCGCTCCACATGGTGGAGTCGGGGAAGGCCACGGTAGAGGATCTCGACCGCTGCATCAGCGAAGGGCCGGGGCTGCGCTGGGCGATCATGGGACCCTTCCTCACCTTCCACCTCGGCGGCGGGGAAGGCGGGATGCGCCACTTCCTGAAGCACATGGAAGGCGAGGAGTGGAACGCCCCCTACACTCGCCTCGACGCGCCACCGCTCACCTCGGAACTGCGCGAAAAGATCATCGCGGGCTGCGACGCCCTGGCGGCGGGGCGAAGCGTGGCCGAGCTCGCGGAGGAACGCGATCGCTGCCTGATCGCCATCCAGCAGGTGCTCGCCGAACAGCGGTCCCGGTAGGTTCTCCTCGACGTTGCGCCCCTCGACTCCGCGCTGCGCCGGCGCCGATCCGGTGACGCTGGCGTTGGTCGTCGGATCGTCGAGAAGGTGGATTATGTGTCTGTTTTATGCTTTTCTTCCCGAAAATGGGAGGAAACAGCATTATGGAGGGATTCTGGGAAAGTCTCGGCGATGCCGTGATGCTGATTCTCGCGTGGGATCGCGACCTCATCGAGATCATCGCTCTGTCGCTTCGGGTCACGTTGACGGCCACCGCCATCGCTTGCGCGATCGGCCTGCCGCTCGGCGCCGTGGTGGGTGCCTTCTCCTTTCCCGGCCGAGCCGTGGCGGCGGTGATCCTGAACTCCCTCATGGGCCTGCCCCCGGTCGTGGTGGGCCTCTTCGTCTACCTGATGCTGTCTGCCTCCGGTCCCCTCGGCGTGCTGGGTCTGCTCTACACGCCGACCGCGATGATCATCGCGCAGGCGATCCTCATCACGCCCATCGTGGCGGCGCTGACCCGACAGGTCGTCGAAGACCTGCACCGGGAGTACGCGGAACAGTTCTCGTCGCTCCAGGTCGGCCCCTTCGATCGGGTCGCCGCGCTCCTGTGGGATGCCCGCTACAGCCTGCTCACGGTCGCGCTGGCGGGCTTCGGCCGCGCGGTGGCCGAGGTCGGCGCGGTGCTCATCGTGGGCGGCAACATCAACCACGTGACCCGGGTGATGACGACGGCGATCGCGCTGGAGACGTCGAAGGGAAACCTCCAGCTCGCCCTGGCGCTTGGCGTCGTGCTGCTCGCCATTGCGGTAATCGTCAACTCCGGCGTGATGGCGCTCCGGGCCTCCGCGGTACGGGCCGCCTATGCTTGAGGCCGTCCCGCAGGTGAGCGTCGCAGGGCCGAAAGCGCACGCGGATCCCGCTCCGCCCGCGCTGCTGCACGCATGTGCACTGAGCTTCGATGCCGGGGGAAAGCGGCTCATCGATCACGTGGACGCCGAGCTCCGGCCGCAGCGCCGCACCGTGATCATGGGGGCCAACGGCGCCGGCAAGAGCCTGCTGCTGCGCTTGCTGCACGGCCTCATCCCGCCGAGCGCGGGCGAGGTGCGGTGGCGGGGACGGCCTCTCGATCGGGAGGGCCGACGCGCTCAGGCGATGGTGTTCCAGCGTCCGGTAATGCTGCGGCGCTCCGTTCTCGCCAACCTGCGCTTCGCTCTGGCGGTACGCGCAGTCGGCGGAAGGGAGCGCGCGGCGCGGGAAGCGGAGGCGCTCGGGCGGGCAAGGCTTCGCGACATGGCGCATCGGCCCGCCCGGGTCCTGTCCGCGGGTGAGCAGCAGCGGCTCGCCGTCGTCCGTGCGCTCGCCTGCGCGCCCCGGCTGCTGCTTCTCGACGAGCCGACGGCGAGCCTGGACCCGGCCTCGACGCATGCGATCGAGGAGCTCATTCGCGAGGCGCACGAAAGCGGGGTCGCCATCGTCCTGGTAACCCACGATCTCGGGCAGGCGCGACGGCTCGCCGACGACGTGATCTTCATGCATGCCGGTCGCGTCGCGGAGACCGGCACGGCGGCCGAGGTCTTCGATTCGCCCCGCTCGGAGGCGGCCCGTGCCTGGCTCGAGGGCCGCCTCCATCTCGACCCTCCGTCCCGACCGCGAAGCGGCACTCCGAATGGAGATGCTCCATGATCAGACGTGCGTTCCTCGCAATCGCGGCCGCCGCTCCGGCGGCGCTCTCGCTGACCGGCCCCGCGGCGGCGCGGGACGGCTACCTCGTCCTCCAGTCGACCACGTCGACGCGAAACTCGGGCCTCTTCGACCACATCCTGCCGATGTTCTTCGAGGAGACCGGGATCGAGGTTCGCGTCGTCGCGGTCGGCACCGGGCAGGCGATTCGCAATGCCTCCAACGGAGACGGCGACGTCCTGCTCGTGCACGCCAGGTCCGCCGAAGAGCAGTTCGTGGCGGAGGGCCACGGCATCGCTCGCGAGAACGTCATGTACAACGACTTCGTCATCGTCGGTCCGCCGTCGGATCCCGCGGGTGTCTCCGGCATGGACGACGTGGTCGCTGCGCTGGCGGCAATCGCCGGGGCGGCGGCGCCCTTCGCATCGCGCGGCGACGACAGTGGCACCCATCGGGCGGAGCTCCGGCTCTGGAAGGAGACCGGGGTCGACGTGCAGGCGGCCTCGGGGAGCTGGTACCGCGAGACCGGATCGGGCATGGGCGCCACGCTCAACATCGGCACCGGCATGGGCGCCTACGTCATGAGCGACCGCGCCACCTGGATCGCCTTCGGCAACAAGGGCGACTACGGGATCGTGGTGGAGGGCGACCCGAAGCTCTTCAACCAGTACGGAATCATCCTGGTGAACCCGAAGAGGCATCCCCACATCGAGGCCGAGCGGGGCCGCCGCTTCGTCGACTGGATTCTCTCCGAGGAAGGCCAGGCCGCCATTGCTTCCCACCGAATCGATGGCCAGCAGCTCTTCTTCCCGAACGCAGGAAGCTGATTACAAAATTCGCACGAGGAGGCCACCAATGGTGCGGAGTTTCGTCGGATTCGATGACAGCTACCGGGTTCCCGTCCCGGTCAACGTCAGCCGTGCCGTCTCGTGTGGAGGAACCGTCCACGTCTGCGGGCAGCTTCACATGGACGGCGCGGGCGTGGCGGAAGATCCGGGCAATCTCGCGGCTCAGACCGAGGGCACGATGCGACGGCTCTACGATGTCTTCGGTCATGCCGGGCTTGCGAGGGCGGACATGGCCCAGCTTCACGCCTTCTACCGCAACGACGGCGGCATTGATGAAGCCGAGTATGCCGAGCGTCTCTTGGCCCTGGTGCGCGACGGCGCACGTCCGGCCCTCATCCTGACTCCGGTCGACAGCTTCGCTTCTCCCGGCATCGAGGTGGAGATCGACGCGATCGCGGTGCGTGACTGTGAGCGCGCCGAGGCTGGCGGTCCGCATGGTTCCCGGGCCCGGCGTCACGGCGATGTGGTTTTCGCCGACGCCCCACCGGCGGATCCGTCAACGGGTCCCGAGGCGCAGGCCGATTCGGCCCTGGAGGCGCTCTTCGCCGCCCTCGAAGGCGTCGGTGCCGCACCCGGAGATGTCTGCCGCTTTGCCGTCTATCTGCGTGCCGACCTCGGTAACGCCCACGGCGTCGTGCTCGACCGTCTCGGCAAGGGGTTCGCGGAACCGGGCCCGGTGTTCGAGACCATGCTCCTCCCACGCCTCGGGCGGGCCGGCGAGGTCCTGCGTCTGGAGGCGGTGGCGTTGCGCGGCACCGCCGACGGAACGCGCCCGGTGCGCCGCCTCTCCCAGGACGCGCATTGGGGCTGGCCCGCAGGCGGCCCCTGGTCACAGGCCATCCGCTCGGGCGACATGGTGTTCGTCGGCGCCCAGCTCCCCGTCGACGCCGAGGGGCGTCTGGTGGGGGAGGGCGATCTCGCTGCCCAGACCCATGCCGCCATGCTCCACATGCGCGCCGCACTGATCGCCATGGACAGCGGCTTCGACGAAGTCGTGAAGGTCAACGCCCGCTTCACCGGAGACTGGGACGAGCGCGCGTGGGGTCTGAATGTAGGCATCCGCTCCGACTACTACGGCAAGCCCGGGCCCGCCTCGACCGGAATCGTGGTCCCCCGCCTGGAGATTGCCGGTGCGATGATCCAGGCCGGGTGCGTCGCGGTATCGGGTTGAGCGGGCCGCCTGCGTTCCTCGATCCGCCACTTTTCGCCCCATGCGGAATGTACGTCGGCTTCGGACAACCCGTTCCTAGTCTGCAACATCCGCATTCGCGCCGAGTGTGCTCGGAAGTGCGGGACGAGCGGGATGTTGGTACTTTGCGCCGATGAGTGCGCGGCGTGCGTAACTCATTGCAGGGATCGAAGCCACGACGAAGCCCGGCACTAAACAAGGAGACATCGATGAAAACCGTGACCGAGTTCCCGCGCGATGTGCAGGTGCGCGAGGAAGGCGTGTGGATCCCCATGTCGGACGGGGTGCGCCTGGCCGCCCGGATCTGGCTGCCGGCGGACGCGGAAAGCGATCCGGTGCCGGCACTGCTCGAGTACCTGCCCTACCGCAAGCGCGACATGACGCGGCGGCGCGACGAGCCCATGCACCACTACTTCGCCGGGCACGGGTACGCGAGCGTGCGCGTCGACCTGCGCGGCGCGGGCGACTCCTTCGGGGTGATGCACGACGAGTACGCGATGCAGGAGCAGGACGATGCGGTGGAGGTCATCGCCTGGCTCGCCGCGCAGCCCTGGTGCACGGGAGAGGTGGGCATGTTCGGCATCTCCTGGGGCGGCTTCAATTCGCTCCAGGTGGCGGCCCGGCGCCCGCCCGCGCTCAAGGCGATCATCACTTCGTGCTCGACCGACGATCGCTACACCGACGACATGCACTACGCGGGCGGCTGTCTCCTCAACGACAACTCCGACTGGGGCACGACCTTCTTCTCCATCCTGCCCCTGCCGGGCGACCCGCAGATCATGGGCGAGGGCTGGCGCGAGAACTGGCAGGCGCGCCTCGAGAGCGCGCCCTGCCCGATCGAGACCTGGCTTCGCCACCAGTGCCGGGACGAGTACTGGCAGCACGGCTCGGTCAACGAGGACTACGAGGCCATTCAGTGTGCGGTGTTCGCGGTCGGCGGCTGGCTGGACGGCTACTCCAGTGCGATCCCGCGCCTGCTCGCCAACCTGGAGGTGCCGAGACTCGGGCTCATCGGCCCCCACGCCCACCAGTTCGGTCACTCCGAGCGCGCTCCGGGGCCGGCCATCGGCTTCCTCCAGGAGTGCCTGCGCTGGTGGGACCACTGGCTCAAGGGTCGCGACACCGGAATCATGGACGAGCCGATGATGCGGGCGTACATGGGGGAGGACATCCCCGCCGCTCCGCACTACGAGCGGTGTCCGGGACGCTGGGTCGCGGAGGCGACGTGGCCGAGCCCCCGCATCGAGACGGAGACACTCCACCTCAACCGGACCGGGCTCGAATCGGAGGCGGGCGCGGAGCACCCGCTCTCACACTGTTCGCCCCAGAGCGTGGGGCTCGCCGCGGGCGAGTGGTGTCCCTACGGGACCGGCGGCGAGGGTGCGGAGTTTCCCGGCGACCAGCGCGTCGACGACGCCTGCTCGCTCGTCTTCGACGGACCCGTGCTCGACGCGCCGCTCGAGATTCTCGGGGCGCCGGAAGCGGTGCTCACGCTCAGCGTCGACCGGCCGCTCGCCTTCGTGTGCGTGCGCTTGAACGACGTCAAGCCGGACGGCTTGGTCCACCGGGTGAGCTACGGACTGCTGAACCTCACCCACCGCCACGGCCACGCGGCCGCCCATCCCCTCGTGCCGGGCAAGCGCTACACGGTGCGGCTGCCCTTGAACGACATCGCCTACTCCTTCCCGGCGGGACACCGGATACGGGTGAGCGTGTCCACCGCCTACTGGCCGATGGTGTGGCCCTCTCCGGAGCCGGTGACCCTGACCTTCTTCACCGGTGCGAGCCGCGTCGCGCTGCCGGTTCGTCCTCGGGAAGGCGAGCCCGTCTGCGCACCCTTTGCGGAGCCGGAGGAGGGGCCGTCCATGACCTACCGGCAGCTCGAGGAACCCTCATCCCGCAACCGCGTGGTCCACGACCTGAACGCGCGGCTCATCGAGGTGTGCTCGGAGCGCGGCGACGGCCTCTTCGAGGTCGGGGAGCACGGCCTCTCCTTCGGTCGCAACACCGTCGAACGGATGGCGATCCGCGAGGACGATCCCCTGTCCGCGGAGACCGAGATGCGACTCACCTGCCACATGGCGCGCGGCGACTGGCGCGTGGAGGTCGATGCGCGAACCCGGCTCGCGGCGAGCGCGGACGCCTTCGAGCTGCGCGCCGACCTCGACGTGCGCGAGAACGGCGCCCGTGTCCACTGCCGCACCTGGAACCTCTCCATCCCGCGCGGCGGGGTGTGAGCCCCGTGCGCGGCGCTCCGGCCGAACGTGATCGCCGAGAGATCGAGCAATTGGAGCGCAAAGGGAATGTGATTGAGGACGAAGCGGATCGCCCATGGCGTTGGTTTACACTTGCGCGCCCCTGGGGCCCTGCAAGAGGCCCGATGGCCACGGGCCGAGTGGAGTGAACGACGAATGGGTTGTGCCTCGGCGGCCCTTGGGCGAGGGACCGCGGGCGGGGATTCCTGCAACCAGAGGACTGCTTCAGGACCATGAGTGATTTGCATGCCCGCTACCGGGTCGGAGTGGACATCGGCGGGACCTTCACTGACGTCGCGCTGGCGGGCGGAGGAGAGACCTTCACGAGCAAGGTGCTCACCACGCCGAGGGCGCCGGAAGAGGGGGTGCTGGAGGGGCTGGCGCAGGCGCTGGGGCATGCCGGCATCGATCCCGGGGACGTGGAGGTGGTCATCCACGGCACGACGCTCGCGACCAACGCGATCATCGAGCGCAAGGGAGCGAAGACCGCGCTGGTGGTGACCGAAGGCTTCCGCGACTCGGTGGAGATGGCCTACGAGAACCGCTTCGAGCAGTACGACATCCACGTGCAGAAGCCGGCCCCCCTCGTGCCGCGCTACCTGAGGGTGCCGGTGCGCGAGCGTGTGGATGCGGCGGGCAGGGTGCTGCTGCCCCCGGACCCCGCGTCGATCGACGCGATGATCGAGCGGCTCGCGCGCGAAGGGGTGGAGAGCATCGCGATCGGCTTCGTCCACGGCTATGCCAATCCCGCCCACGAGGAGTTGGTCGCGGAGCGCCTGCGCGAAGCGTTCCCCGACGCCTGGCTCACCCTTTCCTCTGACGTCTGCGCGGAGATCCGCGAGTACGAGCGCCTCTCCACCGCGTGCGCGAACGCCTACGTGCAGCCGCTCATGGCCCGCTATCTGCAGAACCTGAGGCGGCGCATGGAGGAGGCCGGCATTCGCGCGCCCCTCCTGATGATGACCTCCGGCGGTGGCCTCACCACCGTCGAGACCGCGATCCGTCACCCCATCCGACTGGTCGAGTCGGGGCCGGCAGGCGGCGCGATCCTCGCGAGCCGGCTCGCGGCCGAGAAGGGGATCGGCCAGGTGCTCTCCTTCGACATGGGCGGCACCACCGCCAAGATCTGCCTCATCGACGGCGGGCAGCCCCAGTCCTCGCGCACCTTCGAGGTGGACCGCGTCTACCGCTTCACCAAGGGCAGCGGGCTGCCGCTGCGCATTCCGGTCATCGAGATGGTGGAGATCGGCGCGGGCGGCGGCTCCATCGCGCACCTCGATCGCCTGGGCCGCATCGCGGTCGGCCCGGAGAGCGCGGGGGCGGAGCCGGGGCCGGCCTGTTACGCTCGCGGCGGCGAGCGCTCCACCGTCACGGACGCGGACGTCGTTCTCGGGCGCATCGATCCTGAGCGCTTCGCGGGCGGCAGCATGCCGCTCTGCCGCGCGGCGGCGGAGGAGACGCTCTCGCGTGACGTCGGGGACGCGATGAACCTCGACACCGCGCTCGCAGCCTTCGCGGTGAGCGAGGTGGTGGACGAGAACATGGCGAACGCGGCCCGCGTGCACGCGATCGAGCGTGGCAAGGACACCGCCTCGCGCACCCTCGTCGCCTTCGGCGGCGCCGCGCCTCTGCACGCGACGCGCCTCGCGGAGAAGCTCGGCATCGACACCGTCATCGTGCCGGGCGACGCCGGGGTCGGCTCCGCGATCGGGTTCCTGCACGCCCCGGTCTCCTACGAGGTGGTGCGCAGCCGCTACACGCGGCTGAGCGCCTTCGACGCGGAGGCGGTCAACGCGATGTTCGAGGCGATGCGCCGCGAGGCGGAGGACATCGTCCGCCTCGGGGCTCCGCGCAGCGCGCTCGTCGAGACCCGCATCGGCTACATGCGCTACGTGGGGCAGGGGCACGAGGTGGACGTGTCGATACCCGGCTGCCGCCTCGACGCCGGCGACGGCGCGACCCTGCAGGCTGCCTTCGACGCCGCCTACCGCGCGCACTACGCGCGGGTGATTCCCGGCATGGACGTCGAGGTGCTGACCTGGTCGCTCACCCTGACCGCGCCGGTGCCGCCGCCGGAATCCGCATCGGAGCCCTCCGCCGCGGAAGCGGGCGCGGCCGAGGGCCACGCCTCGCTCTTCAACACTGGGCGGGCCGACTACGATCGGGTGCCGGTGTACTCCCGCGACCGGCTCGCGCCGGGGACGCGACTCCGCGGCCCCGCCCTCATCCCCGAGCACCAGACCACCACCGTGGTCGGCGAGGGCTTCGACGCGCGCATCGACGGGCGCGGCAACATCGTAATGGAGAAGACATGAGCGCCAATTCCCCTCTTGCCCGGATCCACAACCAGCTCATGTGGAACCGCCTCATCGCGGTGGTCGAGGAGCAGGCCCAGACCCTCATCCGCACCGCGTTCTCCAACACCGTGCGCGAGGCGGGCGATCTCTCCGCCGGCGTCTTCGACCTCGAGGGACGCATGCTCGCCCAGGCCGTGACCGGCACTCCGGGCCACGTGAACGCGATGGCCGCATCGGTCGGCTTCTTCCTCGAGAAGTTCCCGGTCGAGACGATGCGCGAGGGCGATATCTACATCACCAACGACCCCTGGATGGGGACCGGCCACCTCCACGACTTCACGGTGGTCACGCCGGCGTTCCGGCGGGGCCGCGCGGTCGCCCTTTTCGCGAGCACCAGCCACGTGGTCGACGTCGGCGGTCTCGGTTTCGGGCCGGACGGCCGGCAGGTGTACGAGGAAGGGATCTACCTGCCCATCATGCACCTCGCCCGCGAGGGGGTGATGAACGAGACCCTGCTGGAGATCGTGCGGGCGAACGTGCGCGAGCCGGTGCAGGTGGAGGGCGACTTCTACTCCCTCGGCGCGTGCAACGACACCGGGGTCGCGCGCCTGCTGGAGATGATGGACGAGTTCGACCTCGACGGGGTCGAGGAGCTCGGCGGGTTCATCATGGAGAGCTCCCACCGGTCGATGCTGGAAGAGATCCGGGCCTTGCCCTTCGGGACCTGGGAGAACCGCATGCGGATCGACGGCTACGACGAGCCCCTCGACCTGGTCGCGACGCTCACCATCGGCGAGGCCGGCATCGACATCGACTTCGACGGCACCTCGCCCATCTCCGCCTACGGCATCAACGTGCCGATCACCTACACCCAGGCCTACGCCTCCTTCGGCGCGCGCTGCGTGGTCGGGGCGAGTGTCCCGAACAACACCGGCTCGCTCGCCCCGGTGCGGGTCACCGCCCCGCCCGGATGCATCCTGAACGCGCCCCACCCCTGCGCCGTGGCCGCTCGCCACGCGATCGGCCAGATGCTGCCCGACGTGGTGCTGGGCTGCCTCGAGCCCGCGCTCGAGGGCCAGGTGCCGGCGGAAGGCACCTCCTGTCTCTGGAACCCGGTGCTCTACGCCGGTCACGGCATCGCGGGGCGCGCCGGCGACTCCACTCCCTTCACGGTCTCGCTCTTCCACAACGGCGGCACCGGCGCGCGCCCGCGGGCGGACGGCCTCTCCGCCACCGCCTTTCCATCCGGGGTGCGCAACACGCCGGTGGAGATCAACGAGGCGATCGCCCCGATCATCGTGTGGCGCAAGGAGTACCGCCAGGACTCGGGCGGGCCGGGACGCCATCGGGGCGGCACCGGCCAGGTCATGGAGATCACCAGCGCGGAGGGCGCGCCCTTCGCGATCTCTTCCATGTTCGACCGCATCACCTACCCCGCGCGCGGCCGCCAGGGTGGCGCGGCGGGGCGCACCGGGCGCATGTACACCGACGCGGGGACTGAGCTTCGGGGCAAGGGCCGCCAGCCGGTGCCCGCGGGCGAGCGCCTCGTCATGGAGATGCCGGGCGGCGGCGGCTACGGCGACCCCTTCGAGCGCGATCCCGAGCGCGTGCGCGACGACGTGAGGAACGAGCTGGTCAGCGCGGAGGCCGCGACCCGCGACTACGGCGTGGTGCTCGCGGCGGACGGCAGCGTCGACCGCTCCGCGACCGAGGCGCGGAGGGCCGCGGCGCGCTGAAGATCGCTGCATCGGGCGTCCGCAACAGGAAATCGGTGGGATATTCCCGCTAAAGCAGGCGTCGCGGGAAGCTGTGGCGCTCGCTGCGTGCGAAGTGCCGGCGTCCGTCGACGCGGATCTCGAGGTCGAGGGTGAGGTCGAAGCGGGCCTCGGTGCTGGTGAGGTGGGAGACGATCTCGCTCTCGATCTCGCGATCCGGCAGCACCATGGTGTGGCGGATGGCGCTTCGGCAGCTCGCGCGCGCCGGATCGTCGTCGGAAGCGCAGACGCGCGCCGATTCCGACTGGCGGTACTCGTAGTCCGGGCTCAGCCGGCCGGTGGAGGCGTCCTCGTACGCGAACACCGTGCGGCCGCTCGCGGCGTCGCGGCGCACCTCCCGGCACGGCGGGCGGCTCTCGTTCACGTACACCGCAGGCAACTGGGCCGGCGGCAAGCCGATCGCGGGGTCCGCCTCGCGCGCGGGAAGGGTGGGCAGCACGAGCCTCGCGCCGCCTTCGCCGAGATGCAGGGTCGTCGTCGCGGGATAGGGGGTGGGCCAACTGTTCGGCCAGTCCGAGCCGCTGAGCGCGATGCGGATCCGGTGGCCGGGACGGAACACGTAGCCGGTCGCGTCCAGCTCGAGCACCACGTCCACCGGCTCGCCCGGCGCGAGCACTTCGGGATGCTCGTGGGAGTCGCGGTGGGTCAGGTTGAGCACGCCACTCGTCACCAGGTGCGAGCTCCCGTCTCCCGCCACGTCCGCGAGCTTGGCGGAGAGCGCCGCGACCGGCGCGCTGCAATCGAGGCGCACCTCGAGACGCACATTGCCGAGCACGTGAAGCGCCTCGTCGAGCGCTTCGCTGGTGTAACACAGCGACAGCGCTTCGTCGGTGCGCTGGTCCGCCGGCGCGCCGAGCCAGGGGCAGCCGCCCCACCCCAGCGTGGCGGTGCCGAGCGTCGCCCGGTACTCGAAGCCCTCTCGCGCGGGCGCGGCTTGCGCGGCGTCGCTCAAAGCCCCGCCCGCGACGAGGTGCAGCACGCGCTCGCCCGCGCTCGGAGCCGGAAAGCTCGCCTCGGTCCGCCAGAAGCCGGGGGCGTCGCTGCGACGGGGGTCCGGCCGCGCGTGCTCCTGCATGAACACGAGCAGGTCCGGCTCCTCCATCAGGCCGGTGTCGATGTCCTTCAGCCAGTGGTCGAGGAAGCGGATCATCGCGCCGGTGAAATCGGCCGGCGCCCCGAGATGCGGAAAGTCGGGGTAGCCGTGCGGCCAGGGGCCGATGATGCACTTCTTCGG
This sequence comes from uncultured Ectothiorhodospiraceae bacterium, assembly GCA_964420925.1. Taxonomy (GTDB): domain Bacteria; phylum Pseudomonadota; class Gammaproteobacteria; order HK1; family HK1; genus JAJEAD01. The sequence goes on along the minus strand of CAYQVB010000038.1, from coordinate 1,338 downwards.
TCCCGCCACCCGGCGGAATGTGCGCAACGTCGCGTTGCGGTAGGCATCCGCCCAGCCGCCGCACACCAGGGTCGGACAGGTGACGCGCTCATAGCCCGGGCGCAGCGACCCCGCCCGCCAGTACGGCCCGTCGGTGGGGTGCTCGAGCCAGATCGGCAACCAGAAGGGCGTCTTCTCGAGGCGCTGCGTCCACTCGTCGAGCCACCGCTCGCCGCCGTGCCGGGGCAGCGTGGGCAGCGCGTTCACCGCCATCATCGACACCCCGTAGGCGATGAGGTGGTCGGGAATGTGCAGCAGCCCGCCGTGATAGTGGACGTCGTCGGTGTAGCGATCGTCGGTGCCGTTGATGGGCACGATGGCGGCGAGGTGCGGGGGGCGCTGCATCGCGATCTGGACCGCGGTGAACGCCGAGTACGAGGTGCCGATCGCCGCGACCCTCCCGTTGCACCACGGCTGCGCCGCGAACCACTCGACCGCGTCGTAGCCGTCGCGCATTTCGGCCTCGCAGTACTCGTCGGCCGCGATCCCTTCCGACGCATCGGTGCCCCGCACGCTCAGGTGCACCGCGACAAAGCCGTGCCGGGCGAGCCAGTGGAAGATGTTGCCGCGTCCCAGCGTGCGCATGTCCGAGCTGCGGTAGGGGTCGTGGTTGAACACCACCGGCAGCGGCTCGTCGGCGTCCGGGCGCCACAGCCGCGCGTGCAAGGTCACGCCGTCGCGCATCGGCACCCGAAGGTACTCGTCGCGAACCAGATAGGTGGGTGCGGAGGGTCCGCGGCTATTGCTCACTTCGGGGTCCGGTATCACCATCTCGGGGACGTCCAGGCTCTTCGACCCCGGCGCCCCCTCCCTTGGGCCGGGAGGGGGTCAGGGTGGGGTCGATTCGCCGCCGCTGCTCAAGCGAACCACCAGCGCTCGGTGAGCTTGGAGCCGTCGAGGTCCCAGTTGCCGGCGAGCTCGCCGTGGCGGACCTTGTCGCTCGTGGCGAACACGTAGTTGTTGAAGAGCGGCACCACCACGCCGCCTTCGTTGCTGACGATAGTCTGCATCTCGATGTACATCTCCCGGCGCAGGGCCTGGTCGAGCTCGCCGCGGGCGAGCACGAGCAGCTTGTTGAAGCGCTCGTGGTCCCAGAAGGAGTCGTTCCAGGGGGCACCGGCCGCGTAGGCGGTCGAGAACATCCAGTCCTCGGTCGGCCGCCCGCCCCAGTAGCACATGCCCCAGGGCTTGTTCATCCACACGTTCGACCAGTAGCCGTCGTTCGGCTCGCGCACCACGTTGATGTCGATGCCGATGGGGGCGGCGTGCTCCCGGTACAGCACCGCGGCGTCGACCGCG
>CAYQVB010000037.1:0-8819 GCA_964420925.1 uncultured Ectothiorhodospiraceae bacterium | reverse complement strand
GGCCACAGGGACCAGATCAGGAAGGCGAAGGCCAGCGCCATGATGCTGCCGCTCAGGGGCCGGGTGAAGAAGATGGAGATCTGGTTGTCGTAGGAGATCATCGAGGTGAGGAAGTACCGCTCCGCCAGCGGCCCGAGGATGACCCCGAGGATCAGCGGCGCGGACGGCACGTGGAAGCGGCGCAGCACGTAACCCAGGATGCCGAAGCCGATACAGATGTAGACGTCGGCCATGTTGTTGCGCACCCCGAAGGCGCCCACCAGACAGAGCACCACGATGAACCCGAACAACAGCACCGAGGGGATCTTCATCAGCAGGGCAAAGGCGCGCGCCACCAGCATGCCGACCGCGATCATCAGGAGGTTGGCCACCAGGTACGCGGCAAACACCGTGTAGACGAGATCGACGCCGGTGATGAACAGCATTGGCCCCGGGTTGATGCCGTGGAGCATCAGCGCGGCGAGCATGATCGCAGTGGCGGCGCTGCCGGGAATACCGAGCGTCAACAGGGGGATGGTGGCGGTTCCGGTGGTCGCGTTCTTGGCGGTTTCCGGCGCCGCCAGCCCTTCCTCGACCCCGCTGCCGAACTCGTGGCCCCGCCGGGAGACCTGCTTTTCGACCCCGTAGGAAATGATCGCCCCGATGATAGCGCCGGCGCCCGGGATGGCTCCGATGGCGCAACCGACCCCCGTGCTGCGCGCGATCGCCCCCTTCAGCCGATAGAGATCGGCAAAGCCCGGCAGACGCGCCCGAGTCTCCATCCCCGGCAGCAGGGACTGCCTCCGGCGCTCGCTGGCCGAAGACAGCACCTCGCCGATGGCGAACATGCCGATCAGCACGACGACGAAGCTCACCCCGTTGTCCAGCACTTCCCAGCCGAAGGTGAGCCGCGGGATCGCATAGAGCGGGTCCAGGCCGACCGACCCCACCGTCAGGCCCACGAAGAGCGAGACCATGCTCGGCACCATGTTGCCCTTGGCGATGGCCACCACCGAAACCAGACCGAGCACGGTCGCCGCGAAGAACTCCGGCTGACCGAAGCGCAGAGCGAAGCCGGCGAAGGGCGGCGACACGAAGATCATCATCATGGCGCTGGCCAGCCCCCCGATCGCGGAGCAGGTGATGGCGATGCCGAGCGCCCGTGCGGACTCGCCCCGCCGGGTCATCGGATAGCCGTCCCAGGTCGCGGGCAGAGATCCCGGCGATCCCGGAATGTTGATCAGGATGGACGAGATGGAGCCGCCGAAGACGCCGCCGCAGTACAGTCCGGACAGGAACACCATCGCGTGGGCCGGCTCCATGACATAGGTGAAGGGAAGCGCGAGCGCCATGGCGTTGACGAAGGAGATCCCGGGCAGGGCTCCGGCCACGACGCCGATGCAGATGCCGCCGACCAGGAGCAGGATCGCGGTGATGCCGAAGAGGTGGGACATCCCGGCCATGAGGTTCGCTAACACGTCCATGTCCGCTCCTGCTCGGGACGGTGGGAGGGGTGCGAGATTCAGAAGATGCCGAGGAGGCGGTAGAGATTGACCGTGAGGGTATCCATGGCACCCACCCCCCGCGGCAGGGGCAGGTACGCGACGCTCAGGAACAGGTACAGCAATGCGAGCGTGCCGAGGACGCTGTTGGCCATCAGGGGCAGCGCTCTGCGCACCCCGCCCAGCACGAACCACACGGTGAGGAAGAGCAGCGTCGCAAACGCGAACCCGATGTAGACCATTGCCGCCCCGTATCCGGCAATGGTGAGGACTCCGATGCCGAGCCGGAGGGTATCGATCTCCGTCATCCCCTCCTCGCGCTCGCCCGCTCCTCTCCCTCTCGCCTGCCGCCAGCGGGTCACGCCCCACAGCACGCCGGAAGCGATCACCCCGTAGAGCATGATCCTCGGCCAAGTGTCGGGGCCGAAACCCTCCTCGTCGACCACCAGGGCGGTGTCGCCGCCGACGTGCAGGAAGGCGAGCGCCACGAAAGCCGTGACCACCGTGGCGAGGGGGCCGAGGAGACCGCTGCGCCCGAGCGCGGTCACCGGAGTGCGCCGACCCGCCGGAAGTGTTGCGAGACCGCCTCCCTCATCGGGCTTCAGGACTCGGGGGGAAAGACCCGAGTCTAGCGCCGATCACCAAGATTCAGGGAACATGCGCCAAGTGGTTGATTTCGGGTTCACGTGCGGGCGCGCTTCTACCCGCGAGGCAGTGCCTCCCGAAGTAGGAACTCCTCATCCGCGGCCCTCTCCCCGAGGGAGAGGGACTTGCCTCGCCGGGCGGTTCGCCATGGTCCCTTCGCGCAGTGACCACTCGCCTTCATCCGCCACGCTGACCCCGCTCTTTCTGCGCCGTCGGGCGGGGGTCGAGGCCCGAGCGCGGAAGGCTCACTGGGTGATGCCGAACTGCTTCATGAACCGGGACAGGTCGTCGTACTGCTTCTTGACGAAGGCGTGTCCTTCTTCCGGCGACATGGGCTCGATACAACTGAACTTGACCGCGCAGTACTCCTTCCAGTCCGCATGCGAGACCACTTGCGCCATGGCTTCGTTCAGCACCTGGGCGCGGTCGTCCGGCACCTCGGCCGAGGTCACCACCGCCCGCCAGTTCGGGAAGGAGATCTCATGGCCGAATTCGAACGACGTGGGCACGTCCGGAAAACGCGGGTGGCGCTCTTCACGAAAGATCACCAGCGCCCGGATCTGCCCCGCTTCGAGGAACTGGGCGACGTCGCCCGGTTCTTCGTACATCACCTCGGTGTGCCCGCCGAGCGGCGAGATGTAGCGCTCCGCCGGCTTGGCGTAGGGGACGTTCTTCATCTCGTGCCCCTTGGTGCCGAGAAACTTCAACGTCAGGTCGTCCAGAGTGCCGAGACCGGCGGTGGCGACGCGCACCTCGCCCGGGTTGTCCCGGGTGTGGTCGAGGAGGTCCTGGTAGGACTCGAAGGGACTGTCCTCGGGCACGAAGAGCATGGACGGCGATGACTGCACGATCGCCAGGTAGGAGAAGTCGTCGGGGGTGAGGCTGCCCATGCCGGAGGCCCATGAGGACACGGTCAGCCCGGTCATGGTACCGATGGTGTAGCCGTCGCCCTTGGCGCCGGCCACCTTGGTCAGCCCGGTGTTGCCCGCGGCGCCGGCAACGTTGGACGCCGGCACCGGGACCCCGAGCAGGGGCGACAGCAGCCGGGCCACCGTCCGGCCCATGCCGTCCGCGCCTCCGCCGGGACCGAAGTTGACGATCATGTCGATCGGCCGGGACGGAAAGTCCTGTGCGCCGGTGACGCCGGCGGCAAGGCCCACGACCAATGCCGTGGCGGCCAGGAACCCTCTACGCATGTTCTTCATGTCGCCTCTCCCCCTTAAGGCTTGGCGGACCGATAAAGCCGGCGCTGCGTCGCCGATTCGCACCGGACGCCACCCTCCGGCCTCTCGGGCGAAGGGCGGGCGAAGCCCGAATCCGGCACCGATGCCCGATAGTGCGCCGGCAACCGGCCCCCATCTGTCAACTATGCGACATGCCGGCGTGGAGTGTAGGCGCCACGAGGCTCAGAGGCACTTCTCGCTTTCACGGCACTTGCCTTGACTCGGTGTTTTGCGTGGATTCCCGCTTGCACGGGAATGACGATTCGTGGCGCCCGGTCTGGTTCCCGTCATTCCCTTGATTAGCGGGAATCCACCCGAAACCGTGCAGGTCGCGTTGGAAGCACAGGTTAGGCCGGCGTGAAATGCGGAGAGGCTACTCGCTCGAGCCGAGACTGCTCATTGGCGTTCGTAGCGAGGGTGTCCACTATTTGACAGTGAACCATGGCACGCCGAGCATAAATTGACGCTCACGGGCGGCTCCAAAGCCCGGGCCGGACGTTGCCTCGTCATCGGGGAGGAGACGCTCGGAAACCAAGCAAATCCCCCTCCACGGTGACGAGCGTGCGGTCGCGATGCGACGACAGGCCGGGCCGCCGGGCGGGAGCTGGCGAAACATGAACACACTTGAGGAGTCGGAAATCATGGCAGAGGCGGCACCAAGGCTGAGCGAGGAGGAACACTACCGGGCGGTCGCCGCATCCTGGCGCTCGGAGAGCAAACGGGTGGCTCAGGAGTTCTTCGTCATCGACGCGGACCGCCACGTCATCGAGCCACCGGAGGCGATGACCAAGTACCTGGATCCCGAGTTCGCGCGCGAAGCGCCCAAGCTCGTGACCGACAACCAGGGCTCGCCCCGCATCATGATGGAGGGCCGCCTGTACCAGAAGCCACGCGGCTACGGCGGCGGGCGCATCGAAGGCTGCGGCGACCAGCGCCCGCGCGGCGAGTCGCTGCCCTACGAGGAGGCGTACCGTCACTCGATGGCCTACCGGGACGAAGACATGGATCTCGGCGGAGTCGACGTCGGCATCTGGTTCCCGACCATGGGGCTGTTCATTCCCGACATCCTGAACCTGGACCTCCAGTATGCGCTGTGCCGGGCCCACAACGACTGGATGGCGAAGGACTTCGCCACCAGCCGGCGTCACATCTGGTGCGCGTCCATCCCCCTGAAGCCGGAATGGGCGGTCGAGGAGATCAAGCGCTGCCACCGGATGGGCGCGAGGACGGTCTGGATGCGCCCGAACGTCATGAACGAAGTGCGTTACTGGAACGAGGACTGGGACCCGGTCTGGGAGACGATGACCGGGCTCGGCATGGCGCTGCTGTTTCACGAGGCTACCGGCACCTACAACGCGACCTACAGCACGGACTACAAGTTCGACAAGTACTGGCTGGCTCACGTGGTGTCGCACCCCTGCGAAATGGCCACCGGCCTGTGCGGCATGATCGGTTACGGGGTCCTGGAACGGCATCCGACGCTGCGGGTGCTGTTCTGCGAAGCGGGCGCGACCTGGGTGCCGTACTTCCTGTTCAGGCTGGACGAGCACATCGCCGGCCGCCCGAGAGTGGAGACCGCGGAGCTCAAGCTGAATCCGTCGGAGTACTTCAGGCGCCAGTGCACGATATGTTCCTTCGAGCCGGCCGAGGCGCTGCTGCGGGAAACGGTCGAGTGGTTCGGCGGCCGCAACATGGGCCTGACCAGCGACTACCCGCACTGGGATTCGAGCGGAGTGAGCGGCGTGGAGATGTACATCGAGCTCTATCCCGACATGGAGGAAACGCAGCGCGAGCGCTTCTTCTCGCGCAACGTGATCGACGCCCTGGATCTCCAGCCGTGACTGGTAAGTGAGGATCGCCGAGAACACGGGACGCTGCCGATCCTGCAACGATCATCAGGCGCTCGCTCTTCCCGGAAGACGGCGCGTGTCGCCCGCTCTCCCGGGAACGATGAGGCCATGACCAGACACGTGCTCTGCCGCGCGTCCGAGCTTCCCCCCGGACAGTGCAGGACCTTCAAGGTCGAAGGCCGAGGGGTCGCGTTGTACAACGTCGGGGGCGAGTTCTACGCCACGCAGGACTTCTGCCGCCACAAGGGGGGCTCGCTCGGCAAGGGCAAGCTGGAGGGGGCGGTGGTGACCTGTCCATTGCACGGCTGGCGCTTCGACGTGAGGTCAGGTGAGTGCCTGACCATGTCTCACTGCCGCGAGCTGACGCTCTACCCGACCGTGCTCGAGGCGGGCGAGGTCGTCGTCGAGGTGTAACCCGGAATCCTCACCATCCTTCTGCGGCGGACGCCGATGTTCGCGCGAAGAGCGGGCGTTCTCCCTCGAGCCACTTCGACACCGTCACCACGATGCCTTCGTCCGTGCGCCCGCGCACCAAGTTGTCTCGACGCCCTCGCCACGAAGGCCGGTGAAAACTCCGGACGGCCCGGGCCCCGGTTCCGGGCGATGATCGCGGGGCGCCTTGCGGCTCGAGGCCGGCGTCACTGGAGGCAGCGCCGGAGCCGGGACGACCCGGCCTGCAGGCGACGCGTGCAAGACACCCCTTTCGGGTACGCTGCGATGGCGTCCTTTCCCTCCTCTATCGCTAGTTGAAAACCATGCGCATTCAGAGCATCGAAACCTGGTCCAACCCGTATCTGTGCTTCGTAAGGGTGCGGAGCGACGCAGGCGGCGAAGGCTGGGGCCAGGTGGCACCCTACTGCGCGGACATCACCGCCGCGGTGCTCCACCGCCAAGTGGCGCCGTGGGCGCTCGGGCACGACGCGCTCGACCCCGCCGGCCTCGGCGAGCGCGTGCTGGAGCGCGAGCACAAGTTCCCGGGCTCCTATCTCCGTCGCGCGCTCGGCGGAGTGGATACCGCGCTGTGGGACCTGCACGGGAAGCTCGAAGGCAAGAGCGTGTGTGAGCTGCTCGGGGGCCGGCCGGGACGGCTGCGGGCCTACGGCTCGTCGATGAAGCGCGACATCACTCCGCGCGACGAGGCCGAAAGGCTGGTCCGGCTGCGAGACGAACAGGGCTTCGACGCCTTCAAGTTCCGGGTCGGCGCGGAGTGCGGGCGCGACGTGGACCACTGGCCCGGCCGCACCGAGGCGATCGTGCCCACGGTGTGCGCGGCACTCGGCGACGGCGTGGACAAGCTGGTCGACGCCAACAGCGGATTCTCCCCCGCCCGCGCGATCGAGGTCGGGCGCATACTGGAGGCGAACGGGGTCGGACACTTCGAGGAACCCTGCCCCTACTGGGAGCTGGGCCAGACCCGGGAGGTACGCGAAGCCCTCGACCTCGACGTGACCGGAGGCGAGCAGGACTGCTCGATGCCGGTGTGGCGCCGGATGATCGAGATGCGCGCGGTCGACGTGGTGCAGCCCGACGTCTGCTATGTCGGCGGCCTGACCCGCGCCCTTCGCGTCGCCGCGATGGCCCAGGCCGCCGGCCTCCCCTGCACGCCGCACTGCGCCAACCTCTCCATGGTGACGCTCTTCACCATGCACCTGCTCGGTGCGATCCCGAACGCCGGCAAGTACCTCGAGTTCTCGATCGAGGGGCCGGACTACTACCCGTGGCAGGAAGGGCTCTTCGTCGAGTCGCCCTACGCGATCGACGGCGGCCACGTCACCATCCCCGACGCGCCGGGCTGGGGAGTGGAAGTACATCCGGACTGGCTCGCGCGCGCCGAGCACCGCGCGAGTCGCTTCGAATGAGAGGCCTGCCGTTGCGCCGCCGTGCCGAAAAGCGCGCGGCTATCCTCACGGCGATCGTGGAGGCTGATGCAGGCGCCTTCATTTCCCAGGACGCGATGGACGCGTGGGTTGCCTCCCGGGACACCGACTCGGAGCTTCCACCGCCGCCGGCCACTGCATCACGACCCGGCCGGCGCGCGCTCAGGTCACCGGATCGGCGCCGCCCTCCTCCATCCGGCGGGCGATGAAGGCGTCCATGGCTTCGACCACGCTCGCGTCGACCGCCGGCGGCTGGAACTCGGCCAGCACCTGCTGCCAGAGATCGTGCGCGCGCTCGGTCGCATCGCGCCCGCCCGCCGCCTGCCACTGCTGGTAGTTCGACCAGTCCGATACATAGGGGGAGTAGAAGGCGGTCCGGTAGCGCGCCATCGTGTGGCGAGCGCCGAAGAAATGGCCGCCGGAGCCGATCTCGCGCAGCGCGTCCATCGCGAGCTCCCCCTCGTCCCAGCGCACCGGCTGCATCAGCTCCGCCATGTGCTGGAGCTGCTCGATGTCGAGGATGAACTTCTCGTAGGAGGCGCTGAGGCCGCCCTCCAGCCATCCCGCGGCGTGGATCACGATGTTTGCGCCGCCGGTGAGCGCACCCCACAACGCCATCTGAGTCTCCCAGATCGACTGGGCGTCCGGGGTGTTGGAAGCGCAGGAGGCGGAGGAGCGCCAGGGAAGGCCGACCAGGCGCGCGAGCTGACCCGTGCCCCAGCAGGCCCGCACGTACTCTGGCGTTCCGAATGCCGGGGACCCCGATTTCATGTCCACGTTGGAGGTGAAGCCGCCGTAGACCACCGGCGCCCCGGGGCGCACGGTCTGGGTCAGCACCAGGCCCGCGAGCATCTCGGCGTGCTGCTGCACGAGCGCGCCGGGAATCGTGACCGGGGCCATCGCGCCCGACAGGGTAAAGGGGGTGATGATGCACATCTGGCCCGCGGCGGCGAAATCGATGAGCCCCTGGCACATCGGCACGTCCAGGATCAGCGGTGAGTTGGTGTTGATGACGGTGTAGGTATGGGGCCGCGCCTGGAACGCGACCTCGTCCAGACCGTAGCGCAAGCGCAGGATTTCGAAGGAGTCCGCGACTTGGCCGGCGCCGCGGGAGTAGATGAAGGTCGGCTTGTCCGAATCGAGCATCAGAGACCTCATCATCCGGAGGTGCCGCACTTTCGGCGCAATGTCCTGTGGCTCGACCGAGGGCGCCGTCATGTGGATCACGTCGAAGGCCTGGGAGAGGCGAACGAAGTTGCGGAAGTCCTCCAAGGTCCCCGTCCGCTTGCCACGAGCGCTGTCCATCGCGTAGGGCGGGCCGCCGGCGGGGAGGAACTGGGTGTGGCGCCCGCCAATGCGCAAGGTGCCGCAACCGCTCGTCACGGTGAACTCGGGCGGCGAGGACGCAATCGCCGCCTCCACCATCTCGCGCCCGAAACGCACTTGGTCGTCGCTGACCGCCGCCCCGGCACACGCGAGGATGTCGCGGGCGCCGGCGTGGTTCACCTGCACCCCCAGCTCCTGCAGGACAGTGAGTGCGGTGACGTGGATCTCCGCGATCTGCTCGTCCGTATAGCCCTCCGCAAGGGGGAGCGAGCTCGTGAGATGGCGGTAGTCGACGGATCGGGTCGGCGTCTCGGCCGGGGCCTTGCTCCGGCGGCGGCGCGTTCGGGTTGGTGCTTCCATGGATGGCTCCAGGCGGGGGATGGCTCCGGGCGGGCGGATTCTCTTCAGTCCTTTACC
>CAYQVB010000036.1:0-18776 GCA_964420925.1 uncultured Ectothiorhodospiraceae bacterium | reverse complement strand
GCACGGGGTGGCGCTGACCCAGATTGCCGGGAAGCTCGTCGCGGAGGCGGTGGCGGGGACCGCGGAACGCTTCGACGTGCTGGCGGGGTTGCGGCACCGGGCGTTTCCCGGAGGCGCCCGGTTCCGTCATCCGCTGCTCGTCCTCGGCATGCTCTACTACGTGCTGAGGGACAAGCTGTAGCGGGGCTTCGCCTCCGACCGATGGGGCATGGAAGGCGCAGTGCGGGTCCCTGGAAGCGCGGGGTCTGTCTGCCTTCGGCAGACAAGTAAACCGCCAATCGCCCGCCCGGGCCGGAGGCCTGTCATGGACGACCCGCCGTAGGCCCAAGGTTGTATAAGCGGACGTCCCGCCCGCCCGGGCCGGAGGCCCGCGATGGACGATTCGCCGCAGGCCCACGATTGTCCAGGCGGGCGGGACGCACGCGTTCCCAGGGGCCGGCTCCAATCGCGCCGCGGCGTCCGTTTCCACCGCCGTGGCGGTCGGACCGGAGTCTTCGTCCCGTCGCAGCTCCGGCAGCACCCGTTCCGCGAAGAGCTCCAGGCTGCGCAGAATCTCGCGCCGTCCCATGCCCGGCCAGCCCATCTTCATATCGAGTCGCCGTTTGCGGTGAAGGTGGATGCACGATGCTATGCGTGGGGAGGATCGTTAAGGAAGCTCGACTGCGGGCGGGGTCGGCGGTCCCTGGAGCGCAGTCCCGGATCCCGTCCGCATCGAGTCGCCGCCGCAGCGTTTGTGCGGCGAGGGTGAAGGGACGACAATCGAATCGTCACGTGGAGGAACGCCATGACCCCTGATCTGATCATCCGCGGCGGCCTCGTTTTCGACGGCACAGGCGCCGCCCCATCCGAGGCCGACCTGGTCGTGCACGAAGGCCGCATCGTCCACGTGGGCGAGGTGGACGCGGAAGCGCCCGTCGAGATCGACGCCCGGGGCCTCAACGTGGCGCCGGGCTTCATCGACGTGCACAGCCACTCCGACTACACCCTGCTGGTGGACCCCCGGGCGGTCAGCGCCATCCACCAGGGGGTGACCACGGAGGTGATCGGCAACTGCGGTCACGGCTGCTTCCCGATCAGGGACCCCGACCTGTCGAGCCGCATCATCTACGGGTACGACCGCACCGTGCCCCTTGACTGGTCCACGCCGGTTGCGTACCTGGAGCGGCTCGAGCAGGCCGCGCCCGCCGTCAACGTCATGACCCTGGTGCCCAATGGCCAGCTTCGCCTGGCCACCGTGGGGCTCGACTCGCGCCCCGCGAACGACGACGAGGTCGCGACCATGACTCGGCTGCTCGAAGAGGGCATGGAAGCGGGCGCCTGGGGCTACTCCACGGGCCTGGAGTATGCGACCGAGCAGGGCGCCCAGGAGCCGGAGATCACGGCGCTGGCCCGAGCCACCGCCCGGCGGGGCGGCTTCTACGCCACCCACACCCGGGAGCGGGAGCAGCACGCCGACGAGGCGGTGGCCGAGGCCATTCGCACCGCCCGCAACGCCGGCGTCAAGCTGCAGGTCTCCCATCTCGCGCCCCGCAGCGGCCCCGACCAGACCAACCGCTGCATCGACCTCGTGGACGCCGCCAGGGCGGCCGGCGACGACATCTCTTTCGACATGCATACCCGGCTCTACGGCCTGACCTTTCTCTACGCGATGCTCCCGCCCTGGGTGATGAACGAGAGCCGGGAGGAGCAGGCGCGCCTGCTGCGCGCACCCGAAGTGCGGGCGCGGATCGGCGCCCACAAGTCCATCATCACCGGGCTCGGGGACTGGAGCCGAATCTACCTGCTGGACAACGACGTCTGGCCCGACTTCGGGCGCCTGGATTTAGCGGAGATCGCGCGCCGTCGCGGCTCCACCGCGCTCGATGCCGCCTGCGACCTCCTGCTCGACGGTCTGGGTGCCGAGAAGGCCCCCATGGTGCTCCTCCACAGCTATTCCGAGGAGCAGCAGGAGGTGGTGTTCGCACACGAGCTCTGCGTGCCGGCCTCCGACGCCACCGCGCTCGCTCCCGACGGACCGCTGGCCGGCTCCGCCTTCATGGGCGCGTACACCTGGGCCTCGTGGTTCTGGCGCTTCATGGTTCGCCAGACCGGGCGCCTGACCCCGGAGGAGGCGGTGCACCGGCTCAGCGGCCAGCCGGCGGCCATCGTGGGTCTCTCGGACCGCGGCCTGCTCAAGCCCGGCATGCGCGCCGACATTGTCGTCTTCGACCCCGAGACCTTCGCCGATACCGGTACCACCTTCGAGCCCAACCAGCTCGCCACCGGCATGCGCCACGTGGTGGTCAACGGCACCATCACCCTGCGCGACGGAGCGCTCACCGGGGAGCGGGTCGGGGCGGTGCTGCGAAAGGGAGCGTAAGTTCGTCAGCGCCGGATCGCCTTCGGGTCGAGCGCATCCTGCAGGCCGTCGCCGAGGAAGTTGAACGCGATCACGGTGACGAAGATGAGCAGGCCCGGCCACACGGCGAGCATCGGCGCCTCGTAGATGAGCTCCTGCGCGTTGGTCAGCATGTTGCCCCAGCTCGGCGTCGGAGGTTGGATGCCCAGGCCGAGAAAGCTCAGGATCGATTCCAGCAGGATGATGTTGCCGATCGAGAGCGTGGTGGCCACGATGATCGGCGAGACCGCGTTGGGCAGGATGTGGCGGACCATGATCCAGGCGCCGCTCGCGCCCTGGCTTTGCGCGGCGAGCACGAAATCGCGCTCGCGCAGGCTGAGCGCCGCGCCGCGCATGAGTCGCGCCACCGTGGTCCACCCGAACAGCGCGATGATCACCACGATCCGGTAGAGACCGATGTCGGGCGACTCCGCAATGTGTGGGGGCAGGCTCAGCTTGCCGATGTCGACGGCGGCGAGCACGATCAGGAACGGCAGCAGGGGAAGCGCGATCACGGTGTCGGTGAGGCGCATCAGCAGCGCGTCCGCCCAGCCGCCCCGATATCCCGCGATCAGGCCGATCACGGTTCCGATCGCCGCCGCGATCAGGGTGGTGGACAACCCGACCAGCAGCGACACCCGCCCACCGTACAACAGGCGGAGAAGCTCGTCGCGGCCCAGCTCGTCGGTGCCCAGCGGATGCGCGGCCGAAGCGGGCCCGAAGCGTGCGAAGAGGTCCACCTCGTCGGCATCGTGCCCGAGCCACGCCTCCACCAGCGGGGCGGCCAGGGCGCACGCGCCGAGCAGGGCCAGCACGACCGCGCTCGCGAGCGCCATGCGATGCTCGAGGAAGCGCTCGAAGGTCAGCCGGGCGAGCGACCGCCGCTGGTGCGCGACGAGCTCGCCGGACGCCTGCGCGTTCACCGGTAGGTCACCCTGGGATCGAGCCACGCGTAGCAGAGGTCCGCGAGCAGGTTGCAGAGCAGGACCACGGCGGTCGCGAACAGCAGGCCGACCAGCGCCATGTTGTAGTCGTTGCCGATGATCGAGTCGTAGATCAGCTTCCCCATCCCGAGATAGGAGAACATCGTTTCGGTGATCAGCGCCCCGGAGAACAGCGTCCCGAAGCTCAGGGCGACGATGGTCACCACCGGGATCATCGCGTTGCGCAGCGCGTGGCGGTACACCACCCTGCGCCGAGTCGCGCCCTTGGCGCGCGCGGTGCGGATGTAGTCGTGGCGCAGCACCTCCATCGTCGAGGCGCGCACGAACCGGGTGAACCCGCCGATGCTCGCCGCGCTCAGGGTGACGAGCGGCAGGATCAGGTAGCGCGCCCGATCCCCCACGCCGGCCAGGCCCGGCTCGGCGTCGACCGAGCGCATCCCGCCCGCGGGAAGCCAGCCGAGCTCGACCGAGAACAGGATGATGAGCATGAGGGCGAGCCAGAACACCGGCACCGAGATCCCGGCGAGCGCCAGGAAGTTGATGCCGTAGTCGGTGGCCGAATAGGGACGCAGCGCGGAGGCGATGCCGATGGGCACTGCGAGCGCGAGCGACAGGACGAGGGCGAGTCCCAGCAGCACCGTGGTGTTGACCAGCCGGGGCACCAGCACTTCGAGGACGGGGCGGTTGTGGATGCGGGAATAGCCGAAATCGCCGCGTGACGCCGCCGCGAGCCAGTTGCCGTAGCGCTCGACGATCGGCTTGTCGAGGCCGTAGAGCGCCTTCAGCCGCTGCGCGTCCTCGGGAGTCAGGTTCGGGTCCGACTGGACCATGATGTCGACCGGGTCGCCCGGCATCAGCGCCATGAGGCCGTAGACGGCGAACGACACCACCAGGAGGACGACGAGGGACTCGACGAGCCGGCCGGCCGCGTAGCGCGTCATGACGGAAAATGGCAGGCGACCTGGTGCGCCGGCTCGCCTCCGGCCGCCTCGAGCTGCGGCGCTTCCGTCCGGCAGACCGCGGCCGCCTTCGGACAGCGGGTGTGGAACGGGCACCCGGCCGGCGGCGCCAGAGGGCTCGGAACGTCCCCGGAGAGCGCTTGTCCCCGGCGGCGCTTGCCGCCGCCCGGCACCGGGACCGCCGCGCGCAATGCCTGGGTGTAGGGGTGGCGCGGGGCTCCGAACAGGACGTCGCGCGGCGCGGTCTCCACGATGTGGCCGAGGTACATCACCGCCACCCGGTCGGCGATGAAGCTCACCACGGCGAGATCGTGGGTGATGAACAGGTAGGCCAGCCCGTGCCGGTCGCGCAGCTCGCTCAGCAGGTTGAGGATCTGGCTCTGGATCGAGACGTCGAGCGCCGATACCGGCTCGTCGGCGATGACCAGGGCGGGACTCGGCGCCAGCGCGCGGGCGATGCCGATACGCTGGCGCTGCCCGCCGGAGAACTCGTGCGGATAGCGGTCGACCTGCGACGGCGCGAGGCCGACCTCGCCGAGCAGGCGCGCGACCCGTTCCCGCCGGTCCCGGCGCTCGCCGACCCGGTGAATGCGCAGCGGCTCCTCGATGATCGCGCCGGCGGTCATGCGGGGATTGAGCGAGGCGTAGGGATCCTGGAACACCATCTGGATCTCGCGCGCCGCATCGCCGCGCAGGCCGCGGCCCGGTCGGGCCAGCGGGCGTCCGCGAAAGCGGACCTCGCCGGCGGTCGACGGGTACAGGCCGGCGAGGGTTCGCCCGAGCGTGGTTTTCCCGCAGCCGCTCTCGCCGATGAGAGCCAGCGTCTCGCCCGGGGTGACCGCGAGGTCGACTCCGTTCACCGCGTGCACGGTGCCCTCGCGCCGCGCGAAGAGGCCCCGGCCGGTGACCGCGAAGTGCTTCACCAGGCCCCTGGCCTCGATCAGCGGCTCGGTCATCAGCGATTCCGTCATCCGGCTCCGACCCTGTGGCATGCGACGCGATGCTTCGCCGCGACGGCCTCCAGGACGGGAGGCGCCTCCCGGCAGTCCGCGCCGGCGTGCGGGCACCGGTCCTGGAAGGCGCAGCCCCGGGGCAGTGTGCCGAGGTCGGGCACCGCGCCCGGGATCGTCGGAAGCCTCCGCTCGTTGCCCTCCAGCCTCGGGAGCGTGTCGAGCAGGCCGCGAGTGTAGGGATGGCGCGGATTGGCGAGCAACGCCTCGGACGGGGCCTGCTCGACGATGCGTCCCGCGTACATCACCGACACCTCGTCGGCAATCTCCGAGATTACGCCGAGGTCGTGGCTGATGAACAGGACCGCCATGCCGTCGCTCTCCTGGAGCTCGAGGATCAGCTCCAGGATCTGCGCCTGCACCGTGACGTCGAGCGCGGTCGTCGGCTCATCCGCGATGAGCAGCGCGGGGCGGCACGCGAGCGCCATGGCGATCATCACCCGCTGGCGCATGCCGCCGGAAAGCTGGTGCGGGTAGTCGCGCGCTCGGCGCTCCGGCGCCGGGATACCGACGCGGCGGAGCAGCTCGACCGCGCCGCCCGCCGCCTCCCGAGGGGCGAGGCCCTCGTGCAGGACGAGCGCCTCCGCGACTTGGTCCCCAACCGTCATCACCGGGTTGAGCGACGTCATCGGCTCCTGGAAGATCATCGCGAGCTCGGCGCCGCGCAACGCGAGCAGCGCGTCCTCGTCCAGCGTGCGCAGGTCCTTGCCCCGGAAGTCGACGCTGCCGCCGACGACTCGCCCGGGCGGGTCGACCAGTCCCATGATCGCCAGCGCGGTGACCGACTTGCCGCAGCCGCTCTCGCCGACGATGCCGAGACAGCGACCGGGTCCGATGCGGCAGCCGACGCCGTCGACCGCCGTCAGCGGTCCGCGCCGGGTGTGGAACTCGACGGTGAGATCCCGGACTTCGAGGACCGGCGGCGGCAGGGGCTCTGCCGCCGGGGTGTGAAGTGCCGTCATCCTGGCACCGGTCGAGTCCCCATTTCTCACCGATTCACGGCTACGGACGCGGATCTACCGGAATTGGCTGCGTTGAACGTGGTGTACGTGTTCTGGGGTGCTCAACGTACTGGCAAGTACGCCTGCGCGCCCTGACTCGCGTTCGCCTTGTCACTCCCGGCATCTCCGCGCCCTCGCTTCGCGAATCGGTGAGAAATGGGGACTCCTCTCAGTCCGCGGTCTCCGTCACTCGGCCGAGCCCCATTCCTCGATCCACATGGTGGTGGTGACGAGGTGGCCGGTGGGGCGCATACCGGTGAGCCACCTCGGGAAGACGTAGGGCTCGGCCCGGAAGAACAGCGGCAGCACCGGCAGGTCGGTGGCGTAGAGGGTCTGCAGCTCCGCCCAGTAGGGCTTGCGCGCCTCGGGGTCGAGCTCCCGCTCGATGCGGTCGATCAGCTCGTCCATGCGCTCGCTCCGGTAGCCGGGGAAGTTCTGCCCCGACCAGCCGTTCTCCTCGGTGGGGATCTGGTCGGAGCGCAGCGTCGACAGCGGCACGGACTCGGGTGCGCTCAGCCAGGCGTACATCGACAGTCCGTCGTTCGCGCGCTTCGTCAGCGTCTCGCCGAAGTACACGCGGGCGGGCTCGTTGCGGATCACCGCCTCCACGCCGATCTTCCTCCACTGGCTCTGCAGCACCTGCTGGACTAGCTCTCTCGACTTGTTCCCCGCGGTCGTCATGAGCGTGAAGCTCAGGCGCTCTCCGGCTTCGCTGTGGCGCACACCGTCGCGCATCTGCGTCCAGCCTGCTTCGTCGAGGAGCGCTTCGGCCCTGGCGGGATCGTGGGAGTAGACCGGCACGGTGTCGCTGTATACGGCGTCGAGCGGGTTGACGTTGGAGTGCGCGACGGGCTGATGGCCGCCGAACAGCTTCGCGGTGAGCTGCTCGCGGTCGAGCCCGTAGAGCAGCGCCTGGCGCACGCGCACGTCGGCAAGGACCGGATTGTCGAGGTTGACGTCGAGGTGCTCGTAGATGAGGCCCGGCTTGAACAGGTAGTCGTACTCCTCCGGATGGCGCTTCTGGAACGACAGCGCCTGCTCGAGGTTGAAGCCGAGCTCTCCCGACACGTAGTCGATCTCGCCTGACAGCAGGTTCGCCTCGAGCGCCGCGGTGTTCTCGATGACGCGCACCACCACCCGGGCGAAATGCGGCTTCTTCCCGTACCAGGTCGGATTCG
Source organism: uncultured Ectothiorhodospiraceae bacterium (assembly GCA_964420925.1). Taxonomy (GTDB): domain Bacteria; phylum Pseudomonadota; class Gammaproteobacteria; order HK1; family HK1; genus JAJEAD01. The sequence goes on along the minus strand of CAYQVB010000036.1, from coordinate 11,307 downwards.
GATCGAGCACGATGTGCGAGCCCGACTCCACCGCGGTCACGCGATAGGGACCGTAGTAGAGCCCCGGGTTGGTCGGGTCGGTATCGTAGAGGGTGCGGTGGCGGTACTCGGCCGGGTCATCGAACGCCGCCTGCTCGAGATGCCGGGGCAGCAGCTCCATGCCGCTCTCGTTGTACTTGTAGGTGAGGCGGTCGATATGGAAGGTGAAGGTCTTGTCGTCGATGACGTCGACGGAGAGCGTGCGGCGATAGCCCTCGATGCCGGCGAATCCCGACTGCTCGTTGCGCCCCACTTCCCAGGTGAAGACCACGTCGGCGGATGTCACCGGCGTTCCGTCTCCCCAGGTCGCATCGGGGTGGATGCGGTAGGTGACGGCGACGCCCTCGCTGCCGTCGGCCAGCGTCTCCGGCACCGCCAGGCCGTTCTCGATGGTCGGCAGGGTCTCGCACAGGACGCACACCAGCGACCAGTCGTGATCGTAGGTGGTGAGCGGCCGCATGGTCGCGTTCAGCACGTAGGACTTCGCCAGCATCGAATTGATGTGGGGATGGAGCGTCGACGGGAACTGGGTGATGCCGATCACCAGCGTGTCCTTCGCCCACACCGGCGAAGGGAGCATGACCGCCAGCAGCAGCGCCGCGCCGAGTCGCGACGCGATTGGCTTCAGGAATGATCGAACGAGTGTGATAGCGGTCTCCGACGTTGTGCGGGCGGAGAGGCCGGACCCCTCCTGAGCCGGAACCATCCGCGCAGTGCGCTTCCTTGGCGTTGCCGCGGCCGGAGCAGGCATGTCGCCGGACTTCACATTCGGCGAAGCGTAGGGCGATGGACACGTAATCGTGGCGCCGGCACCGTGCACTGTCAAACCGCCGGCGGAGAGGTCATTCTTTCGCCGTCGGCCCTGCGCGCGCCACTTGCGCGCCATGCGCAGAACCGATTCCACGTCGGTCAGGGTGCCGAGCCCTGCCACGGGGACCCACGCGAGAGCATGCGATTTGTCGCTGACCCTGAACCGGTCGTGGTCGGCCTGAACGAGAAAGCGTGCGTCGAAGTGGAAGCGGGCAGGCTCGCGGCCACGGGCCGGAATCCCGTGCACGTCGATGACGACGCCCGTGAGCGGCGGCTGTGGATCGCCGACCCCCGTGTCACGCCGCGGCTGCCGGGGCGTGACATGCCCCCTACACGAACGTGAACAGCCGCCGCGGCGTGTCCACCAGCATGGCGTCGATCTCGGACTGCCGGAATCCCTTGCGGCGCATCAGCGGGACCACGTTCTCGATGATGTGGGCGTAGCCGTGGCCGCCGTAGCGCGCGAGCTTGTTCTTGAAGATGACGTCGTGGGAGATCACTACCCGGTCGCCGTAGCCGCGCTCGAAGAGCCACGCGATCCAGTCCGCCCGCCGGGCATCCGTCGGCATGTCGAAGCGCAGCGGGTAGGGGTAGTAGGAGTTCTCGTACCCGAAGAGGTCGTACTCCATCACGCAGCCGGTGCGGGCCAGCTCCTCCAGCGCGTCGCGGGTGTCGATGGTGCGGTCGAGGTGGCACATGATGGTGCGCGAGAGATCGGCGCCGGCCGCTTCCAGCACCCGGACGATCTCCATCGGGGATTCCCGCGGCGGGCTGGGGTGGGTCATCAGCGGTGCCCCGGTCCGCCGCTGGGCCTGCGCCGACGCGCGCAGCACCTTGCGCTCGTCGTCGGTCATCGGCGAGGAGCAGCCGACCTCGCCGATCAGGCCGGCCCGGATGGACGTGCCGTCGGCGCCCTCGGTCACGTCGCGGACGATCTCGTCGGCGATGTCCTCCTCGTCGCGGCCGGCGACGTTCCGCTCCGGCGGGTGGGTGATGCCCAGGTAGTAGGACGAGCCCATGATCAGGCTCACCCCGCTCGCCTCGGAGATGCGGGCGAGCCCCGCGGGGTTGCGGCCGATCCCCAGGCTCGTCGCCTCGACGATGGTGCCCCCGCCGGCGCGGCCGAAGCGGCTCACCTCGTCGATGGCGGTCTCGATGCTGTCGAGCTGGCAGTTGTCGTAGTTGAGCAGGCTGCCGAACCGGAGCGTGCCGAGATTCTCCATCGTCACCGGCTCGTCGAAGAACGCGCGGCGCTGCGGATCCTCGGGCGGCGTGTCGGTGAGGTGCGGCATCGTGGACAGGATGTGCTCGTGGGTGATGGTCACCCCCATGTCCGCCGGGGCGATGGGCCCCAGCACCGTCTGCACCCGTCCTTTCATCCGCTGCGGGTGTCCGGGATCCGCAGCTTCGGCGGGCAAGCGGGAACGAGGGCGCGCCCATCCGCCGCAGACCTTTTTGGGACCCGCGATCCGGGCAGGCACGCGGGCGGGAGCGGCGCGTTCATCCGCCGTAGGTGTCCGGGAACAGCACCGACGGCAGCCACGTGGACAGGAAGGGCACGTAGGTCAGGACCAGGAGCGCGAAGATGAGCGTCGGCAGGAACACCGCGGTGGTCCGGATGATCGCCTCCAGGCGCAGACCGGTGATGGCGCAGACCGCGTAGAGTCCGATGCCCACCGGCGGGGTGATGATGCCGATCAGCAGGTTGAAGGTAAGCACCACGCCGAACTGGAGCGGGCTCATGCCGAGGTCGAAGGCGATGGGCCCGAACAGCGGCATCGCGATCAGCAGCGCCGGCAGGGTCTCCAGCACGCAGCCCAGCACCAGGATGGCGAAGTTGATGAGCAGCAGGAGCTGCCACGGCTCCTCGGTGATGGAGAGAAGCTGGGCCGTCACCGCTTCCGCCGCCTGCTCCGAGGTGAGGACGAAGGCCATTACCGCGCCGATGCCGGTCAGGTACATGATGAGGGCGGTGGTGCGGATCGAAGCCTTCAGCGCGGTCAGGATGCGCGCAACGCTCATCTCCCGGTAGATGACGCCGAGGAACAGGGAGTAGAGCACCGCCAGCACCGCGGCCTCGGTGGCGGTGGCGACGCCGCTGACCATGCCAATCACGATGATGACCGGGGTCAGGATGGCCGGCGCGCCGGAGGCGGCCGACGCCAGGATGGTCCTGAGGCCGCTGCGCTTCGCCGGAGGGCAGGCCTCGACGCCGGTGCGGGCCAGCACCCACACCGTGGTCATGAGGATCAGCGCGATCAGGAACCCGGGCAGCACCCCGGCGACGAAGAGCTGGCCGATGGAGACGTTCATGTTCACCGCGTAGATGATGAACATGATCGACGGGGGGATGATGGGCCCGATGGTCGACGAGGCGACGGTGACCGCGGCGCTGAACTCCTTGCGATAGCCCCGGTCGGTCATGGCCCTGATCTGCACCGTGCCGAGGCCCGCGATGTCGGCGAGCGCCGAGCCCGAGATGCCGGCGAAGATGACGCTCGACAGGATGTTCACCTGGGCGAGCCCCCCGGTGATGAACCCCACGAGGTGGCTCGCGAAGTCGAAGATGCGCTTCGTGAGCCCCATCTGGTTCATGAGCGACGCCGCGAGGATGAAGAACGGCACCGCCAGCAGGGGGATGGAGCGCACGCTGTCGAGCATGTTGCGCACCATGGTGTCCGCCGGCAGGCCCATCAGCAGGAGCCCGGCGAGGGCGCCGAAGCCCATGGCGGCGCAGATCGGAACCCGGAACGCCGCCAGCATCAGGAACACGGCGAGCATCCACAGCGAGACCATGGCGCCGGGCCCTCAGCCGGCCGCGGCCACGGTGGGCCGCGGGCGCGGGCGGTCGGGGAAGGCGAGGGCGCGCAGGAGCAGGATGCACTCCGTCACCACGATGTCCGCCGTCCCCACCGTGAGGGGGATGTAGTAGATGTACTCCGGCCACTCGAGGATCGGCGTCTCGTAGATGGACACCACCTCCAGCGTCGTCAGGCACAGTCGGAACAGGATGATGTGGAAGGCGATGACCGCCACCGCGATGAGGATCGACGCGACGCGTTGGGCGGCCTTCGAGAACCGATCTACCAGGAACTCCACGCGGATGAATCCGTCCTCCTTGCTCAGCAGCGCGTAGGCGGCGAAGTAGATCCAGAACGCCGCCATGATGGAGATCTCCTGGTGCCACATGATCCCCTGGCCGAGGACGGTGCGCAGGAAGATGTTGTAGGCGTTCGCCGCCAGCATCACGACGAACATGACGACGGCGACCGCGTTCAGGGCGGACCCGGTAACCTGGAGGTACCGGGTGAAGGCGGGGTCAAGGCGTTCGATCAGAGAGCGCATGGGGTGATCATGTGGTATCCGGTCTGTGCAGACCTGCACGCGATCGGGCGGTGAAGCGCAGGGGCGCGAGACCCGTCCATTCCGGAACCGCCACCCGGACTCTGCGCCCGGGCGGCGTCCCGTCGAACCCTACTGGTCCAGCGCCCGGATCCGGGCCACGTACCCCTCGGGGATGAACCCGTCGGCCTCGAGCCGGGCGATGGTCGCCTTGCCCGCCTCGCGCCAGGGGCCGAGGGTCGGCTCGATGATGTTGCCGCCGTACTGCTCGCGGGCGATGCGCTTCTTCAGCTCGAAGTTGTCCTGCGAGTACTTGCGGAACGCAGCTCCCGCGTTGTCCATGGCCTGCTGCAGGATCCCCTGCTCCTCGGCCGAGAGGCCCTCCCAGACCTTGGTGTTCACCATGATGTTGATGATCTGGTAGTACTCCTCGGTCCGCATCCAGTACTTGGCGTGCTCGGCGTTCTTCTGGTCGACCCACACGCCCGCGGTCTCCGGCCCGCCCTCGATGATCTTCTGCTTGAAGGCGAGGTACATCTCCGGGCGCGGCACCACCACGGTGTTGGCGCCGAAGCCGCGCCAGGTCTCGATAGCCGCCTTGGCCTCCCAGATGCGGAGCTTGAGGCCGTCCATCTCGTCGGGCGAGAAGATCGGCCGGGTCGCGTTGAAGCCGCGGGGATCGTGGATCATCCACGTCCAGTTCCGGTCGAGCAGCACCGCGCCGTTCTTCTCGATGGCGTCGACGGCCGGCTTCCACAGGTCGCTCTGGTAGAACGTCTGCAGGTGCTCCAGCGAGCCGAACACGTAGGGCAGCGAGATCACCTTCGCCTCGGGGGCGAAGGAGGCCAGGAACTCCGGATAGATCAGGTGCATGTCCTGGGCGCCGCGGAACACGTTGGCGATCTGGGCCGGGATGTTGCCCAGCTTGCCGGCGTGGAAGACCTCTACCTTCATGGCGCCGCCGGAGAGCTTCTCGACCTCCGCCGCGAAGGCGTCGACGCCGACGCCGGAGTGGCTCTCCTGCCGGTCCACGTGGCCGAGCCGGAAGGTCTTCTGCGCCCAGGCGTTGCCGCCGAGCGTCATCGCCCCCACCGCCACCGCGGCGAGGATGGTCGTCAGTCTCGTTCTTCTCATCGTGTCCTCCCATAGGGTGTGTGGTCCCCGTCGAAGCGCTCGTCGGGGTGCTTCCTGGTCACCTCCGCCGGCCCGATGCGGGACCGGCGGCAGTCAGGATTCCTGCGAGGCCTTGCCTCACGCCGACAAGGCATGTGGTGCCTTTCCCGGGAGCGCGGGCATCCCCCGCTTCCCCCATGCGGGGGCAGACTTGCCCGCATGAACGATCGCGGGCCTTCGGCCCGTTGCGGACAAGATGCCCGCGCTCCCGGGAAGTCTCGTGCAAAGCTTGGCTCGATTCCAAAGATGACGGCGCCTCGATACGTCTGGACGTGGATCACTTGGCTGCCTCCGGGATCTGGTGGCTTCGCAGCGCACGGGTCCCGGCCTCGTCCACGGTGCCGTCGCCGGTGACCACGACGCCGTAGACGTCGTGGGCCGCCTCGCGGGTCACCTTCTCCTCGCGCACGTCCCGGAGCACCGCGTCCGGGTTCCGCTCCCGCGGGTCGCCGTAGCCGCCGCCACCGGCCGAGACCATGCGGAAGAGGTCGTCCCTGCGGGCGATGAAGCTCTGCATCGGCATGGTCGCCACGTCGTGCTCCCCGTCCCGGTCGATCAGCGTGTTGGCCGAAGATCCGCCGGGCCGGCCCCCGCCGATGCCGTAAGGCGGGTGGTCGCGCCGGTCGGTGCGGAGCGTGAATTCCGAGCGCTCGGCGAGAAAGCGGAACTCGCGTACCGAGGCGAGGCCGCCCCGCTGCTTGCCGGCACCTCCGGAATCGGGGACCAGGCCGTACCGGATCACCTCGAGCGGCAGCTCCGCCTCGACCAGCTCCACGGGCTGGTTGGAGAGGTTGGCAGCGGGGTTGGAGATGCCTTCGACCCCGTCGCGAGTGGCCCGGGCCCCCCAGGTGCTCACCAGCACCTCGGTGAGGACGAACGGCTTGCCCTCGTGGTTGCCGCCGACCGAGAAGAGGGTCGGTCCCCCCTCCCCGCCGGCGATGACCAGCTCCGGCACGGCCTGGGCGATGGCGCCCATGATGGCGTCGAAGACCCGGTAGCCGATGACCCCGCGGGCGGCGCAGGCCGCGGGCTCCACCGGGTTCAGGATGGTGCCCGGGGGCGCGGTGATGCTCACCGGACGCATGTAGCCCTCGCAGTTGGGGATGTCGTCGGTGGCGAGGCAGCGGATGGCGCAGTACGCGGCCGATCGGACCATGGCCATGGGGCAGTTGATGGCGGCCAGGACCTGGCCGGCGGAGCCGGCGAAATCGAGCGCGATCTCGTCGCCGTCCACGGTGACGGTGACCGCGATCGGGAGCGGATCGGGCTCGTCGCCGACGCCGTCGATCCAGTCGGTGAAGCGGTAGGTGCCGTCGGGAATGCGGGCGATCTCGGCCCGCATGCGGGTCTCGGCGAAGGCGTGAAGCTCCTCGAGATAGGCCTCGAGCTCCGCCGCCCCGTAGCGCTCGACGAGCTGGGTCAGCCCCCGCTCCGCGATACGGCAGGCGGCGAGCTGGGCCCGCAGGTCGCCCATCACCTGGACGGGGGAGCGGGTGTTCTTCTCGATGATGCGAAGGAGCTTCCGGTCCGGCTCCCCCGCCTCGTGGAGCTTGAGCAGGGGCAGGCGCAGGCCCTCCTGGTAGATCTCGGTGGCGTGCATGGCGACGCTGCCGGGGGCGATGCCGCCGACGTCGCTGTGATGCGCCATGGTCGCCGCGTAGCCGTGCAGCGCTCCGTCCGCGAAGATGGGCTTGATGACGTAGAGGTCGGGCAGGTGCTGGCCGCCGGAGCCGTAGGGGTCATTGGCGATGAACACGTCGCCCGGGGCCATGTCGTTGCCGTACTCGCGCACCAGCACCGTCATGATGTCCGGGAACGAGCCGAGCTGGACCGCGAGCGTCAGCCCCTGGGCGACGACCTGGCCGTGGCGGTCGCAGACCGCGGTGGAGTAGTCCATGGAGTCCCGCACCACCGGCGAGTAGGCGCTGCGCATCACCACCAGCGCCATCTCGTCGGCGATGGACGAGAGCGCGTTGCGCACGACCTCGAAGGTGATGGGATCGATGGTTCGGGTCATGGGCGTGCGTCCACCGCGATGTCGATGTTGCCGAACGCGTCGAGCCGGGCCCGGCAGCCGGGGGGCACCACGCAGGTGGCATCATACTCCTCCACGATCAGCGGCCCTTCCCTCCAGTGCGCCGACAGGTCCGTCCGGGCCACGACGGTGGTCTCGCGGGTGCCGCCGGCGGGCCCGAAGTAGACGTCGCGGGCGGCGCCGAGGCTCGCCGGCGGCGAGGCCAGGCGGTGGCGGTCGGTGTCGGGGGCGTCCACCGCCACCCGGGCCAGCACCTTCACGTTCACGAGATCCACCGGGTCGCCCTCCGACGGATGTCCGTAGGTGCGTTCGTGCTCCCGGCCGAAGTCCCGGGCCATGGCCTTGAGATCGGGGACGCCGGCGGCTACGGGGACGGTGAGCTCGTACGCCTGCCCGGCGTAGCGCAGGTCTGCAAGGCGCTCCACCGTCACCGCCTCGGCCGGGAAGCCGTCGGCGATCATGGCCGCGCGCGCATCGGCCTCCAGGGTGTCGAAGGCGGCGGCCACGCGATCGGGCTCCGCGCTGTCGGCCCGCATCATGACGGTCTGGATGAACTCCTGCTCGGCATCGGAGTAGAGCAGGCCCAGGGCGCTGAACACGCCCGGGACCGGCGGCACGAGCACTCGCCGCACCTGCAGGGCGCGGGCGATCTCGACCCCGACCACCGGTCCGTTGCCGCCGAAGGCCGCCAGCACGAAGTCGCGCGGGTCGCGCCCGCGGTAGGTGGTGACCGCCTTCACCGCCCGGGTCATAGTGGCGCAGGCGAGGGTGAGCACGCCGTGGGCGGCCTCCGCCATGGGGCGGCCGAGGGGCCGCGCCACCTTGTCTTCGAGGACCGCGAGCGCCCCAGGTGTATTGAGGGGCAGGCTGCCGCCCACCAGGTAGTCGGGGTTCAGGTACCCGAGTGCGACAAGGGCGTCGGTGAGCGTGGGGTCCGTGCCGCCGAGGTCGTAGCACACCGGACCGGGAACCGCGCCCGCGCTCTGCGGGCCGACGCTGGTGTGTCCCACTCCGTCGACCCGGCAGATGCTGCCGCCGCCGGCGCCGATCTCGGAGACATCCACGAAGGGCAGCTTGACCGGGTAGCCCCCGCCCTTGACCAGCTTGCTGGAGAGGTTGATCCCCGCACCCACCTCGTACTCGGTGGTCTTGGCCGCCTGGCCGCCCTCCACCATGGCCGCCTTGGCGGTGGTGCCGCCCATGTCGAAGGAGATGAGGTTCCGGAGCCCGGTGGTGCGGGCGAGACGGGCGCAGGCGATGGCGCCGGCGGCGGGACCGGACTCCACGAGGTACGCGGGCTTGCGCTTGGCCGACTCGACCGACATGACGCCGCCGCTCGACTGCATGATGTGCACGGGACAGGCGACGCCCAGCGCCTCGAGCCGGCCGAGCAGCGTGTCCATGTAGTGGTGCACCACCGGCCCGATGTAGGCGTTGACGACTGCGGTGCTGGTGCGTTCGTACTCCCGGATCTCGGGCAGGATGTCGGACGAGCAGGTCACGTAGAGACCGTTCGCGAAGCCCTCGCGGAGGCGCTCCGCCACCCGTTTCTCGTGCGCGGGGTTGGCGTAGGCGTGGAGGAGACTCACCGCCACCGCCTCCACTCCCTCGCGCCGCAGGTCCTCGACGGCCGCATCGAGGCTGGCCGTGTCCAGCTCCCGCCGAACCGAGCCGTCGGGGCCGAGCCGCTCGTCGACCTCCCGGCGCAGGTGCCGGGGCACCAGCGGCGGCGGCTTCTCGTACTGGAGGTCGTACATCACCGGGATGCGCAGCCGGCGCATCTCGAGGACGTCGCGGAAGCCGCGGGTGGTGATGAGGCCGGTTCTCGCGCCCTTCTGCTCGAGGATGGTGTTGGTGGCCACCGTGGTGGCGTGGACCACCGAGACCAGCTCGCCCGGCGTGGCGCCGCTCTCGGCCAGTACCTCGGCTAGGCCTTCGGCGATACCCCGGCTGTAGTCCTCCGGCGTGGACGACACCTTGCGGGCGACCATGCGTCCATCGTCCCCCAGCAGCACCACGTCGGTGAAGGTGCCGCCTACGTCCACACCGACTCTGTACATCGCTTGCGAATCAGACATGATGAACGGGTCGTGTTGATTTTTCGGAACCGCTTCCCGGGTTCGAATCCACACCGCGCAAGTAGGCCTCAGAAGCCCTTCCAGTCGCCTGACTTCTCCACCGCGTCGGCGACCTGCAGCACGGTGAGATCGTCGAAGTGCCTGCCGGTGATCATCATGCCGATCGGCAGGCCGTCCTCCATGCCGCACGGCACGCTGATCGAGGGATGGCCGGTCGCATCGAACTGCGCGGTGTTGTTCGACATGTTGAGGGCGAACTCGATCGTCTCCTCGAGCGAGCAGTCCGGCGGCGGGATCGGCGTGGCACGGAACGGCACCGTCGGCATGACCAGGACGTCGTACTCGGCGAGCACGTCGTCGTAGGCCCTGACCAGGGCCGGACGCAGGTTCTGCGCCTTGGCGTAGTAGCGGCCGTGGTAGTGGCGGTTCATGTACTCGCCGGTCAGCATCACCGTCTTCACGGTGGGGGGCAGGTCGTTCGGGCGTGCCGCCACGCCGCGCGCCACCGCGTCCAGCATGCGCGTGTTGTAGAAGCCCTGCCAGTTCGACCCGGTGTTGTTGCCCTTCACCATGAACTCGGTGGCGCCCTCGCGGATGATGGCGGTGAAGATGTACGCCCCGTCGATGTGCATGGGGATCGAGACTTCCTCGACGGTGGCACCCTGCTCCTCGAGTCGCCGGGCCGCAGCCCGCACCTTGGCGTCGACGACTTCCTCACTGCCGGGAAGGCCGAGGTCGTCCCAGCGCGCCTGATCGAACCCTTCCTTCACGAGCGCGATCCGCATGCCGGCGACGCCCTTGCCGACGGCCGGCGTGTAGTCGCGCACGTAGTCGGCAGGAATGACCCCGCGCTGTCTCGGGTCGAGCGGGTCCGGGCCCGCGATCGCCGACAGCATCAGGGCCACGTCCTCCACCGTGTTGGCCATGGGACCGCAGTGGTCGAGCGTCATCTCGATCATCATGCAGCCGGTGTAGGGCACCAGGCCGTACGTCGGCTTGTGGCCGACGACGCCGCTCCAGGCGGCGGGGATGCGGATGGAGCCGCCCTGGTCGCCGCCGAGGGCCATGTCGACCTGCTCGGTCACCAGGACCACCGCGCTGCCGTTCGACGACGCCCCCGGGGCGTGGGTCGGCTTGCGGGGATTGCGCACCGGACCGAGCGCGCAGGTGTGGCCGGCGCCCGAGAACGAGCAGTCCTCGGCGCTCGTCTTGCCCAGTACCGTGGCGCCGGCATCGAGGAGCCGGGTGACGACGGTGGCGTCGACATCGGGGATGAAACCTTCGAGCAGCCGGCTGCCGTTCATCATCGGCACGCCGGCCACGCAGATTGCATCCTTCACCCCGACGGTCCTGCCGGCGAGCGGACCCTCCGCCGCACCGTTGATCTCGCAGCGCCAGTACCATCCGTTGAAGGGGTTGTCCTTCGCCTCCGGCCGGTAGCCCGGGGTGCGCGGGTACTTCACGGGAGGACGGAACTCCACCATCTCGTCCAGCCGGCGGTAGGTCCTGATCGCCCCCCGCACCAGCTTGCAGTACGCATTTGCTTCGTCCGCGGTCAGCTCGAGACCGAAGTCCTCCGCGATCTCGAGCACCTGTTCGACGCTCGGCAGGTTCGGGCCAATGGCCATGGTTCCTCCTCCTCTAGCGGCGCGCCCGCAGGCGCCCGGTTTCGGCCTCGTCGAGCTCTCCGTTCTCGGAGAACGCGAGGGCGTAGTGCTCGCGGACCCAGGCGGCCGACAGCCGCTCCTCCCGGATGTCCGCCGCCGCCGCGCTCGGGTCGCGCTCCAGCGGATCGCCCCAGCCCCCCGCCCCCGGGCAGACGAAGCGGAC
>CAYQVB010000035.1:0-24471 GCA_964420925.1 uncultured Ectothiorhodospiraceae bacterium | reverse complement strand
CTGCGCCGCGCCGCCGCGTACGGCGACGGCTGGCTGCCGATCGGCATGACCCCGGAGCGGCTTCCGGAGGCGCGTGCCGAGTACGCCGAGGTCTGCGCGGCGGCGGGGCGAGGGACGGGGGAAGTCGTGGTCATGGGAGGGCTCCCCCTGGACGACTCCAGCGCGGCGGCGCAGGTGCTGCACGACTTCAACGAGGGGGGCGCCAGCCGCTTCGTGTTCTTCGCACGCTACGCCGATCACGACGAGTATCGGCGCCACATCGACGCCCTGGTCGCCGCGAAGGAACGAGCGGGCCTGTGAACTCCATCGCGAGGTGACCATGACCGACCTCCTGGTTCGACACGTCACCGCGATAACGCTCGACGCCCGGCGCCGGGTGCTCGAAGACGCCGCCATCGCGGTCGAGGGCCGGCGCATCGTCGCGGTGGGGCCGGACTCCGCAGTCACCGCGAATCACGCGAGTTCCGCCGAAACCCTCGACGGGCGCGGCATGGCGGCGCTGCCCGGTCTCATCGACTGCCACTCGCACGCCGGACACGGGCTGGTGCGCTCGCTCGGAGCGGGCGACGGTGCCGCCTGGAACCGCGCCTGCGCGGAGATCTACGCGCGACACTCGACGGTGGAGTTCTGGCGCGCCGAAGCGCGGCTCGCACTGCTGGAGCGCCTGAAGGCGGGTGTCACCACCGCGCTGACGCTGCTGGGGGGAGGGGACGACATCTACCGCAGCGACCATCCCGCCTTCGGCGACGCCCACTGCGAAGCCACGCTGGAGTTCGGCCTTCGCACCATCCTGGCGGTGGGGCCGAACCACCGCCCCTTCCCGCAACGCTACCGGCGCATCGGCAACGGCGCCGCCGAAGAAGTCGAGCTTGGGTTCGGCGAGCAGCTCGCGGTAAGCGCAGAGCTGATCCGGCGCTGGAACGACGTACTGGACCGACGCACCGGCATCTGCCTGCTCCTGCCGGTCTACTACCCCCGCGACATGCAGGAAGGAGCGGCGGAGGTGCGCGAGATGGCGGGCGCCGTCGCCGCGCTACGCGCCGAGCACGGGGTCCTCTTTACCCAGGACGGTCACTCCGCCGGATCGATCGCGCTCGCCCTGGAACTCGGCTTGCTCGGGCCCTTTGCCCTGCTCTCCCACAGCGTGGACCTCACGCCGGAGGATGTCGCGGCGCTCAAGGACTCCGGCGCCCACGTGGTGCACAACCCGAGCGCGATCCGGTCGATCTACGGGCGCTGTCCGGCGCCGGAGCTGATCGGCGAGGGCGTCTCGGTGGTCATCGGCTCGGACGCGACGGCGCCCGACCGCGGCTACGACATGTTCCGGCACATGGCCCAGTGCATGCACTACCACCGGCGCCACTTCCGCGATGCGGCCTGGATGCCGCCGGGCAAGGTGCTGGAGATGACGACGATCGGCGCCGCCCGCGCCCTCGGTCTCGACGACCAGCTCGGCTCGCTCGAGCCGGGCAAGAGGGCCGATATCGTGCTGGTGGATATGCGCAAGCCGCACCTCTATCCGCCGAACATGCCGGTGACGCGCCTGGCGCACTTCGCCAACGCGGCGGACGTGGACACCGTGATCGTGGACGGGCGGGTGCTGATGCGCGGGCGCGAGGCCCTCGGGGTCGACGAGGAAGCCATCCTCGACGACGCCTCGACGGAGCTCGCCCTCGCGCTCGAGCGCAGCGGTCTCGGGCACCTCACGAAGGAGCCCGACGAGCTCTGGAATGTCAACCGCCGGCACACCGGAGGGGCGCCGGCAAGCCGGTAGAGTGCCGGCCACTGTACCCGCAGGCGCCGTGAGGCGCTGTCGTCGCTCCTGAACTCGACCCCGATCTCGTCCAGTATCCCGTCGGCTTGGGTCTCGAGCGCGCAGAGCGCCCCCTCGTCGAGAAGCTCGTATGCGGGAATGCGCCGCCGCGGCTGAGCCGCCCCGACAGTCGCGCGCGGGCCAACACCGGCGAAGCGGCGGCGTCTCCTGCCCGGGCGCCCGGCACCGGCCACTCTCGCTCCGCCCGCGACCTCACACCATCGCCGCGCAGGCCTCGTCGAGGGCGGTGAGGGTGCGTTCGAAGTCTTCCTCGGTGTGCACCGCGGACACGAAGCGGCGCACGTTGGGCAGGACGTAGATGCCGCGCTCCAGCAGACCGAGGTCGAGGCGGTTGCCGCGCTCGAGGTCGCTCGCGAACACGTCGACTTGATTGCGGGGCGGGCGTTCGGCGAAGAAGAATTGCCACAGCGAGGCCCGGCCGACGACCCGGGCGGGAACGCCGCGCGCGTCGAGCACCGCCTGCATCTCGCGATAGAAGGACTCCGCGCGCGCGTTGAGTCGATCGTGGAAGCCCGGCTCGCTCAGCACGTCCAGGGTCGCCATGGAGGCGGCGGAGGCGACCGGATTGCCGTGCAGGGTCCCGTTGATGTAGGCGTAGTCGCTGCGGCCCTTGCGCCTCGGGTCGGCGCAGTCGACGACGTCCTCCCGCCCGGCTACGCAGCCGAGCGGTCCGCCGCCACCCACGACCTTGCCGTAGGAGGCGAGATCGGGCTGCACGCCAAAGTACTCCTGCGCGCCGCCGAGCGCGAGGCGGAAGCCGGTGACGACCTCGTCGAAGACCAGCAGCACGCCGTTCTCGTCGGCGATGCGGCGCAGCCCGGCGAGGAAGCCTTCCACCGGGAAGATCGCGCGCTGCACCGGCTCGACGACGATCGCGGCGAGATCGTTGCGATGCTCGCGCACGATGTCCTCGACCGCGTCGAGGTCGTTGTAGGGCGCGACCAGCATGGTGTCCTGAAGCGGTGCGGGCACGCCGCCGGTGTCCGGGGACGCGAAGGGATAGTTGGCGGGACCGGTGGGAGCGATGCTGAACGAGGCATAGTCATGGTTGCCGTGGTAGCCGCCTTCGAACTTGAGCACCTTGTCGCGTCCGGTGTAGGCGCGGGCAATGCGCATGGCGTAGGCGGTGGCCTCCGACCCGGTAGTGGTGAATGCCAGCCTCTCCGCGCAGGGAATGAGCTCCTGCAGTCGCGCCGCGAGCTCGATCGCGGTCGAGGTCAGGGTGCCGAAAAAGTGCAGGCCCCGGGCCGCCTGTCGCTGCACCGCCTCGACCACGGCGGGGTGATTGGCGCCGAGGATGTTGGCGCCTGCGCCCCCCACGTAGTCGATGTATTCACGACCGTCCGCGCTCGTGAGCCGCGCGCCGCGCGCCTCGTCGATCACGAAACGCACGTGCTCGGGCAGGGAGTATCCCCCAAGCCCCGCGCCCGGCAGGGCGCGCTCGGCCTTGGCGTAAAGCCGGTCCTGGGCTTCCGCATGCCGGGGGGTGGCCATCTCGGCGGCAGGTGTTGACATCGCGTTCTCCTGGCCCGGCAGGGACGAGGCCGGGCGTTTCCGGTTCGGGCTTCCCGCCCTTGCGGGGCAGGCCGTCGGGAGCTTCCTGAGATTCCTCGCCATTCTGCACGAGATATCGCCGCGGCGGGACCGGGGGTTCCGTCTGTGTGACACCGAGCAGGGTGGGCTCGAGGCCCGGAAGGTGCTCCCAGCGATCCGGGTCAGGCGCGGGTAGAAGGGCTGGTCTTGATGGGCCGGGCGGCGAGCGAGCCCGCGCTCAATCCCGCGACCACTTGGTGCGGGTCTTGGGCTCCGCTGCGCCGTCCACGAGGATCTCGTCCACCACTTCGTTGAAGAAGCACATGAGCGACGCGATGCGCGGGCACTCCGCAATCGGGCGCGGGTAGCTCCACACCACGTCCTCGACCGTGCGCTCCGGCATGCGGGCGCTCCAGTAGACGGCCTCGCCCTTGTAGGGGCAGCGGGTGCGGGTTCCGCTCGGCGCCAGCAGATCGGTGCGCACGTCTTCGCGGGGAATATAGTAGCGGGCAGGGAGGTCCGTTTCATGGAGCGTCCGCGCGCGGCGCGTGCTCGCGATCACGGTGCCGTCGAGCACCACCTCGACCGGTCGGAAGCACTCGACCACCACGATGTTCTTGCGCGGGTCGCGGGCGTGGACGAAGACCTGCTCGTCCTCCTCCCACCACTCGTCCATCGCATTCCAATAGAAGGCCACCAGCTCCGCGAGGGATCCGAGGTGGGCATAGGGATCGAGGTAGGCCCACGCGCCGTTCTCCAGTGCCTTGGAGCCCGCCGACACCGTCCAGTAGCTGGCCTCGCCCTTGTGGGGACAGTAGCTGTGGTGGTCGGTGGGAGTGAGGCACTCCGCCGCCACGTCCGTGCGGGGGAAGTAGTACACCGGCAGGTGCCCCTTCTCGAGCATGACCCGCGCGTTCAGCGAATCGACCACGGGCACCCCGTTCAGGTACCCGCGCACTCGCCGTCCGACCGGCTCGAGGGAGATGTGGTAGTCGATGGCAGTGGTCCAGGCGCCGTCCACCTTGACGGCGGTGACGGATTCCGGGTGAGGCCGGTTCATGGGTCAGTCCTCCGCAATCTCGAATCCGGCGGGAAGGGGGGCACTCGCGTCACTCGTTTCGCCCGTAGAAAGTCCGCCGATTGTAAGCGTTGGTCTTCTGTCCGGGCGTGCCCGAGTAGCTCAGCACCCCGACCAGACGCGACACGTCGCCCTCGATCGGGGTGACCCGGTGCAGGGTATGGTGGCCCTTGAAGATCACCAGCGCGCCCTCCGGCTGGGAGAGCTCGCGCACACCATTGCGTCCGCCCGCGAGAATCTCGCCCACCGCGACGAAACCTTCGTCCTCGTCGGTGCGGATGAAGGGGGCGTACTCGTACACTCCGCCCCCGCGCGGGCGCCGGATGAGCAGAGTGACGACGAACTCGGCGATGTCGAAGTGCCAGCCGGTGCCGGTGCCCGGCAGATAGACGAGGATGTTCACCGGAGCGACATCGTCCACGTAGGGATGGAGAGCTTCGAAGCCCAGTACGTGGGCGACGAAGCGGCGCATGGGAGGCCAGTGGTAGATGGTGTCCAGTACCCCCGCCTTGGGAATGAAGTCGTAGGCGAGGGTGGCAGAGTCGGTGGTCTGGGGCGCGTTGCGTGGATGGTCGGCCGTGTATGCCGGGTCGTCATCGTCCAGATACACGTTGTGCCGCTTAGTCTTGTAGAAGGCCCGATCGAGGAAGGGGTCGACCTCGTGCGCAACGTCGGCAATCGCCTCGGCAGGCACGAAGCCCTCGAGCACGCAGGCCCCGGTCTCCGCGATCGCAGCGCGGCAGAACGTGACCAGTCGATCGCGCTCGGGACTCCCGAGGGCATCGATGGGGTATCGAGTGAGGTCTATCCGGGGTCTGCTTTCCATCGGTTGCGGTTTCGGATGCCGGTGCGGTTGACGCTTTCGACGCTACCATGCTTTCCGTCCAGCGCGAAAGCATCCATGGTGGAAGGCCGCCTTCAGGTCGGGAAGGCGGCTTCGACGATGGATTCCCGCGGACCAGGGGAATGACGGAGACCGGATCGGGCGCCTCTTCCCGTCATTCCTGCGCAAGCCTCCAGTCCCCGCGAAAGCGGGGGTACGAATCCACGAATGAAACGCGCCATGGGGTTCCATGCACGCGCGAAGAGAGGGTGAGCGGTGAGGGAACGGGCGCGTTCCGGGAAGGCGGAGGGAAAACACACGGCAACCCGGGCGCTCCTCATTTCTCGAGGAAGTGCGCAATCGAGTTGGCGTAGTAGCGCAGCATGTCGCTCTCCTCGTCGCGTGCGCGGTAGAGGCCCTCCGTTTCCTCGACGAAATGCCGCAGCACCAGCATCCGCAGCCCAACGGTGATCGCGTAGTCATGGTCGGCCCGGGGGATGTGGACGTAGGCGCCGCGCCTCGCGAGCTCGTCGATGAGCGACCAGGCATGCGCCTTGACCTCGAGCTCGCTCATGGCGTGTGAGGGCCGGCGCACGAAGACTGTCGCCACCACCGAGACGGGAAGCACGGGGATCGTGGCGGCGATAGCGGCCTGCAGGTCCGCACCGAGGCTTTCGAGTGCAGCGTGCCGCTCCTGCGGTCCGAGCGACCGGACATCCACACCCCGGCTCGAAGTGTATGCGCGCATGGAGATGGGGGCCGCGAAGTTGACGCAGGCGTAGCCGAAGCGATACCAGCGACGCCTCAGCATGAGGCAGATGTTGCGGGCGACGAATCCCAGGGTGACGGCGGCGACGTGGCGGCGGCTCCGCTTTCCGGAAGTGGCGGAGCGAACGAGCGAACGGTCCTCCAGCACGCGGTCGTAGTTGATGCCCACCGGTACGAAGACCAGGTCGCGCTCCCCTTCGGGATCGAATCCGGAGACCATGTAGCTGATGAGTCCGAGCCGGGGCGAACGCATGCGTCCGTCGCGGCTCAAGCCCCCCTCGGGATAGACGGCCTGGACCACCCCACCTGCCGTCGCCGCCTGCACGTAGCGCGCCAGCACCCGCCGGTAGAGGCGGTTGTTGGAGTTGCGGCGTACGAAGTAGGCGCCGAGAGAGCGGATGAGGGCCTGCAGCGGCCAGACTCTCGCCCACTCGCCGACCGCATAGCTGAGCGCGGAACGGTTGGCCGCCATGTACGCGACGATCACGTAGTCCACGTTGCTGCGGTGGTTCATCACGAATACGACACTGGCGTTGGGCTCGATGCGCGACAGCGCCTCGTCGTCCGCGTAGCCGAGGCGAACACGATAGAGGAGGCGCACGCTGCGGCGCGCGAGGTGATAGCCGATGCAGAAATACAGGTAGGCGTTGAAGGAGGGCACGATCTCGCGCGCGTAGCGTTCCACTTCGCGAATCAGCACTTCCCGAGGTGTGCCCGCGTTGCGCGCCTCCTCTTCGACCGCGGCCACGACTTCGGGGTCGTAGGTCAGGCGGTCGATCAGGACCTGGCGCCTGGTCTGGTGAAAGGCGGGTACCTGCAACTGCAGCCGGGTGTTGAGCTCGGCGATGACCCGGTTGACCTGCTGGCGGAAGAACCAGCGCACGCTGGGAATGAGCAGGCGGTCCGTCAGCGCCCACAGCGCGAGCGCACCCCCGATGAGCGCAATCCAGAACGGTATCGAGACGCTCTCCGTCACGAGCCGCCGCGCTCCGAGAACGCGGGCGCCGGGGATCGTGTCGCTCTCGCGGCGATCCCCTCAGGCCGGCGTGAGCGGGGCGTGCAGCTTCGTTCCCGGACAGACGATTCCTCCGCGGCCGCCGATCGTGACGCTTCCCCAGCGCGCTGCATAGTGCGGGGGCAGGGGCCTCCCGTTGGGGGGACAGAGCCACAGCCGGAGCAGGTGGCGCTTGCGCTCTGGCTCCGGCCAGTCCTCGAAGGCGGTGCGGTCGTGGAAGATGGTGTGGTTGTGCAGGAACTGGATGTCGCCGGGCCGGAACTCCATGTCGAGGTGGAGCTCGGGATCCTCGGCGAGTTCATCCAGCAGATCGAAGGCTTCGTGGTGCCGCGGGCTGAGGCGCGGAGCGCCGGGCAGACGTTGCGAGGACACGATGTAGCGCCGGACGTAGTAGCCGGACATCAGCCCGTCGTGGTGGTTGAACACCGCGTTCCGGAACCAGGGATCTCCGTCCTCGGGTACCTCGCCACGCCGGTCGATGGGAACAAAATCCGAGAGGAGGGTGGCGAGGTCCGGGCGTCGCCGGGCCATTTCGTTGTACAGGGTCACCGAGCTTACGATGCTGCTCAATCCCCCGCGCTTCGCCGGCTGAAGGCACATGAGCCCCACGATGTCGCAGGAGTCCGCGTGGTAGAACTGGCGCTCGGTGGTCTGGTAAGTGCGTACCGCCGGGTCCTGGGTATCGTAGGAGAGGTCGTACACGTGGCCGAGCACGTGGCCCTGCGCATTCTGCGAGACGGCGTGGCCGAGCCAGGCGCCGATCCCCCAGAACAGGCGGGCGCTCTCCTCGATGGGCCGGCCCTCGATGTCGAGGCCGCGCAGGAGCGCGAAGCCCCGGCCTTCGACGAGCTCGTCCCGCAGCGCGAGGAGCTTCGGGCCGAGAGTGGGGAGCTCGAAGTCCTGCGCTCCGATCTCTGCAATCGGCAGATGCCGGGAGGCATGCATTGCAGCGTCGAGCTCCTCGCGCTGCGGCGCTCCCAGGTGCAGCACCCAGTCGTCGCGCTCGCGCATCTCGGCCCCGCTCCACGCCGCCGGTCCCTCGTAGAGCGGTGCAGCCTCACTCCGGAGGACGGGCGCTTCCGCGATGGAAGTCATCGTTGCCGATGCCTTCCAACCCGCGAGGCGGTCCCCGGTCCTGAAACGCCGGAAGTGAACGGGAGAGCTTCGCGATGGATCATGGCGATCATCGTATCCTTTCCGTACGCTCGATTCACGCCGCGAGCAGTCGCGAGCGGGTCCGGTCGACGAGCGTTTCGGATCCCCATCCATCCCAGACGGACGCCGACGTATTCCGGATTCGACTGCACGGGCAGGGACCCAATTGCGCATCCCTCACGCCACGCACTTCGGTGGACGAACGGAGGCGTCTCGACGCGGGCACGCCGGCATTCGATCTCGCCCGTGCTGCGGTCCATACTGGCACCGCGCGCCGGGGCCGTGTCGGTGCGTTCCCATCCCTTCGCAACCAGGACCCACCGGGAGCACTTCCTGATGAACAGACGCCAAGTACTTTCCGCCGCGGTGACGTTGCTCGTCGCGCCCGCGGTCCACGCCGCCGACGAGCCGGTCCACGTGCCGTTCAGCCAGGACGCGTACGAGCAGGCGCTCGCGAGCGGAGAACCGCTCCTGCTCGACTTCTACGCTTCGTGGTGAGGGACCTGCCGAGCGCAAGAACGCACCGTGAGTGCGTTGATCAAGGCTAATCCCGACTACGCGGCGGTCACCGTGATGCGGGTCGACTGGAACGAGCACCGCGGCGGCGCACTCGTCAAAGCGCTCTCGATTCCCCGGCAATCCACCCTGGTAGCCTTCAAGGGCGGTCAGGAGGTCGGGCGCGTCGTCG
Organism: uncultured Ectothiorhodospiraceae bacterium; assembly: GCA_964420925.1. Lineage (GTDB taxonomy): Bacteria > Pseudomonadota > Gammaproteobacteria > HK1 > HK1 > JAJEAD01. The sequence goes on along the minus strand of CAYQVB010000035.1, from coordinate 15,577 downwards.
CCAGGACGAGCCGCAAGGATATCGAAGCGCTGTTCCAGGCGGCGCTGTAGCGGCGCCACGACGTATTCGGGCCGGCCCGGGGTATGCTCCGGGCCGCGGGCCACCCCTTCCGACCCCTGCGACCATCCCGTGACCTTCATCTGGGCCTATCTCGCGGGCGTTCTCACCCTCATCAACCCCTGCGTTCTGCCGCTGGTGCCGATCGTAATCGCCGCTGCGTTCCAGGGCAGCAGGCTCGGCCCGGCGATGCTGGCGGCGGGACTGACCCTTTCGTTCGCGTCCGTCGGTGTGACGGTGATCGCCTTCGGGCACCTTGCGGGCATCGACGGCGAGCAGGTCAGCCGGGCCGCAGCGGTGCTCATGGTGCTCTTCGGTCTCGTGCTGCTTTCCCCGCGGGCGCAGATCCTGTTCGCCCGGGTGGCCTCGCCGATCGCGGACCGCGCCGGTGGCCGCCTGGATCGTCTGAACGACCGCGGCGCGGCCGGCCAGCTTGCGGTGGGCGCGCTCCTCGGGGTGGTGTGGTCGCCTTGCGTCGGGCCGACGCTGGGCGGCGCGATCGGCCTCGCGGCGAGCGGCGAGGGCTTCCTTCAGGCCGGGGTCACGATGCTCGCCTTCGGGGCGGGCATCTCCACGGTGCTCGCGGGGCTCGCCTACGGTTCGCGGGAGCTCCTGGTCTCCCGGCGCCGCCGGCTCGCGGCCTGGATGCCGTGGGCGAAGCCGATCATGGGCACGGCGCTGCTGCTGGTGGGCCTCTCCGTTCTGTTCCACGTCGAGCGCGCGATCGAGACCTGGCTGCTCGACGTCATGCCGGCATGGCTGCTGGACCTGTCGGTCTCCATCTGAGCCGCCTCCGGCGGGCCAGGGCCGCGCGCTGCATTCGCAATGGGGCTTCCCTGTCGCGGCGGGGCGGCCCGCTTCCGTGGCCAGCTTGTACGGAACTTCCTGTAACGCGTTGTTCTTTCCTGGATACCCGCTTCCGCGGGGAGCGGGTATCCCCAAGCCTGGTTCCGGCTACGCCGCGTTCGAGGCATCAGCCGGAGGCGGCGACGGGACCGTCGAGCGCGTCGGCGCGCCGGTACGCGTCCCGGTCGCTGACCCGTGCCCAGTAGTCGGCGAAGACGGCCCGTTTCTCCAGGCTGCCCATGATCATGCCCCAGCCTACTTGCGAGCCGACGTAGACGTCGGCGGCGGAAAAGCGCTCGCCGGCGATGTAAGGGTTCTCCGCCACCGCCCGTTCCAGAGTATCGATCATCGTTTCGTAGGTGCCGTAACCGACCATCGCCGATTTGTCGGTCGGCGGCTCGCAGCCGAGGTGGCGGTTGGTGGTCGCCGCTTCCACCGGCCCCGCCGCGAAGAGCAGCCACCGGTAGTAGGCGCCGCGTTCACCGGCCGGAGGAGCGAGTCCCGCTTCGGGGAACGCATCGGCGAGGTAGGCGCAGATCGCGGCCGCCTCGGTGACCACGGTGCCGCGATGGCGGATCGCGGGGACCTTGCCCATCGGGTTGATGGCGAGATACTCCGCCGACTTCATGGGCGGGCCGTACTCGACGATCTCGGTGCGGTAGGGCACGCCGACCTCTTCGAGCATCCAGCGTGCGATGCGCCCGCGCGAGAGGGGATTGGTGAAGAGAGTGAGCTCGTCTGCCATCGCGGTCTTCCTCTGATTCCAGGGCGGGAAACATAAACGAAAACTCCGGGGCCGATCATCGGCGACTCGGGTGGAGGGGACGAATGGCGCGTCGCCGGCGATACCGGGCAGCGGTGTTGCCGGACGAAGCGCCCGTGAACGGACACCTGTGGGAAGCTTGTTCCCCGATCGGGCGCTTGCTATGTTTGCCCCGCTATCGAAGTGAGCGTCCCGTTTTGAATCACTGAGGAGACCATAGATGTCCGAGGACAAGAGAGTGTCGAAAGTGAACGATGGAACAGAAGCGACGCGACCGGCGGGCGAGAGTCGCGAGAGTGCTCATCCAGGGGGGGCAGAGTCACAGAGCGCGGGCGTGCTCTGGCCGGGTCCTCAGTTGAAGCGCCGCACCTTTCTCGCGGGTTCGGCGGTAGCCGCGACCACCGCGACCACCGCGAGCTTCTACCCGGGCTTGAGGATGGCCAAGGCCCAGGAGAGCGGCCCGGTAAAGATGGGGTTCATCGAGGACGAGTCCGGAAACCTCTCGGTCTACGGACTCCAGAAGCTGCATGCCGCGCAGCTCGCGGTCAAGGAAATCAATGAAGGCAAGACGCTGAAGGGCGGCGCCAACATCGGAACCGGGGGCTACGGCCCGCTCGCCGCCTACGCAGGGATGCCCCCGGTCATCAGCAAGGAAGGGGTGGGTCTCGACGTGGTGGGCGACGGTGGCGCCATGGACAGCACCGCCAGCGTTTTCGTGGAGGACGACGACGTCTTCGTCGACTCCGGGGATCAGGGGATCCTCGGTCGCGAGCTGGAGCTCGTCTCCGCCGACGGTCAGAGCAACAATGCGCTGTGGCAGCAGCTCACGCGACGCCTCATCCAGCAGGACAAGGTGGACGTGCTGGTCGCGGGCTTCGCGAGCGCCGAGCGCGAGGCGATCCGGCCGATCGTCGATCAGTTCAACCAGCTCTACTTCTACACCAACCAGTACGAGGGCGGCGTCGCCGACTCCAACACCTTCTGCACCGGGCCGGTGTGCGAGCAGCAGGTGATTCCGGTCGTGCAGTACATGGTCGAGAAGTTCGGACCCCGTTGCTACACCATCGCCGCGGACTACAACTTCGGCCAGTTGACGGCGGCCTGGACCAAGGCTTTCGTGCCGCTGGTGGGCGGAGAGATCATCGGCGAGGAGTTCATTCCTCTCTCGGTCTCCGAGTTCAGCCAGGTGATCGCGCGCATCCAGCAGGCGAAGCCCGACTGGGTGATGACGCTGCTGGTCGGCCAGAATCACCACAACTACTACCCGCAGGCCGCGGCGGCGGGGCTCGCGCTGCCGATGGCGTCCACCGTCAACATGGCGCAGGGCTACGAGCACAAGCGCTTCGCGCCGCCTTCGCTGAATCAGATGCACAACGCGATTCAGTACCAGCTCGAAGTGCCGACCGCGCGCAACCGGGCCTTCGTGAAGCGGTGGATGGACATGTTCCCGGAGGACGAGTACATCGGGGAGATGGCGCAGAACACCTACTTCACCGTCCACATGTACGCGCAGGCGGCACGTCTCGCCGGCACCACCGACCAGGAAACGGTGAAGCGGGCGCTCGAGCTCGGATGGGCCATCGAGGCTCCCGAAGGTGCGGTGTTCCTCGAGCCGGGAACCCACCACTGCGCGCACTACATCCGGCTCGCGGTGTGCGACGAGAACCACGATGTGCACTTCGTGCGCGAGTGGCCGATGATCCAGGCGTGGTGGCTCCAGCGCCTCGGGGTCAACCTGATTCGTCATCCCGAGTACAAGCAGTACGTTCCCGATGAAGATCCCTACTTCTCCATGTTCGGGATGGCGTAGCGGATCCGGGTAGACGGAAAGATCGGGTGAATCGTCCGCAACCCGCCGCATGAACGAGCGTTCATGCGGCGGGTTGCGTGATCGGCTGTTCTCTGGGCGAACGGGAGACTCATGGAAGATCTCAGCGTCGTCGTAAGCATCCTCTACCAGTTCGGAACGAATGCCACGTTCCTGCTGCTGTGCGCGCTCGGGCTGATCGTCATCCTCGGGATGATGAACATCATCAATCTCGCCCACGGCGAGCTGATGATGATGGGCGCCTACACCGCGTCGCTCGCGTACCAGGCGGGCATTCCGTTTCCGATTGCCGTCGTGCTCTCGTTCTTCGTGGTCGGGGTCTTCGGCGCCGTGCTGGAGCGGCTCGTGGTCCGCCGCTTCTACGGGCGGGAGCTCGGCGCCCTGGTGGTCACCTGGGGTATCAGCCTGCTTCTCAGCCAGGGGACCTTCCTGGTGCTGGGACCCTTCCTGCCGTCCATTCCCATTCCGGGGGGAGCCATCGACGTCGGACAATACTCGCTCTCGGTCTACTGGCTCATCCTCATCGCGGTATCGGTGGCCGCGGTGCTCGGACTGGCGTGGCTCTACAACCGTACCCAGTTCGGGCTGCATGCACGCGCCACCATGCAGAACGCGGAGATGGCGCGGGCGCTCGGCGTGAACACGGATCGCATCTACATGCTGACCTTCAGCCTGGGCGCGGGCCTCGCCGGGTTCAGCGGCGCGCTCCTTGCTCCCACCGCTTCCATCATGCCCTTCATGGGCCAGCAGTTCGTGGCCCCCGCATTCATCACCGTGGTGGTGGGCGGTGCGTCCAACGTGATCGCCGGTGCGGTGGGCAGCAGCGTGCTCCTGTCCCTGGTGCGCACTCCCGTCGGCTTCTACCTGGGCGCCTTTCTCGGACTGGTGGCGCTGCTGCTCGCCGCGCTCGTCATCATCCGGCTGATGCCGAACGGCGTCTCCGCCTACTTCCAGCGCTGGTCGGATCGGCGCTCCCGGCCCACTGCCTGAATGAAGCGCCTGTTCCACCTCGCCACCGGCCCCGAGGACATCGGCCGCACGCCCGGGTTCTGGGTCGCCTTCGCCGTCCTCGGCGTCTACCTGTTCGCGAGCCCCCTGTGGCTGAACGAGTTCGAGGCCTACAACGTCTCCTTCTACTTGCTCAACCTGCCCATGGCCCTCGGGCTCTGCCTGCTCTGGGGCTACTGCGGGGTGCTGAGCTTCGGCCAGGTGGCCTACTTCGGCATCGCGGGCTACGTCTACGGGATCATCGCCGGCAATCTCGTGGGTACCGGCTGGGGGCCGATTGCGGGCGAGCTGGGAGGGCTCGCGGCGTGTGTGGTCGTGTCCGCAATCTTCGGCTACTTCGTGTTCTACGCCCGGGTCCAGGCGTGGATCGTGCCCATCCTGACCCTGGTGCTGACCCTCCTGCTCGAGACCTTTCTCGGCCAGACCGCGGGCTACCAGTGGCGCGTGGGCAATGTCCAGCTCGGGGGCTACAACGGCATGACGGGTATCCCGTCGTTCCAGATCGGCAACCTCGTCTTCTACGGCTACGCGTTCTACTACTTCGTGCTCGTGGCCGTGGTGCTGTGCTACTTCGGCTGCCGCATGGTGGTCAACTCCCACTTCGGGAAGGTCATGCTCGCAATCCGCGAAGACCCGTTGCGGGCGGAGTTGCTCGGCTACGACATTCGCGCCCGCCAGCTCGGGGTCTTCGTGCTGGCGAGCGTGCTCGCCGGAATCTCCGGTCTCTTCTACGTGCAGTGGGGGAACTACATCACGCCCTCCCAGGTGGGCCTCGTCAGCGCCGCCCTTCCGGTCATCTGGGTCGCGGTGGGTGGCCGTACCAGTCTGCTGGCCGTCGCGATCTCCACCTATGCCCTCAACTGGGTCAACTACTCGCTCTCCTCGGCCGGCAACCAGTACGCCCTCGTCATCATCGGCGCCCTGCTGGTGGTCGTCATGCTCTTCTTCCCGCGGGGCATCGTGGTCATGCTGGCCGAGACCGGGTTCCGGGGCGGTCTCGGGAAGCTCCGCGACACGTTGCGCCGAGGCTGAAGAACACTCGTCCATGAGCGCTTCCGGCACCTTTCTCGCAACCCGGGATCTCGCCAAGCGCTTCGGCGGGATCGTCGCGACCGAGCAGGTGAGCCTCGACATCGCGGAGGGTGAGCTGCGCTGCATCATCGGGCCGAACGGCGCCGGCAAGTCGACTCTGTTCGCCCTGCTCTGCGGCATCCACCGGCCGGACTCGGGACGTATCTTCATCAAGGGGCAGGATGTGACCTCCTTGCCGAGCTTCCGGCGCGTGCGCCTCGGCGTGGGCCTCACCTTTCAGACCAACCGCGCCTTCCACGATCTCAACGTGCGCCAGAACCTGGAAGTGCCGATGGGCGCGACGGGGGGCACGGCGCGCGCCCGCTCCGGGAGATCGGAGGAGCGCTATCGTTACGCCCTCTCGGTCTTCGGGCTCGACGGACTCTGGGAAGCTCCGGCCCGGGAGTTGCCCCATCACCAGCTCCAATGGCTCGAGATCGCGATGGTGCTCTCGGGAGGCCCCGACATCCTCCTGCTCGACGAACCGACCGCCGGGATGTCACCCGAAGAGACCACCCAGACCGCCAAGGTGCTCCAGTACCTCAACGGCGACGGTCTGACGATCGTGGTGGTGGAGCACGACATCGCCTTCGTTCGCGAGGTCGCGCAACGGGTCACCGTGCTCCACCAGGGCAGTGTGTTCGCCGAAGGCTCCATCGACGAGATCACGGCGCACGACGACGTGCGACGGATCTATCTCGGACAGGCGTGAAGGAAGGGGCGCCGTGATGCTCTCCGCCTCCGACCTGCGTTCCGGGTATGCCGTGGGAGACGTGCTGCAGGGATTCGGGCTCGCGATCGAGGCGGGCGAGGTGGTGAGCGTGCTGGGGCGAAACGGGGTCGGCAAGACGACCCTGATGAAGACGCTGATCGGTCTCCTGTCCGCGCGCAGCGGCCGCATCGAGTACCGGGGACGCGACATCACGTCCTTGAGCGCCTTCCGGCGTGCGCGCTTGGGGATCGGCTACGTGCCCCAGGGGCGCGGCATCTTTCCCCACATGACGGTGCGCGACAACCTGCGCATGGGAGGGCTCGTCAACGAGAGCCGGCGTTCGCTCGACTTCGAGGCGGTGTTCGGATACTTCCCCTTTCTCCGCGAGCGGCTCGCGCAACGGGGAGGGACCCTGAGCGGCGGCCAGCAGGCGATGCTCGCCATCGCCCGCGCCCTCATCAACGAGCCCGATCTGCTTCTGCTCGACGAGCCGAGCGACGGGGTGCAGCCGAGCGTGGTGCAGGAGCTGGGCGGCTTCATCGGCACCTTGAATCGCGAGAAGGGACTGACCGTGCTGATCGTCGAGCAGAACATCGATCTCGTGCAGACCGTGGCGCAGCGCGCCTATGTTCTCGACAAGGGCACAGTGGTGGCGAAGCTCGACCGCGGCGAACTCGAGAGCACGGAGCGGGTCGCCGAGTATCTCGCGGTGTAGACGATGAGGAATTCGCGCCGGAAAAGGCCGGGATGCCGCCACTCGGTCAGGTAGCGGTGTCGGTGGACACTCGAGTCGAGAGAAGAGAGGAGAGACCACGATGGAAATGATCACGAGGCTCTATCCCAACGAATGGGTGACAGGGTCGCTCATGTATGCACGCGGGGTCGGCGGGGGTTCTTCCGGGACTACCCACGAGCTGAGCGAGGAAATGCAGGGGACCTACCACTACACCATCGGCCCATACTCCGAACCAGTCCTGCACATCGCCCCCGGGGATCGCGTGGTGGTGGAGACCCGGGACGCCTTCGAGGGAAAGTTAACGAGCGAGAGCGACGTGCCCTCGGAGATCCTGGAGATGCCCTGGCTCAATCCGCAGTGCGGGCCGATCATGGTCGACGGCGCGGAGAAGGGCGACGTGCTGGCCGTGCACATCGAGAAAATGCTGCCCCGGGGACCGAACCCGCGCGGCACCTGCTGCCTGATCAAGGAGTTCGGCGCGCTCACGGGCACCACTCTCACCGCGACCCTCAACGAGCCGTTGCCGGAAAAGGTGCGCAAGATCGCGCTCGACGAGAGCAACGTCTACTGGAGCGACCGGGTGACGCTGCCCTACCGCCCGCACATCGGCACGTTGAGCTGCTCTCCGGAGATCGATTCGATCAACTCCCTGACGCCGGACAGCCACGGCGGAAACATGGACCTGCCCGACATGGGGCCGGGCACTGTCACCTACCTGCCGGTTCGCTCCCCGGGAGGACGCCTCTTCATCGGCGACGCGCACGCCTGTCAGGGCGATGGCGAGGTGTGCGGGGTGGCGGTCGAGTATCCGACCACCACCACGATCACCGTCGATCTCATCAAGGGATGGCCCATCGAGTGGCCGCGCCTCGAGGCCGACGACTTCATCATGGCAATCGGCAGCACGCGGCCGCTCGAGGACGCGGCGCGCATCGCCTATCGGGAACTGATTCGCTGGATGGTGGCGGACTACGGTTTCGAGCAATGGGATGCCTACATGATGCTGAGCCAGTGCGGCAAGGTGCGCCTCGGCAACTTCGTGGATCCGAAGTACACGGTCGGGGCGGCGGTGCCGAAGAAGTACTTGGTCTGAGCGCAGTTCGAGGGCGCGTCCGGTGCCGGTCCGTCAAGCCGGATTTACGGTGCGGGCGGAGGCATTTCACGCTTCCACAGCGCTTGCCTGGACTCGTCGTATTGCGTGGATTCCCGCCCCCGCATTCGCCGGGGGCAGGCTCTGCGCGGGAATGACGGAAACCAGACCGGGCACCACGAATCGTCATTACCGCGCAGGCGGGAATCCACCCGAGCCGCGCGGGTCGAGTTGGAAGCACGGGTGCGGCCAGCGTGAAATGCCCCGGGCAGTGCGGACGGGGCCGGTGGGCTCTCGATTCCGGCACCGGCGCGCGTTCCATCCGAGTAGTCGGTGATGCTGGAGAAGTTCGAACGCTATCCGCTGATGTTCGGCCCGACGCCGATCGAGCGGCTCGCGCGCCTTTCGGAACGGCTCGGGGGAAAGGTCGAGATCTACGCCAAGCGCGATGACTGCAACTCCGGGCTCGCGTTCGGGGGCAACAAGATCCGCAAGCTCGAGTACATCGTCCCCGATGCGATCGCTTCCAACGCGGACACCCTGGTCACCATCGGCGGCGTGCAGTCGAACCACACGCGCCAGGTCGCGGCAGTCGCGGCCAAGCTCGGCATGAAGTGCCGCCTCGTGCAGGAGAGCTGGGTGCCGTTTCCGGATGCGGTGTACGACCGGGTGGGCAACATCCTGATGAGCCGGGTGATGGGAGCGGAGATCGAGTTTGTCGACGAGGGCTTCGACATCGGGATCCGCGAGAGTTGGCAGCGAGCCCTCGATGACGTACGGGAAAGGGGAGGGAAGCCCTACGCCATTCCCGCCGGAGCCTCCGTGCACGAGTACGGTGGGCTGGGCTACGTCGGCTTTGCCGAGGAAGTGCGTGCCCAGGAGGCGAAGATGAGCATCCGCTTCGACTACATCATCGTGTGCACCGTGACCGGCTCAACTCACGCGGGGATGCTGGTGGGCTTCGCCAAGGACGGCCGCGCACGCAACGTGATCGGGATCGACGCTTCCGCGACGCCCCGGCAGACTGCGGCGCAGGTGCTGGAGATCGCGCGCAACACCGCCGCCCTGGTGGAACTCGGCCGGGACATCGACTCGGATGACGTGATCCTCGAGGAAGGCTATGCCTACCCGGCCTACGGGATTCCCTCGGACGAGACCAACGAGGCAATCCGGCTCTGCGCGCGCACCGAAGGCATGATGACCGACCCGGTATACGAGGGAAAATCCATGCAGGGCCTCATCGATATGGTGCGCAAGGACTTCTTCCCGCCGGGGGCGAAGGTGCTGTACGCACACCTCGGTGGGGTTCCCGCGATCAACGCGTACAGCTACGTGTACCGAGAGGGCTGATCCCGTACGCCGCATACGGCCGCCGAGGTGGCGCCTGACGTGCGTTGCCGAATTGGATAGCGAGGATTCAAGTGTCGACACCCGTACTCGCGGTAGGTCTTCTCCTGGCCGCAGTCGGCGCCGGATGTGCGGCCTTTCCCGCCGCGCTCGTGTCGTTGGTTTCACGCCTCGTGGTCAAGTGGTGGGTGCTGCCCGTCGGGGCGGCAATCCGCGTGGGCCTCGGCGGAACCCTCGTGCTGGCGGCGGAGGTAAGCCGCCATCCCACCGTGGTGGCCGGTCTGGGGCTCTTCCTCATCGCGGCGGGGGTGTTGATCCTGGTCCTCGGCCGGCAGCGGATCGAGAGATGGATCGCCTGGTGGACGACGCTCCCTGGGTGGGCGGTGCGGCTGTCGGCGGGGGTGACCCTTGCCGTCGGCCTCGTCCTTGTCGCGGCCGCGTGAGTCGGGGCGCGGGGCTTGCTTATAGGGCGTTTTCGACCCACCATGCTTCCGGCCATGGTCGCCGCTACGCCGACAACCACCACCTACAGGTACTGTTTTCTGGTCGGCTCCCGCGTCGTGTACCGGGGCATCACCACGGACCTCGAGCGCCGCGAGCGCGAACACCGGCGCCGATGGCCGGAAGGGCGCATCGAAGCCGTCGGCGGACCCACCTCCCACGCCGAAGCATGGGAGTGGGAACGACAGCAGGCCGGCGGCTCATCGGCCCACGCCGGCTAACGCCCGACTTCGCACTCCTGCGGCCTCGTGACTTCGCCGGACCGGCCGCGCCGCGTGTACGTCACCGGCGCCGGCTTCACGCGCGCCTTCAATCTGAGAGATCTGTTGCTCGTGGGCTGTTTCGAGGTCGCGATAGTGCATTCATTTCGTCGTACCCGTGACCGTTGAGGAGCATCCGACATGAGCGGTAGGACACGGCCACGAAGCGCGGCGGGGGTGCTCGGCCTGATCTCCGCCGATCACTTCTTCAGTCACTTCTACTACCTGGTGCTGCCGCCGCTCTTTCCCCTGCTGACCGAGGTCTATGGGGTCGGCTATACCGAGCTCGGCATCGGCCTCATGGCCATGAGCCTGGGCAACACCCTGACCGCCGCGCCGGTAGGGGTGCTGGTCGATCGCTACGGCGCGCGTACCCTGTTGATCGGCGGACTTGCCCTCGCCGGGCTGTGCCACGTCCTGATTCCCTTGTTTCCCACCTTTGGCGCGCTCGTCTTCTTCATGACCCTGGTAGGGATCGCCAACTCGGTGTTCCACCCCGCCAACTACGCCATCCTGGATGCGGTCATCCCGGATCGGAGGGTGGGCCGGGCGTTCTCCGTGCATACCTTCGGAGGCTATCTCGGCACCGCGGCCGCGCCGGCGACGGTGATCTTTCTCGAGGCACACAGCGACTGGCAGACCGCCGTCATGGTCAGCGGAGTGGCGGGCCTGCTCATGGCCGGGGTGCTGCTCGCCTGTGCCCGCCACATTCCCGATGTTCGGCAGGTCTCGAGGCGACACGTCGAGGCAAGTGGCCGGCGCCGGCCCGGCGCAATTCAGGTGTTGTTCAGTGGGCCGGTGTTGCTGGGGCTCGTGTTCTTCGCCGTACTCGCGTTCGCCGAGATCGGCATCAGCGACTTCGGCGTCTCGAGCATCCACCTCGTCTACTCGGTTCCCCTCACCGCGGCCACGCTCGCCCTGAGCGCCTACCTGTTCGCCGCACCGGTCGGCGTGCTGATGGGCGGATGGCTGGCCGATGCCTTCCCTCGCCACGACATCGTGGCTGCTCTGTGCATGACCGTCTTCGCGGTCTGCCTGGCCGCAAGCGCGCTGCTGCAACCGACCTGGGCGGTGCTGATCGCTCTGCTCGCGGTGGCCGGCCTGGTGTCGGGGCTGGTCGCGCCGTCGCGGGATCTGATCATCCGCAGCGTTACTCCGCCCGGCGACATGGGCAAGGTGTTCGGGTTCGTCTCCGCCGGCTTCAATCTCGGAGGGCTGCTTGCGCCCCCCTTCTTCGGCTACCTGCTCGATCACTCCGATCCGAAGATCGTGTTCGCGCTTGCCGCCGTCTTCGGCGTAGTCGCCGCGCTGGTAGCGCTGGCAACCGGCCGAGGCGTCAGGACGAGGGTGGCCTCGGCGGCCGGCTGAGGGGCGCCTCGCGACGATTCGACGGGCGCGTTTCCATCACCGACTTCCGCGCGGATCCCAGGATCCACGTCCGGATGAGCGACCGGCGTTCTCGTCAGGACAGGCGTCTCCACAGGATCGCGCCACCGCATACCGCCGCGGGAATGACGACCAGGGCGGCGAAGGGTACTGCCATGAGCAGCGCGACCGCCGCTCCGAAGCCGAAGGCCGGTCCGCGATTGGCACGCAATAGCGCGAGCGTATCGTCGAGCTCGAGGCCACGGTTCTCCGACGCAAAGTCGACGAAATGCAGGGCCAGCATCCAGGCCCCGAAGGCGAACCAGAGCACCGGCGCGGCTACGTTGACTACCGGCACCAGGGTCAGGAGGAAGAGGCAGGCCAGCCTCGGCAGGTGGTAGGCGAGCTTGCGCCCTTCCCGGGCCAGCCCGCTCACCATGGCGCGGGCCAGACTCTCGTCGTGGTCCGGGCCATTGCCGAGCGCTTCTCGTTCCGCCCGGGCGGAGAGCGTTCCGAGGAAAGGACTTGCGAGCAGCACGGAGACGAACCCGAACACCCACAACGCCACCACGATGCCCACGCCGTATAGCAGGAATGCGAGTACGCTTCCGAGCCAGTCCAGCCATCCCGGCAGGAATCCGAGCGTCCATTCCACTGCGGCCTCCACCACCCGGTAGCCGGGCAGGAGCAGCAGTGCAACGGTGACGAAGCTGAGCGCCATCGGCGCCCACACGTAGCGTCGCAGCGCCTTGCTTCGCGCAAGCCTCGTGCCTTGCGCGAAGCAGTCGAAGCCCGCCAGGACGTTCATCGGGCGAGGACCCTTGCGCCGCGGCCCGAATCGGAACTCATTCCTCCGCTCTGCCCGTGAACTCTTCGAGAAGCGCTTCCCGCTCCGCGAGCGCCTCTTCGCCGAGTCTCCGGATGACCGTCTCGAAGTCGGTCAAGGCGTGTCTATCCGCTTCTGCCCCGCCCGTCGCGCTTCCGCTGCCAGCCGCTGCAGGGCGATCAGGTTCCGTACTCGTTCCGTTGCCGATCGCCGGAGATTCTGACGGAGCAGGGTCCGGTCGATGTCGCGCTTGTACGCTTCGACGACCGGGTCCGGCTCGAGCTCTGCGCCTGGCGGAGGCTGCTCGACTCCGGATCCCATCTCAATGCTCTCCATGCCGCCACCCGGGACGGCGAATGGAATCGTCCAGTGTCTTTCCGTTCCGGCGTGCCACGCCCGCGAGGATGCGCAGGACCACGCAGACCGCCATGCGCGAGGTGGACCCGCTCACGTCGAACATCGGGCAGAGCTCGGAGACGTCGATGATCCTCGGGCCGCCCGCATCGGCGATTTTCGCCGCCACCCGCATGATCTCGCGCGCTTCGAGGCCGCCCGGTTCGGTGGCGGTGACCCCGGGCGCGCACGAGGAATCCATCACGTTGAAGTTGAAGCTCAGGTATTGCCCGTCGGTCCCTTGCCACACGCTGGCCACTGCCTCGTCCATGACCTCGTCCACGCCACGTTCGAGCACTTCGAGCATCGGGTGGAACCGGACGCCGCGCGCCCTCGCGAGATCCACGTGGTCCTTGGGGTTGAAGGAGTTGCGCGCGCCGACGTGCGCGACGTTCTCGGAGTCGAGGTTGGCGAGCTCGGTGATGCGTGCCATCGCGCAGGTGCTGACGTGCGATTCGCCCGCCCACCGATCGGCGAAGTCCAGGTGCGCGCCCAGGTGCAGGTAGCCCATCCGTCCTTTGGTACCGAGATGGTCCGAGAGCGCCTGTGCGGCGGGAATGGAGATCGATCGGTCGCCGCCACAGACGATCGGGTTGAGGCCGGCGTCGAGCACCGCTCGCACCGCCTCGTAGATGCGTTGCCGGGCGAGCGCCGGGTTCACTCTCGGCATGGACACGTCGCCGCAGTCCACCGCGCAGCCGTGCAGGTCCACGTTGAACTCGAACCAGTAGGGGAAGTAGTCGAGGGAGGCGACCCGGAAGTCGCGGGGACCATCCTCGCAGCCGGGCTTGCCGACGTTGCCTTCGTCGAAGGGCACGCCGATGAACGCGTACTCCGCGTCGCCGCGACCGGACTCGATGTCGTCGACAGGAACGAAGGGCGCCCTGAGAAAGGAGATCTGCCCGGGATTGCGGTAGTTGCCCGAGTCCTCGTCCGCGAGCGGGGAGAAGAGGTGGGCGAATGCCTTGGCGGGGTTCATTGCGGTGGTTTCCGGTAGCGTTCCGGCCGGCCGAGCCCAACCCGGCGTGGCCGGAACCATGCTCGTGGATTCCCGCTTCCGCGGGAATGACAAAGCCGGACGACTGGAACGTGCGTGCTGGCTCGATGTTCCCTTCGCGACAGGGGGGCCGGATCCTCTGGCCTTGGCCCGCTTGCGCAGGAATGACGAGGAATGGCGTCCTGCGTGTTGTGCGTCACTCCCGCGTAAGCGGGAATCCGCGGATTACGAAAGATTCTCATCATTTTGCGCGAGACGTCACGGACAAGGGACTCAAGGGTTCCCGTTGCGGTTGCGCAGCGTCGTGGCGCGGCTTCCCAGGAAGTGGTAGATGAGGTTGCAGGCGAGCTTGGCGCTGATCTGGCTGGTGTCGAATACGGGGGAGAGCTCCGCGAGCTCGAGCACGTCCACATCGTATTCTCCTGCGATTCGTGCGATCTGAAGGGCTTCGCGCGCCTTGATCCCGAAGCTCTCGGGACAGGAAGTGCCGGGCATGCAGCTATGGTCCATGGAGTCGGTGTCCCAGGAGCAGTAGATGGCCTCGGTTCCGTCGGCGGCGCGGTCGAATATCTCGCGGGTGCAGACATCGACCCCGCGTTCGACGACTTCCGCCATGGTCACCACCGGGATCCGGTTGTCTATCCAGAAGTCCATCCAGTCCTTGGGATTGAGGCCATTGCGCGAGCCCATGTGGGCCATGTTCTCCCCGTTGCAGTTCGGGAGCTCGAGCGCCTTGGGGGGGCCGGAGGCGTTGGTGATCTCGTTTCCGCCCCAGTCGACCGCGGCGTCGAGGTGGCAGTCGATATGCAGGTATCCCATCTTCGCGTCGGGCCGGTGACGGCCGAGGTACTGCGACAGGGCGCGGGCGCCCGGGATCGGCACCGAGTGATCTCCTCCCACGAGGATGACCTTGGCGCCGCCCTCCAGGCACTCGGTGACATAGTCGCAGATGTACTGCTGGGAGAGCTCGTTGTTGCCGGGGACGTTGGGGACGTCGCCGCAGTCGACGACGCGGAAGAAGGTCATCAGGTCGACGTCGTACTCGAACATGTACGGGAAGTACGCGGTGGAGGCTTCCCGGATGCCCTGCGGCCCGCTCGAGGTGCCGGTGCGCACGATGGTGCCCAGATCCCAGGGGGCGCCGAGGAAGCAGACCTTCGCTCCCGCCTCCCGGATCCGGTCCCGTTCCGGGGGGCAGTAGGGCGCGCCCATGAAAGTCATGAGCCCTAAGGATTTGAACGCGGCGTTGTGCCGGGTGGGCGAGCGGACGTGGGCGTCGGGACCCGTCTCGCGGTGGGGACCCTGGTGCTGGTGGGGCACGAAGGCCCAGGGGTTGTCGGGAAGCTTCAAGCTCGGGCACTCCCCTGGTGAGGCACGCGGGACGATTCCTTGCCGGGGGACGGGGAGCTCGGCGCGCGGTCTCCCGCGCCGGCCTCGTCCGAGAGGACGATCGAGACGAGCTGCATCTCCCGTCCCGTCACGACCTTCGGGGTGGCGTGGCCGCACACCGGACAGCGGAAATTGTAGGGTCCGCTCGGCGCTTTCACATCGTCGCAGAAGCGGCAGTACACGGTGAGGGGCACCTCCTCGATGCCGAGGTCGGCCCCGTCGCAGCTCGTTCCCCGCGAGGCGGCGCGGAAGCTCACGTGCAGGGCGCGGGTCAGCGCCGACAGCACCCCGACGCGGATCCGGACCCGCGTCACCCGCCGCGCGCCGTTCGCGTGCGCGTAGCCGTCGACCATCTCGATGAGGCTTCGGGCGAGCGCCAGCTCATGCA
>CAYQVB010000034.1:0-67443 GCA_964420925.1 uncultured Ectothiorhodospiraceae bacterium | reverse complement strand
CTTCTCCACTGTCCTTTGCTCTTGCTTCGACAACACGATTCTTGGCGCCACGCGCATCGGTTCTCCTCCCTCATCCCGACGCCGGGCAGTGTAACTCCATTGAATAGAATATACACTATTTAATTCGCGACACTACACTAGTGCGTCACCTCCCCGATTTTCTCAACAACGTGCCGTTGGCGCTCGTCCAAGAAGTCCGAAAACCGATTCTCTTGGAGAGGAGATTCTCTGTCCCCGGAAAGGAGGTGCGATTTCAGCACGCTGCTCTGGCGATCGGCTCCGAGTTCGGTTTTGAGTTCGGCGAGATAGACCGAGGGTGCATTCTTGCCGATGCGGATGGGTGTCGGGCACGACCGCACAACGGTGCTCGAAGTGTCGTTCGAAGGCGTCCCATCTGCACAAGCGGTGCGACGCGACTCGCGCCCAAGCTACAGCTTCTGCCCGTACGCCAGTTAGACGGCTTGGGCGGTTCTCCAGCCCTCGTCCGTCACCTCGAAGCGCACTGAGGTCTCGTCGATGTCGTCCAAGGCATCCAGTGTCTCGAGCAGGTCACGGATTTCCACCCTTCCTGACGCCTGTTCGAGGTAGAGCATGCGGATGAGTCGTTCCGGGGCGCCCGGAATCTCGCTCTTGCCCTTCTCCCAACGCGCGACCGTCTGTGAGGAGTACCCGAGCAGTGCCCCGAGTTCGGACTGGGTAATGTCCAATTGCTTTCGCAACCACTTGATTTCTTTGGGGCTGAGCAGTTTCTTTCGGCTTGCAATGCTACGCCCGATCGCTTGGTGAAGGCCATTCAGGTCCCTGATGGACACGCCTTCTCCTTCCTCCGTCTGGTGGAACTCGTACCCATTGAACAGATAGATGTTGTCCAGCCCGCAAGCGGTGTACTGGTACGGTTCCCTTATCGTTTCTTTCTTGTGTCGGAAACCCTGAATCTCTCTCATTTCAGGTCCTCCCACTCTACCGTCTTCACGAAGAGCTTCCGTTTGTTGCGAAGGATAATGGTTACGACGCCAGCATCACGGTTTCACCGCAATCTCTTCACGAGCTTGAGTTTCCACTCCCCGCTGGACGTTCGCTCAACATCCGAGCCGAGAGTGCCTTCCTTCAGGATGCGAAAGACCTCGACGTCGGCGATGTCCCTCTCGGTCATTCTCTCCATCGCGTGCGTCGAGAGGATGACGTTCGAGGAATCCGCCGCCAAATTTCGGATGTAGCGAAGGAGCAACTCCGGTCGCGGCTGTTCCGAAACGGCACTTCGTTGTGACATGACCTATCAATATGATAGGTGTTCTCGCCAATGTCAAACGCCGACTGGCGGCTTTCACGCGTTCGGTGGCGCGTAGTGCGCCTCCATGGGTTGACCGCAAAGTGCTGGGAAGGGCAGGTTCCCGACCCCGTTCACATCGTCGGGCCGATTCGCGGCGAGGGCGTTTCGATGAGGCACTTCACCCGCGCGGCGGTGGCCGGCGCGCGCTTCCGCTTGACGAGCGAGTAGACCGCGCCCACGACGAGTGCCAGTTCAGCGGGTTCGAGCTCCACGCCTGCCTCGCGCAGCGTGCCGAGCGCGGTCTCGAGCGCGAGCGCCGGGTGCCGCTCGTCGATGGCGTGCGTCTCGCGCGGGCGCCCGACGTAGAACTCAAGGACCAGCACCTCGCACAGCGCCCGCAGTCGCCCCACCGCCGGAAGGCGGCCTCGGCGCATGTCGCGGATGAGCTCCGGACTTCCGACTGCCTACACCGAACCTGGCAGGCGGAACAGCGCTGCCTGCGCAGGCCAGCCTTCGTCGAGGGCGGCGACGATGGAGATCAGCGCGGGATGCGACGAACCAAGGGCAACGCGGCTCAGACCGCGATCGGGGCGCGAATCGAGGGATGGTGCCGGTAGTTCTCGAGCGTGAAGTGCTCGTAGCGAAAATCGAAGAGGCTCTCGACTTCCGGATCGAGGCGCATGGAAGGCAGCGGATAGGGTTCCCGCGACAACTGCGTCTCGACCTGCTCGAGATGGTTGAGGTAGAGGTGCGCGTCGCCGAGGGAGAGCACGAACTCGTCCGGCTCGAGGCCGCAGACCTGCGCAATCATCATCGTGAGCAGCGAGTACGAAGCGATATTGAAGGGCACCCCGAGGAAGAGGTCCGCGCTGCGCATGTAGAGCTGGCACGAGAGCCGCCCCTCGGCGACGTAGAACTGGAAGAGCACGTGGCAGGGCGGCAGCGCCATGCGCTCGATCTCGCCGACGTTCCAGGCGCTCACGAGGTGGCGTCGCGATTCGGGATTTTTTCGGATTCCCTCGATGACGCGGGAAATCTGATCGATGTGACGGCCGTCCGGCGCCGGCCAGGAGCGCCACTGGTACCCGTAGATCGGACCGAGCTCTCCGTCTTCGTCCGCCCACTCGTCCCAGATGCTCACCCCGTGGTCGTGCAACCACGCGACATTAGTGTCGCCGCGCAGGAACCACAGCAGCTCGTTGATGATCGAGCGGAAATGGAGGAACTTGGTCGTCACGGCCGGGAATCCCCGCGCGAGGTCGAATCGCAAGTGCCGGCCAAAGAGACTGAGGGTGCCGGTGCCGGTGCGGTCCTGCCTCTCGACCCCGTGGTCGCGGACCTCCCGCAAGAGATCGAGATAGGCCCTCATCGGGGTCCCGCCGCGCTCCCTGCATCCGGTCGCGAGGGGCGGGCTCGCCACAGAAGCCATGCCCCGGCAAGCGCCATCGGCACGCACAGCACCTGCCCCATGGTGAGCCAGTCGAAGGCGAGGTAGCCATACTGCCGATCGGGCACGCGTACGAACTCCACCGCGGACCGGAACACCGCGTAGGCCAGCAGGAAGAGGCCCGAGGTCGCCATGACGGGCCGCGGGCGGCGTGAGAACCACCAGAGCAGGACAAAGAGCGCCACGCCCTCGAGCAGCGCCTGGTAGAGCTGCGAGGGATGGCGGGGAAGCTCGCCGGCGCCCGGAAACACCATCGCCCAGGGCAGGTCGCTGGGCCGGCCCCAGAGGTTTCCGTTGATGAAGTTGCCCACCCGGCCTGCGGCGATCCCGAGCGGCACGAGGGGGGCGATGAAGTCGGCGACCTCGAAGAAGGAGCGCGAGCGGCGCCGCGCGTAGAGCAGCATCGCCACGATGACCCCAAGGAGCCCGCCGTGAAAGGACATGCCGCCCTCCCAGACCCGCAGCACCGAGAACGGATCGCGCAAGACCCCCCCCGGGTCGTAGAAGAGCATGTAGCCGAGGCGTCCACCCGCGACCACCCCGAGCGCGACGTAGAAGAGCACGTCGTCCACGTCGCTCCCACGCCAGCCGCGGGCGGGATCGGCCGCACGCACTCGACCCAGCCACCAGCCGAGGCCGAAGGCCACCACGTACATGAGCCCGTACCAGTGGACCGCGAGGGGTCCGATCTGGATCGCGACGGGATCGAATTCGGGATACTTCAGCATTGCGCCGCCCGATCCTACTCTCAACGGGAGCCCGGCTGCGCCCCCGATATAATCTCGTCGGGCTGCGCGCCCGCCGAGCTGAGAGGCCCCGCCCGATGCATCCAGAGCAGTCCCTGAACCGGCTCGCGGCCGAGACCAGTCCCTATCTCCTTCAGCACGCCGACAACCCCGTCGACTGGTATCCGTGGGGGGAGGAGGCACTGGAGAGGGCGGCCCGCGAGGGAAAGCCGATCCTGCTGTCGGTGGGATACTCCGCGTGCCACTGGTGCCACGTGATGGCCCACGAGTCCTTCGAGGACCCGGCCACTGCGGAGCTCATGAACCGGCTCTTCGTCAACATCAAGGTCGACCGCGAGGAGCGCCCGGACCTCGACAAGATCTACCAGAGCGCGCAGCACCTGCTCACCCGGCGCAGCGGGGGCTGGCCGCTGACGATGTTCCTCGACCACGAGGACCGCATTCCCTTCTTCGGCGGCACCTACTTTCCCAAGACCGCGCGCTTCGGCCTGCCGTCCTTCCAGGACATCCTGCGCCGGGTCAGCCACTTCTACGCCGAGCGTCGCGGCGAGCTGCGCGAGCAATCCCAGGCGTTGATCGAAGCCCTCCGCAGCCTCGAGCCCGAGGCGGAAGGCAACGAAATCGTGACGCCGAGGCCGCTCGAAGACGCGAGGACCCTGCTCGCGCGCTCCTTCGACGCCGAGCACGGGGGATTCGGAGCGGCGCCGAAGTTCCCGCATCCGACGAACATCGAAGCCTTGATGCGCATCTTCGCCGCCTCCGCGAGCGCCCCTCGGCGCGACGATTTCGCCCTGTCGATGGCGACGCACACGCTGCGCAAGATGTGCCTCGGGGGCATCTACGACCACCTCGGGGGAGGCTTCTGCCGCTACTCCGTGGACGAGCAGTGGATGATCCCGCACTTCGAGAAGATGCTCTACGACAACGGCCCCCTCCTCGTCCTCTGCGCCCAGGCCTGGCAGGCCACCGGTGAGGAGCTGTTCCGGAAGGTGGCCACGGAGACCGGCGAGTGGGCGATGCGGGAGATGCAGTCGCCCGAAGGGGGCTACTACTCCTCCCTGGACGCCGACTCCGAAGGCGAGGAAGGCAAGTTCTACGTCTGGGAACCCGAGGAGGTGCGTGGTCTGCTCGGCGAGGAAGACTACCCGGTGTTCGCGGCGCGCTTCGGTCTCGACCGCCCCCCCAACTTCGAAGGCCGGCACTGGCACCTGCACGTGTTCACGGAACTCGAAAAACTTGCCCGGCGCTTCGACTCGAGCGTGCCGGAAGTCGAGAGGGTCCTCGAGCGTGCCCGGACCACCCTGCTCCCGGTCCGGTCGGAGCGCGTCTGGCCGGGACGCGACGACAAGGTGCTGACCTCGTGGAACGCGCTCATGATCAAGGGCATGGCGGTGGCGGGGGGCCTCCTGTCGGAGCCGCGCTTCGTTCAATCCGCGCGGCGCGCGCTAGACTTCCTCCGGGAAAGCCTGTGGCGAGACGGCCGCCTGCGCGCCACCTACAAGGACGGGCGCGCCCGTTTCTCCGCCTACCTCGACGACCACGCCTTTCTCATCGACGCGATTCTGGCGCTGCTCCAGGAGGAGTGGAGGAGAGATCAACTCGACTTCGCAGTCGATCTCGCGGAGGTTCTCCTTCGCCACTTCGAAGACCCGGAGAACGGCGGCTTCTTCTTCACCGCCGACGATCACGAAGTGCTCATCCACCGCTCCAAGCCCTTCGCCGACGACGCCCTGCCCGCCGGCAACGGCATCGCCGCCCATGCGCTGGGCCGCCTGGGGCACCTGCTCGGCGAAAGCCGCTATCTCGATGCGGCGGAACGCGCGGTGCGCGCGGGCTGGAGCTCGATTGCCCGAATTCCGCATGCCCACACCGCGATGCTGCTGGCAGTGGAGGAGTTCCTCTACCCACCGCAGACCACGGTGCTGCGCGCCGAGCCGGAGAGTCTGTCCGGGTGGAAGGAGCGCTGCCGCCGGCACTACGCGCCGCGGCGTGCGGTCTTCTCCATCCCCTCCGGCGCGCCGGATCTTCCCGGTCTTCTCGCCGAACGCCGGCCCGCCGCGGGACCCGTCGCCTACGTCTGCCGGGGGCACCACTGCGAGGCGCCCATCATGAGCTTGGAAGCCCTCGACGAGGCAATGCAGGAAGGAGAGATCGGCCCCGGTTGATTCCGTTGCGACCTGCCAAGGGAAGGGCGAAGGGGTTGCCCCACCGGACGAGTGCATGCCCCTACCAATCGAGGCGCCGCCCGAAGTTCTCCCTGAAGCGCTCCTCGATCTCCGCCGGATCGAATCGGTGGCGCTGGGTGCCGTGGTGAGCGACCTTGATCGCGCCGATCAGCGACGCGAGGCGACCGGTGGTCTCCCAATCCAGACCGCGCCCGAGGCCGTGGAGCAGCCCGGCCCGGTAGGCGTCGCCGCAGCCGGTGGGGTCGACCGCCTCCCCCGCCCGCGCGGCGGGGATCTCGATGCGGCGGCCACCGGCGTAGACCTCCGACCCCTTGGCGCCGCGGGTAATGACGAGCGCTTCGAGGCGCTGCACAGCGTCTTCGGGCGAGTAGCCGGTGCGGCGATGGACGAGTTCCCATTCATAGTCGTTCACGGTGAGCCAGCTCGCCCGGTCGATGAAGCGCGAAAGCTCGTCGCCGTCGAACATCGGCAGCCCCTGCCCGGGATCGAACACGAAAGGAATGCCCGCCTCGGCGAACTGGGCGGCGTGCGAGAGCATCCCTTCCCGGCCGTCCGGGGCCACGATGCCGATCTCGACTCCATCGGCGTCGGACACCTGGTTCACATGGGCGAAGTTCATCGCCCCCGGATGAAAGGCGGTGATCTGGTTGTCGTCCAGATCGGTGGTGATGAAGGCCTGGGCGGTGAACTCCGAGTCGATGATCGCTATGTGCCGGCGATCGATGCCGCACTCGTCCAGCCACTCGCGGTAGGGGGCGAAATCATTGCCCACCGTGGCCATCGGCAAGGCGTCCCCTCCGAGCAGATTGAGGTTGTAGGCGATGTTTCCCGCGCAGCCTCCCAGCTCCCTTCGCATCTCGGGAACGAGGAAGACCACGCTCAGCATGTGCACCTTGTCGGGAAGGATGTGGTTCCTGAAGCGGTCCTTGAAGACCATGATGTTGTCGTAGGCGATGGACCCGCAGATCAGTGCCGTCATTTCGTCATCTCCCTCATCCCACGCCCGCCGCCAGGGCGGGCTCCGGCGTCGCGCAGGCGGGTTCGACGACCCGCCGGAGATAGCGCCCGGTATGGGATGCCTCGTCGGCGGCGACCTCTTCGGGAGTGCCTACCGCCACCATGTAGCCGCCTCCTTCTCCGCCTTCCGGGCCGAGGTCGATGATCCAGTCGGCGGTCTTGATCACGTCCAGGTTGTGTTCGATGACGACCACCGTGTTGGCGTGGTCGCGGAGCTTCTGCAGCACCCGCAGCAGATGTTCGATGTCGTGGGCGTGCAGTCCGGTGGTCGGCTCGTCGAGCAGGTACAGCGTGCTCCCGGTCTCGCGGCGGGAGAGCTCCCGGGACAGCTTGACGCGCTGTGCTTCACCCCCGGACAGAGTGGTCGCCCGCTGCCCGAGCTGCACGTAGGAGAGGCCGACCTCCATCAACGTGTCGAGCTTGCGAGCGACGGCGGGCACCGGGGCGAAGAAGGCCGCCGCCTCCTCCACCGTCATCTCCAGCACTTCGTGGATGTTCCGGCCCTTGTACCGGATGTCGAGGGTCTCCCGGTTGTAGCGACTCCCCTTGCACACGTCGCAGGGAACGTACACGTCGGGAAGAAAGTGCATCTCGACCTTGATGACCCCGTCGCCGCTGCATGCTTCGCAACGCCCTCCCCGCACGTTGAAGCTGAAGCGTCCCGGGGTATAGCCGCGGGATCGGGCCTCCTGGGTGCCGGCGAAGAGCTCGCGAATGGGAGTGAACAGGCCCGTGTAGGTCGCCGGGTTCGATCGCGGGGTACGCCCGATCGGGCTCTGATCGATGTCGATGACCTTGTCGAAGTGCTCCAGTCCCTGCACTTCGTCGCAAGTGGCGGGCTCGGCGGAGGCGAGACCGAGCCTGCGCGCCGCGAGACGGTACAGGGTGTCGTTGACGAGGGTGGACTTTCCGGACCCGGACACGCCGGTCACGCAGCACATCAGGCCGACCGGAAACTCCACCTCGAGACGCTTCAGGTTGTTGCCGCGGGCGCCGCGAATGCGCACCACCCGCTCCGGATCGCGGGGAACGCGAAACACGGGGACTTCGATGCGCCGCGCCCCGCTGAGGAACTGGCCGGTGATCGATTCGGACGCCGCCATGATCTCCCGGGGAGTCCCCTGCGCCACCACCCTGCCGCCGTGCAGGCCGGCGCCCGGTCCCATGTCGACCACGTGGTCCGCGCTTCGGATGGCCTCTTCGTCGTGCTCGACCACGATGAGGGTGTTGCCGATGTCGCGCAGGTGCTCCAGCGTATCGAGCAGGCGGCGGTTGTCGCGCTGGTGAAGGCCGATGGAGGGCTCGTCCAGGACGTACATCACACCGACCAGCCCCGCGCCGATCTGGCTCGCGAGCCGGATGCGCTGCGCCTCGCCGCCCGACAGGGTCTCGGCGGGGCGGTCCAGCTCGAGGTAGTCCAGGCCGACATCTTCCAGGAATCGCAGACGCTGTCCGATCTCCTTGAGGATCCCGCTCGCGATCTCCCCCCGTGCCCCGCCCAGATTCAGCCGCGCGAGCGTGCGTATCGCCTTGCCCACGGGCAGCGCGCTCAGCGCGGGCAGGGTGAGGTCGCCGACGAACACGTTTCGCGCGGGAAGGTTGAGCCGGGCGCCTCCGCACTCGTCGCAGGGCCGGGTGCCGAGGAACTTCGAGAGCTCCTCGCGCACCGCAGCGGACTGCGTTTCCCGGTAACGGCGTTCGATGTTGGGAATGATGCCCTCGAAGGTGCGGCGCTTGCGGTAGGTGCGCCCACTTTCCTGGCGATGCACGAACTCGATCTCCTCCTTGCCGCTGCCGTCGAGGACGACCGCCCGCACCGCTTCCGGCAGCGCGTTGAAGGGGAGGTCGAGATCGAAGTCGTAGTGACGGGCCAGCGACTCGAGCATCTGAAAGTAGTAGATGTTCCGCCGGTCCCAGCCCGGAATGGCTCCCCCCGGCAGGCTGAGCTCGGGATGCGCCACCATCCGCCCCGGGTCGAAGAAGGAGCGCGTGCCGAGCCCGTCGCAGGCCGGGCAGGCGCCGGCGGGATTGTTGAACGAGAAAGCCCGCGGCTCGAGCGAGGGCAGGCTGTAGTCACAGACGGGGCAGGCGAAGCGCGCCGAAAACACGAGCTCCTCGCCCTTGGCTTCGTCCATGCGCACCACCCGTACCCGGCCCGAGGAGAGCGCGAGCGCCGTTTCCAGCGATTCCGCGAGCCGCAGATCGAGACCTTCGCGCACCCGGAAACGGTCCACCACCGCCTCGATCGTGTGACGCTTTCGACGTTCCAGCGGCGGCAGCAGATCGATCTCGTGGACTTCGCCGTCGACCCGGACCCGCAGGTAGCCCTGGCGCCGCAGGCCTTCGATCAGTTGCACGTGCTCTCCCTTGCGCGCTTCGACGACCGGGGCGAGCAGCATCAGGCGGGTCGACTCCGGCAACTCGAGCACCTGGTCCACCATCTGGCTGACCGTCTGCGCCTGCAAGGTCAGCCCGTGGACCGGACATCGCGGCTCGCCGGCACGCGCGAAGAGCAGGCGCAGATAGTCGTGGATCTCGGTGATCGTGCCCACGGTGGAACGCGGGTTGTGGGACGTGGACTTCTGCTCGATCGAGATTGCGGGCGACAAGCCCTCGATCCGATCGGCGTCGGGCTTCTCCATCACCGAGAGAAACTGGCGCGCGTACGCCGAGAGCGACTCGACGTAGCGCCTCTGCCCTTCCGCGTACACGGTATCGAAGGCGAGCGATGACTTGCCGGAACCGGAGAGTCCGGTCACCACGATGAGCTTGTCCCGCGGCAGATCGAGATCGACGTTGCGCAGATTGTGGGTTCGCGCTCCCCGGATGACGATCTGCTGCATGGCTCGTTGGTAATGCCGGACGGAGCAACTATATTAGCGCGCTCCTTTCGGCCGGGACTGCTCGTGCGTCGGGGTCGGGGGCCAGGGACCGAAACGGAAACCCCAAGGAGAGAGATGCCTCAGCCGGTGCACGACCCGCTGCTGCGCGTACCGGACCGGCGGTCTCGCTGCCCGGTCATCCGCCACGGCGGCGCACGTGTGCCCCGGGCGCGCTCCACGGCCCACGCGAGGCGATCTCTCACTCGATCTCGACCGGACGGGAGGCGGATTCGCCGGTTCTCCCGGGGCCCGTCAAAGGGCTCGGACCCGACGTGATCCGCGCCTTTCGGAGGGCCGGACGCGAAGGTCCGGAAGAACTGCGCATGACCGCGTCGGAGCGGCGGGCGAGCATGGCGCTCGCCGGCATCTTCACCCTGCGCATCCTCGGACTCTTCATGATTCTCCCCGTCTTCAGCCTCCACGCGGAGTCCTACCAGGGATACACGCCGGTTCTCGCCGGCCTCGCGATCGGGGTGTACGGCCTCACGCAGGCGATCTTCCAGATTCCCTTCGGCATGCTGTCGGACCGGATCGGCCGAAAGTGGGTCATCAGCGCGGGACTGCTGATCTTCGCGGCGGGAAGCGTGGTGGCGGCGCTCGCGGACACGATGTGGGGAGTGATCGCCGGACGCGCCCTGCAGGGGCTGGGGGCGATCGGAGCCGCGGTGATTGCCCTGACCGCGGATCTGACGCGTGAAGACCAGCGCACCAAGGCGATGGCGATCATCGGGGTGAGCATCGGCTTCGCCTTCGCGCTCGCGATGATGGTCGGACACGCGCTCACCGGGCTGGTCGGCATCTCGGGTCTGTTCTGGCTGACGGCCGCGCTCGGCGTCGCCGGACTGGTGGTGCTGCACCGGTACGTGCCGACTCCGGTCACCTCCCGCTTTCATCGCGACGTGGAGCCGATGCCGGCACAGTTTCGCGAGATCCTGGCGAATCGGGAGCTGCTTCGGCTCGATGCGGGCATCTTCATCCTGCATCTCATCCTGACCGCCACCTTCGTCGCCCTGCCGCTCGCGCTCCGCGACTCCGCCGGTCTGCCCGCCGATGCGCACTGGATGGTGTACGTGCCGGTGCTCCTCGCCTCGGTCCTGCTGATGGTCCCCTTCGTGCTCTACGCGGACCGGCGCAACCGGCTGAAGGCGGTGTTCCTCGCCGCGATCGCCTGCCTCGCGGCCGCCGAGCTGGGCATCGGCTGGTCGGGCGCCGGACTCGTGGCGCTGGTGGCGCTGATGGTCCTCTTCTTCACCGCGTTCAGCGTGCTCGAATCCTGCCTGCCTTCGCTGGTATCGAGAATCGCGCCGTCGGACAAGAAGGGCACCGCGCTCGGGTTCTACTCCACCGCCCAGTATCTCGGCGCCTTCATCGGCGGGCTCTGCGGGGGATGGCTGCACGGCCGCTGGGGCACCGAGGCGGTGTTCTGGTTCTGTGGGGCACTGGTCCTGGCATGGCTGGCGGTAGCTTTCCCGATGCGCAACCCCGCCCCCCTTACCACCCGCCTGCTGAGGCTTGAAGGGGTGACGGAAGCCGGGGCGGAAGTCCTCTCCCACCGTCTCCAATCGGTACGCGGAGTAGTGGAAGTAGTCATCATCGTGGAGGACGCGGTCGCCTATCTGAAGGTCGATCGGCGTACGCTGGATGGGGACGCCCTGCGTGCAATTCCGCTGGACGGGTCTTAACATCGAGCGCGTGCGGTGGGACCGCCACGCTTCAAGGAACTCCGGCTCCAGACACCGACAGGGAAGTCGGAGATGTTCCTCGAGAACCTCGGCAGAAGGGAGATGGATCAATGGCCAGGGGCGTAAACAAAGTCATTCTCGTAGGCAATCTCGGCGCGGACCCGGAGTCCCGCCACACGTCGAGCGGCGGAGCGGTCACCAACATCCGGCTCGCCACCACCGACACTTGGCGGGACCGCCAGACGGGCGAGCAGCAGGAACGCACCGAGTGGCACCGGGTGGTGTTCTTCGGCCGCCTCGCCGAGATCGCGGGGGAGTACCTGCGCAAGGGGCGGCAGGTCTACATCGAGGGGCGGCTTCAGACGCGCAAGTGGCAGACCCAGGACGGCCAGGATCGCTGGTCGACCGAGATCGTCGCGAACGACATGCAGATGCTGGGAGGGCGCAGTCAGGGCGGTTACTCACCGTCCTCGGGCGAGTCGGCACCCGCTCGCGACTGGGGAGGCGGAGGCGGCGAGGCCCCGAGACGGCAGGAACGCACCCCTGAGCCGGCCGACGACTTCGACGACGACATTCCCTTCTAGAGTCCGACGCCCCTCGCTTCCCCGGGTCCGCCGCGGAAGGTGCAAGGGTGACGGCAGGGCCACGGGCAACCCGGCTCGTCGAAGCCGGTTCCGGAGATTGTTCCGGGAAGTTGTCATGCCGGGATGTTTGGGCGATCCTCGCATCGCCCGCGAAATCAGTGGCGTAGCGCAGGAGTAGCGAAGATGGCCGCCAGCGAGACCGCCTCCCCGCGGCGTTCCGGCGCAGCCCCCGACGGCATCTGGGCCTGGCATCCCTCGCTTCCTCTGGAACCCAGTCCGGTATTCCAGTGGCCGCCCCGCATTCCGGAAGCCATCCGGTTCCTCTTTTCGAAGCAACTCCTGCTCTCGCTCATTCTCCCCTTCGGCGCTCTCGCCACCTTCACCTGGTACTTCCTACAGCCTCCGCTCGAGCAGTGCGCGAATCTCGAAGTGGGATGGATAGCGCTCCTGCTGATACGGAACCTGGCGCTCATGGTCCTCGTGGCGGGCGGTCTTCACCTGTACTTCCACGTCTTCAAGGTGCAGGGCACGCACCTCAGGTACGACCGGGAGGAGATGCAGCGGAACAATCCCCGCTTTCTCGGCAACGACCAGGTCCGGGACAACATGTTCTGGACGCTCGCGAGCGGCGTGCCGATCTGGACCGCCTACGAGGTGTTCTTCTTCTGGGGCTACGCGAACGACCTCCTGCCGCACTACCTTGAGTGGCGGACCCACCCGGTTGCCTTCGTCCTCCTGTTCTTCGCGATTCCGTTCTGGAGCTCCCTGCACTTCCACTTCGTGCACCGGCTGCTCCACTGGCGCCCGCTGTTCAAGGTCGCGCACGCGGTGCACCACCGAAACGTCAACCTCGGTCCCTGGTCGGGGCTCTCGATGCACCCCATCGAGCACCTCATCTACCTGAGCAGCGTGCTGATTCACGTGGTGATTCCGTCGCACCCCATCCACTTCCTCTTCCACATGCAGTACGAGACGATGGGCGCCTCGACGGGGCACACGGGCTACGAGGCGATCACCATTCGCGGCAAGCCGGTCATCTACCTGACCTCGTTCCACCATCAGCTCCACCACCGGCACCTCGATTGCAACTACGGCAATCAGATCACTCCGGCGGACCGCTGGTTCGATTGCGATCACGACGGCAGCCCGGAGGCGATGGCCCAGGTGCGCCGGCGGCAGCGCGCGCGCCTGGTGACGCAAAGAGGCGGTGTGGCCCGGCGCGCGGGCTGAATTCACTCCTCTCCCCAAAAAAAAGCCGGAGCGCTCGGGCTCCGGCAATTACCACCAAAGGAGGGGTTGGAGGAGAAACATCACAGGAGGGATGTCGGGAGTGAAGATAAGTCTCGAAGCGATGGGGCGTCAATACTCGTGCGCTACGTAATTTCCCGTAGAAATCGCTCGCAACTCATTGATCGCCGGTCTTTGCCCCCAAAATCGAGACCCCGTGAATGGCGAAGCGCCGGACCATGCACAGCAACGCGCCGAACACCGCGAATCCCGTGAACACAATCAGGGTCCAGCCCGGAATGGTCAGACCCAGAAAGGTCCATTGCACTTCGGCACATTCCCCGGAGCCCCCGAGAATCAGGGCGAGCGCCTCCCCGATGGGAAAGGCGTCGAGGATATAGTCCAGGCCGGGACCACACTCCGGAACCTGGTCCGGAGGCAGGTTCTGAAGGTAGACGTGGCGGCCGGCCACTGCCGCACCGAGGAGCGCGACAACGGCCACGAGCGCCGCATACGCGCGCCGCCCATTTTCCTCGGGATTGTGAATCGCCCCCGCTGCCATGACGAGCGCGAGGATCACCACGAGTACCCGCTGGACGATGCACAGCGGACACGGCTCGAGCTGCACGACATGCTGCAGGTAGAGCGCAACACCGACCAGGGCTGCGCAGACCAATGCGCCAAGGGCGAAAAAGCGCCGTGGAGTCAGCATCTCGCCTCTTTCCCGGTGCGCACCGTCTGCCGGACGCTTCTCAGAAACGGTAAGAGAGCCCGAGAGAGATGACCGGGTAGATCTTCAATTTGTCGAGGTCGTCCCGGAGCGCATCATGCTCCAGCTCCAGGTCCCTCTCCATGTCCCTCTCCAGGGAGGCTTCCAGAATGCCCGGGACCTGAGAGCAATCGACCTCGGCGTCGCCTTCCCTCGACACCGTGAATCCGCAGTCTCTGATCCGACCTGAAGCGGAAACCCTGGGGACACTTCGAAAGAGAGCGCCGATGTCGGCGGTAAACGAGAGTCCGCCCTCGCCTCGCCCGCTCGTCCAGCCGATGCCCAGGTACGGCGCGGCCTTCTCGAACTCCATGCGAAAGCTGAGATCGGCGGGATACTCGTTGTTTCCAATGTTCAGCGCCATGCCCTCGGTCGACGCCGAGAGCCGATTGTTGTTCAGAAATGCCCCGCCGGACACCCGGAACGCGCCCCAGAAGGGGTGCCAGTCGACCAACAGCCCCAGCGAACGCAGGTCCAGCTCTCCGTCATACTCGTTGCCGGCCTTTTCGCCGTCGAAGTCCAGGTTGAAGTAGTTCACCAGCCCCCGGATCGCGAGGTCGTTCGAGAAATCGTACCCGGCGTTCACACCCGCTCCGAGCGTGCCACCGTGCAGCCCGACGTGCGCGGCGCCGTTGCCGAACTGCTCCCCCAGCGAAGCTGCCCAGAGCGGAGACGCCGACGAGAGCCACGCAGCCGAAATCGCGATTGTCACCAGCTTGCGCACTGCTTCACTCCTTTTTAAATATATTTCCGTAAGATACATCTATAGATTAAAGCACTTTATCAGGATAATCCACCACCTGGAGTCGGCTCTCGAGGTCACTTTCCCGACCGTGACGGACAGGAGCCATGACGCTGCGGCTCCGCTCCGGTTCGGGGATCTCCCCCGGATGAGGCATGGCGTCGAGGTGCGCGGCCACCGGCGTGGGAAGCGCTCGGGCGCAAGGGCATGCCGGCGCCATGAACGGCTCCCGCATGCCGGAAGCCGGCGGACCGGGCGGGCCGGTCCGCTGCGAAGTCCGGGGACGGTGTCGCGGCTTACGTTGAACGAAGGATCAGGAGAGGAGCATCCGCCGCCATGAGGAGACCGGTCTCCGCATGGCGGCTAGAAGGTCTCAACCCAGGGCCGAAGCTCAATCTCCCAGGTCCACGCGCTGCGGTGCTGGCGGTGGACGTGAAGATAGCTCGCGGCAATGGCATCGGGCTCGAGTCGATCGTCGGCATCGCCGGCGTTTCTTCCGATGCCACCGTCTATCACGAAGTGGCCAACGTGGATGTTCCGCGGGGCGAGCTCCCGGGCCATGCTCTGCGCCAGGCCGCGCAGACCGAACTTGCCCATCGCGAAAGACGCGGAGCGGGCGTATCCCTTGACGCTCGCCGAGGCGCCGGTGAATAGAATGGTGCCGTGTCCCTGCTCGAGCATCATCGCGGCGGCGGCCCTTCCCACCAGGAAGCCTCCGAAGCAGGTGATCATCAAGCCTCTGCGCACCGCCTCGACGTCGAGGTCCACGAGGGGGCCTCGGGCTCGCGCGCTCGGGTTGTACACCACGAGGTCCGGCGTCCCGAAGTCTCGCCGCAGGGCTCCGAAGAGGCGGTCGACGCTCTTGGCATCGCTCGCGTCGCAGGGAAAGGTCCAGGCGTCCGTCTCCGCCTTCAAGTCCCGGAGCTTTTCGACGTCCCGCGCGGCAAGCGCGACCCCCATTCCCTCCGCACGGCACAGGCGCGCCAGGGAAGCGCTCAGTCCTCCCCCCACCCCCACGATCAGTGCTCTTTCCGTTGACGTGCTCATGAGCGGCGACCTCCGAATGATCGGTCTCTCATTCTTTCCCTTTCGGACCGTCGCACGCAAACGCCGGGATCGACGGGCCGCGCAATCGGAGAACGCCACGATCCATCCCTTCGACGGCGACGGTAGGCCTTCCCGTTTGCCGCCGGAGTTCGGGCGATCCGGATTCCCTGCTCGCACCGCGCATGCGTTACCATTTTGAGTTCGATCCTTCCGGAATCGGCGGCAGCCCGAGCGATGACCGAGAGCGGCGCTCCCCTTGTGGACAAGCGGCAACGACCATTGCGCGACCTGCGCATATCGGTCACGGATCGCTGCAATTTCCGTTGCACCTACTGCATGCCGAAGGAGGTGTTCGGAACGAGCTACCGCTTCATGAATCGCAGCGACCTGCTCTCCTTCGAGGAGCTCGAGCGCATTGCGCGGCTCTTCGTGGACGCCGGAGTGGAGAAGATCCGGCTCACCGGGGGGGAGCCGCTGATCCGGCGTGGTATCCACGAGCTCGTGGCGAAGCTGGCCGCTTTGCCCGGGCTCGCCGATCTGACCCTCACCACCAACGCATCGCTTCTCACTGCGAAGCGTGCCCGACTGCTGCGCGAGTCGGGCCTCACCCGGCTCACGGTAAGCCTCGATGCGCTCGACGATGCGACCTTTCACGCCGTCAACGACGTTGGTTTTCCGGTCTCCCGGGTGCTCGAGGGCATCGAGAATGCAGCCGGTGCGGGCCTGCACCCCATCAAGGTCAACATGGTGGTGAAGCGCGGCGTCAACGACCAGGAGGTGGTGCCGATGGCGCGCCACTTCCGCGGCACCGGCCACATCCTTCGTTTCATCGAATTCATGGACGTGGGAAGCACCAACGGATGGCGCCTCGACGACGTCGTTTCCGCCTCGGAAATCGTGGCCCGCATCGACGACGCCTTCGGCCTCGAGCCCCTCGATCCGCAGTACCGCGGAGAGGTCGCCAAGCGCTGGCGCTACCGCGACGGGTCGGGAGAGATTGGCGTCATCTCATCGGTGAGCGCGCCCTTCTGCCGCACCTGCACGAGAGCGCGATTGTCCGCGGAGGGAAAGGTCTACACCTGTCTCTTCGCGACGAGCGGCGTCGACCTGCGCCGCCTCCTGCGCGAAGGCGCGAGCGACGAGTACATCGCGGGAGTAGTCGACGCCCTGTGGGCCCGGCGCGAGGACCGCTACTCGGAAATTCGTACTTCGGCCAGCGTCGCCGCGCCCAGGATCGAAATGTCCTACATCGGCGGCTGAAACACCGCGGGCCCGGGCACGTCGAACCGTCTCGCCGCTCCGTCACGAAGAGGGCATCCCATCGATGAGCGAAAAATCGGAACAGACCCTTCCCTCCGCGTCCCCCCGGGGGAGTGAGCATGGCAAGCAGTGGATCGATGACTGGCTGGACGACGGCGTGCTCCAGCACACCGAGCTCCACTCCTGGCATGTCGAGCAGGGCGGAAAGATGGTGCCCTTTGCGGGATTCGAGATGCCGGTTCAGTACCGCACCGGCATCATCGGCGAGCACCTCGCCACCCGGCGCGGAGCAGGGCTCTTCGATGTGTCCCACATGGGCCGCTTCGAGATTTCCGGAAAGGGCGCCGAGTCCTTTCTTCAGGGCACGCTCACGAACAACGCGCGGGCGCTGGAAGCCGGTCACGCCCAGTACACCTTCCTCGCAAATGACGAAGGCGGCGCCGTCGACGACGCCTATCTGTACCGCCTCGCCGCGGACCGCTTCCTGCTCGTGGTCAACGCGGACAACCGCCCCAAGGACTGGGCGTGGCTCTCGGAGCGGATCGGTGCAGATTGCGCGCTCGCCGACCGGAGCGAAGAAGTGTGCATGCTGGCGCTCCAGGGTCCGGGCGCCGAGGTCATCGCCGAGGACGTGTTCGGCCCCGATTCGCTGCCCGAAAACAAGCGCAACCGGCTCGCGAGCGTACGCTTCGAAGGACGGGAGATGACTCTCTCGCGCACCGGCTACACCGGAGAGTCCATCTGCTTCGAGCTCTTCCCGCCCCGCGACCTCACTCTGGACCTCTGGAACCGGCTGGTGGAGCTCGGGGCCGCCCCGGTGGGTCTCGGCGCACGCAACTCGCTGCGCCTGGAAGCGGGGCTGCCTCTCTACGGTAACGAGCTCGGCATCGATCGCGAAGGCCGGGACATTCCCATCTTCGCGAATGCGCTGGCGAGGTTCGCGGTGCGCGCGTCGAGCGACGAGAGCTACCTGGGCAGCGAGGCGCTGGTCCGGCAGCGCGAGCAGTATGTGCGGATCCGCCGCGGCGAGCTCTCCGGTCCCGAGGCCGATCTGCTCCCGCAGCTCGTGCAGCCCATCGCCGCCTTCGGCAGCCGTCGTCCTCTGCGCACCGGCTACACACTCCACCACGAGGGCGAAGCGGTGGGCTACGTGACCTCCGGCACCACCGTCCCCTATTCCGCCTTCAACGGCGCCGGAGTCGACGCATCGCCCTCGGATACCCACGAGCTGCGTCCCATCGGACTCGCCTTGATGGACAACCGCCTGCGCTACCGCAGCGACCGCCCGGTGGTGCTCGAAGCGAGCGACGACCGCGGCCGAAGCTTCGAAGTGGAAGTGGTGGAGCGCAATGTATGGCCGGCGGCGCCCTACACGCGCCCCTACCCCGGCTTCGAGGCGCCTTCTTCCCCGTCGATCCTGGTGCCGGATACCGCGCGATCGCAGGCGGCGCGCCTCAATGCCCGCGCGCGCGCAAACCATCGCTGGCGCCGCGAAGAGTGCATCAATCTCATCCCCTCGGAACAGTGCACCTCGGCCTACGTCGACGCGCTCTGCACCGGCGATCCTTCGGGGCGCTACAACGAGCACAACCGCCTCCGGGCGCTAGGGCCCAATTCCCCCGAAGTGCGCTACTACAAGGGCACCGCCTTCATCATGGAGTGCGAAGAAGAGCTGAAGGCGGCGCTG
Source organism: uncultured Ectothiorhodospiraceae bacterium (assembly GCA_964420925.1). GTDB lineage: Bacteria > Pseudomonadota > Gammaproteobacteria > HK1 > HK1 > JAJEAD01. The sequence goes on along the minus strand of CAYQVB010000034.1, from coordinate 48,897 downwards.
CGGGCATTCTTCGGATGCACCCAGGCGGAGACGCGCCCCATCAGTGGACAGATGGCCAACGACGTCGTCTACGACGCGCTCATGCAGTTCCGAAACCGGTTCCGAGGCGCCCGAGCGAGCGAGCGGCTCGGTCCGGTGCTCGTTCACGATCTCACCAAGGGAGGCCACCTCAGCGCACAGGTGCCGGGTGCGCTCAAGAACTACGTCGCGATCGACCCGCGCACCGAGCGCCCGGCGGCAATCCACTTCCCGATCCTCCGCGAAGACCCTCACCGCGTCGACGTGCCGGCGGCCCTGGCCCTCATCGCGAGCGCGCGCCCCGATCTCATCGTGTTCGGCCGCAGCGTCATCATTCACCCGGAACCGGTTCGGGAGATCGCGGACTTCGTGCACCGGGAGTTCGACCGGGAGAATCCCGATCGCCCTCTCCTCATGTACGACGGCGCCCACGTGCTCGGCCTGCTCGGCCCCCATTTCCAGGACCCGCTCGCCGAGGGCGCCGACGTGGTCACCGGCTCCACGCACAAGAGCTTCTTCGGGCCGCAGCGCGGCGTAATCTTGAGCAACATCGCGCCCGGCTCGGAGTTCGAGGGGCTCTGGCGCCACATCGAATCGCGCACCTTCCCCGGCCACGTGAGCAACCATCACCTCGGCACCCTGCTGGGGCTGCTCGGCGCAACCTACGAGATGATCGAGTTCAAGGACTCCTACCCGCCTCGCGTGATCTCGAATGCCAAGGCTTTCGCGCGCGCACTGCGCGATGAGGGCTTGGTGCTCGAAGGCGACTCCGCGCTCGACTTCACCGCCACCCACCAGGTGCTGCTGCGTGGCGCCCGCGCCCGGGGGGAGCGTCTCGCCTCCCGGCTCGAGCACAACCACATCATCACCAACCCGCAGGCCTTCCACGACGACCCGAGCTTCGCGGCCGCGAGCGGAGTGCGCATGGGCGCCCAGGAGATGACCCGCTACGGCATGGAGGCCGAAGATTTCGCCGCCCTCGCCCGCCTGCTCGCCGAGATCGTTCGGGCCGCGGACGCCAAACCCTCCGATCGGTGGCGTGACCGGGTGCGCGCCCTGCGAAGCGGGTTCACCGACATGCGCTACTGCTTTCCACCGGACCTCGCACGATGACCTTTTCCCTGCTCGGGCGCTGCCCCCGAAGCGGCGAGTTCGGCGTGGTGGTGACCTCGTCCAGCCCCTGCGTGGCCAGCCGCTGCGCGTGGGTGCGGGCGGAGGTGGGAGCAGTGGCCAGCCAGAACATCACCAATCCCACGCTCGGTGATCTCGGCCTCGACCTGCTCGCGAGAGGGCTCGATGCAGCGAGGGTGCGAGACCTGCTCGTGCAGGCCGACACCCACCCCGACTATCGACAGCTCACGGTGCTCGGAGCGAGCGGCGAAGGCGCCCACCACAGCGGCGCCCGCACGCTCGGAACCTGGGCGACCGCGACGGGAGAGGATTGCATCGCCGCGGGCAACATCCTCGCCTCGCAGGGAGTCCCGCGGGCGATGTGCGACGCATTCGCGAGCCTCCCCGATGCGATTCTCGTCGAGCGCCTTCTCGCCGCCCTGGAAGCGGGCGAGCGGGCGGGAGGCGAGGAGGGACCGGTGCGATCCGCCGGCCTCAAGCTGGTGGATACGCTGGTCTGGCCCACCGTGGACCTGAGGGTGGACTGGCACGACGCGCCCATCGCGGAGCTGAGGCGGGTGTGGGATGCCTATGGCCCTCAGGCCGCCGACTATCGCCAGCGGGCCGTCGACCCCAGTCTCGCGCCCGCATTCGGCGTCCCCGGGGACCCGTGAGCGCCGCGTCGCCGCGCGTTGCCGCCCGATCCATTTACCCTATAATCGCGCGCAACGTCACCGGATTCCGGCATCCATCCCGCCATGGCTTCGAAGAAGCGAACCTACCGGGTCGTCTTTCACAACCAGGGAAAAGTCTACGAGCTGTACGCGCGCAGCGTGAGTCACAGCGAGATGTACGGCTTCCTGGAGATCGCCGATCTGATCTTCGGTGAACGCACCGCCATCCTGGTCGACCCTTCCGAGGAGAAGTTGAAGAACGAGTTCGCGGGCGTCGAGCGCACCTACGTGCCGATTCACTCCGTGATTCGAGTGGACCAGGTCGACAAGTCGGGCGCCAACAAGGTGCATGCGGCGGGCGAGAGCTCAGGGAACATCGCGCACTTTCCGATGCCCTACGCTCCTCCGGGCAGAGATCCCGGCACCGGGAAGACCTGAGCGCGCCTTCGGGCGGGAGAGGGCGCCGCCTTGGAGCCGGCCTCGCGGAGCTAGAGCCGGTACGCGGTGGTGGTCATGACGCGAGACAGGCAGCGCATCGCGATGCGCACCGGAGCAGGCGGCAGAGTCGCGCCCGCCGCGAGCGCCGCGCTCGCATGGGCCGCCTCGTCGCGTCGCATGGTGCCGAGGATGGCGCGGCTCTTCGCGTCGCGTTCGGGAAGACGGTCGAGGTGATTGTCGAGATGCCGGACGACCTGCCGCTCGGTCTCGGCGAGAAAACCCAGGCTCACCCGATCGCCGGCAGCCCCTGCCGCCGCCCCGAGCAAGAAGGATCCGAAGTACCACAGTCCCCCGAGGCGGCTGGTCCTCGCCCCGAGCTCGTCCACTCGCGCTCCGCACCAGTCGAGGTGGTCGTTCTCCTCCTCGGCGGCGCGAAGGAGCGTGTGCCGAACGTCGCTGCGCCGGGCCCCGAGCGCCTGCCCGTGGTAGAGCGCCTGGGCGGCAACTTCACCGGCGTGATTCACCCGCATCAGCGCGGCCGAGCGGCGGCGTTCCTCCTCCGCCAGGGGCGGGACGGGATCCGCCACCGACGCCGCCGGACTCGGACGGGCCGGAGACCGCGGAGCGGGATGCGTTGCGTGCAACGCCTGGCCGAGCGCCATGAACAACTGGTCGAGGAGGGTATGGCGGCGCACCGTGTCGCTCATGTTCTCGCCTGTCGCTTTCCTTCACCGCACTGGACGCGAGGCCCGTTGGAACCTTGTTGCTGCGCCCCGCAGGGTCGAAGCGATTCCGGGCCTGCCCGGTATTCTGCCTCCCCTGCGGGCTTCATGCATCGAGGCGCGGTCAAGGGTCCCGGTTCCCCTTGGATCCGAGTCGGTCACGGCCCGAGCAGTCTCGCCGCCTCCTCCTGCGTCAACCGCCTCTCCCGCCATCCCCCGTACGCTTCCTCGAATCTCAACCGCCGGCTCTCCTGCAGCACTTGGGTCCTGGTCATGGGCCACCTCCTCGGTGCCCATCCAACCGGACAACTCACGCGCTACTGCTCCGGACAGACTGTTTGCTCCTGACACTCGCGTTGACACTTCCTCGGGGCTTTGAGTAGGATGCGCACCCCTTTTTTTGGGCTCTCTCGCGCCGTCTTCGCTGCGGTGCGACGCACTGTAAGCTCACAGGGTCACAGGTGAAGACATTCAGCGCCAGATCCGAGACGGTAGAACGCGACTGGTACGTGGTGGACGCGGCGGAGAAGCCGCTCGGCCGACTCGCGAGCGCGGTTGCGCAGCGCCTGCGGGGCAAGCACAAGCCGGTGTACACCCCTCATGTGGATACCGGTGACTACATCGTCGTGGTGAACGCGTCACGGGTCGCGGTAACCGGACGGAAGCTCACCCAGAAGCTCTACCATCGCCACTCCGGCTATCCGGGCGGCATTCGCTCAGTATCCCTGGAGCGGATGCTCGAGAGGCACCCGACACGGGTCATCGAGCACGCGGTTCGGGGCATGCTGCCGAAGGGTCCGCTGGGACGGGCCATGTTCCGCAAGCTGCGCGTGTACCCGGGTGCGCACCATCGGCACAGCGCGCAGCAGCCCAAGACCCTGAACATCTGAGGTCATTCCCCATGCCGGGCAACATCCACTACAGCACCGGGCGCCGCAAGACATCCTCAGCGCGCGTGTATCTCCGGCCCGGAAACGGCCGGATACTGGTCAACCGCCGTCCCCTCGACGAGTACTTCGGACGCGAGACGGCCCGCATGGTGGTGCGGCAGCCGCTCGAGTCCACCGACATGCTCGACAAGGTGGACATCGACGTCCGGGTGAGCGGCGGCGGTGGCAGCGGACAGGCGGGCGCCATCCGTCACGGAATCACCCGGGCGCTGATCGACTACGACGAAGCGCTTCGCGGGACCCTGCGGCGCGCCGGTTTCGTCACCCGGGACGCACGCGAGGTGGAGCGCAAGAAGGTCGGGCTGCACAAGGCGCGCAAGCGGCCTCAGTACTCCAAGCGCTAGCCCTTCCGGATTCCTCCTGGGGGATCGTCTAACGGTAGGACAGCGGACTCTGACTCCGCCAGTCTAGGTTCGAATCCTAGTCCCCCAGCCAATAAAACCAGATACTTGCGTATCTGGTTGTTTCCTCGTGTCTCCCCGTGTACCCCCACATTCGTGGGAACAAACGACCGAACAGGATCGTTGGCGGATTGGGGGAACAATGGGAAAAGACTGACCGCGAGAATCTTCGCCGCGCTCGACAGGCCGGGACGGTACTACGACGGCGACGTGGGGCTCTTCCTGGCCGTCCAGGCGCGCAACGGCCGCATCCGCAAGAGCTACGTCCAGCGCCTGACCGTCCACGGTCGGCGCGTGGACATCGGGCTCGGAGGATGAACGCCACGGCGAGCAGGTACGCGGTGACGAGTTGCCCTCGGAGCTCGAACGGCGCGAGAAGCGTCTGGCGACGATTCAACAGGCGAAGGCAAGCCACGTCCAGGCGGGATCCTCTACCGCAAGGGCCGCTCCGCAATGGGCGCGAGCGCAGGCATGCGCACCGCGGTTTGCCCGCACTGGGGCGAGGTGTCGATTGACGACATCTACTCCGGGAGCGCGAAGGCCGAGCGCTACTTCACCATGCACGTGCTTCTGGGCGACGTAATTCTCGTGCAGCCGGACGCCTAAGCGCAGGTGGCCTTCAGGGTGAGCATCTAACGGAGCACGCCATGATCGAGCATCGGGCCGGCGCCGAGTTCAGGGTTGCCGGCCGCACCTTGTCGGGGACGGTGCTCCGGTACGGCGACCTTTCACCGGAGCACCGGGAACGCTTCGCGCCCGGTGCCTTCGCGCCGGTGCCGACGGTGCGACGTAGGCCGGAACGAGCGGGCGGACGGTCAATCCTGCTGGTTGGCCTTGTCGGCGATTGTCTGGCAATGATTCATCAGAGCGTCGAACGGCTCGGCATCATCGAGAAGTAGTCCGTCATCGACCATCCGCGCGTAATCGTCTGCAAGCGCAGAGTGAGAAGGGCCTGTGGGAACGAGCTCGAGACCGCCGGAGACCACCGCTCGGTAGTCCACCCAGGTCCCCGAAGCGTCCTTCTCGCGAAAGAAGACGGACTTGTGCGCCGCGACGGCATCGGCGATGTCACGATCCGCTACGGCGGAATCGACATGGCCGGTGACGTCAAGGCGAGCGAGATCGTGCCAGTGCCGGGCGAAGCGCCCGCCGCGCAGACGATGCTGGAGGCAGTACACGTGTGCGGCAGTCGCTTTCTCCCAGAAGGTCCGTTCGATCTGCATGACGCGTGGTTGAGCTTCCGGAAACTCGAGCCCAGGCACGTGCGGCGCCGCATCGCAGGAGATCGACATGTTCGCGCTCGGTTCGCCGGTCGACCGCGCGCCGAACTCGAGCTTCACCTCCGGACGCACATAGGCAGTCCCCTCGTTCAGCGGTGCATAGCAGACAAAGAGATCAGCATCGTCTATCCGAATCGTTCCGTCGGGCTCGACGGCACCCAATGCCTCCGCCAGATACGGAGCGGCCGTTTCTCGGGTCCACTCGGCCAGGCGCCGGCGAATCTCGCCGGACCATCGCTTTTCCTGGCTACGGTTCGCTGGTAGTGGATCCCCGTTGTCGCCGATCAGATCTGGGGCAATGTCGCGGATGTCATAGGTCAGGTCGACATCCTCGGAGAAACGCCGAATCACCCCGTATGCCTTGGAAAGGGAGGTGCCGCCCTTGAACACGAGCGAAGCACCGACTGGCGCGGCGAACAATGTCCGAAGAGTCCAAACGACCCAGATATCCTTCTCCAGCAGATAGGCCGGCCTGCCGGATTCGCTGGCGGCGAACGCCAGCGCCTCGCGACGAATGTCGGTTTCGAGATCGAGATAGTGGTCAGCCATGGGCGAGGCGGCTCAACGGCTCGGCCAACCACCCGGGCATCTGCGCGGTGACACCCGCCAGCTCCCGGCGCTCTTCGGCGCTCAGCGAGCGCCGGATCTGCTCGAGTGCGGTGCCGGCCTGTTCCGGTCCCAGCCAAGCGAGGGCCCGGATCACCTCTCCGGACCTTCGGCCGCTCAGCACAAGTTGCCACGGCGGCGAGCGGCGCAATCGAACTTTCTGGCGACCGAGCGTCAGTGTTCGGCTTGGTCCGGATGTCAGATATTCCGGAGTGACCGGCACTTGCGTCGTCAGACCGAGCGCATTGGCCGCCGCGGCGCCGCTGCTGGCGATTCTTTCGCCGCGCTGTGCCGCAAGCGCCTCGATCGTCTTGTTGGGCGATGGCGCCCGGTTGCCGAAGCGGCTCTCGATCGGCAGCACATACAGACCGCGGCCCGCCCGCAGTAGTTCACCGCGGCGAGCAAGCCGCGACAGGGCTTTGTCGATCGCAGCGCGGCTCCCAAGGTGGAGCAACCCCTTGGTCGTCAACGGGACGCCTTCGGGCAGACTTCGCGCATGTCGCAGGATTGTTTCCGTCAGCCGTTCCAAGGGAGACACCTCCGAGTTGTCAGAAATATTATCCTAATTCTGACACTCTACAAGTTGATCGGGCCAGCCGGCGCTCGTTTTCCCGAATGGCTGCGACCGAGGAGGCTGCGTGCTTCCTCGTTCGCGAGGAGCTTGGTGGCGTTCGACCCAGTGCAGGAATGTTAGACCTAGACGTGGAAACGCCGCCGAGTGGGTCAACGGGACAGCACGCCGCCTGCGCGGTGGAAGTCACGCGGGAGCGTCGCGTGGCCGACCCCCGAGCCACGATGCCACAGCAGGATCAAGCACGAGCCGCATCAGTTCGAACACGACAAGAATGCAATCAATCGTCATAACCCGGTAGGAGGATCCCCGACCGTGGCGTGACGCGGCGGCGAGATGCGGGGGCGATCTACGTCGCGTCTGGCTCAACGAACACGCCTTGAGCGCGGAGGTATCTGGTCAGCTTCGGGTCGAGCAACAGCTTTCCATCGCGGACGGTCTGACCGGGCACGAAGGCCACGATTCTCAGCGCATCGCGGTAGCATTCGACCGCGTCGGCTGACAGGCAGCCGTATTCCTTGGACCAGAAGTGCAGGTATTGGCGGCGTGTCTTCCGAATCCGGTCGAATGAACTCTTCAGCTCTTGGCCTATCAAGTCGAAGGCGTGGAGAACGGACACGCGGCGCTCCTGCCCCAGCCTCTCGAACGTGCTGCCGAACAGTTCCTTTTGCGACGTGTCGGTCATCCTTCGTGCGTTCACTTCCGGTTCGGCAAAAAACGCGAGGGGGTTGAGAAAGACCTTGAGGTGCTCGCCGTCGTTCATGATCTGGTGCCTTTCCTGAGTTGGACCGGAGCCGATCCGCCCGTCCGTGTCGGTGTTGGCGGCGGTCCCGGATCGGGACGGACAGTCGCCAGGGGTAAACGTGGCGCGTTCCGTTCGACGGTTCCCGGGATTGCTGGCACCCGATCCCGGAACTTGAGGCATGACGCAAGGGTCAGCGGGCCTGCGTCATGTCGCGCGTCCGGGTCGGCGAATCGGGAATGCCGGTATGCCTGAAGAACGCGTTGCGCTCTGCCTCGGTGGCGCGCCGGAACGATATGATCCGCACCGTCCCATCGTTCCGCATGGTCGTGACGAACAGGACGACATGTCCACTGTCGTCGAGGCCCATGTGCATGTGCCTTCTCGAACCGAGCGAAGAAGTCAGCCGGGTACTGAGCACCAAGGGGTCGGATGCCCCGCACCCTCCGGCGTGCCGACGCGCGGGGGGAGGGCTGTCCCGTCTCGCGAAGCACCGCTGGAGTTACCCGTTGCAGTGCTCCAACAACTGCTCCCACGACATGCACTTCCCGCCCAACGAACTCACTTTCTTCGTCAATGAACCGTCGTTGGTGACAAGTGTAAGATCGTTCCTAATCGCGGTCTCACCGATCAGCGCATCCCTAGACTTGTTCTCCCACGGCTTAGGTTTGTCCGGATTGCGCTGAGTGGATCCCCTTAGTGGTTGGATCAGGTTGTCTTTCTGAGTCCACCGACCTTTGCCCCCCTTCGACACTTCCCAGATGATCGAACTAGTCGATAGTTCCATGGGAGCAAGTGCGTCGCGCACTTGGCGGAGGCTCGCCTTCTTTGCTTCGGGCGCGCAATCGTTTTCGTCAGGCTGAACGTGCGTGATGTATAGGTCAACGCACCCATCGATCAGTTCAATGAGATCAGAACGGTCGATCAACTTATCGAAGACGTTGCTATCGAAAATACACTTGAGGCGTTTCGCCATCGGACAGCTTCCAGTTGTGCCGCATTGTCTCCCTCCGTCCTTGGGTACAGGCGCAGGCACGCAGCCTAACTCCTAATTTTTTTTATACTCAAAAGGCATTTCCTGAGGGCCGGTGCCCTGGCGGTCGGCTGGGCGGAGGTGGGTGATCGCGCAGCCGCCCTCCTTTCCTTGTCGACCACGAAGATGTCGAGATTCCTTCGATTTCGTCTGCGAGGGTGAGTATCTTCAGTACTTGTCGTGTACTGGTCTAAGCCTCCGACCGTCTGAACTCTTCGTCTATTTTGTAGTCCGCCATCGCCCGGAGTCCCTTGCATCTTGCCAGCATCTGCGCCAACTGTTTCAGGCTCGGCTTGGTGACCGTGCGAAGAGCGTCGAGGGCCTCACTGTGGACCTCTCGCTGGGAAGACCGCAGCCCGTTGCGCTTGGCGATTGCCCGACATCGGTGGTAGGCGGCGTAGTAGGCTCGGCTCGTCGCGTTTCGAAAGGAACCGCACGGAACGACCCTGGGGCATGCCCTGACGACGCATGGACGAACTGCACGCGGCGTCCCCGGGCACTCTCCCCACGACCGGCAGATCACCGCATCCCGCTCAACGCGCGGGCTCGCCGAGCAGCCTGGTTTCCACCTCGGACAAGGCGGCGCACAGTCTGCCGCACGCTTCGGCGACCTCCCGCCTCGACGCGATCAGAGGCGGCATCATTCCGATGACCTCGGAACAGGTCCCGCATTCCCAAGTCAACAGCCCCCGGCGCAGAGCGGCCAGGCGAACGAGACGAGCGACTTCGCCGGGAGAGGCCTCGCCCACCGAGCACAGCTCGAGGCCGAACATGGCGCCGGTGCCACGCCATTCCCTTGTCAAGGGAGAGGCACAGAGCGCAGCGCGATGCGATGTGAACCAGGTCTCGATGAGTCGGGCCCGGGCGCAGAGGTCCTGCTCGATCAGATAGCGAAGCGCGGCCCCACCGGCGGCGGCGGTGACCGGATGCAGTTGGAACGTGGAAGATTGCGCGCCGCGCGGCCAGGCGGACATGATCTCCTCGCGTCCCGCGACCAGCCCCCCCGGAAAACCGCCGCCCATGCTCTTCCCCATGAGGAGCAGGTCGGGAGTGACGCCGGAAGCCTGGCAGGCGAAGAGGTGTCCGGTCCGTCCGAACCCCGTGAATATCTCGTCCAGGATGAGAGGGACGCCGTTTTCGCGGGCGGCCGCGGCCACTGCTTCGAGAAAGCCCGCCGGCGGCGCGATCACCCCCGCCGTGGCCTGAATCGGCTCCACGATCACCCCGGCAAGCGGCGGGGCCTCTTCCGCACGCCGTGAAATCGACCGGACGGCAGTGGCGGTGGCCGCGTCCCCATCGTCATCTGTCCCGGGATAGGGAACGAATTCCGTGGCGGGGGCGAAGGGACCCAGCCCTGCGTTGAAGCCCCTGGCATGAGACACCGCCAGCGCCCCCATGGTCCGGCCGTGATAAGCGCCGGTGAAGGCGAGAAAGGTGCGCGCACCGGTGTAGTGCATGCACGCCTTCAACGCGACCTCCGTCGCTTCGCTCCCGTTGGTCGCGGGATGCAGTCGCGTGAGGCCGCGCGGCAGGACCGCGAGCAGCTCCTCGAAGAAACGGGCTTGCGCGCAGGTATGGAAGTGAGGCCCGATATGCGTGATCCCGCTCTGCAACTGGGCCTGCACGGCGGCGAGGACCGCGGAATTGCCGTGGCCGAGGTTCGAGGTTCCGGAGCCGGACGCGAAGTCGAGATAGGTCCGGGCGTCCGATGCGCTCAGGTGCACGCCGGACCCCGACGAGAATATCGGCGGATCCGCCGACAGGCTGAAGGTCTTGGTCGCGCGGGACTCCGCGCGCCAGAAGATGTCGGAATCGATCGACGTGTCCCTCACGCTTCGACGGGGGCCGCACCATGCCGAGAGAGCAGGCTACCTGAATCGGAGCGGGTCGCATCCGCCCCCATCAACCGGCAGGCATGCCAGACCAGGGCCCCGGGGCCGGCAACGACCGGCACCCCCAGGTCGGCTTCCATCGCCTGCAGCCGCGCGGCGGCGCGAACCCCGCCCCCGCCGAGTACGACCGCCTCGGCGGGCGGCCTCGCGATCGCCCGTGCGACACCGTGCCAATACTCAGGAGTGAGTCTCTCGATGGTGGACTCGCTGCGATGGTCGAGGGCCTGATGACCCGTGACCTCGACGCCCTCCCCGTAGAGGTAGGCGATCAGGCGGTCCACCACGTCGGGCGAATAGGGGGCGGCGAGGGCCACGCGCCGCACGCCGAGAACCCGCAACGCGGTCACGATGGCCGCGCTCATGGTCGTCGCCGGCCGGTCGAGCTCGGTGGCGACGGCCCGCGTCATCGCCCGCTCATGCTCGCGCCCGAGAATGAAGCTGCCGGCACAGTCGCCAAGCGCGGCGACATCGACGCGTGCCAGCGCGAGCAGACGGGCCGCGCTCAGAATCGGTGCGAGATCGGCATCGGCCTCGAAAGACTCCGCCGACAGGTCACCGGCCACCGCATACCGGGTCGTCAGCAGAGCGACGCCATCGGGCAGACAGCTCCAGAACTCGTCGTCGTTCAACCCGTCGGCCGGCCAGAGAAAGCCGATCCGCCCCGCGTCCCCGCGAATCAGCGATGCCATTTTCAGGATCGTTCCGGGAAACTCAGGTCCGGTCGTGGCCTGCGGAGCCCTTCCATGGTGGAGAACAGACGCTCCAGGGTATGTCCGACATCCAGGAGCCAGGCGTCCCGCCCCAGAGGACCGACGATCTGAAGGCCGAAGGGCAACCCCCCCGGACCGAGGCCACAAGGGATCACGATGGCGGGGTTCGACATCATGGTAACGCCGTAGGCGATGGCCTCCCAGCGCAGATAGCCGTCCATGTCCTCGCCGTCGATCTCCTTCGGGTAGAGCGCGTCGTTGGGGAAAGGCGGCACGGACGCGGCCGGGGTGATCAACAGATCGCGATTCTCGAAGAATGCCTGGGCGCTCGCCAGGATCCGGGTCCGCTCCTTCTCCGCCCATCCGACATCCTCGATGCTGAGTTGTCCGGCCCGGGTCAGCTCATCGACGATCACCGGCCCGAAGGCACCGGGATTCTCCTCGTACATCGGCTTGAAGTCGGCCCCGAATCCGACTCCCCGCAGGATGTAGAACGCACGGTCCGCGTTCGTCGTGTCGGGTGCACCGTCCTCGCACGTGAGGAAGGACGACGAGAAGGCGGCCAGCTTGTCTCGAAAGGTGCGGCGGACCTCCTTCGACACCGGTGCGAACCCGAGGTCTTCGGAGATCCCCACCTTCAACCCCGTCAGATCGATCGTGCGCGGCGCCTCGCGCATCGCGGGATCCGGCGCCCGAGACAGCGGGTCGCGGACCTCCCGTCCCATCATCGCCGAGAGAAGCAGCTTGCAGTCGGCCGCGCTCCGACCCATGGGTCCCTCCACGTCGAAGGGACTGAAGGCGAAGGGCCGCCGAGCCTGGGCAACGGTCCCCGGCGACGGCCGAAATCCCGAGATCCCGCAGAACGAAGCCGGAGTCCGCAGGCTGCCCGCGAAGTCCGAGCCCATGGCCAGGGGCACCATGCCCGAGGCCAGGGCGACGGCGCTGCCCCCGGACGACGCACCGGCGCTCAAGCCTGGAGCGAAGGGGTTGTTCGTCGCGCCGTACAGCGGGTTCAGCGTCGTCGCGCCAAAGCCGTGCTCGGGCACGTTGGTCTTTCCGACGACGACCGCGCCGGCGTCGCGCATGCGCGCGACCACGCCTTCGTCGGCGGTGGGAACGAAGTCGGCGAAGAGCGGCGACCCGAAGGTGGTCCGGATTCCGGCCACGTGATTGAGATCCTTCACGCCCAGGGGCAGACCATGCAGAGGCCCCAGCTCGTCGCCGCGGGCGGCGGCCCGCTCCGCGGCGACGGCTTCGCTCCGTGCCCGCTCCGGACAGAAGTTGACGATGGCGTTGAGCACCGGATTCACCGCCTCGATGCGGCGGATGCACATGTCGAGCAGCTCGACGGGCGATAGCTGCCCGGTACCGATCAAGTGTCGCAGCTCGACGGCGCTGAGGTCGCAGAGCTCCGACATCGGGGCGCTTGGTTCCGTTTCAGCGATCGCTCACGCCGGTGCGACCCGAGCGGCGGGACCGGTCCCTCCGATCATGGCGCCCGGCGTCAGCGGCGACTCGCGGCCCGCCACTCCAGACCCAGCACACGAGCCGGCGCAGCTTCCGCATCCGGAAGGTTGAGCGGCGTCGCGGCGAGCCAGGGGTTGTCGGCCCGTAGCGCGGAGAGGTTGGTGACGTTCTTGACGAGCCCCATACCGCCGCCGAGCAGGATCGCTTCGGCATCCAGGTCGGCGATCCGGGCCGGACCTCCGCTCAGGCGTTTGCGGCCGGCATCGATCTCGAAGTCGGCGGCCATGATCCGGTAGCCGCGGTCCACGATCCGCTCCGCTGCCTCGGTCGCCAGCCACGGAGAGCGTTCCGGCCACGCCGGGTCGTCGTAGGCGACGCGTTCCGCGAAACCGGTGCGCAGGATCAGGATGTCGCCGCGCCGCTCGTGCGGGAGACCGCGCTCCAGCGCGCCGGCCTCGATGGGCGTATCGGCGTGCACGTGCGACAGGTCCACGATGTCGGCGGGACCGATGAGCGGCGATCCGAGGAAGTCGTCGATGGCCGGTCCCGCCGGATCGAGATACCTGGGGGTCAGGACGTGCGTATGGGAGTGGCCCTCGAACCTCACCCCGGTCTCCTGTACCGGATCGCCCGCCTCGAACGACTTGGCCAGTCCGACGGAGACACGGCCCCGCCGGTCCGACCGTACCGGGAGCGACAGGTCGACGATACGCGGGTCCGAGGAGGGCCACCGGGTCAGGGCGACGGGCCCGGCCGGCCCACCGTCCGCCTTCGGCAGGCGCAAGGGCCATCCGATCAGAAACACGCGCTCCCGGTCGATCTTCCAGAGGTTGACCACGTGCTCCAGGTGCATGAGCTTCGCGCCCAGCACGATCTGGTGCTCCACGAATTCGTCGTTCGTCACCAGCCGCTCGTTCATGTCGCGGGCGTTGTAGTCCTGCGGAAAGTCGATCGCGAGCGCCTTGGCGCCGCGCTCGACGATCCACTGCGATCCGCTGGCGTCGAGCCACGTGGACTGCTGCCAGTAGTCGCCACTCGTGTTGGGGAAGCGCTGGTGCAGGTTCGAGCGCAGGATCACGATATCGCCCCTGCGCACGTGGTCCCCGCGCGACTCGAGCACCTCGGCGGTCACCGCCTTCGCCGGCACCCGGTCCGAGACATCGACCACCGCCGCCTCGCCGCAGAGCTGATCGAGGCTGCACTCGTCGAGGGTCAGGCTCCCGCGCACCATGTGGCAGGGGGCGTCGACATGGGTAAATCCGTGCTTGGGCCAGTCGACGCCGGTCTCGGCGAGAAATCCCGGTTCGGGTTCTGGGTGCAGGGTATCCCCGAGCCAGTTCCAGTGCCGGAGGATCGGATTGGACAGTGAGATTACGGATGATTTGTCCACACGGAGCCTCGCATGCCCTCGGACTCGGGTGTGTCCCTTGACAACCCCTCGCGAAGGGATCATATTGCCGCCCCGCCAAATTGTCTACAATTTACAATATGGCTGGCCGCCCATCGTGCCGGCGGCGCCATGCGAAGGAGAGAACATCATGTCTGGACAGAAAAGAGATCGCTCGAAAGTCACGCGGCGTCACGTGCTCGCGACCGTGGGCAAAGGCGCCCTCGCCGGCAGCGCTCTGCTCGCCGGCACCTCGCTCTGGCCGCGGGCGGCCCGGGCCGCCGGGGAAGTCAATGTGCTGGCCTTCGGCGGCTACGAGGAGCCGGGCATGCTGGAGCCTTTCGAGCAGTCGACCGGCATCAAGGTCAACCTGAAGATCCACGATGGCTCGGACGAGGAGATGGTCGCCCTGATCGCCTCCTCGCCACCCGGAACCTTCGACATCATCACTCCGACCAGCGCTTACATACCCAGGGCGGTCCAGGACGGGTTGCTGATGGAGCTCGACCCTTCCGACTACCCTCTGGACGACTACTTCGATCTCATCGCCAATTGGCCGCCGGTCTGGATGGACGGCAAGATGCACGCCATCGTGAATCGCTTCGGCTACTACGGCATCACCTACAACCACAACAAGTACTCCGAGAGTGACGTCTCGAGCTACAGTGTCCTGTGGGAGGAGCGGGCCAAGGGGCGGGTCGCTCTCTTCGACTGGTTCCTGCCGAACATGGGCTGCCTGTCCAAGTACAACGGCAACGCAACCCCCTACGATCTGTCCGACGAAGAGTTCGGCAAGCTCGAATCCACGCTCATGAGCCTGCGTCCTCAGGTCGGCCTCGTCGGCAACACCTCGCAGGTGATCCAGGCGATGGCGGGCGGCAGCTACGACCTGGCGATTGCCGGCGAATGGGTGCAGGCCGGCATGTTCGACGACGGGCTGCCCTTCAAGGCGCTGGTGCCGAAGGAGGGGGGAGTCACCTGGGACCAGGCCGTGTGCATCGCCGCGAACACGCCGCGTCTGGACAACGCCCGGAAGTTCCTCCAGTACGTCACGGGGCCCGAGTTCCAGGCCAAGCTTGCGGTCGCCAGGACCTACTACAGCATGGTGCCGAACAAGAAGGCCGCGGCGATGCTGCCCCAGGACAAGCGCGAGCTGCTGAACCTGGCCGATCTGGACAAGTTCACGGACGTCTTCATGGCCAATCTCTCGCCTCGCAAGGACCCGGCCAACCGGGGCGCATGGCTCGATGCCTGGGAGAGATTCAAGAACGCATGAGCGCGGTGCCGCGGGCGGCGCCGGGTGGGTTTGAGCCTCGCCGGAGCATGACCTCCGCAGGCTCCGACCACCCGGCGCGCGCTGCGCCGCGACCGACGCCCGAGCGTGTCGAAGCGATCCAACGGGCGCTAGCGCATCGACAGTGGAGCACGGCATGAAGATTCTCGACTGTGCGGCGATGATCGAGCCCCACTGGCGGTGGGACTCCTGTCCATTCGTCTCCCAGAGCTACCACGAAGGCGACGAGTTTCAGGAATTCGGGCTCAAGTGGTACGGCACCGGGTTTTCCCAGGTCACCGCGCCGGGCTGGAAGATCCGCGGTGCCAACCGGCTCGATGACTACCTGCTGGAAGACTTCGTCGGAGTCGCGACGGTCGCCGACTTCACGCACGAAGGGGAAATCGGACCTCGGGCGCTGCGAAAGGAGATCTCCGGCGCGCAACCACGCCGCCTGCTGGTTCTCAAGACCGGGCACGCCGACAGAACCTCCAACCGCCGTGCCGGCTACTGGCGAAAGGCTCCGGTGATCGACCCCGAAGTTGCCGATGTGGCGAAAGAGCTCGGCTATCTTCATATCGTGGTCGATCTGCCCTGTGACAGGGTGGAGGCGCGCCGGCCCGGCGGCGAAGGTGCGATCGAGAACCGGAACGAGTCCTTCCGCCGGCGTGTCCACGAGCGTGGACTGCTGCTCACCGAGAACTGCGAGAACCTGAGCGCCATCGGGCAGGACGAAGTGTTCTTTGCCTCGATTCCCCTGGCCGTCCCGCGGGCGACCACCGGCCCCTGCCGGCCGGTCGCCCTCACCCGATGGCGTTCCGAGCGGCCCCTCATCCACGATGTCTCCACCCCGCTGTTCAACCATTGGCGCTGGAAGCTGGATGTCTTCGAGGGCCGGAGCTTCGAGGGCGGCGACGCTTGCGACGAGATCCATTTCATCTTCGGGGGGCACGGTTTCACCCACTGCGACGCTCCCTGTCACATGTACCGGGACGGACCGACGATTCACGAGCTGCCCAACCGCGGGCTCGACCTGTTCATACGCGAAGCCTCCATCATCGACTTTTCCGACCTGAACCTGCCGCAGCCCCTCACGCGCCGAATGATGGAGGAGCGCGGCGGGCATGTCCGGGCCGGGGATCTCGTGATTCTGCGCAGCGATCTCACGAACAAGATGGGCTATGAAAGCAGGACCTGGCACCTGAATGCGCCCAATCTGGAAGAGGACGCCGCGCACTGGCTGGCGGGGCGCAAGCCCGCCGGCGTCTGTCTCGACTTTCCTCAGGACTATGTCGCCAGGCAGATGCTCGACCGACACGTCCGCAACGACGAGTTCGTCGCCCACCACGCCATGTTCCGCAACCACATTCCCTACATCGAAGACCTGAAGGACATCGGAGCGATCACGAGCGATCGACCCTTCCTCATGGCCATCCCCTTGAAGATGACCTGCGTGGACGGTGCGCCGATGCGCGTCGTCGCGATTGAATGGTGAGTCCTGCCGCGCCGGGGGGGCGCGGCCGCGATCCGGTCCGGAACCTGTGGCACGGGGTGGCGCTCGCCGTCGGGTTGATCGCCTGCTTCTTCGTCCTGCCGATTGCCTACACGGCAGGCCTCAGTGTGACCTCCCCCGAGATCGAAGGTGCGACGCTGGCCAACTACCGCACCTTCTTCTCGACGGAACACTTGAGGGGCGCGCTCGGACGCACCGTGCTGCTGGCCGGCTCCGTGGTCCTGATCTCCTCCGTGATCGCCTATCCGCTCTCTTACTTCCTGGTCTTCCTGATCGGACCGAGACTCCGGATGTTTCTGCTCTTCGTCCTGGTTGCGCCGTTCTGGACGAGCTTCATGATCCGAGCCTTCGCGTGGCAGCTCGTGCTCTCGGACAGCGGGGTGATCGCGTACTACCTGAGCAAGCTGCTGGGCGCGCCGGTGACCTTCGGGTTCCTCTACACCATCGGTGCTTCGATCTTCGGACTGACCCTCTTCGGGGTGATGCTGATCACGCTCACCCTGTTCAGCGTGATGGTCACGATCGATCCCCGGCTGCTGGAAGCGAGTGCCGATCTCGGGGGCACGCGCTGGCGCGGCTTCAAGGAGGTGGTGCTTCCCCTCAGTGCACCGGGGTGGCTGATCGGCGCGCTGCTGACCTTCATCGTATGCGTCGGCGACTATGCCGTACCGTCCCTGCTCGGCGGCGGCCTGAAACCCGTGCTCGCGCAGATCATGCTCTCCACGCTCAAGGGGACCTACGACCTGGCGATGGCCGCGACCTTTGCGGTGATCCTGGTCCTCGTCATCGTCATCTGCACGATCCCCGTCCTGCTCCTGGTTCGCCAGGTCCGGCTGCAAACGTGAGCGGTGCCGCGAGAGAAGCGGCGTGGGTCCGCGCTGTCTTCGCCACGATTTTCGCGATCTCGGCCCTCGTCATCTATCTCCCGATCGCCGTGATGTTCGTGTTCTCCTTCAACAGCGGGCGTTATCAGGTCATGCCCTTCCGCGACTTCACGTTGCAGTGGTACGAACGCCTTCTCGTCGACCCGCAGTACCTGTCGGGACTGGCGAACAGCGTCCTGATCGCCGGTGCGGTCAGCGTGACCGCAACGGGGATCGCCTTCGCCTGCGCCTACTCTCTCGTGAACGCACGCTTTCCCGGAAAGACCGTGGCGACCCTGTTCGTTCTGGCGCCGCTCGCGGTGCCGCTGGTGCTGATCGGCATCAGCCTGCGGCTGTACTTCGTGTCGCTGGGGCTGGAGCCGTCCCTGTGGCTCGTCTACGTCGGCCAGACGCTCTTCGTGCTACCGCTCGCGATCCTCAATCTGCGCAACCGAATCGCACAGATCCCGAGGAGCCACGAGGAGGCCGCCTGGGCATTGGGCGCATCGCGGCTGCGCGCGATCGTGGAGATCGTGTTGCCGTCCTGCCGCTTCGCGCTCGTGGCAACCTTGATCATCACCTTTACCTTCGCCTTCGACGAGTTCGTCATCGCCTACTTCCTGACGAACTTCGAGATCACGCTGCCGATCAAGATCTGGACGACCCTGGTCACCGGATTCGATCCGACGATCAACGCCGCGGGGGTGTGCGTGTTCCTGTTCTCGATGGGAATGGGAATTGCCGCCCAGATCCTCTTCACGCGGCGAGAGGCGTCATGACCCCGAAACGATCGCCGACCCTCGCTCTGGCGGCGGCGGTCGAGGCGGCCCGCGCCTCCGGGGAGTGCGTCTACTCGCTGAGCACCCCGACCTTTCAGGAACGCGTGGCGAACCTGAACCTGGAGATGGCCAGCACGCTCCTGCCGCCTCCTCAGGGCTCGAGCAGGCTGCGCGCAGTGACTCACGACTCCATGCTGGGCAAATGGGACTTGCCGAATCACGATGTATTGATCACGGCAGGCGCGAAAGCCGCCGTCCTGTCGGCACTTCGCGCCTCCTGCCGCGCCGGTGACCGCGTAGCGATTCTGGCGCCCTGCTGGCCCTCGTACGCGGACATCGTCCGGATGCTCTTCATGGAACCGGTACTCTTCGAGACCCGCTTCGAAGACGGGTTCGCCGTCGATTCCGCCGCGCTCGCCGCAACGATGGCGAGAACCCGGGCGCGGGCCGTCCTGCTCAGCAACCCCGCGAATCCGACGGGTCGGATCCACCCGGGCCACGAGATCGACGAAATCGCCGGCGTCGCCCGCGAGTTCGGAGCGCTCCTGTTGATCGACGAGAGTTTCTCGGGGGTCGTCTTCGCGCAAGACAAGTGGCATGAGAGCACCTGCTCCGCTTACGAGCGGCTGGTGGTCGTCAATTCCTTTTCCAAGAGCCATCACCTGCAGGGGCTGCGTATCGGCGTGTGCGCCGCGCAAGGGCAATTGTTCGAAGATATCGTGTCGGTGCACCAGACGGCGGCGAGCACGGCATCGAGTCTCTCGCAGGCGGCGGTGCTCGCTCTCCTCGATGCGGGGGACGAGATGCCGGACTACCGCCGGGAGAGGGAGATGGCCATCGAGTTCGTGCACGATCGGGGCTGGAGCTGCGGTCCCTCGGAAGGGAGCTTCTACGTCTTCCCCCGGACTGACGGCATCGATGCATTCGAGGCGGCGGGCAGTGCGCGCAACGTGTTCATGCTGAGAGGCGAGGTGTTCGGATCGCCCTATATGGATCATGTCCGCCTCTGCTTCGGCAAGCCGGCAGGCGAGCTGGAACGGATCTTCACCCTCCTGCGCGGGTGTTGATCGACCGTCCTCGGGCGTCGGCAAAGTGAGCGAGAGGTGACGGCGTCCTTCCCTGTCTTCGCTCCGAACACGGGGCTCGTGTTCGACCGATGGCGGTCGATGTCCAACGGGGAGGTGGCGCGCGCGCTCGCGATCGTCGACCACGGGCTCCCGGGCCTCGAGTCGATCGAGACGCGGCGTCGAGTGCTCCGCCGCTGCGCCGAAGCCTTGACCTCCCGGAGACGAGAGCTGGCCGAACTCGTCGTGCGGGAGGTGGGCAAGAAGCCCGACGAGGCCCGGAACGAAGTCGACTATGCCGCGTCGTTCCTGGACGCGGCACGCGCCGCCCTCGACGAATTGCGCTTCGAACGGCGGCCGGATCCCGAGCGCCTGATCCGTGAAGTGCCCTACCGGGCAGCGCTGCTCATCGCTCCGTTCAACGATCCGCTCGCAGGGCTGACGCGCAAGATCGGGCCGGCCCTGGCTGCGGGCGCCACCGCCCTGGTGAAGCCGTCCCGACTCGGCATCCTGTGCGCGAGAGCCCTGATGGAATCCTTTCACGAAGCCGGAGCGGACGATTTCGTCCAACTGATCGCGCCCGAGGACAATGAATGCGTCGAAGCCCTGCTCGCCGATCATCGGATTGGCGTCGCGAGCTTCACCGGTTCGACCGAAGTGGGACGCCGGCTGGCGGCGGCGGCGGCGCACGAGGGCAAGAGGATCGTGCTCGAGCTGGGCGGCAACTGCCCCTTCGTGATCTGCAAGGATGCGCAGATCGAGATCGCCCTGGACGACCTGATGACCCGCAAGCTCAAGGCCGCCGGCCAGGCCTGCTCATCGGTGAACCGGGTCTTTGTCGCCGCCTCGCGCTACCGGGAAGTCCGGGAGCGCTTGCTGGAACGGGTGGCGCGGCTCGAAACCGGACCCTCCGACGAGACGGGGGTGGATCTCGGTCCTCTGCGAACGCTCGCATCCACCCGAGCCCTGAACGATGCCGTAGACGCGGCGCTTGGCGCCGGGGAGAGGCTGCTGTCACCGAGACCTTCTCCCGTCCCTCCCGAAGCCCCTTTCCTGTTTCCGTTGACGGTGGTGGAATGCGGCGAGCGCAGTTGGTTCGACGGCTACGAGAGCTTCGGGCCGGTGCTCTCCATCCGCTCCTTCGAGGCCCTCGATGCATTGCTGGAACGCCTGGAGACCGAGCGGCACACCCTGGCCGCCTACTTCTACACCGCGGATCCAGAAGGGCTGTTGCCGCGCCTGCGGCGGCTGCGCTTCGGCAGCATCGGGCTCAACTCCACGGCGATTCAAGGCGCCGATGTACCCACCGGCGGATTCCGGGACGCCGGGATAGGGCGCGAGGGCGGCGCGTGGGGAGTGCGTGAGTTCCTCGCTCCCATCAACCTTCACATTCGTCACCGGGCCGATGCCCCCGGCGGAGATTCATAGAGGGCAGTGGCTCGCTCGAGGTTCTCCAGAATGTGCGCTTCGGTCGCCGCCTTGGCCCCCGCGATGTCCCCGGCCTCGAGGCAGGCGGTGATCTCCTCGTGGTAGTCGAGTGAACGCCGGGAGGAGAGGGACCCTTCGTACAACAACCGGTAGCGAACGGGCAGGGAGATCTCGTTGACGTAGAAGAGGACCTGGGAGATCGGCTTGTTCTCCGTGAAGTCGATGATGCACTGATGAAACCTGCTGTTTTCCCGGAAGTACTTGTCCGTGTCTTTCTGCTTGTAATGGGACTCCATGATCTTCAACCTTCCGCGAAGCGTGTCACACAGCGGTGTCAGGTCTCGACCTTCCAGCGCCGCCACCACCATTCCCTCCAGGGTGGCGCGCAACGCATAGATGTTGCGTACGTCCGCGGGGGTGTACTCACGAACCCGGAATCCGCGCCGGGGCTGCGTTTCCACCAGGCCGCTCTGAAGGAGCATCCTCAGGCTTTCTCTCACCGGTCCGCGGCTGGAACCGTAATCGGCCTCGATCTCCATTTCACGCAGGGGCTGGCCCGGCTTCAGCTCGCCGGTGATGATTCGCCAGCGCAACTTGTTCAGGATGAAATAAGAGAGCGTCTGAGGCAGCCTGTCGTCTTCTTCGTACAAGGCCTGAATTCGCTTTGTCCATGAATTCCGGGAACGCCGGGTGAAACACGCAGGCTCGCGTCAGGCGGCTGGAGGCGAGAAAAGCGCGGGTCGTCCACATCCTCGGCTCGCGGCCTCCACTGCCGCAAGCGTCTACCGGCAGCAGTGTACCGCGCGGGTTTTGGATCATGAAGGCGATGCGAGCAAAGCGAATCGAGCGGAACCAGCCGCCTGACATGCTCGAAGGAGATCGCGCCATGCACGCCAAGAGCGTCGAGCTCCGCAGCGTCTGCAAGCGTTTCGGCAACATCACCGCCGTTCGCCCGCTCAGTCTGCACGTGGAGCCCGGCGAGTTCCTCACTCTGCTCGGCCCCTCGGGGTGCGGCAAGACGACGCTCCTGCGCATGATCGCCGGCCTGGAAGCCGTGACCAGCGGAGCGATACTCGTCGGCGGGACGGACGTGACCGAGCTGCCGCCCCACCGGCGGGACACCAGCATCATGTTCCAGGACTATGCCCTCTTCCCCCACAAGACCCTCGCGGAGAACGTGTCATACGGTCTCAAGATGCGGGGGGTTCCGCGCGCGGAGCGGGACGTGGCCGCGCGGGAGTGGCTCGCGCGCATCGGGCTGCCCGACATGGGCGCGCGACTGCCGCATCAGCTCTCCGGCGGGCAGCGCCAGCGCGTGGCCCTTGCCCGCTCGCTCATCATCAGCCCGGGCGTGCTTCTGCTCGACGAGCCCCTGGGTGCGCTCGACGCGAACCTGCGCAAGCAGATGCAGGGGGAGTTGAAACGTCTGCATCAGGAAGTCGGCCTGACCTTCGTCTACGTGACTCACGATCAGGAAGAGGCGCTCACCATGAGCGATCGGATCGCGGTCATGAACGACGGCGCGATCGAGCAATTGAGTTCGCCCCAGACCATCTACGATCATCCCGGGACGGAGTTCGTCGCACGATTCATCGGTCACTGCAACGTCGTGCACGCGATCGTGTCCGAGGTCGGCGATGGGTACGCGCTGTGCGATGCCGGTGCACTCGGGAGGATGAGAATGGCCGCCCCTTCGGAGGTCGAGGTCGGCGCGCCGATCGCTCTGGCGCTGCGCCCCGAGGCCATCGAAATGTCTCCCGGCCTTCAGACGCAGGAACTCAACTGCGCGATCATGACGGTGGCCGATGTCCGCTTTACCGGATCCACCCACATCATCGGCATGCACGCGACGGATGGACGGGAGATCGAAGTAGAGATCAACCGGCGAGAAGCGCCCCCTCGGCTGCCGGAGCCGGGCGAGGAGATCGCCGTGCGTTGGAGCGAAAGTGCGCTCACGCGCTTGCGCGGTAGCCGGTGAGGAGACGGTCGATGCGCTCCCGCGACGAGATCCTCGCGATCACCCGCCAACGGGAAAGCGCCGCCGCGAACACGTTTCGCACCACGGACCGGCCGCCGGTGTTCACGTCCGGGGAGGGAGCGTGGCTCGGCACCGCGACCGGCGAGCGCTATCTCGACCTCGTCTGCGGTTCGGCGACCACCAACCTGGGGCATGGTCACCCGGCCCATCGCGCCGCCGTCATCCGAGCGCTCGATACCGGAATCGTTCATACCGGTACGCGCTTGCCGTCGCCGTTTCGGGCCGAGCTGTACGAGCGGCTCGCCTCCGTCCTGCCCGCACGCCTCGGCTGCATCCAACTGGCCAACTCGGGGGCGGAGGCCGTCGAAGCCGCGATCAAGGCCGCGCAGTACGCGACCGGACGGCGAAGGCTCCTCTCCTTCGCGGGAGGCTATCACGGCCGTACCCTCGGCGCGTTGTCGGTCACGTACAGCCCGGGGATCCGAGCCCCCTTCAGCACCCTCGACCGGATTGTCGATTTCCTGCCCTATCCCTGCACCGCGAATCCGATGGAACCGGTGCGCGACACTGAAGCCTGCCTGGCGGCTCTGGACGCGCGCCTCCAGGAGCTGGCCGAGGCCGATGATCTGCCCGCCGCGCTGATCGTCGAGGCGGTCCAGGGCGTCGGCGGGGTGATCGCTCCACCTCACGCTTTCCTGGCCGGCCTGCAGCTCCGGTGCCGGGCGCATGGCGTGCTTCTGATCTCCGACGAGATCTGGTCCGGCTTCGGCCGCTGCGGCAAGTGGTTCGCCTTCCAGCGTTCGGGCATCGAACCGGATCTCGTGGTCATGGGAAAGGCGCTCTCCGGCGGACTCCCGCTCTCCGCGGTCGCGGGACCATCCGAAGTCCTCAAGGCCTGGCCTCCCGGAATGCACACGAGCACCTTCCAGGGGAATCCGCTCTCCTGTGCCATGGCGGTCGCGACCATCGACACGATTCGGAACGAGGGGCTGCTGAATCGCGTGACGAACACGATCGAAGCGCTCCTGCGCCGCCGGCTGGCGCCCTTGGGGGAGCTCCGGACGGTCCGCGAGATTCGCGTGGTCGGCGCCCAGGCGGCGATCGAGCTCGTGGACGAAGACGGTGCTCCGGATGCGGATCGGGTCGGTCGGCTGCAGCGCCGGTGTCTCGACGAGCGTCTGCTCGTGTACGGCGGAGGCCGGCACGGCAACGCCCTGATCCTGGTGCCCCCGCTCGTCATCGACGAAGCAGACCTCGGGATGGCTCTCGAGCGCATCGCAGCGCTCGTCGGGGACGGAGTCGTTCCGTGCCGGCAAGGCAATTGAAGAGGTGGCCGAGACCGAATCGCTCTCCTGTTGGAATCTGCAAGCCACGGAGTGGAGCAGGCTCCAGTTCCGTCGGCCCAGGTTGGAAACCTGATCCTCCGGCCGGATGTCCCGGCATTTCCCGCTACCGGGTAACGCCTCGCGGCAGGTGCGCAAGGAGCGCCGCGAGGGCGCGGGCGCGGTGGCTCGATGCGTTCTTGGTCTCGGGCGGAAGCTCGGCCACGCTCGCGCCGTGCTCCGGGACGTAGAAGACCGGGTCGTAGCCAAAACCCCCGCTGCCACGGGGTGAGTCGAGAATGCGCCCCCGCCACAGGCCTTGACCGATGATCGGCATGGGATCGCGGGGGTCGCGCATGTAGACGACGACGCAGACGAAGCTCGCGCCGCGTTGCCCCTCCTCGATGCCCTCCATCAGCGCGAGGAGCGCCCGGAGGTTCTCTCCGTCGCTCGCCCCGTCGCCGGCGAAGCGCGCCGAGCGCACCCCCGGCGCCCCGCCGAGCGCGTCCACCGTCACGCCAGAATCGTCGGCGATGGCGGGAAGGCCGGATGCCGCACACGCCGCGCGGGCCTTCAGCATGGCGTTCTCGATGAAGGTCTCGCCGCTCTCCTCCACCGGCTCGACGTCGAACTCGGATTGGGCGAGCACCTCGCAGCCCAGCGGCGCGAGCAGGCGGATGAACTCACGCAGCTTGCCGGGATTGGAAGTGGCGAGTACCACGCGTCGAGGGGGGCTCTGACTGCGTGCGACCGACACGTTTCAACACCGCGAGGAAGCATCTGCGAGCGCTTCGCGCTGGTACTCGAGCAGACGGGAGACTCCCTGCCCCGCAAGGTCGAGCATCGCGTTCAATTCGTCGCGCCGGAAGGCATGGCCCTCCGCGGTGCCCTGGACTTCCACGAAGGACCCGACCTCGTTCATGACCACGTTCACGTCGGCCTCCGCCTCGTGATCTTCGGCATAGTCGAGGTCGAGCACCGGGAGCCCACGGTAGATCCCCACCGACACCGCCGCCACCTGGCCAACGAGGGGTGAGCGCTTGATGCGCCTCTCGCCCACCATCCGTTCCATGGATTGCGCCAGGGCCACGTATCCGCCGGTGATGGCGGCGGTGCGCGTGCCGCCATCGGCCTGAATCACGTCGCAGTCCAGGGTGACGGTGCGCTCGCCCAGCGCCTCGAGGTCCACCACCGCGCGCAGCGAACGCCCAATCAATCGCTGGATCTCGAGAGTGCGACCCCCCTGGCGCCCTCGCGCCGCCTCGCGCGGCGACCGCTCCGCCGTTGAACGGGGCAGCATGCCGTACTCCGCCGTCAACCACCCTCCTCCGCTTCCGCGACGAAAGTAGGGAACCCGCTCCTCGATGCTCGCGGTGCACAGCACGCGCGTCTCACCGAACTCCACCAGGGCCGAGCCTTCCGCGTGCCGGATGTACCCGCGGGTGAGGCGCACGGGGCGCAATTCGTCCTGCGCTCTTCCGCTGGGTCGCATGCCGATCGGGCGTCAACGCTGACTCGAGGGCGCGCAATTATACGGGGGAATCCCTTACCATTGCGCGCGGCTCGGCCCAAAGACACGTGACATGATTCGCAGCATGACCGCGTTCGGCCGCGCCGAGCAGGACACTGAATGGGGCGTGGCGACCTGGGAGTTGCGCTCCGTCAACAACCGCTACCTCGACGTCGCTCCGAAACTGCCCGAGGACCTGCGGCGCCTGGAACCGGAAGTTCGGGGCCGGGTACGGGCGCAGCTTCACCGGGGCAAGGTCGACTGCCATCTCCGGGTGTCCTATCGAAGCGAGGCAGAAGCGGGCTTCGAGCTGGATCCGGAACTCGCGCGACACGTGGTCGAGGCGGCCCGTGAAGTGGAAGGGCTCATGGAGCGCCCGGGACCCGTGAACGCGATCGACATTCTGCGATGGCCTGGAGTGATCCGCCCGAGAAGCGTCGATCTCGAGAAGGTCGCGGCCGACGTTCTCCAGTGCCTCGACGTTGCGCTCGTGGATCTCGATGGCGCGCGCCGTCGCGAGGGCGAAAAGATCCTCGCCATGCTGAAGCAGCGAATGGATGCCATCCGGAATCTCGTGGACGATGCCCGCTCGCGCGCACCCGATGCGACCGGCGCTGCCCGCTCCCGCCTCGCGGATCGGCTCGCGGAACTCGAGGTGGAGGTGGACCGCGACCGACTCGAGCAGGAGATCGCCATCATCGCCCAGAAGGCCGACGTCGCCGAAGAGCTCGACCGGCTGGAAGCCCACTTGGACGAGGTGCGCCGGGTGCTCGGGAACGACCTTCCCGCCGGCCGGCGTCTCGACTTTCTCATGCAGGAGCTCAACCGGGAGGCGAACACCCTCGGGGCGAAGTCCATCGACACGGGGGGCGTGCTGGCGGGCGTCGATCTCAAGGTACTCATCGAACAGATGCGAGAGCAGATTCAGAATGTCGAGTGAATCAGCGCGATGCCGAGGCGCCCTCTTCGTCGTCAGCGCGCCCTCCGGGACCGGCAAGACCACCCTCGTCAAGGCGCTGACGGAACGCGATGAGAACGTCGTGCTCTCCATCTCGCACACCACCCGCCCCCGGCGCCGGGGAGAGCGTGACGGCGTCGACTACCACTTCACCGACGCCGTGGTCTTTCAGGCCATGATTAGCAGAGGCGTGTTTCTCGAACACGCCAGCGTGTTCGGTCACCACTACGGCACGTCGCGAGACAGTGTGTACCGCGAGCTGGACGCAGGCCGCGACGTCGTGCTCGAGATCGACTGGCAGGGTGCCCGACAGATTCGCGATCGCATTCCCGATGCGGTCGGCATTTTCATACTGCCGCCCTCACGGGCGAGCCTTCGCAGGCGCCTCGAGGCGCGCGGCCAGGACAGCGAACACATCATCGCCGAGCGAATGCGTACCGCGGTCTCGGACCTCGCGCACTACGAGGAGTTCGACTACGTCATGGTCAACGACTCGATCGAACGGGCGGCCGAGGACCTGGCGAGCATCGTGCGCGCTCATCGTCTCGCCAGCCCGCGCCAGACGCTCATCCGGGGCGCTCTGCTCGCCGACCTGCTGGACGAGGCTCGGAACTGAAACGCATCGCGTCGCGAGACGTGGCCCCGGGAAGGAAAGTGCCTGGATCGGCCTATGCGGCACGGGTAAGATCGCCGTTTCATCCACTGAACTCCGAGGCGCCGGCAGTGGCACGGATAACGGTCGAAGACTGTCTGGACAACGTAGACAACCGCTTTCAGCTCGTGCTGATTGCAACCAAGCGGGCACGCCAGATTGCGGCTGGTTCCGCCATTCTGGTCGATGAAGAGAACGACAAGCCGACGGTGCTCGCGCTGCGCGAGGTGGCGGACGGCAAGATCGACGCGAGCATCCTGGACGAGGAACCCGAGGAAGTGCTCGACGAGGAAGACGCGGACGAATCAGGCCTGATGCCCGATCGCTGACCCCCATGTTCCGGATCAGCGACCTCTGCGGTCTTGCTGAGGCGTATCTTGCGCCGGAACAAATCACGGAGATCTATCGCGCCTATCTCTTCGGTTCGCGTGCGCACGAAGGCCAACAGCGCGCCTCCGGCGAACCCTACATCCAGCACCCGCTCGAGGTGGCGCGCATTCTCACCGAGATGCGTCTCGACACGCCCACCGTCATTGCCGCAATCCTTCACGACGTCATCGAGGACACCAGGATCGCCAAGGGTCAAATCGTCAAGGAGTTCGGCGAAGAAGTTGCGGAGCTCGTGGACGGTGTCAGCAAGCTCACCCATCTTCGTTTCGAGAGCAAGGCGGAGGCGCAGGCCGAGAACTTCCGCAAGATGATGCTCGCGATGTCCCGCGACATCCGGGTCATCCTGATCAAGCTCGCCGATCGCTTGCATAACATGCGCACGCTCTCCGCGCTCGAAGCGCGCAAACGGCGCCTCATCGCTCGCGAAACCCTCGATATCTATGCGCCGATCGCCAATCGCATCGGCCTCAACCGGGTCCGCACCGAGCTTGAGGAGCTCGGTTTCGAGGCACT
The DNA here is from genome assembly GCA_964420925.1 of uncultured Ectothiorhodospiraceae bacterium. GTDB lineage: Bacteria > Pseudomonadota > Gammaproteobacteria > HK1 > HK1 > JAJEAD01. The sequence goes on along the minus strand of CAYQVB010000034.1, from coordinate 20,653 downwards.
GTACCCGCGCCGCTACAAGGTGTTCACGGCACGGCTGAAGAGCGCCCGGAAGAATCGCAAGCAGGCGGTCAAGAGGGTGGAGGACGGGGTGAGACGGCGGCTGCGCCAGGAAGGGCTCACCGGCAAGGTCAATACCCGCGAGAGGCATCCCTACAGCCTCTACCGGAAGATGCGTGACAAGGGGCTGTCCTTGTCGGAAGTGCTCGATGTGCACGCCTTCCGCATCACGGTAGACAACGCGGATACCTGCTATCGCGTCCTCGGCGTGCTCCATAGCCTGTACAAACCGGTGCCCGGCAGGTTCAAGGACTACATCGCCCTTCCCAAGCCAAACGGCTATCAGTCGCTCCACACAGTGCTCTTCGGCCCTTTCGGCGCCCCCATCGAATTCCAGATCCGCACGCGCATGATGGATGCGGTGGCGGAGGCCGGCGTCGCCGCCCACTGGATACACGAGTCCGGAAACGCAGGGACGAGCACCGCCGAGAAGCATACCCGGGAATGGATCAAGGGGCTCCTCGAGATCCAGACCCAGGCTGGGGACTCCATCGAATTCCTCGAGAACGTCAAGGTCGATCTCTTCCCCAAGGAGATCTACGTCTACACCCCGGCCGGCGACATCATGGCGCTGCCGCGCGGCGCGAGTCCGGTGGATCTCGCCTACGCAGTGCACACCGAGGTCGGCAACACCTGCATCGCCGCCAGCGTTGACGGACACGACGTGCCACTGCACTCGATGCTCGCCAACGGTCAGACGGTGAAAGTGGAAACCGACCCCGACAGCCGGCCGAGCGCCAACTGGCTCGACTTCGTGGTCACCGGCAAGGCCCGGGCCGGCATTCGCGGCTACCTCAAGCGACTCAGGACAGAGGAAGCGCTGAGGCTCGGGCGCCGCCTGCTCGAGCGCTCCCTGGCCTCCGAATCGCTCGGGGTCGACGAAGTCTGCCCCCAGCGGCTCGCCAAGCTCCTCGACGAGCTGAACCTCGCCTCCCTCGATGGGTTGCTGGAAGAGATCGGACTGGGCAAGCGCCTCGCTCCGCTGGTCGCGCGGCGCCTGACCCCTGAGCGCAACGAATCGGAAACAGGTCGCGCGCGAAGCGATCATCCACTTTACGTCCGGGGGTCGGAAGGGATGGTGTTGAGTTTCGGGAAGTGCTGCTATCCCATTCCGGGAGATACCATCGTCGGCTACGTGAGCGCCGGTCGCGGGCTGGTCGTTCACGTCAGCGACTGCCGTAACGTACGCGAGCACGCGGGCCGGCCCGAGAACTGGGTCGAGGTGGCGTGGGAGGGCGGCATCGACGGCGAGTTTCCGGTCGAGATCAGAGTCGACGTCGCCAACCGCAAGGGCATGCTCGCGACCGTTGCCGCCGCCATTGCCGAGCGCGACTCCAACATCGAGAACGTATCCATGGAGCACCAGGACGCTCTCACCGCGACGCTCAATTTCGTCATCAACGTGAGAGATCGACTGCATCTCGCCCAGATCATCCGGCACATCCGCAGCCTCGGAGAGACGTCGCGCATTGCCCGCGGCGGCGGCGAAGTACGGCGGCGGCGCGTTTCTTCCCGTCGCTTCAATCCCGTGAGCGGCGTCGCATGAGGGATCGCACATGACCAGACAAACCATCAGCACATCGAACGCACCGGCCGCCATCGGCACCTACTCGCAGGCGGTACGCGCCGGCGACACCGTGTACCTGTCCGGCCAGATCCCCCTGATCCCCGCCACGATGGAGCTCGCCGAAGGAATCCGCCCTCAGGTTCATCAGGTCTTCGAGAACCTGTCGGCGGTGGCGGAAGCGGCCGGGGGCAGTCTGGCCCAGGTGGTCAAGCTCACCGTGTACCTGACGGACCTCGACAATTTCGCGACGGTCAACGAGGTGATGAGCCAGTACTTCGAGCCGCCTTACCCGGCGCGCGCCGCGCTCGGAATCGCCTCCCTGCCCAAGGGAGCGTCGATCGAGATAGAAGGAGTCATGGTCCTGTAGCCCGCCTTCCCCATCAGCCTCCCGCCGAACCCATGGCATGGCGCTTCGCTCGTCCCGCCGCACGGTGATGGACGCCCGCTCTCTTTCGCGTTCCTTGCCGTTGCGCGAGTACGCGTTGCTGATGCGCCTGGACCGCCCCATCGGCGCCCTGCTGCTGCTGTGGCCGACCCTCTGGGCGCTGTGGATTGCCGCCGACGGCCCTCCCGCCCTCGACATCCTCGCCATCTTCGTGCTCGGAGTGCTCGTGATGCGTTCCGCCGGCTGCGTGATCAACGACTACGTGGACCGGGACCTCGACTCCCGCGTGCGACGCACCAGGGACCGGCCGCTCGCGGCGGCGCGGGTCTCCCCGCGCGAGGCGCTGGGCCTGTTCCTCGTTCTGATGCTCGCCGCCCTCGCGCTGGTGCTGCTTCTGAACCCCCTGACCATCCTGCTGTCACTGGCGGGAGCTGCGCTCGCCGTCAGCTACCCCTTCCTCAAGCGCTTCACCCACCTGCCTCAGGTGCACCTGGGGCTCGCCTTCGGATGGGCGGTACCGATGGCCTTCGCCGCCCAGCAGGATACCGTGCCCCCGATCGCGTGGCTGCTCATGAGCGGCGCGGTGGTGTGGGCGGTGGTGTACGACACCATGTACGCGATGGTGGATCGAGAAGACGACATCCGGGCGGGTTCGAAATCCACCGCAATCCTGTTCGGAGAGCTCGACCGACTCTTCATCGGAGTCTTCCAGGTGCTGGTGCTCGTTTCACTGCTCCTGGTGGGCTGGCGGGCCGGGCTGGGGCTTTACTATCACGCCGGGATCGGCATCGCCGCCTGCTTCTCGCTCTACCAGCAGCACCTCATCCGCGCCCGCGCGCCCGCGGATTGCTTCCGCGCCTTTCTGAACAACAACTGGTTCGGCGCGAGCGTCTTCGCCGGCGTTGCGCTCGACTACTGGCTCGGCTGATCCCGCGAGCAGGACGATGTCTATATGGCCATAGAAGCCTTGAGCGCAATCACCCTTGCAACGCGCGACATGGGTCGTGCGGTGGCCTTCTACGAGACGCTCGGGTTCGAGCGACTGTACGGTGGCGAATCCGCAGCCTTCACGAGCTTCCGCGCTGGTAGCGGGTATCTCAACCTGATACTGGAGCCGCGGGCTGACCGCCCAAGCTGGTGGGGACGCGTGATATTCCACGTGAGCGATGTCGACCGAACGTATCGACGGGCGCTTTCCGCAGGACTCGAACCCGAAGCCCCTCCCCGTGACGCCGAGTGGGGCGAGCGGTACTTCCACCTCTTCGATCCGGATGGACACGAGCTCAGCTTCGCCCGCCCCCTGTCCTGACTCGCATTCGTCGAATGCCGGGTCAAGGGCGGCTTGAAGAGAACCTTCCCCATCCCATCCTTCATGGCGCACAGCAACGAAGCGAATTGAACAGACCTGGAAGTGAGTGATCGCAAACGCGACACCCCGCTTCCAGTCCGGCGCGTCGCAGGAGCTGCCCGAGACACATCGGGCCGGAAGATTCCCCCCTCGATCGCCCCGGCGCGAGGCAAGGAACGCGAACCCCCGCCGAGCGCCAGGCGACAGCAGGCATCGAGTCTTTCAGGGGGAGTCACAGGCCATGATGGCCAGGCCCTCCAGCACGAGGCGAGGCGCCACGACGCTCTCGTGCGTCATGAGCACGCGAACCTCCTCCGCGTCGCCTCCGCAGAGGACGCACTGTGCGCCGGGGCCGGTGGACTCGACGAGCTCCCCGAACAGTCGGTCCACGGTACAGGCGGCGGCGAGCGCGGTGCCGGTGGCGACGGCATCCGGAGTATTGTCGGGAAGCCGGCTCACCTTTCCTTCCGCAGGCGCGATGAGCGCGGCGTTCGCGGTGAGCGCTCGGCGCATGAGGCCGACGCCGGGCATGATTACCCCGCCGAGGTGCCGTCCTCGCGCATCGATGAGATCGATGGCGACGGCGGTTCCGCAGCTCACCACGCAAGCCCCTCGAGGGCACCGGCGCCGGGCCGCGACCAGCATCGCCCATCGGTCCGCCCCCATCGTTTCCGGAGCGCGATAGGCGCACTCCACGCCCCAGCCTCGGGGGTACGCGGACATCCACTCCGGCGCGACGGACCAGCGACGGCGCACGCAGGCCTCCAGGCTCGCATTGACCGCGGGAGCCGCGACCGAGCAGGCCACCACGCGTTTCACCGCCACGATGGAACCCAGGCTCGTGTCGAACGTCTCTCCCGCGCCACCGCCACGGTGCTCTACCGCACCCCACTCCTGCAACCCACCGTCCTCCGAGGCATACGCCCACTTGAGGCGCGTGTTGCCGACATCGCACAGCAGCATCATGGGCCGAGCCTGACACTCACATCCCCGGACAGGTGTGCGGTGACTCGTCCCGTCGATTCGACGAGCAACGCTCCCCTTTCGTCGAGTCCGCGTCCCACCCCCCTCCACTCCGTCGCGGCCTGCACGAGGCGCACTTCGCGTCCCTCAAGGATATCGCGAGCCCGATACTCCGAACGAAAAGGCCCGAAGCCCTGCTCGAGATATACCCGCCCGGCTCCCATCACCTGGTCGATGACCCGGCCCGCGAGCCGGTTACGGCTCGGCATGCGGCCAAGCTCCCGGTGGAGGTCGGTCCACGGCTGGTCGATCTCCCGCCCCACCGGGGCAGCCACCTGGACATTGATCCCGATCCCGGCGACGAGGACCCGCCCTTCCCGCCGGTCCTGTCCGACCTCGAGCAGGATGCCGCACACTTTGCGTCCCCCAACGAGGACGTCGTTCGGCCACTTGAGTCCGATTCCGCCGACGCCTTCCGATTCGAGGGCGCGCGCGACCGCGACTGCAAGCGCCGGGCTCAGCCCCAACAGCTCCGCCGGGGAAACCCCGACCGGCCAGAGAATGGAGAGCAGGACATTGCCCCCGAGCGCGGAGAAGAAAGGGCGCCCTCCTCTTCCGCGGCCCGCGCTTTGTACTTCGGCCAGACAGGCCCGAGGCGCGACCCGCTCAACCTCTCGTGCGAGATCCAGCAGGTACTGGTTCGTCGAGTCCGTTTCGAACAGCACCTCCACCGCCTCGAGAGTGCGGCGAGATTCCGTGCCCAGCCAGGCGAGGATTGCATCGCGGTCGAGCACCTCGAGTGGCGATCGAAGCCGTACCCGTCCGTCGGAGAGGGCCTGCATCTCCAGACCGCGGGCGCGAAGCGCCCCCATGTCCCCACGAAGCGATTCGATGCTCGTTCCCAGATCCCCGGAGAGCGACTCCATCGCGAGAACCTGCCCGCTCGCGAGCCGGCGCAGCAGTTCGATGCGCGAGCGCTTCATCCGGTGGAACGGCTTTTCGGAATCGCCGGCCGGTGCTTTCCGCTCATGAGATCGCAACGACCGGACCGACAACAGAGACCAAGGCCCGCACCGGCGCCGTGCTCCAGGCAAATGGAAGGGAAGTTGCCTTGGACCCTACCCTCGATACCGGCGGAGGGGAAGCGCAATCCCCTTTTGGGTTAACCTATTGACCATGAACGTGCGTCCGAAGTCCGGTGTCTGGCGACCCGTCGCGGTATGGGCAAGCTACGACTGGGCGAACTCGGCGTTTCCGACTTGCGTCGTCACCTTCATCTACGCGACCTATTTCACCCAGGCCATCGCGGAAGACGAGTTGAGCGGCACCGCGGCGTGGTCGCGTGCAGTCGCGGTGAGCAGCATTCTCGCCGCGCTCCTCTCACCCCTGGCCGGCGCGATGGCGGATCGCGGCGGTCGCCGGGCGGAGTTTCTCATCGCCGCGACCTTCATCTGCTGCGTGGCGACCGCGCTGCTCACTTTCGTATCCCCGGGACTGGAGAGCGCAGTGCTGCTCGCCCTGGTCCTCTTCGCGATCGCGAACCTCGCCTTCGAAATGGGAACGGTCTTCTACAATGGCTTCCTCCCCGAGCTGGCGCCGGAAGGCTCGATCGGCAGGGCCTCGGGATGGAGCTGGGGCTTCGGGTACGCGGGCGGACTCACCTGCCTCGCCCTCGCCCTGCCCATGGCACTGGCGCCCGAACAGCTTGGCATCGGAACGGAGGAGGGCTTCAATTTCCGCGCCGTCAATCTGCTCGTCGCGATCTGGTTTGCCGTCTTCAGCGTGCCGATGCTGCGCCTCGCGCTCCGTCTTCGGCCCCCGGCCCGAGCACGGGTCCCCTTGCCGCAGGCATACCGGGACATGGTCGCCACCATGCGCGAGGTGCGTCGATTCTCCGAAGCGGCCAAGCTGCTCCTGGCGAGACTCATCTACAACGATGGCCTGGTGACGGTGTTCGCGTTCGGCGGAATCTACGCCGCGGGCACCTTCGGCATGAGCTTGACCGAGGTCATCATTTTCGGCATCGCCATCAACGTGACGGCGGGTGCGGGCGCGCTCGCCTTCGGAATCGTGGATGATCGCCTCGGCGGCAAGCGCACCATTCTGATAACCCTGGTCGGCCTCATCGTGTGCACCGTGATCGCGGTGTTCGCGCCGAGCGAGGCGTGGCTCTGGGCGGCGGGGCTCGCAATGGGAGTGTTCGTCGGCCCCAACCAGTCCGCCAGTCGATCCCTGTTCGCGAGGTTCGTGCCTGAAGCAAGGCAAAACGAGTTCTTCGGGTTCTTCGCCTTCTCGGGCAAGATCACCGCCTTTGCGGGACCGCTGCTCCTCGGCGCGGCAACCGTCGCGTTCTCGAGCCAGAGAGCGGGTGTCGCAACCGTGCTCATATTCTTCGTCGTGGGAGGTGCGCTCCTGCTCTGGGTAAACGAGCCGCGCGGAATCGAGGAAGGGCGCTCGCCCACCAATTCCTGAGAGCCAGGTACGATCGACATCTCCCCGGCGGAGACTGGTCGCGGAGAGCGGCGGGTCCGGATTTCTCACCGACCTTCGTAGCGAGGGCGTCGAGACGCCGCTCTGCCCGTGTTTGCGCCCGACCTCCCCCCTCCTTCTGCTCGGGCCGATCGCTCGCTGCGATGCTCGCGCCCGGGGGCGCACCCGGTACTCGATTCGACTCCGCGCCGTCCATGGCGCAGGAGCGTCCCGAAATCACCGACAATTGGCGATTCCCGTTATCGTCCGGCAAACGGAGACGGCATCAAACTCATGGGCAAGCGAAGCAAGAAGAAGCGACGAAGCGACAAGAAGTCGATGGCGGAAGGTGCGGACGTATACGCCCTCTACCAGGAGGCGGTGCAGTGCGTCGAAACAGAGATCGACTTCGTCGACGAGACCTTCGCCCGTCTGCGGGGGCGAAAGGCCAAGGTGCTGCGCGAAGACTTCTGCGGCACCGCCAACACCGCCTGCGAGTGGGTTCGCCGGCGCGCGGACAACCGCGCCATCGCGGTCGACCTCGATTCGGAAGTGCTCGATTGGGGTCGAGAGCACAACGTGGCAGGCCTCGGCGCCGCAGCGGAGCGCATCACTCTCGTGCAAAGCGATGTGCTCCGCGTTCGCACCGAGCCCGTCGACGCGGTGCTCGCTCACAACTTCAGCTACTGGCTCCTGAAGGAGCGCCGGCTCATGCGGCGCTACTTCCGACGGGTACGGGAATCACTCAAGCCGGGCGGGCTCTTCTTCCTCGACGGTTACGGTGGAGCGGACGCCCACCGGGAGGTGCGGGAGCGGACGAAGAACAAGGGGTTCACGTACATCTGGGAACAGGCCACCTTCAACCCCATCAACCACGACATGCTCTGCCACATCCACTTCAAGTTTCCGGACGGATCGCGGATCAGGAGGGCCTTCAGCTATTCCTGGCGTCTCTGGTCACTGCCCGAGATTCGCGAACTGCTTTCCGAGGCCGGATTCTCGCGCTCGACCGTGTACTGGCAGGGCACGGACGAGGAGACGGGGGAAGGGGACGGGATTTTCGAGCCGACCGAGCAGGGCGTGGCCGACGACGCGTGGCTCGTCTACATGGTGGCGGAGTAAGGGCCCACCGAAAGCCGGGTGGCAGTCCCCGGAGAGAGAGTCAATCGCTGCCCACGCCGAGGAATCCACCGATTCTTTCGAGCAGGCTCGGCGCCGACCCGCGACTCTCCTCGACCTCTTCGAGTCCACCTTCACCGGCAGAGTCCGGCGCCGGCGCGTTCGCCCCGGCACCAAGCGCAGCGACGAGCGCGGCAACCGCGTCGCCCTCCGCGCGGGCCTGGAGGTTTTTTGCCCCGCCCCGAATCAGCGTCCCCTCGGCACTCAGCACGTCGGGCTCCCGGGGGCCGTCAGCAAAGAGCGTCTCCCCATCATCGCTCCCCTCGGGAGCCGCGGCGGATGCATCGTCCTCCTCGACGATGGCGACCACACTCTCAACGTCCCCCTCCCCGCCCGAGGAGTCCTGTGCGTTGGCACCCACCGGCGAACCCGACACCAACAGACAGGCGGTGACCGCCCGCCCCGCGAAACGGCATGCTTGCCTCCAATCCCGGATCAGGGGCATTCGAGCGATCTTCATACCCGGAAAACAGAAAGGGCGGACGGGGAGCAAGCCCCCGTCCGCCCGAGGAACAGCGCCGCTCGCCGCCGGCGCCTACATGCAGACTTCGTTCTCGGCCAGGAATTCAACCCGCCGATTGACCGCCCGGCCCGCGCTGGTGTCGTTCGACACCAGTGGCTCACTCTCGCCCCGACCGCTCACGTCCATTCGGGTCAATGAGATTCCTTGCTCCGCGAGGTGCATTCGAACCGACTCCGCACGCCGCAGAGAGAGCGCCATGTTGTACTCGTCGGTACCCGTGCTGTCGGCGTGGCCCACCACCCGAACGAGCAGGTCGGGATTCGCGGCGAGCACGCCCTGTACACCCGAGAGCTTCGCTGCGGCGTCCGGCCGAACATCCGACTTGTCGAAGTCGAAATTGACATTGGTGACGATCGCGAGCGGCTCGCAGGGCACCGGACATCCATCCTCGCTGTCCGGAGCCGGCTCGTTCGGGCACGCGTCGACGTCGTCGGTGAAGCCGTCTCCGTCACTGTCGACCGGGCACCCGGATTCGTCGACCATGATGCCTTCCGGGGTATCGGAGCACGCATCGAGGTAATCGGGGACTCCATCTCCGTCGCTGTCGAGGGGACAGCCCATCGCGTCCACCATGCCATGCGCTTCCGCCGGGGTATCCGGGCACTGGTCGACATCGTCCGTCACGCCATCTCCGTCGGAGTCTCCGGGAGGCTTCTCGCACAGGAGCGACCCCAGCACCGCGCCTCCGACCAGACCAACGACCCCTCCGCCGATCCCGCCGTCAACCAGGACACCGCCCGCCGCACCGACGGCGGTAGTACCTACGAGGCACCACTCATAACCGTCGTTGCCGCCGGTCATTTCGTCCATGCTCGTACAGCCGGTCATCATGACGGCAACCAGCAAGCTCGCTGCCGCACGCCAAATGTTCTTCATTTCCTCACCCCCGCCATGTCCAGCCCGTTCGCCTCGGAACGAAGAAGCGCGTATCGAGGGTGGATGGTACTTCGGAGGACGGACCGGTTTCAATTCACACTCCTCGGAAATCACCCTTGATTTGCCGAGGCACGCTGCTTGCGCCGGTGGTCCCCCGCTCGCTCGCACGCCAACGCACTCATGTTCACCAGTCCGCGCACCGTGATCGACTGCGTCACCACATGCGCGGAACGCGCGGTGCCGACCAGAATCGGACCGATGGTGATACCGCCGCCCAGCACCTTGAGGACGTTGTAGGCGATGTGGGCGGCCTCGACGTTCGGCATGACGAGTACATTGGCCTGGCCCCGGAGACGCGTGCCCGGAAACACCGCCTTTCGAATCGACTCCGAAAGCGCGGCATCCCCGTGCATTTCGCCGTCCACCTCGAGTTCGGGAGCGCGGGCATGGAGCACCTCCACCGCCCGGGCGGCGCGGCGTGCGGATTCCGAGTCACAGGTGCCGAAATTGGAACGGGAGAGCAGTGCAACCTTCGGGGTGAACCCGAAGGCCCGGGCCTCCTCCGCCGCGAGCAACGCCATTTCGGCGAGCTCTTCGGCGCTCGGCTCCGGCGTGACATGAGTGTCACAGACGAAGAAAGTGCCACTCGGCAGCAGCAACACGGTGAGAGCGGAGAGGTCCCGAATGCCCTCTCCGCATCCGATGAGGTCCCGGATCTGCTGGAGGTGCTCGTTGAAGGGACCGATGGTGCCGCACAGCATGGCATCCGCATCGCCCAGCCTCAACATCAGCGCCGCCACCGCACTGGGCTGCGACCGCACGACGCTCTTCGCAAGCTCCGGCGAGATCCCCCTGCGTCCCATCGCGCGGTGGTACTCGCCCCAGTACTGGCGAAAACGACGGTCCTCGAGAATGTTGACGAGCTCGAAGTCGTCGCCGGCCTCCATGCGCAGCCCGAGCTGTCGAATACGACTGAGAATGACCTGGGCACGCCCGACCAGAATGGGGCGCGCGATACCCTGATCGATCACCTGCTGGGCGGCCTGCAAGACCCTTCGCTCTTCGCCTTCGGCATACACGAGCCGTTGCGGGGAACGGGCCGCGAGATCGAAGACCGGCTTCATGATGAACCCGGATCGGTACACGAACTGGGACAGGCGCTGTCCATAGGCCCCGAAGTCCTCGATCGGCCGGGTCGCCACTCCGCTTCGCATCGCCGCATCCGCCACCGCGGGCGCGAGCTTCTCGAGAAGACGCGGGTCGAAGGGCTTGGGTATCAGCATTTCGGGACCGAAGGCGAGGAGCTCGCCTCCGTAGGCACGCGCGACTTCGGATGAAGGTTCGGCCTTCGCGAGCTCCGCCAGCGCGTGCACGCAGGCGAGCTTCATGTCTTCGTTTATCTCGGTTGCTCCCACGTCGAGCGCGCCGCGAAAGATGAAGGGAAAGCACAGGACATTGTTGACCTGGTTCGGATAGTCGGATCTGCCGGTCGCGATCAAGGCATCGGGACGCACTCGGTGCGCAACCTCGGGGAGAATTTCCGGGACCGGATTCGCCAGCGCCAGGATGAGCGGCCGCTCGGCCATGCGCGTGACCAGTTCCGGACCCAACACCCCCGAAGCGGACAGCCCGAGGAAGATATCTGCACCTTCGATAACGTCCCCCAGGGCGCGGGCATCGGTGTCCCGTGCGTAACGCTTCCTCCAGGGATCCATCTCCGCCCGGCCCTGGTAGACGACGCCGTGGCGATCACAGACCCGGATCTTCTCCGGGTCGAGGCCCATTCTCACGAGCATGTCCAGGCAGGCGATGGCCGCCGCTCCCGCGCCCGAGGCCACCAGCTTTACGTCGCCGAGCGACTTGCCGGCCACCTCGAGACCGTTGGTCACCGCCGCGGCGACAATGATCGCGGTGCCGTGCTGGTCGTCGTGGAACACGGGAATGCGCATGCGTTCGCGCAGTGCCGCTTCGATCTCGAAGCACTCGGGGGCCTTGATGTCCTCGAGATTGACGCCACCGAAAGTCGGCTCGAGCCGCGCCACGGTCTCGACGAAACGCTCCGGGTCGCGTTCGTCGATCTCTATGTCGAAGACGTCGATGCCGGAGAACTTCTTGAACAGAACGGCCTTGCCTTCCATGACGGGCTTGGCCGCGAGCGGGCCGATCGCGCCGAGACCGAGCACTGCGCTGCCGTTGGTGACTACCGCCACCAGGTTGCCGCGCGCCGTGAGGTTCGAAGCCTCCAGAGGATCTTCGGCGATGACATTGCATGCCGCGGCCACTCCGGGCGAGTAGGCGAGCGCCAGGTCCTGCTGTGTCGCCAGGGGTTTGGTCGCCGCTATCGCGAGCTTCCCGGGGACCGGGAAACGATGGTAGTCGAGAGCTTGCAGATCCGACATCGGATGTCCTCGTTCCGAAGCGGCGCCGGAAGGACCGGCGCCGTGCCTCCCCGGGCCCGACTATAACCGGACGATTCAGGTCCCGAGGGCCGAGGAAACGGGAAGGCGCGTGAGAAAGGCGGGCCTGAGGATGGTAACGTTGGCCTCGAGTCCGCCCTTTGCGCGAGGGCGCGGGCATCGTGAGGAGTACCGTCCGGCTCCATGGCCAAGACCAAAGCAGGATTGCCCAGCCGTTCCAGCCGCCGGGACATCGATGCGTTCGTGTCCAAGGTGGCATCTCTGCCGGCCAGGACCGCTCCTTCCGGCGCGGCGGGTCGCCTCATCTTCGCGATGGATGCCACCGCAAGCCGGGAACCGACCTGGGACCGCGCCTGCGCCCTGCAGGGACAGATGTTCATCGAGACGGAGACCCTCGGGGGGCTCGAGGTTCAGCTCTGCTATTTCCGGGGGATGGGAGAATTCGCGGCGAGTCCCTGGCTCCTGCGCTCGCAGGACCTCCTTCGTCACATGCAAGTGGTGCGCTGCCGCGGGGGCGTTACCCAGGTCGAGAGAGTGCTCAAACATGCCGCGAGGCAGGCGCACGAAACTCGGGTGAGCGCGCTGGTGCTGATCGGCGACAGCATGGAAGAGGACATCGACAAGGTATGCGCCGCTGCGGGGAAGCTCGGTCTGCTCTCGGTACCGGTGTTCGCGTTCCACGAGGGCGTCGACCCGGTTGCCCGGCGCGCCTTCATGCAGATCGCCCAGCTCACGAGGGGAGCGTACTGTCCCTTTGATCCTTCCAGCGCTCAGCAGTTGAGGGAACTGCTCGGCGCGGTAGCGGTGTATGCCGCCGGGGGGTACCGTGCGCTGAGTCACTTCGGCGAGCGTCGTCGTGGCCGGGCTCTCGAACTCAAGCGTCTGCTCGCCCCGAAGTAGCTTGCCACTGCGTTCTCTACGCTCGTCGGCGCCCATGTGCATGCATCCACGGCGTCATGCAGGAGACCGGGACTCGCGCCGCCATCCGGCGGCGCTCGCATTCTCTTCCCTTCACGGGCCCTCGATGTTCCCAGCCGCAAAATTTCTCCGATTTCCTGCTGCGGACGCCAATCTGCTCACGTTAGCGGGCCGTACTCCCTCAAGGCGCTTCGACGTAGTGTCAGCTACGCCTTCAGCACCTCTCGGTCCGTGCGGCCCACTACCACGGCAGCTTGGCGCCCTCGCAACGAAAATCGGTGAAACCTTGCGGCTAGAGCCGGGCATCCCCGTTCCGGGAGTGCCGGCGCCACGGAGAAAGTAGCCGGTTCATGCATCCGGTACTCGTACTGATTCTGCTCGTTGCCGCGCTGTGGTTCGTGAGCTGGTACCGCCGCGCGCCCCCCGCGCAGAAGCGCAAGATCCGCAACCGGGGACTGATCGCGGCACTCGCGGCCGTGCTGCTGGTCGGGCTCGTGACGGGGCGTTTACAGCCGATCTTCGCACTGGCGCTGGCCGCGATTCCGGTGCTGATGCGGGTGGTGAGCCTCATCCAGGCCGCGCAGACGATCAAGTCGCTCGGAAATGCGTTCAAGTCGGCGCGCGGGCCCTCTCCGGGACAGAGCTCCGACGTGAGGACCCACTACCTGCACATGTCCCTCGACCACGACAGCGGCGAGCTGGACGGACGGGTGCTGGACGGCAGGTTCCGCGGCCGGCGTCTGGACGACCTTCCCCTCGATGCCCTCCTCGATCTGCTCGCGGAGTGCCAGCGCGAGGACGCCGAATCCTGCCCGCTTCTGGAGTCCTATCTCGATCGAGTGCACGGGCCGGAGTGGCGGCAGGGGACGCAGGAATCGGTGCCGACCCGAGGCATGTCCCCGACGGAAGCCTGCGAGATCCTCGGACTCTCGCCGGGCGCGAGCGAGGAGGAGGTAGTTGCGGCGCATCGTCGCCTGATGCAGAAGTTGCACCCGGACCGCGGAGGCTCGGACTATCTCGCCGCGAAGCTCAACGAGGCGAAGGACGTGCTGCTCCGCTCCTGAAGGTCGTCCGAGCGCGCCTTCAGTGGGGCACCGCGAATGTCGCCCAGCCGATGGTGACGGGAACGCCGTTGCGGCGGGTGCAGAAGAGCTCGACGTCGACCCTGCGGTGGCCATCCTCCTCACGGGTTCCGGCAACCGAGCCCTCGTAGATCAGCGCGTCGCCCGGCCAGATCATGTCGGTGAAGCGGTACTTGAGTCGGCGGACATTGGTGGGACCGAGCCAGTTGACGGCATAGGTTGCGAGCAGGCCGGCGTGAAACATGCCGACCGAGAACCAGGTGGGGAAACCGTCGGCGCGCGCGGCGTGCTCGTCGTGGTGTCCGGCGCCGAAGGAGCCCGAGACGATCTGGTAAGCCACGACTTCCGTAAGCGTCAACGGGGGCATGAGGACGGGACCGGGAGCCCTTCCTGCCACGAGATCCGCCCAGGTCGTCTGTCGGACCGCCATGAACTGGTCCCGACGGTCGCGGTCCCTCATGAACGAGACCTCGGCCGGCCTGGTTTGGGGGAAGGGCCGGTCGGGCACGCCTTCGGGCACCACCGACGTAGCGTAGTTGATGACGGCCAGACTGCCATCCCGACGCCGGTAGTCGGAGCGCGTACGATAGAAGGTCAGATTACCGCCCTTGCGGCCCCGTTTCTCCCAGATGCTGTCCACCCACGTACGCGACAACAGGTTTTCCCCGGCGCGCGGAGGCCCCTCGGGGAAGATGAACTCCTGCTCGCCGTCCAGAGACCTCGTGGGATCGATGTCGACTCTCGCGAGATCGGTGCCTTGGGGGTCCTCCAGCATGTAACCCCATGAATAGCCCGCCACGACGGTCTGGGTCGGAAACATCGGCGGGCGCGGATCCTCCAGGTAATCCGGACGGAGAGCGAAGAGCGTGCGCGCAAACTCGCGCACCTTGCCCCGCTCGACGGGAAAGTGGAATTCCGGACCTCCGAGACCGGTTGCGTCCTGATGGGACACCTTCTCCATTGCCTGCCTCCTCAGTTCACGGTCTCGATCAGGGCGTCGGCGGCGACGACATCGCCGCAACCCGTCACGATCAGGGGATTGACGTCGAGAGAGATCAGGCGTTCCCGATGTTCGGCGGCGAAGCGCGCAACGGCTTCGAGCGCCGTGCGGACCTTGCAGGCGACCGCGCTCGTCAGGGCGTGGGAGTGCGCGAGCCGTTCCAGCGCCGCCGCCTCGAGGGGCAGCAGGGCCAACGTGACGTCGCCCATCCTCTCTACCTCGCCGCCGCCACGGCCGAACAGGAGGGCATGTCCGAAACGCCGGTCGAAGGCAACGCCGGCGATCAGCTCGCAGCGGGGCTCGGCGACCATCGCCTCGACGAGGACCTGACGCAAGGGCCTTCCGGCCCGGGCGAAGCGCTCCGCCATGTCGGAGGCGGCGGCGGCGACCGCCCCACGAGATCCGAGACTCAGCGCTACCGCGCCGGCCCTGGCCTTGTGGGCGATGACCGGGACGGCGGCCTTGAGCGCGACGGGAAATCCGATCTCTTCCGCGGCGTCGGCCGCCTCTCCGGGGACGGAGAGCCGGTAGTCGGGCACCACGAGCCCGAACGCCGCCAGCGCCCGCTTGGACGCCGCTTCGCTCCACAGCCGTCCCTGCCCGGGGAGCGCGGGGACCGCAGGCAGGTGGAGCGATGCCGCGTCCTCGAGCATGGCGTGCGCCTCTCCCCAGCGGACTGCGCCGTCGACCGCCTTCATGGCTTCGTGCAGGCCCTGCAGCGGAGCGATGCCGTGTTCGATCAGCATGCCACGCAGACTCTCGGGCATGTGCTCGGGCATGGTGGCGCACTGCACCACCGTCCGGCCCGATCCCCGATTGGCGGCGATCCAGCACGCCGGGGTGTTTCCGGGCGCTTCGACCCGGCCGTCGGGGTGGGTGCGCGTCCCCTGCATCATCATGGCGACATCGTAACCATCGTCCACCATGGTGCGGAAACAATGTTCCAGCTTCGACGGGTTGTCCTCGGCCAGCACATCCTTGCCGGACCCCGCGAAGTAGGCGTTGTAGTCGAAGGGATTCGACACGGTGGCGAAGTCGGGAATGATCTCGGCCAGCTTCGCGAGCGTCCGGGGCGAGGGCTGCACAAGATCCATGATCATGCCCTCGGCAGCATCCGCCGCGAGGGCCTTCTCGCCCCCGGAGTTGGTCAGCACGGCCATGCGTCGTCCTTTCGGGATGGACGTGGCGGTGACCATCTTGAGTGACTCGTCCAGCTCGGGAAGCGAGCGCACGCGGATCACCCCGCAGCGCCCGAAAAGGGCATCGACCCAGTGGTCGTCGAGAGCCAGGGCACCGCTGTGGGTCCGGGCCACCATGGCGCCGGCCTCGCTCGTGCCGGTCTTCAGCGCCACGACCGGTACCCCGTTGGCGAGCGCCTTGGCGGCCGCGGCGCTGAACGACGGAATGTCCCCCAGGTCTTCCGCGAAGATTCCGATCGCGCTGATCCGCCGATCATCGGCAAGGACATCGACAAAGTCGCTGAAGTCGCAGACCGCCTGGTTCCCCACGCCGATCATGAGCGCCGCACCGACCGAACGCTGGTTGACGCTGTAGTTGAACAGGACGCCGCCGCTCGACGAGAGAAGCGCGACGCCGCGTTCCATGGCGCGCGGCTCGTGGTCGGCCACCGACCATAGCGCCGTGTGATGAAGGTAGTTCAGGAAGCCGTTGGAGTTGGGCCCCAGCACCGCGAGATCGCCCGCCGCCTCGGCCAGCACGTCTTGCTGACTGCGTCCTTCTTCGCCGAGTTCCGCATAGCCGGCGGCAAAGCAGACCGCGCCGCCCGCTCCGCGGGCGTCGAGCTGGCGCAGGAGATCGGCGGTGATGGCCTTGGGCACATAGAGAAAGACCGCATCCGGTCCTTCGGGCAGTGCACCGACGGAGGTGAAGGCGGGCAGGCCCGCAAGAGAGCCGTACTTGGGGCTGACGGGCCAGATCGCTCCGGGGAAGTTCGCGGAGCGCAGCATGCTGATGCCTTCCTCCATGGACCGTCCGCCGACATAGGCAACATGCCGCGGATAGAGGAGTCGTTTGAGATTGGCGCGGCGTGCGGCACGACGTGCGGCATCGGTCATCGGAACGCAGACCGGTCGAGGCGGTGCTAGCCGCAGGAAGAAGGCCGGGTCGGACTCACGACCGGGGGCCGTGCTCGTTCGGGGCCTATCGAGGATCCGCCAGGGCGATGTTGATCCGGCGGTTCCGCTTGCCCTTCTTCTCCATCTTCTTTACCAGAACCTCTCCGATCTCGCCGGTCGAGGATACGTGGGTGCCTCCGCAGGGCTGCAGGTCCACGCCCTCGATGTCGAGCACTCTCACGCGACCGGCACCGCGGGGCGGAGCCACGGACATGGTGCGCACCAAGTCCGGGTTGGCGTCGAGCTCTTCTTCGCTGATCCAGCGCGCGCCCACCGGATGGTTTTCCTGCACCAGCCGGTTGACCTCGGCCTCGACGTGGTTCCGGTCGAGGGTCGGTTCGGGCAGATTGAAGTCGAGGCGTCCGGTGCCGTCGTCGCGTATCGATCCGCCGGTCACCCCGACCTCGGGTATCACCGCACAGAGCAGGTGGAGGGTGGTGTGCACGCGCATGATGCGAAAGCGCCGCTTCCAGTCGATTCGGGCCTGCACCGTCTGACCGACCCGCTCGCGCGCTTCCGGCGCTTCGCACACATGTACGATCCCCGTGCGGCCCGCCACCCGGCGAGTATCGGCCACCGAGATCTCGAATCCGTCCTCGAAACGGAGAAACCCCCGGTCGCCCGGCTGTCCGCCACCCATCGGGTAGAACACGGTACGGTCGAGCTCCACGCCGTGCTCTCCGGCCGCTGTCAGCTTCGCCTCGCACTCGGTCGCGTAGGCGTCTCGTCGAAACAGCTCTTCGGTCACGTTTCCTTGAACATCCATGGCTCGAGGGAGAGCGGGGGCCCCCGGCCGGGACGCTGCGCATGGGGCGACCCGAAGCCGTGGGTGGGCGGGCGCTCTTGCAGGGAGTGGTTCAGGCGTGCTGCCGCCGGTACTGCTCGATCATGGCCGCCATCTTGTCCTTTGCGAGCAGCTTTTCTTTCTTGAGAGCGCCGAGGCTAAGATTGTCCATCGGCACCAAGCCGAGCTCGGCGTCCTTGACCCGTTCCTTGAGGTCGTGGTGCTGTTTGAAAAGTGACTGAAACTGCTGGTTGTCCTCCAGAAGGGTGTTCACGATATCCTGGTCGAAATCAAACATTAATGGCTCGCATAGCGTGTCGTTCCCGGCAGATTTTCCCCATGATGTCGCGTGCACCGCGACCGAGGCACCATCTCGTAACCTAGCACCAATGGCGGAGGTGGAACAAGCGCCATGAAGGAACACCACTACTTCGACAATGCGTCCACCACGTGGCCGAAGCCGGAGGCGGTCTACACCTTCATGGATTCCTTTCTCCGCTCGCACGGCGTGAACCCGGGGCGTTCCGGCTACCAGCTCTCGGTCGAAACGGAGCGGATGATCGGGGAGACGCGGCGCCTTCTCGCCGCCTTCTTCGGCTTCGGGGGAGACCCCAATCGAGTGGTGTTCACCCAGAATGCGACGGACTCCCTGAATACGGCGCTCTTCGGGTTGCTCGCACCGGGCGATCACGTCGTATCCACCCGCCTGGAGCACAACTCGGTCCTTCGCCCTCTCAACCATCTCCGGCGCGACCACGACGTGGCCGTGACGCTAGTCGGGCGGGACGCACAGGGTTACGTGGACCCGGAGGACATCTGCCGGGCGCTCGACGCCCGGACCCGGGTGGTGGTGGTGAATCACGCTTCCAACGTGCTCGGATCCCTCCAGGACCTCGACGCAATCTCGAAGGTGGTCGCCGACAGCGACGCGCTTCTCATGGTCGATACCTGCCAGAGCGCGGGTGTGGTGCCGATCGACATGGATACCTCCGGTATCGACGTCCTCGCCTTTACCGGCCACAAGGGCTTGTTCGGTCCGAGCGGTATCGGAGGACTGGTCGTGCGCGAGGGCATCGACATCCGGCCGTTGCGCATGGGGGGCACCGGTATCGATTCTCTCCTTCCCTTTCAGCCGGACGACTACCCGCACCACCTGGAGGCGGGCACGCTTTCGGTGCCGGGGATCGCGGGACTCAACGCGGCTCAGAAGTGGTTCGCCGATCTCGGCAGGGAGAAAGGGGGAGAGCGGCTGTCGCACGCCGAAGCGTGCCGGGCTGCGCTGCGCACCATCGACGCGGCAGAGCAGGCCCACATCACTCGACTCGACACTGCCCTGCGCGATATCGAAGGGGTCTCGGTTCACGGCCCGCTGGGCAATCGACCGCGCGTAGCGGTGCTGTCCATGAACATCGCGGGAATCCCGGCGGAGCAGACCGGGGCGATGCTGGACGCAGACCACCACGTGTGCGTGAGGCCGGGGCTGCACTGCGCCCCTCTGGTGCACGAGGACCAGTCCACCGTGGGACAGCTCGGAACGGTGCGCTTCTCTCCCGGCTACTTCACCGAGGACGAGGACATCGAAGCGGCCATTGGCGCGGTGCGCGAACTGGCCGCCGACTGACCCGCCAGTCAAAGTGTGGTGGCGGGAACGAAAGAGCCCCGGCACCTTCCGGTACCGGGGCTCGCAATAGATGCCTGGCAGTGACCTACTTTCACATGGGGAGACCCCACACTATCATCGGCGCTGAGCGTCTTCACTACCGAGTTCGGGATGGATTCGGGTGGTTCCCGCTCGCTATGGCCGCCAGGCAAAGCGGTAACGAGGGCCGGCCGCCCACCGGCAAACATGCCGGCCCTCATTGTCCGTGGATTCTGCGTCGCACTCGATCTGCAATCGAGTTTCGATTCAGACCGCTAGGGGTTATATGGTCAAGCCTCACGGGCAATTAGTACCGGTTAGCTGCACGCATTGCTGCGCTTCCACACCCGGCCTATCAACGTCGTAGTCTTCGACGGCCCTTCAGGGACCTCGAGGGTCCGGGGAGACCTCATCTTGGGGGGGGCTTCCCGCTTAGATGCTTTCAGCGGTTATCCCTTCCGTACTTAGCTACCCGGCAGTGCCACTGGCGTGACAACCGGAACACCAGAGGTACGTCCACTCCGGTCCTCTCGTACTAGGAGCAGCTCCCCTCAAATCTCCAACGCCCACGGCAGATAGGGACCGAACTGTCTCACGACGTTCTAAACCCAACTCACGTACCACTTTAAATGGCGAACAGCCATACCCTTGGGACCGGCTACAGCCCCAGGATGTGATGAGTCGACATCGAGGTGCCAAACACCGCCGTCGATATGAACTCTTGGGCGGTATCAGCCTGTTATCCCCGGAGTACCTTTTGTCCGATTAGCGATGGCCCTTCCATACAGAACCACCGGATCACTAAGACCTGCTTTCGCACCTGCTCGACCAGTCCGTCTCGCAGTCAAGCACCCTTTTGCCTTTACACTCGTTGCGCGATTTCCGACCGCGCTGAGGGTACCTTCGTGCTCCTCCGTTACTCTTTGGGAGGAGACCGCCCCAGTCAAACTACCCACCATACACTGTCCCCGACCCGGATCACGGGCCTGGGTTAGAACCCCAAACATACCAGGGTGGTATTTCAACGGTGGCTCCACGAAAACTGGCGTCCTCGCTTCAAAGCCTCCCACCTATGCTACACAAGCATGTTCAAGATTCAGTGTAAAGCTGTAGTAAAGGTTCACGGGGTCTTTCCGTCTTGCCGCGGGTACACTGCATCTTCACAGCGAATTCAATTTCACTGAGTCTCTGGTGGAGACAGCGTGGCCATCGTTACGCCATTCGTGCAGGTCGGAACTTACCCGACAAGGAATTTCGCTACCTTAGGACCGTTATAGTTACGGCCGCCGTTTACCGGGGCTTCGATCAAGA